>NZ_VFVV01000001.1:0-770274 GCF_006442695.1 Mesorhizobium sp. B2-3-7 | reverse complement strand
TCACCCCGCACCGCCCGCCTCCTCACTCCCCGTGCCGCGCGCTTGGCTTTCTTCGCGCCGGTCAGCTCGTGCATGGCGTCGAGCTGCATCTGCTGCATCTCGGCCAGGCGGGTCCATTGGCGCGAGATGAGGTAATCGAGTTTTTCGTGCAGATGGCGCACTTCGAGCTCGGCCTTGAGGTTGACGCGGTAATCGTTGAAGGAGCGCAGGCGGTCTTTCACCTCCTGGCGCTTCTGGCTCATCATGATGATGGGTGCCTGGATGGCGGCGATGCAGGAGAGCAGCAGGTTGAGCAGGATGAAGGGGTAGGGATCGAAGGCGCGGTTCAAGCCCTCGAACAGGTTGATGGCGATCCACACCAGGAGCACGCCGGCGAACGAGATCAGGAACCACCAGCTGCCGCCGAAGGCCGCCATGTTGTCGGAGACGCGGTCGGCGAACGAGCGGTGCTCCTCGAACTCCTCTTCCGAGTTTTCCGAAATCGTGTCCTGCCTGGCGATCGATTCCACCACCTGGCGGTCGAGCTCGGAGAATTCGCCGTGCTCCTGCTGGAGCAGCTCCTCCATGTAGCGCATGCGGTAGCGGCCGAGCTCCTCGCGGCTGATGCGGGCGCCATGCGGCAGGTCGGGATGGTCGGAGCGGATGCGGTCGGCCAGGCTCGGGCGCAGATCGTCGATGCGCACCAGGTCGCGCTTGCGGAATTTGCGGCCCGAGATCGCCGACGGTCTTTTCTTGGGCTTGGCCCGCGAAGCGCCGGGCAAGGCCGGCTCGGAGTCCGGCACCTCCGGCGTGTCGAAATGCTCGTCCGAAGCCCCGTGCAGGTCCTCCCCCGTGGTCGGCGCCTCGAAATATTCGCCGCCGCTGTCATTGTCCGCCTGCTGCTCGGACGCCTTGGGGAGGGTGCTCATGATGCGGGCTCCTGCTGTGGTGGAAGACGATAGACCGATGCGGCGATGCTTAGCCAGCATCGCGGCGATTTGGCATGCCTATGCCACGCCTTGCGGACGATTGCGTGACAGGAAGGGGCAGCGGGCCGCCTTTCGGGGCTCGCCTGGTCGAGAGACATTCGAGGTTGGCGGCGGCTCCATGAAATCGTCATCAACCCCCTGGGGAACCATAACGGGGGCGAAGCTCCGTCGCGGAGCCTGGATCCATTCCATGACATTGGCCTCAGTGGAGCAGAATTGCGAACCGTTGCGGCGCTTGCCGAGTCGCGGCATGGATCCTCGCGCCGCGTCGCTACGCTCCTTGCTCCGCCCGTGGATGACGAAGTGATTGGCCGGCGCCTGGGCGACGGCACAAAAAACCCGCCTTGCGGCGGGTGGCTGGCGCAAATCAGCACCATAGCGAGAATAGTAGCACAGTTGCCTTCACCCTGTCAAGAAAAAATTCCTATCGGGTCAAGTCGACGCCATCGCCCGCTTTCGAGCGACTGCGCCGCCCCTTCACTGTCCTGCCGGACATCTCTCCCCGTAGAACGGGGAGAGGGGCTGTTATCGCCGGTTTCGCCCATCACCAACGCTGCAAAAGGGTGCCGAGGTTGCGGTCAGCCTCTTCTCCCCGTCACTATACGGGGAGAAGTGCCCGGCAGGGCGATGAGGGGCGGCACTGACTTCGATAGTTGAGCAAGCTGGTCCGAAGCGAGGCAGCCCCGAAGCTCGCCCGCTCACTGCTGTTCGGCGTACATCACCCTGGTCGGGGCGTCGGCAACCGCCGGCGATAGGTTGCGCTGGATCAGCGCCTCGACATGGTCGTTGCGCTGGCGGGCGCTGTCGGCGCCCATCACCACCACGATCAGTTGGCGGCCGTCGGCTTCGTAGGAGGTGACGATGTTGAAGCCGGAGGCCCTGATATAGCCGGTCTTGATGCCGTTCACGCCGCGCACGCGGCCGAGCATGTCGTTGTGGCCGCGCACCAGCCGGCCGCGGAACATGAAGTCGCTCTCGGAAAAATAGTGGAAATGCTGGGGGAAGCGCTGGTGCAGCGCCATGCCGAGCACCGCCATGTCGCGCGCGCTGGTGACCTGGCCGTCGTCGGGCAGGCCCGAGGCGTTGCGGAAAATGGTGCTGGTCATGCCAAGCTGGCGCGCCTTCGACGTCATCATGGCGGCGAACTCGTCCTCCGAGCCGCCGAGATATTCGCCCACCGCCACCGCCACGTCATTGGCCGACTTGACGACGATGGCGCGGATGGCGGAATCGACGTCGATCGTTTCCCCGCGCCGGAAGCGCATCTTGGTCGGCGGCTGCGAGGCGGCGTGGTCGGAGACCGGGATCTGCGTTTCCTTGGAGACGCGGCCGCTCTCCATCGCCTCGAACAGGAGGTAGAGCGTCATCATCTTGGTCAGCGAGGCCGGATAACGCGGCGCCCTCGAATTGACCTCGAACAGCTGCTTGCCGCTCCTGATATCGACGACGATGGCGGCGTATTTCTGCGGCGGCGCCGGCACGGCGAGCACAGAGTCCGGCGGTGTCGTGGTCGAGCAGCCCGCAGCCATCAGCAACAGGCCAAGGGCGACGAAAAGTCTCTGGACGAGCGGAAGGCGACGCAAGGGGGACAAGGACAGGTCTGTTCTGGCTGGGCTGTTGCTGAGATGCGGCGAAGCTAACGTAACCCGCCGGCTGCGTCCATTTGGTTAATAGCGGTAGCCCCAGCTTTGTCTGCTTTCGCAAGCTTGCGTTCCAAGGTGATGCAAAATGCCGGTCGCGACGCTTGCGCAACCGGTGGCGAACGGTTCTTGTTGCGCCTTCGGGATTCGATGAGAGCGCTATGGATACGGTCACCCTCAAGGCACGCGGCATTTCGGTTTCGCTGGACACCACGGTCGGCCATGTCGCCGACATGGTGATCGAGAATGGCGGGCGCCAATTGCGGCCGCTGCACCGCGCGCCCTGGGTCGGCGCGCCACGCGACACGCTGCCGGCCGACTTGCCCGAGGGCACGGTGCGACTGTCCGGCGATTTCCTGTGCGCGCCGTTTTCGCGCAGCGACGTCGAGGAAGCGCCGCTGCATGGCTGGCCGGCCAACAGCGCCTGGGACGTCACCCAGAGCAGCGCCGTGGACGGCGGCTGGCGAGCCGTTTTCCGGCTGCGCCGCAAGGTCATGGGCGCGACCGTCGACAAGATCCTGACGCTGCGCGACGGCCATGCCTTCCTTTATCAGGAACATGTGTTTTCCGGCGGCCACGGCGCGATCTCGGTCGCCCATCATCCGATGACGGCGATGACGGATGGCGGTCGGCTGGCCTTTTCGCCAAAACGCTTCGCGGCCTCGCCCGCCGATCCGCTGGAGCCCGATCCCAAGCGCGGCCGCTTCCTGCTCGCCTATCCCGGGCGCAGCAGCGATCTCGGCCATTTTCCCGCCGCCGACGGCGGCACGCTCGACCTGACGGATTACCGCATGGATGACTGGCGCGAGGATTTTGTCACGCTGGTCGAGGCCGATCATGGCGGGCCGGGCTGGACGGCCCTGGCGCGCCGGGCCGAGGACGACTTAATTCTGGTGCTGAAGAACCCGGCGGAGCTGCCGGTCACCATGCTGTGGTTCAGCAATGGCGGCCGCGACTACGCGCCCTGGAGCGGCCGGCATCTGGGCGTGCTCGGCATCGAGGACGGGCGCACGGCGATAGGCCATGCCGCCTCGATCGGCGACAACTGGCTGACGCGCGAAGGCGTGGCGACGGCGTTCGCGCTCGGCGAAGGCGCCAGCGTCTCCTTCCGCCATGTCATCGGCGCACTGCCGCTGGCGGGCGGTGAACCGCCGCAAGAGGTCACCACGGCGGAGGGCCGCATGCGGCTGGCGGGCGGAGGCTCGGCGCGGGAGGTGCCGTTCGACAGCGGTTTCCTGCGCATCGGGCAGGCTGCGGCTGGTTGAGTGGATGCTTCGAACGTCGGCTTTTCGACACTTGACCACCGCACCTTACCCAAAATGCCGGTTTGAAATTTCCGCCGAGTGCGGCCAGAATAACGGTCGCTCCAACCATCAGGGGCAAGCGAGGCCGCCATGTCCGAAATCGCCCATCTCGCGGCCACCATCTTCAAGCGCGCCGGCAAGGCAAAGCGCTTCGTCGTCGCCATTGCCGGGCCCCCGGGGGCCGGCAAGTCGACATTGTCGGCGAGCCTGCACGATCTGTTGCCGGAAGGCGCCGTGGAGGTCGTGCCGATGGACGGCTTCCACTATGACGACGTCGTCCTCAACCGGCGCGGGCTGCGCACGCGAAAGGGGGCGCCGGATACGTTCGACTTCGGCGGCTTCGAGACGCTTCTGAAGCGCATCCGGGCGGGAGAGCCCGACATCGCCATCCCGGTGTTCGACCGCACCATGGAACTGTCGCGCGCCGCGGCCGCGATCATCGGCGCGGAGACCAAATTCATCCTGGTCGAGGGCAATTATCTGCTGCTCGACGAGGAGCCGTGGTCGCGGCTGGCGCCACTGTTCGATTTCTCCATCTTCGTCGAGGTGCCGCGCAACGAACTCGAGCGCCGGCTGATGGAGCGCTGGCACGAACATGGCCGCTCCGAGGAGGATGCGCGCGCCTGGATCGCCTCCAACGACATGCCCAACATCGAACGCGTGCTGGCGCGGCGCCGGGCGGCCGACCTGGTGATTGGTTAACCTGCTTAATTGTCGGTATTTTTCGACGGGAACCTTAAGGGGTTTCGCACCGTTATGGCGGGGAACCGATTGTCCTGCGTAAGGGGATTTTGCAATGGCAACCAAGGCAAGAAAACCCGCGACCGCCAAGACCAGGACGACGAAGACGACGCAGGCGAAAGCCGGCGCTGGTCCGGCGATCGCCGAACGTTCGAAGGACGCCAAGCCCAGCTTCGGCAAGGCCGCACCTCGGAAAGTCGCGGCCGCGGCCGCAAAGCCGGCCAGCGCGCGCAAGCCGGCGCCAGACAAATCCGGCGCCGTTCGCACGGTGGCGAGCGTTGCAGCCGGCGCGGTGGTGGCAACAGCGCGCGGCGCCGCGTCGCTGGCGGCTTCCGTGATGGGCAAAGGCGGCTCGAAAGCCAAGGCGAAATAGCCGAGCCTACGACATTCCGCCGCCCAGGGCGCGGGAGCTTTCAGCCCTTTGCCGGAATGGTCAGGCCCTTCTGCACCGCCGGCCGCGCCAGGCTGCGCTCCAGCCATGCCGCCAGGCTGACGAAATCATCGAAGCCGACGAGGTCGCGCGCCTCATAGAAGCCGATCAGGTTGCGCACCCAGCCGATGAGCGAGATGTCGGCGATGGTGTAGTCATTGTCCATGATCCATCTGCGACCCTTCAGCCTGCCGTCGAGAACGCCGAGCAGGCGGCGCGATTCATCGCGGTAGCGCTCCAGCGGCCGCTTGTCGGCGATCTCGCGGCCGGCGAATTTGTGGAAAAAGCCGACCTGGCCGAAGATCGGGCCGACGGCCGCCATCTGGAAGAACACCCACTGGATCGTCTCGTAGCGCCGCGCCGCGTCCGCCGGGACGAGCAGGCCGGTCTTGTCGGCGAGGTAGAGCAGGATGGCGCCGGACTCGAACAGGCCGATCGGCTTGCCGTCGGGACCGTTCGGATCGATGATCGCCGGTATCTTGCCGTTGGGATTGAGCGACAGGAATTCCGGCGTCCAGCTTTCGTTTTTGCCGATGTCCACATAGTGCGGCTCGTAGGCCAGGCCGATCTCTTCCAGGGCGATCGATATCTTCACCCCATTCGGGGTCGTCGCCGAATAGAGCTGGATCCGGTCCGGGTGCCTAGCCGGCCAGCGGGCGGTGATTGGATAGGCGGACAGGTCGGCCATCGAGAACTCCTGGGCGGGGATTTAGCACCGAGCGGCGCGGTCTGGGTGAGGTCGGCAAAGAATTAGGCGCAGGCCCAGGGATGATCAATGCGGCGGCAGACGTTTGGCCGTGCACGCATAGTCAACAAATCGAATGATGCCGGCATCGGGAGCCGGCAGATTGACCTGCCGGGGCAGAACACGATCGCCGGGATCAGATCGCCTTGAACGCCAGCACCGCATTGGTACCGCCGAAGGCGAAGCCGTTGCTGATGGCGGCGCGCACCTTGCGCTCGCGCGCGACGTTCGGCGTCACGTCGAGATCGCAATCGGGGTCGGCCTCGCGGAAATTCGCCGTGGGCGGCACCACGCCCTCTCGGATCGCCATCACGCAGGCGATCATCTCCAGCCCGCCCGAGGCGCCAAGGCAATGGGCATGCATCGACTTGGTCGAGGAGACGGAAAGCGAGCGCGCGTGCTCGCCGAAGACGCGCTTGATCGCGGCGGTCTCGATCTGGTCATTGGCCTTGGTGCCGGTGCCGTGCGCATTGAGGTAGTCGATGTCCTCGGGATTCAACCCGGCGTCCGCCAGGCAGAAACGCATCGCCGCTTCCGGCCCTTCTATGGTCGGCGCAACGATGTCGGAGGCATCGGCCGAGAGGCCGGCGCCGACGATTTCGGCGAGGATGTTTGCGCCGCGCGCCACCGCATGATCGTAGCTTTCCAGAACCGCCATGCCGGCGCCTTCGCCCAGCACCAGGCCCTGACGATCGGCCGAAAACGGCCGGCAGGTATCGGGCGACAGCACGCGCAGCGCCTCCCACCCCTTCAGCACGCCCCAGACCAGCGGTGCCTCGGTGCCGCCGGCGACCATGACGTCGGCGCGGCCGAGCCTGATCTGGTCGACCGCCGATGCGATGGCATGGTTGGCCGACGAGCAGGCCGAAGTGACGCCGAACACCGGTCCACGCAGGCCAAGATGCATGCTGACCTGGCCGGCGGCGGCGCCCGGCATGACCTTCGGCACCGTGAAGATGCCGGCGCGATTCTTGCCCTCGATCAGGATGGCGCGGTAGTTCTCCTCGACCGTCTCGAAGCCGCAGACGCCGATGCCGATAACGGCGCCCATGCGGTAGGTATTGTCCGCATGGGGGGCCAAGCCGGACTGCTGTAAGGCTTCGCGGGCGGCAATCACCGCCAACAGGCTGAAACGGTCCATCGACACCAGCTGCTTGCGCTCTATGCCATGGTCGGGCAGCGCCTTGATCTCGCAGCCGATCTTGACCTTCAAATCGTGCAGGAACGGGTTATCGATGGGGCCGATCGCCGAGCGGCCGGCGCGCATCTCGGTCCAGATCGCCGGCACGTCGGTGCCAAGCCCGCACAAACCGCCGATGCCGGTAATGACGACGCGCTTGTGCATCCGGTCAGGCTTTTTTCGCGATCAGCGCGCGAACGGCCTCGACCATGTCGCCAACATTCTTCAGGTTGCTCCAGGCATCGACCGTGTTCATCTCGATTTCGATGCCATACTGCTCCTCGAGATCGAAGATGATCTCGGTCAGTTCCAGCGAATGGATGCCGAGCGCCGTCAATTCGGTGCTGGTGGTGATCTCCTCGCCGCCCGGCTCGGCATGAGCCTTGATCTTTTCGATGATTTCGGTCGCCAGTTGGTCAGCCATTCGGTTTCTTCCCCACTTTGTCGTTTCCCGACGCCAACTGAACAGCGCCTTTTTGTCCTCGATATCAGGCCGCGACCGTCGCCTTGGACCCCCGCCAGGCGTCGCATGAGCGTACCAAGGTGGCTCCCTCTATAGAAACGGAAACGCCATCAAGCAACAAGCTATATATCGACAAAACCGCCGCGGTGCTTAACCTGACGGCGTGGATACGATCGAACATACCGGATTTTCGGCCCCGCCGGCGCAGCGGGCGGCCGGACTGGCGCAGCTCGCCTGCGCCAGTCAAGACGGCCGCACACGGCTGCGCCGCCTCTATCAGGACGGTTCCGCCAAGATAAGGATGCCGGCCGTTTCCGGCGGCCCGCTGGAAGCCGTGCTGATCAACACCGCGGGCGGGCTGACCGGAGGCGACCGCCTCGGCTGGGAGATCGACGTCGGCGCGCATGCCAGCGCCACGATAACGACGCAGGCCTGCGAGAAAATCTATCGCGCCGCTTCCGACCGGGCCGAAGTCAGCGTCCGGCTAACGGTCGGCGAAAACGGCCGCGTCGCCTGGCTGCCGCAGGAGACCATCGTTTTCGACCGATCGGCCTTTGCCCGCACGCTCGACCTTGATCTTGCCGCCGGCGCCGAGGCGCTGGTGCTGGAAGCCACCGTCTTCGGCCGGACGGCGATGGGCGAACGCGCGGTCCAGGGCGGCTTTCACGACCGCTGGCGCGTCCGCCGGGGCGGGGCTCTCATCCATGCCGAGGATTTCCGCATCGGGCCCGACATCGCCGCGACCCTGGCGCGCCCACCGATTGCCGGCGGCGCCGTCGCCATGGCGACGGTGCTATTGATCTCGCCGCGGGCGGAAGCGCTTCTCGATCCGGTTCGGGAGATCATCGGCGGCCAGGGCGGCGCCAGCACCTGGAGCGTGCAGGAATCTGGCAAGCTTCTTGCGAGGCTGTATGCCGGCGACGGCTACCGGCTGCGCCAGCATCTGGTTCCGCTCGTCGGCTTGCTCAACGGAAAGGCGGGGCTGCCCAAAATATGGTCACTGTGATCGTGTCCGCATCATTTCAGGGAAACGCATGAACCTGACGCCGAGGGAAAAGGACAAGCTGCTGATAGCCATGGCGGCGGTCGTGGCGCGTAAGCGTCTGGAGCGCGGGGTCAAGCTCAATCATCCGGAGGCGATCGCGCTGATCACCGACTTCGTCGTCGAAGGCGCCCGCGACGGCCGTCCCGTCGCCGAGCTGATGGAAGCCGGCGCCTACGTCGTCAGCCGCGCCCAGGTGATGGAAGGCATCGCCGAGATGATCCATGACGTGCAGGTGGAAGCGACGTTCCCCGACGGCACCAAGCTGGTGACCGTGCATGAGCCGATACGGTGAGGAGACAGATATGCTTGAGCTGCGCCCGAACTGCGAATGCTGCGACAAGGACCTGCCGCCGGAAGCGACGGATGCGCTAATCTGCACCTTCGAATGCACCTTCTGCGCCGATTGCGTGGAAGACGTGCTCGGCGGCGTCTGCCCCAATTGCGGCGGCAATTTTTCGGCACGGCCGATCCGTCCGGCGGCAATGCTGAAGAAACATCCGGCGTCGACCAAGCGCGTCCTCAAAGCCGAGGGCTGTGGCCCGCGCGAGGCCGCGTGAACGCCAGACGATCCTGATAGGCCAGACGATCCCGATAGGAAAGACGCACCGATGATCTCAGCACAGATGAAACGCACAGCCCTCTCGGCGACCCTGCTCATGGCAGCCGCCATGCCCGCCTACGCCCATGTCGGGGCCGGCACGACCTCCTCCCTCGCGGCCGGCTTCATGCATCCGCTCTCCGGCCTCGACCACATGACGGTGATGGTCGCGGTCGGCCTGTGGGCGGCACAGAAAGGCGGCAAGGCGGTGTGGGCATGGCCGGCGGCCTTTGTGGGCGTCATGCTGGCCGGTGGCGCGCTCGGCATGCTGCATGTGCCGCTGCCCTTCGTCGAGCCGGGCATATTGGCGTCGGTGGTGGCGCTCGGATTGTTCGTGGCGCTGGCCGTCGATCTTCCTGTCACGGCCGGCGTCGCCATCATCGGCGCGTACGCGCTGTTTCATGGCCACGCCCATGGCACCGAAGTGCCGGAAAATGCCGCAGGGCTTGAATATATGGCCGGCTTTGCCGTCGCCACGACGCTGCTGCACGCCGTCGGCATCGCCGCCGGGCTTGGCCTCGGCAGGCGATTTCGCGTGCTCGTGCGGGCCGCGGGTGCCGCCTGCACGGCGATAGGGCTCGGCCTCGTCTTCGGCGCCGTGTGACGAACGATGATCCCAGGTGAAATCATTCCCGCCGACGGCGACATCGACCTGAACAAAGGCCTGCCGACGGTTACGCTCAAAGTGGCCAACAGCGGCGACCGGCCAATCCAGGTCGGCAGCCACTATCATTTCTTCGAGACCAATGAGGGCTTGAAATTCGACCGCGAACAGGCGCGCGGCATGCGCCTCGACATCGCCGCCGGCACCGCCATGCGCTTCGAGCCCGGACAGGAGCGCGACGTTACGCTGGTGCCGCTGGGCGGCAAGCGCGAGGTCTATGGCTTTCAGCAGAAGGTGATGGGCAGGCTGTGAGGCCGAGGGCGTCTCATGCGCGGCGTGCAAAGAGGGCAAAGGGCTTTCGGGCCAGCACGAAAGCGAGTTGTGCCCTCGGCTCAATCGGACGGCTTGGCCGCCGCATAGATGACGATCTTTCCGGGGTCGTCGAATTCCACGGCGAGAACGTCCTGCGCAAGCACGCGTCGCGAGTCGATGGCGTTGAACAGCAGCGCGTTGGCCTCGATCTCCTTGCGCAGCTCCGCAATGTCGTCCTGATGCTGCTTGACCTTGGTTTCGATCGCCGGCGGCGGACCGCCTTCGGTGCGCGCGGCATCGGTCAGGAACACGATGTCGACCTTGTCGAGCTTGGAGGTCTTGCGCACCGTGCCGATGTTTTCACGCGTCCGGTCGATCGCCCTGGCAACTTTGCCCGCTTCGGCATCGCTCCTGGTTTCTTCCTGCTTGACGTCCGAGCCGATGATCCGATTGACGGTCTCGGGACTTTCGAGTCCTTGTGCGTGAAGGGAGGCTCCGGGGCTGCCCGCCGCCAGGAATGCCATGGAGGCGAAGGCATAGAGCCGTCTCTTGCCGGGGTTGGTCGCCATCGCTCGCTCCTGGACGGGTTCGTTTCGCGGCGCCGTTCAGCGCCGATGAAACGAAACGGCTCCTGCCCGGCCAAGGTTCCCTTCCAGATAGCGCGGGCGGACCGGACGACGGCCCGCCGCGCAGGCGCGCCGTCAGCTCGCCTTCTTGGTGATCAGGGTCAGGGCGCCGTTGGGCTCCATGCTGGCCGCGACCACCTGCGCCGAGGTCATTCCCTTGGCCTCGAGGGCGGATTTGACCTTGGGCGTGGCATCGATCGAGCTGCGCAGCTTCTGCAGGCCGGCATCGCCGCGCTGGGCGATCACCTGGTTGACCTGCGTCTGGGTGTCCTTCGGCAGTTCGGTGATGTCGACGATGTTGACGCTCTGGATCGTCGGCGCGGCCTGCTGCCCGCCGGGGGCGGGCGCGGCCGGCGCTGCCGGAGCGGGCTGCTGCGCGGGCTGCTGCTGGGCACTGGCGGCACCCGCCAGCATCAGGGTGGCGGCAGCGGCGAGAACTATCGTTTTGCGCATGGATTTTCCTTCCATCGATTTGGCAAACGGTCGTTTTGGGGTGACCCTCCAACCTCAACCGCCAAATGGGATCAGAAGGTGTCGACCAGCGGGTCATTGCGTGACCATTGGATGGCAGCAATGTGCAGCCCGGTTTCACCAGCACCGCAATTCGGGAGCAATCACTGATGGCCAGAATAACCCGCGCCGCCTATGCGCAGATGTACGGGCCGACGGTCGGCGACAGGGTGAGGCTTGCCGATACCGAACTCTTCGTCGAGGTCGAGAGGGATTTCACCATTCATGGCGAGGAGGTGAAATTCGGCGGCGGCAAGGTCATCCGCGACGGCATGGGCCAGAGCCAGGTTTCCCGCGCTGAAGGAGCGGTCGACACCGTCATCACCAATGCGCTGGTGATCGACGCCAGCGCCGGCATCTTCAAGGCCGATATCGGCCTCAGGGACGGCCGCATCGCGGCAATCGGCAAGGCCGGCAACCCGGACACACAGGATGGCGTCACCATCATCATCGGCCCCGGCACCGAGATCATCGCCGGCGAAGGCAAGATCCTTACCGCGGGCGGCTTCGACGCGCATATCCATTTCATCTGTCCGCAGCAGATCGAGGAAGCGCTGATGTCGGGCATCACCACGATGCTCGGCGGCGGCACCGGCCCGGCGCACGGCACGCTCGCCACCACCTGCACGCCCGGGCCATGGCACATGGCGCGCATGATCCAGTCCTTCGACGCCTTCCCGATGAATATCGGCCTGTCGGGCAAGGGCAACGCTTCCCTGCCTGCAGCGCTCGAGGAGATGGTGCTGGGCGGCGCCTGCTCGCTGAAGCTGCACGAGGACTGGGGCACGACGCCGGCCGCGATCGACTGCTGCCTGTCGGTCGCCGACGACCATGACGTTCAGGTGATGATCCATACCGATACGCTCAACGAGAGCGGCTTCGTCGAGAACACGGTGGCGGCGATCGGGGGCCGCACCATCCACGCCTTCCACACCGAAGGCGCGGGCGGCGGGCATGCGCCCGACATCATCAAGGTCTGCGGCCTGCCCAACGTCATCCCGTCCTCGACCAACCCGACGCGGCCCTACACGGTCAACACGCTGGCCGAGCATCTCGACATGCTGATGGTCTGCCACCATCTGTCGCCGTCGATCCCGGAAGACATCGCCTTCGCCGAAAGCCGCATCCGCAAGGAGACCATCGCGGCGGAAGACATTCTGCACGACATCGGTGCCTTCTCGATCATCTCCTCGGACTCACAAGCGATGGGCCGCGTCGGCGAGGTGGCGATCCGGACCTGGCAGACCGCCGACAAGATGAAGCGCCAGCGCGGTTCGCTGCCGCAGGAGACCGGCAACAACGACAATTTCCGCGTCCGCCGCTATATCGCGAAATACACGATCAACCCTGCCATCGCGCATGGATTGTCCAGGGACATCGGCTCGGTCGCTAGCGGCAAACGCGCCGACCTGGTGCTGTGGAACCCGGCCTTCTTCGGCGTCAAGCCTGATATGGTACTGATCGGCGGCATGATCGCGGCGGCGCCGATGGGCGACCCCAACGCCTCGATCCCGACGCCGCAGCCGATGCACTATCGGCCGATGTTCGGCGCCTATGGCAAGGCGCGCACCAACTCGTCGGTAACCTTCGTCTCGAAGGCGGCACTGGAGTCCGGTCTGCACGGCCGGCTCGGCGTCGACAAGCAGTTCGCCGCGGTCGAAAACACGCGTGGCGGCATCGGCAAGCACTCCATGGTGCTCAACGACGCCACGCCGCATATCGAAGTCGATCCCGAGACTTACGAGGTTCGTGCCGACGGCGAACTCTTGACCTGCGAACCAGCGACGGTGCTGCCGATGGCGCAGCGGTATTTTCTTTTTTGATAAGATCGCCGCGAGCCATTGCCCTCGTTAAATGCGGCGGTGAGTGGGTTGTGCCGACTGCCCGAATGGGCCCACTCGTTCTCCGCGGACTTGGAAATTGTGCACTTTGGGAGCAATATCTCCTCAATGAACAAGATATTTCGCAAACAGCAATTGACGCCCTACGAGGCCGACTATGCTCAGTGGTGCGCCGAGCAGGGCGCGTTGCTGCGCGAAGGTCGTCTTTCCGACCTCGATCGTGAGAATGTTGCCGAGGAGATCGAGAGCTTGGGGCGGAGCGACAAAAGGGAAATTGCGAGCAGGCTTGGCACTTTGGTCCTTCACTTGCTGAAATGGGAGTTTCAGTCTGAGCAGCGCAAAACGGGCTGGTTGCTGACAATTCGGGAGCAACGGCTTCGGATTGAGGGCCTGCTTGATGAAAGTCCGAGCCTCAAAAAATATCCTGCGCAGGTGCTCGATCGAGAGTTCAAGATAGTAAGATTAAAGGCATTGGACGAAACAGGCCTGAGAGATCGGGATTTCCCTGTCCATTGCCCCTATGGGATCAAGGAAATCTTGGACGATGATTATTTTCCAGGATCACCGTGGTCTTCAGACAACCTTATGCGCGAATAGACTGATAGTGGTGTGTTGACGGACGTTCCATCACCTGGCGAGCATTCGGCATGGCCACCGAAATAGCTTCGCCCCACGACATCTTCCCGCATATCCGCATCGTCCTGGGCATGGTGATCGGGCTCGGCGTCGCGCGCCTGTTGTCGGGGGTGGCGCGCATCGTCCAGCATCCCGGCCAGTACCGGCTCTATGCGGTGCATCTGGCCTGGGTCGCTTCGGTGCTGTTGATGCTGGTGCATTTCTGGTGGTGGGAGTTCGGCCTCTACGCCATCGAAACATGGACCTTCGGCAAGTACCTGTTCATCATCTTCTACGCCATCACCCTGTTCCTGCTCTGCGCGCTGCTGTTTCCGGATTCGATGCTCGACTACACCAGCTATGAGGATTTCTTCTATTCGCGCCGCGCCTGGTTCTTCGGCCTGCTGGCCGCGACCTACGTGCTCGACGTGATCGACACGCTGCTGAAGGGGCCGGAGCATTTCGCCCGCTTCGGCAACGAATATCTGTTCCGCACGCCGGTCTTCGTCGCGCTGTGCATCGCCGCGATCCTGGTGCGCGACCGCCGGTTTCACATCGCCTTCGTCGCGGCGGCGCTGATTTACCAGGTATCGTTCATCCTGCGGCTGTTCGACACGATCGTATGACGGCCGCGGATGCTCTAGGCTGACCGGGAAAGGCAGGGTTCAATCATGTACAAGGCCGTCGGATCGCGTGGATCCCGGGTTAGCCGTGTTCTGTGGATGCTCGAAGAACTCGGGCAGGCCTATGAATTCGTCGAAATTCCCCTGCGCTCGCCCGAAGCCTATGCGCTCAATCCCTCGGGCAAGGTGCCGATCTTGATCGACGGCGAGCTGACGCTGACGGATTCGGCGGCGATCTGCGTCTATCTCGCCGATAAGCACGCGGATAAGGGCATGGGCGCCAGTCCCGGCCTCGCAGGCCGCGCCGAAATGGATTCCTGGATGCATTTCGCCCAGTCCGAGCTGGAAGCGCCGTTGTGGAACAAATTGCGCCACCGTTTCCTGCTGCCCAGGGAAGTCCGGGTCGATGTCGGCCCCGCGGCCGCCTACGATTTCGCCTCGGAGGTCAAGGCGCTGGACCGCCGGCTTGGCGACAAGCCTTTCGCGCTCGGCGACCGGTTCTCGGCTGTCGACGTGCTGCTCGGCGACATGGGCGGCTGGGCCCGAGCCGGCCGCTTTCCAATAGAATCCGACCGCGTCAACGCCTATTTCGACCGCGTGCTTTCACGCCCTGCCCGTGCCCGGGCGCAAGCCAATGGCGGAGCCATGAAATGAAGCTCAACCTCAACACCGACTTCACGAAGTTCCCGCGCGCCATCTCGGTGCTGACCTCCGGCAATGCCGGCACCACGGTGCCATCCGGCCGCGCGGTTCTTGCCCATGACGAGCGGCATCTGCGCCGCCGGGCGATCGAATTGTCCGATGGCAGCAAGGTACTGGTCGACCTGCCGGAGCCCGTCACCCTCAACGACGGCGACAGGCTGGTGCTGGAAGACGGCCGCCACGTCGAGATCATCGCGGCGCCGGAGGAGGTCTATGATATCCGCGCCCGCGACGCCGTGCATCTGGCCGAGCTTGCCTGGCATATCGGCAACCGCCATCTCGCGGCGGCGATAGAGGCGGAGCGCATCCTCATCCTGCGCGATCATGTCATCAAGGCGATGCTGGAGGGGCTCGGGGCCACGGTGAGCGAGGTTTCCGAACCGTTCAAACCGGTGCGGGGCGCCTATTCCGGCGGCCATGACCACGGCCATGCGCACGCCCACAGCCACGCCGAAGCGCATTCGCACAGCCATTCGCATTCGCACGACCATCACGATCATCATGACTGACCAGCCATCCGGGGTCGCCCTGCTGCGATTGATGGCGTGGCTGTCGCCGGTCTTTCCGGTCGGCGGCTTTTCCTACAGCCATGGCCTCGAGCGCGCCGCGCATGATGGGCTGGTGACCGATGCGGCGAGCCTCGCCGCTTGGCTTGAAACGCTGGTCGAGATGGGCTCCGCCTGGAACGATGCCGTGCTGTTCGCGGAGAGCTGGCGCAACGCCCGCGACGGCGGCGATCCGGCCGAAGTCGCCACACTGGCGGAGGCGTTGGCCGGGTCGCGTGAGCGCCATGCCGAGACCATGCTGCAAGGTGCGGCTTTCCTCAAAGCGGCCGCCGCCTGGCCCACTCCCGTGCTGGAGCGCTTGCCCGCCGATTGTGCGTACTGCGTCGCCGTCGGCGCTGTTGCCGGCGGCAATGGTATCGCGCTTCAGGACGCGCTGTCCGCCTTCCTGCAGGCCTTCTTCTCCAATCTCGTCCAGGCCGCGATCCGGCTGGGCGTCATCGGACAAAGCGGCGCGACCAGTTTGCTCGCCGGCTTCGAGCAGCTGGCCCTTGCGACCGCCGCCCGCGCATCCCGCTCGACATTGGACGATCTCGGCGGTTGCGCCTTTGTCTCTGATATCGTGGCGATGCAGCACGAAACCCAGTATTCGCGATTGTTCCGCTCATGATCGTCCTTGCCTTCATCCTCTCATTCGTCCTGCTGGTGATCACCGCGTTGCACGTTTATTGGGGCATTGGCGGGATATGGCCGGGCAAGGATGCGGCGTCCTGCGCGCATGCGGTCGTCGGCTTTCGCGGCGTCGACGAGATGCCGGCGCCGTTCGCCTGCTTTGCCGTCGCCGCCTGCCTGGCGCTGGCAACGCTCTGGCCGATGGCTCTGGAGGGTGTGTTTGCCTCGCCCTTTCCCAGGGAAGGCCTCGCCGCCACCGCGCTGCTGATCGGGCTGGTGTTTCTCGGACGCGGCATTGCCGGCTTCACGCCCCGGTGGCGCCGGCTGGCACCGGAACAGCCTTTCGCGCGGCTCGATAGGAGCCTTTATTCGCCGCTGTGCCTGCTGATCGGGCTCGGCTTCGCAGTTCTCGCCATCACGGAGTTCCCGACATGACGCAGCCCAACGGTCCTCTTCGCATCGGCATTGGCGGCCCCGTCGGTTCGGGCAAGACGACGCTCACCGAGAAACTGTGCAAGGCGCTGCGTGAGGAATTCTCCATCGCCGTCGTCACCAACGACATCTACACAAGGGAAGACGCCATGATGCTGGCGCGGCTGCAGGCGCTGCCGGAGGAGCGCATCGTCGGCGTCGAGACCGGCGGCTGCCCGCATACCGCCATCCGCGAGGACGCCTCGATCAATCTGCAGGCGATCGCGGAGCTCAACCGCAAATTCCCCGATCTCGACATCATCTTCATCGAATCCGGCGGCGACAACCTTGCCGCCACCTTCTCGCCGGATCTCGCCGACCTCACGCTCTATGTCATCTCCGTCTGCCAGGGCGAGGAGATCCCGCGGAAAGGCGGTCCGGCGATCACCCGTTCCGATTTCCTGATCATCAACAAGAGCGACCTGGCGCCCTATGTGAACGTCAATCTCGACGTGATGGAGAGCGACGCCGCCCGCATGCGCGGCAAACGGCCGTTTGGCTTCACCGACCTGTCGCGCGGCAAGGGGTTGCGGGAGGTGATCGATTTCATCGTCGAGCATGGCGGCTTGAAGGTCGGGGCCGCCGCAAACACGGCGGCGTGAGCCGGCTGCACCAACCGAAACCGGTTGCGGGCACAAGCAGGGCACGGCATTGTTCCTAAAACCCGGAGGATTTTTCGATGAGCATCGCCCGCCTGCAAAAGGAACAGCTGACCAACCTGCCCTTCTACGAGGAGCGCGTCGATCTCGCCTGCTCTTTCCGCTGGACGGCGCGGCTCAACATGCATGAGGCGGTGGCGAACCATTTCTCGCTGGCGGTCAACGAAGACGGCACAAAATTCCTGATGAACCCCAATCAGGTGCACTTCTCGCGCATCAAGGCGAGCGACCTTTTGATGATCGACGCCAACGATCCCGAGACGCTGTCCGGCCCGAATGCGCCCGACCCGACGGCGTGGGGCCTGCACGGCGCCATCCACCGCAATGTCCGCCACGCGCGCTGCGTCATGCATGTGCATTCCATCCATGCCACCGTGCTGGCCTCGCTTGCCGATTCGAGGCTGCCGCCGGTCGACCAGAATTCGGCGATGTTCTTCAACCGCCACGTCGTCGACGCCCACTATGGCGGGCTGGCCTTCGAGGAAGAGGGCGAGCGCTGCTCGCAGCTCCTGACCGACCCCAAGGTCAAGGTAATGGTGATGGGCAATCACGGCGTGCTGGTCATCGGCGACACGGTGGCCGACGCTTTCAATCGCATGTTCTATTTCGAACGCGCCGCCGAGACCTACATCAAGGCGCTGTGGACCGGGCGTCCGCTGCGCACGCTTTCCGACGCCATCGCCGAGAAGGCCGCAAGTGAAATGGACGACTATCCCGGCCAGGCCGAACGCCATCTCAGCGAACTGAAGGCGATCCTCGACGAGCAGGAGCCGGTTTATCGGAATTGAGGTTTAAAGCCCCAGTTCAGCCCGCAATTCCTCGGCGCTGTTGATGACCACCGCACCGGGCGGGCCGTCCATCGGTTTTTCCGGCCAGAAGATTGTCTTCATGCCTGCCGCCAGCCCCGCCATGGCGCCCGGCCAGCTGTCGTCGACCGCCACCGCGTTCGCGGGATCGACATCGGCCAGATAGGCGGCGCGCAGGAACGGCTCGGCTTGCGGCTTGCCTTCGCGCACGTCGTTGCGGCTGATGGTCTTCATGCCTGGATAGGTCAGGCCGACCATGTGCAGATTGGCGTCGACGATCATGCGGTCGGAATTCGAGACCACGGCTTGCTGCACGCCAAGCGCGCGCAATTCGTTGAATATCTCGATCGCACCGGGGCGCGGCTTCAATGTCGCGACAAGCGGCAGATAATGCTCGTATTTATGGACGATCCACTCGTCGAAGGGCAGATCCAGGCCGAACTCGTCGCGCATCATCAGGTAGACCGGCCAGGCAGCGACCCCGAGAACGCGCTCATGCAGGTCGGGCGGAGGCTGAAGGCCGACATTGCGCATCGCCGCCACCAGGGCTGCTTCGTGCAGTGGTTCGCTGTCGACCAGCGTGCCGTCCATGTCCCAGAAAACCGCTTTCGGTGTCATGCAACGCTCCTTTTGGCGTTCCCTTAAAGGGTTTACCCCGCGAGATAAACCATCCGGACGGCAGAACGTGCCACCTGTCGGAACGGAAATCCCCCTGTTGCCCGCCGTGGAATCCCCCGGGCCAACGATGATCCGGCCGATCCCACGCCCGCTGGCGCAAGCAATTGCCCTGGCGATTGACAATTGCGCAGCGCGTGGTTCCCTGCGAAAGTAGGAGCGGACCGCTTCCATGACCGGCGGTTTCGGGAGGCAGGACGTGAACAACCGGCAGGAAGGCGGCAGCAACAGGTTGGACGATGCCGCGCGCGCGGGCTGGCTCTATTACGTTGCCGGCAACACGCAGGACCAGATCGCCGCCACGCTCGGCATCTCCAGGCAGACTGCACAGCGGCTGGTGTCGCTGGCAGTGTCGGAAGGCCTGATCAAGGTGCGCGTCGACCATCCGATCGCCAACTGCCTCGACCTCGCCGCCCGCCTGAAGTCGCGCTTCGCGCTCGACCTGGTGGAGGTGGTGCCGAGCGACCCGACCTCATCATCGACGACGATCGGTATCGCCGAGGCGGCGGCAGCGGAAATCGAGAGGCGGCTGAGATCGCCGGCGCCGATCGTGCTGGCGATCGGCACCGGCCGTACGCTGAAGGCGGCGATCGAGCAACTGCCGCCGATGGAGTGCCCACAGCACAAGGTGGTGTCCCTGACCGGCAATATCTCGCCCGACGGTTCGGCCGCTTTCTACAACGTCATCTTCACCATGGCCGACAGGGTCAAGGCGCGGTCGTTCCCGATGCCGTTGCCGGTCATCGCCTCCTCGCCGCAGGAACGCGAGATGCTGCTCAGCCAGCCGATGATCCAGCCGACGCTGGCGCTGGCCGCGGAGGCCGACGTCACCTTCGTCGGCATCGGCGACCTCGGCCCGAAGGCGCCGCTCTACGAGGACGGCTTCATTTCCGACGCCGAACTGAAGGCGCTACAGAAGGCCGGCGGCGTCGCCGAAATCGTCGGCTGGGTGTTCGATCGCGACGGCCGCATGATCGAGGGCATCACCAACGACCGGGTGTCGTCGGCGGCCCTGCCGTCACGCGAGAAGTCGCTGGTCATCGCGCTCGCCATGGGTGAGCGCAAGCTGCCGGGCATCCTGGCGGCCGTGAACCGCCGGCTGGTCAACGGCCTCATCACCGACGAACGAACCGCCGCCGCGCTGCTGGCGAGCGGATGAGCCAAAAGCCTCGAGGCAACATCGATTTGCCATAAAATCCGGGCGGGCTATCCATGCCGTCCGAAGGGGTCGTTGCCGTCGAGGAAGCCAAGGTCCCGCCGCAAGTGCGGTGACAGGTCCCTGATGTCGAGATGCGCCTTTTTCCTGGTCGCGAACCAGCCGAATCCGTCCGCAAGCCATGAAATCCAGCGATGATCCGGAGCGGGAGTGCATTTTTGCTGCGCCATGGTCATGATCGTCAACCTTCGCTATCTTCAACCCGAGTGACGGGCTGAGGATGAATGTCGGTCTTGCCGGCCGCCTTTGCCAATCGAACGTCGATAAGGACCCATAAGGAGGCTTTATGCCGGATCTCAGCTCGCGACAGGTTGCGCAGCTTCCGCCGCTGCAGGCGATCCGGGTGTTCGAAGCGGTGGCTCGGCATCTGTCCTTCACCAAGGCGGCCGAGGAACTGGCGATGACGCAGGCAGCGGTCAGCTATCAGATCAAGGTGCTGGAGGAGCGGGTCGGCGCGCCGCTTTTCCTGCGCCGGCCGCGGCAGATCGAACTCACCGAGGCCGGACAGCGCCTGGCGCCGGCGGTCAGCGAGGCCTTCGCCATACTCGGCCAGGCCTATGCGGCGGCGCGCGGCGGGGCGGACGGTCTGCTGTGCGTCACCACGGTGCTGACCTTTGCCTCCAACTGGCTGGCGCATCATCTGGGTTCGTTCCAGATCGCGCATCCCGCCCTTGCCGTGCGGCTCGACACATCCAGCCGCCTGACCGATTTCGCCCGCGAGGATGTCGACCTTGCCATCCGCTCGGGCGGCGGCAAATGGCCGGGACTGGAGGCCTACAAGCTGCTCGACGCCGATTTCACGCCGATGCTCAGCCCCAAGCTCGCCGCGAGCATCGGCGGCGTCAAGGAACCGGCCGATCTGCTCAAGCTGCCGATCCTTGATCCCGGCGACATCTGGTGGACGCAATGGTTCGAGGCCGCGGGAGTGCAAAGCCATGACCTTGCCAAGCGCCCCGGCAGCAGCATGGGCGCGCAGGCTTATGAGGCCAATGCGGCCATCGCAGGCCATGGCGTGGCGATCCTGACCAGGGCGCTGTTCAAGGCGGAACTCGCCGACGGCCGCCTGATCCAGCCCTTCGACCTGGTCGGCGACGACGGCCACGCCTACTGGCTGGTCTATCCGGAGGCGCGCCGCAACGTGCCGAAGATCCGCGCTTTCCGCGACTGGATCCTGGCCGAGATCGCCTGCTGACCGGCTAACTCCAGGATCAAAACCGCGCTCCATCCAAATCGCCGTTGTCGCCCGCTCCGCACCTGCGGGACGGCCATTTGCAACTCGCCATGTCGGCGTTCCTCCATCGAGTGTGCGCTGCACCATCGAATCTGGCTTGACATAATTCATTCTTAGTGAGTAATTGCTCACAGCCAAGGCAAATGCTCATCTTGGTCCATGGGAGGAATTTGATGAAACTTCGTACGCTCATCCTGGGCTTGTGCTCGGCCAGCGCGCTCGCGTTCGCGGCACATGCCGAATCCATCACCATCGCCACCGTCAACAATGGCGATATGGTCCGCATGCAGAAGCTGACCGACGACTTCACCAAGGCGAACCCCGACATCCAGCTCAACTGGGTGACGCTGGAAGAGAACGTGCTGCGCGAGCGCGTGACCACCGACATCGCCACCAAGGGCGGCCAGTATGACGTGATGACCATCGGCACCTACGAGGTCCCGATCTGGGCCAAGCAGAGCTGGCTGTTGCCGCTCGACAAGCTCGGCGACGACTACGACGCCAAGGACATCATTCCGGCGATCGCCGGCGGCCTCTCGGTCGACGGCAAGCTCTATGCCGCGCCCTTCTACGGCGAAAGCTCCTTCGTCATGTACCGCAAGGACCTGATGGAGAAGGCGGGGCTGAAGATGCCCGACGCGCCGACCTGGGACTTCATCAAGCAGGCCGCCGACAAGATGACCGACCGCGCCAATGGCGTGAACGGCGTGTGCCTGCGCGGCAAGGCCGGCTGGGGCGAGAACATGGCCTTCCTGACCGCCATGTCGAACTCCTTCGGCGCGCGCTGGTTCGACGAGAACTGGAAGCCGCAATTCGACCAGCCCGAATGGAAGAACACCTTGCAGTTCTATGTCGACCTGATGAAGGCCGACGGGCCGGAGGGCGCGTCCTCCAACGGCTTCAACGAGAATTTGGCGCTGTTCCAGCAGGGCAAGTGCGGCATGTGGATCGACGCCACCGTCGCCGCCTCCTTCGTCTCCGATCCCAAGGCCTCGCAGGTCGCCGACAAGGTCGGTTACGCATTGGCGCCTGACAATGGGCTCGGCAAGCGCGGCAACTGGCTGTGGGCGTGGTCGCTGGCCATTCCCGCCGGCACGCAGAAGGCCGATGCCGCCGAGAAGTTCGTGTCATGGGCAACCAGCAAGCATTATGCAGAACTGGTCGCCTCGAAGGAAGGCTGGGCCAACGTTCCTCCGGGAACGCGCTCCTCGCTCTATGCCAATCCCGAGTACCAGAAGGCGGCTCCGTTCGCCAAGATGACGCTGGACTCCATCAATGCTGCCGACCCGACGCATCCGACCGTCAAGCCGGTGCCCTATGTCGGCGTGCAGTTCGTCGCCATCCCCGAATTCCAGGGCCTCGGCACCACCGTCGGCCAGCTGTTCTCGGCAGCACTTGCCGGCCAGTCGAGCGTCGACGACGCGCTGAAGCAGGCCCAGGACGCCGCAACCGCGGCGATGACCGAGGGCGGCTACATCCAGTAAGGCTCCTCCCGGTGCCTAAGGCCGGTCGCCGACCATGGCCGGCAACGGCCGCCCGAAACCCAGTTCGGGCGGCCACTTCCCGACAGCTCGAGAAAATTCCGTCCGATCCTTGAAGGGTGACCGTCATGGCTACTCAGCAGACCCGTTCGCTTGCCCGTTTCATGATGGCGCCATCCGTCGTCCTGCTGCTCGTCTGGATGGTCGTTCCGCTGGCGCTCACGCTCTGGTTCTCCTTCCAGCAGTACAATCCGCTCAATCCGATCCGCGACGGCTTCGTCGGCTTCTCCAATTACGCGTTGTTCTATTCCAACCCGGCCTTCCTGCAATCGATCCTCAATACGCTGCTGATCGTCGTCAGCGTGCTTGTGATCACCGTGGTCGGCGGCATCCTGCTGGCGCTTTTGATCGACCAGCCGATGTGGGGCCAGGGCATCGTGCGCATCCTCGTCATCTCGCCGTTCTTCGTCATGCCGCCGGTGGCGGCACTGGTCTGGAAGAACATGATCATGCATCCGCAATACGGCGTCTTCGCCGACATAGCGCGGTTCTTTGGCCTCCAGCCCATAGACTGGTTCGGACAATATCCGCTGACCGCCATCATCATCATCGTCGCCTGGCAGTGGCTGCCTTTCGCGACGCTCATTCTTTTGACTTCGCTTCAGTCGCTGGACGGCGAGCAGAAGGAAGCCGCCGAGATGGACGGCGCCGGCTTCATCAGCCGCTTCATCTACCTGACGCTGCCGCACATGTCGCGCGCGATCACCGTCGTCATCCTGATCCAGACGATCTTCCTGCTTTCGGTCTATGCCGAGATCCTCGTCACCACCAATGGCGGCCCGGGATACGCCTCCACCAACCTGCCCTTCCTGGTCTACCAGAAGGCGCTGCTCGAATTCAAAATCGGCCAGGCCTCCGCCGGCGGCATCATCGCGGTCATTCTCGCCAACATCGTCGCCTTCTTCGCCATGCGCGCCGTCGGCAAGAACCTGGACAGATAAGGGAGGAAAAGATGGCACGCGCAGTCACAACCCGGCACAAGACGATCGCGACGGCTGCCGCCTGGATCGTCGCCCTGCTGATCTTCTTCCCGATCCTCTACACCATCATCACCTCGTTCAAGTCGGAACAGGAGGCGATCCAAGGCTTCAACCTGATCCCGTCCGGGACCTTCGAGAGCTATTCCGAGGTCCAGGCGCAGAACGGCTATTTCAAGTTCTTCCTGAACTCGGTGCTGCTCTCGGTCGGCTCGACCATCCTGGCCCTGCTGGTCGCCATTCCGGCGGCCTGGTCGATGGCGTTCTCGCCGACCAAGCGGACCAAGGACATTTTGATGTGGATGCTGTCCACCAAGATGATGCCGGCGGTGGCCGTACTGTTTCCGATCTACCTGATCTTCCGCGACACCGGCCTGCTCGACAGCCGCATCGGCCTGATGGTGATGCTGATGCTGATCAACCTGCCGATCGTGGTGTGGATGCTCTACACCTATTTCCGCGAAATCCCCGGCGAGATCCTGGAAGCGGCGCGCATGGACGGCGCCTCGCTGTGGAACGAGATCATCTATGTGCTAACACCCATGGCGGTGCCGGGCATCGCCTCGACCATGCTGCTCAACATCATCCTGGCCTGGAACGAAGCGTTCTGGACGATCCGGCTGACCACGACGGAAGCAGCACCCTTGACCGCCTTCATCAGCTCCTTCTCCAGCCCGCAAGGCCTGTTCTGGGCGAAGCTCTCGGCCGCCTCGACGCTGGCGATCGCGCCAATCCTGATCATGGGCTGGTTCAGCCAGAAGCAACTGGTGCGCGGCCTGACCTTCGGTGCGGTGAAGTAGGGGCGCCGTGAAGTAGCAGCGTGCGCCAGGCGGCGGACGGAAATCCACCGGGAGGAAAGCATGGGAAATATCACGCTCAAGAACGTCTCGAAATCCTTCGGCTCGACTTCGATCATTCCTAACATCGATCTCGTCATCGAGGACGGCGAGTTCGTCGTCTTCGTCGGCCCGTCGGGCTGCGGCAAGTCCACGCTGCTGCGCCTGATCGCCGGCCTGGAGGACACCAGCGGCGGCACCATCAACATTGACGGCCGCGACGTCACCGGCGAGGCGCCGGCCAAGCGCAAGCTTGCCATGGTGTTCCAGTCCTATGCGCTTTACCCGCACATGACGGTGGCCAAGAACATCGCCTTCCCACTGAAGATGGCGGGCGAGAACCAGGCGACCATTGACAGGAAGGTGAAGGACGCCGCGCGCGTGCTCAACCTCACCAACTATCTGGAGCGCCGCCCCGGCCAGCTTTCCGGCGGCCAGCGCCAGCGCGTCGCCATCGGCCGCGCCATCGTGCGCCAGCCTTCGGCCTTCCTGTTCGATGAACCCTTGTCCAACCTCGACGCGGCACTCCGCGGCACGATGCGGCTGGAGATCAGCGAACTGCACCACCAGCTCAAGACGACGATGATCTACGTCACCCACGACCAGGTCGAGGCGATGACCATGGCCGACAAGATCGTCGTGCTGAATGCCGGAAATGTCGAGCAGGTCGGCTCGCCGATGGAGCTCTACAAGACGCCGAAAAACCTGTTCGTCGCCGGCTTCATCGGCTCGCCGAAAATGAATCTGATCGAAGGCGCCCCAGCGGCGAAGTACGGCTCCAAGACCATCGGCATCCGGCCCGAGCACATGGCGATCTCGACCACGGCGGGCGATTGGAAGGCAACAGTCGGCGTCGCCGAACACCTGGGATCCGACACCTTCCTGCATGTCCAGGCCGACGGTGTCGGCCCGCTGACGGTGCGCGCCGACGGCGAACTCAGCGTCCACCATGGCGACAGCATTTATCTCACGCCCGACAAGGCCAAGCTGCATCGCTTCGGCCCCGACGGCAAGGCGTTGGCGGCATGAGGCTGAAAGGCAAATCGGCGCTGATCACCGGGTCGGCGCGCGGCATCGGCAAGGCCTTCGCCGAAGCCTATGTCGGCGAAGGCGCCACCGTTGCCATAGCCGACATCAACCTCGAGGCGGCGCAAAAGACGGCCGCCGAGATCGGCGGCAAGGCCTATGCGGTGAAGCTCGACGTCACGGACCAGGCCTCCATCGATGCCGCGGTGCAGGCGGTGGAAACCAGGACCGGCGGCCTGGACATACTGATCAACAACGCCGCTTTGTTCGACCTGGCTCCGATCGTCGACATCACCAAAGCGAGCTACGACAAACTGTTTTCCGTCAACGTCGCAGGCACGCTGTTCATGCTGCAGGCGGCCGCCCGCTCGATGATCACGCGGGGAAAGGGCGGCAGGATCATCAACATGGCGAGCCAGGCCGGGCGGCGCGGCGAAGCGCTGGTCGCGGTCTACTGCGCCAGCAAGGCGGCGGTCATTTCACTGACCCAGTCGGCCGGGCTCGACCTGATCAAGCACGGCATCAACGTCAACGGCATCGCGCCTGGCGTCGTCGACAGCGACATGTGGGACCAGGTCGACGCGCTGTTCGCCAAATACGAAAACCGGCCCAAGGGCGAAAAGAAAAGACTGGTCGGCGAAGGCGTGCCTTACGGCCGCATGGGCAGACCGGAGGACCTCGCCGGCATGGCCGTGTTCCTGGCCAGCGACGAAGCCGAATACATCGTCGCCCAGACCTACAATGTCGATGGCGGCCAGTGGATGAGTTGAGGCGGGGGCGGCCTCTTCTCCCCGTGCCTCCGCGGGGAGAAGAGGCCAACATCAAGATGGCGGCCGCATCGCCTCGGAAGGCATGTGCCGCTCCCTACTCTCTCCCGGTGAAGGGGGACAAGGGTAACGAAGGCCGCAACCCGGCCAAAGGGTAAACAGATGACCGTGAAACTCTCTTCCGCCAATCTCGCCAACCTGCCCGCCAGGGTCGCAGGTCCGAAATACGACCGCGCAGCGCTGAAGGCCGGCATCGTGCATTTCGGCGTCGGCAATTTCCACCGCTCGCACCAGGCCGTCTATCTCGACGACCTGTTCAACCATGGCATCGGCCATGACTGGGCGCTGGTTGGCGCCGGCGTGTTCGAGGGCGAGAAGACCGGCCGCGGCAAACTGGAAGAGCAGGACTGGCTGACGACGGTGGTCGAGCAGGATGAGGGGCATATGAGCGCCCGCGTCACCGGCGCCATGATCGACTTCCTGACGCCCGGCGATGCCGCCGCCATCATCGAACGGCTGGCCGATCCGGCGATCAAGATCGTGTCGCTGACCATCACCGAAGGCGGCTATTTCATCGATCCTGCCTCCGGCGTGTTCAACCCGACGCATCCCGATATCGTCGCGGATGCGCAGCCGGACGCGACGCCGAAGACCGTGTTCGGCATCATCCTCGCCGGCCTGGTGCGGCGGCGCGGCGATGGCATCGCACCGTTCACGGTGATGTCCTGCGACAACATTCCCCACAACGGCCATGTGACGTCGGATGGCGTCATCGGGTTGGCCCGCCTGATCGACGAGGATCTGGCGGCCTGGGTCGGCGGCAATGTCGCTTTCCCGAACGCGATGGTCGACCGCATCACGCCGGCTACGTCGGACCGCGAACGCGCGATCCTGGCCAAGGATTTCGGCGTCGAGGACAATTGGCCTGTCTTTTGCGAACCCTTCCGGCAATGGGTGCTGGAAGACCATTTCACCGACGGCCGGCCGCCGCTTGAAAAGGTCGGCGTGCAGTTCGTCAAAGACGTCGCGCCCTACGAGCTTATGAAGATCCGCATCCTCAATGGCGGCCATGCCACCATCGCCTATCCGGCCGGGCTGATGGACATCCATTTCGTGCATGAGGCGATGCAGGAGCCGCTGGTGCGCGGCTTTCTCGACAAGCTCGAGCATGACGAAATCATTCCGACCGTACCGCCGGTGCCGGACACGGTCCTGGAGGATTATTACCAGCTCATCGAAAGGCGCTTTTCCAACCCCAAGATCGGCGACACGGTGCGCCGGCTTTGTCTCGACGGGTCCAATCGCCAGCCGAAATTCATCATCCCGACCATCGCCGACCGCCTGAAGGCGGGAAAGAGCGTCGCCGGCCTGGCACTGGAATCGGCGCTGTGGTGCCGCTACTGCTTCGGCACGACGGACAGCGGCGCGGTCATCGAGCCCAACGATCCGAACTGGGACCGCTTGCAGGCGACGGCAAAGGCGGCAAAGGACGCGCCCGCCGCCTGGCTTGCGATGGAAGACATCTATGGCGATGTCGGGCGCGCCACCGCGTTCGTCGAGGCTTTCGCGCATGCATTGAACCTGCTGTGGACGGATGGCACGCGCGCCACGCTGACGCGCTACCTCGCCGGCAAGCTCTGAAACGGGACCATGGCGCCGGAACTGGTCATTTTCGACTGCGACGGCGTGCTGGTGGACAGCGAGGCGCTGTCGGTCTCGGCGCTGCTCGGCATGATTGCGCTTGCCGGCGGCAGCATTGGCGAAGACACGGCCTACGAGCATTTCCTCGGCAAGAGCATGAAGAGCGTGCGCGAGATCCTCGCCCGCGACTTCGGCCTTCCCATCACCGATCAGCACCTGACCACGATGCGCGTCGAATTGATGCGCAAATTTCGCGAGGAGCTGAAGCCGATCGCCGGCGTCAAGGAAGTGCTGCCGAGGCTAGGCTTGCCGTTTTGCGTCGCCTCGTCCGGCACGCTCGACCGCATCCGCTACGCGCTCGACGTCACCGGCCTGCTCGGATTGATGGAGCCGCATCTGTTCAGTGCCGGCATGGTGGCCAGGGGCAAGCCGGCGCCCGACCTGTTCCTTTATGCCGCCGCCTCGATGCGGGCGCATCCGCGCAAATGCCTTGTCATCGAGGACAGCCCCGCCGGCGTCGCGGCGGCGCGGGCGGCTGATATGCGCGTGTTCGCCTTCACCGGCGGCGCGCATGCCGGCAACCCTGCCCTGAAAGCGCGGCTTGCGTCGAGTGAGCCGGACTTTATATTCGCTGACATGCTGCAATTGCCCGATCTGATTGCAGGCCTGGGAGCGAGAGACAGAGCATCTTGACGAAACAGTTCGTTTGCGCGGTCGATGTCGGCACCGGGAGCGCCCGCGCGGGCATTCTCGACACCAGTGGCACCTTGCTCGGCCGCGCCGAGCACCCGATCGCCATGCACCAGCCGAAAGCCGATCACGCCGAGCATGATTCGCGCGATATCTGGTCAGCCGTGTGCGCCGCGGTGCGTGCGGCCCGCGAAAAATCCGGTGTTGCCGCCGAGGACATTGCCGGCATTTCCTTCGATGCCACCTGCTCGCTGGTCGTGCGCGACAGGCAAGGCGGCCAGCTCAGCGTTTCGGTGACCGGAGAGGAGCGCTGGGACACCATCGTCTGGCTCGATCACCGCGCCATCGCCGAGGCCGACGAATGCACGGCGAGCGGCCACGAGGTGCTCGACTATATCGGCGGCGTGATGTCGCCGGAAATGGCGACGCCGAAGCTGATGTGGCTGAAGCGAAACCTGCCGAAGACCTGGAATGAAGCCGGCTATCTATTCGACCTCACCGACTTCCTGACCTGGCAGGCGACGGGGTCGCTGGCCCGCTCGCAGTGCACGCTGACCGCCAAATGGACCTATCTGGCGCACCGGGAACCCGCATGGCAGCGCGATTTCTTCGAACTCGTCGGCCTCGGCGACCTCTTCGAGCACGGCAATCTGCCCGAAAGGGCCAGTCCGGTCGGCGCCTACATCGGCTCTTTGAGCGCGCAAGCAGCGGCGGAGCTCGGCCTGACGGAGACATGCCGGGTCGGCGCCGGGGTGATCGATGCCTATGCCGGTGCGCTTGGCGTGCTCGGCGGGTTTGCCGGCGACGAGCGGAATATCGGCCGTCATTTGGCGCTGATCGCCGGCACATCCTCCTGCGTCATGGCGATGTCACCCGATCCGCAGCCCTTCGCCGGGGTCTGGGGGCCATACTACGGCGCCGCGCTGCCGAAGCTGTGGCTGTCGGAGGGCGGCCAGTCGGCCACCGGCGCCCTGCTCGACCACATCATCCGCTGGCACGGCGCGGGCGGCGAGCCGAACGCGGCCATGCATGCGAGGATTGCAAGCCGCGTCGCCGAGCTGCGCACGGCGGAGGGCGATGCACTTGCCGGCCGGCTGCATGTGCTGCCCGACTTTCACGGCAACCGCTCGCCGCTCGCCGACCCGCATGCGGTCGGCGTGGTCAGCGGGCTTACGCTGGATTCCTCCTTCGACAGCCTGTGCCGACTTTACTGGCGCACCGCCGTGGGCATCGCGCTCGGCGTGCGCCATGTGCTGGAAGCGCTGAACGAGAACGGCTATCTCATCGACACGCTGCATGTCACCGGCGGCCACACCAAAAATCCGCTCTTGATGGAACTCTATGCCGACGCCACCGGCTGCACGGTGGTCGAGCCGCTGGCCGACGAGGCGGTGCTGCTCGGCACAGGCATGGTGGCTGCGACCGCCGCCGGGCTTTTCCGCGACCTCAACGCGGCCTGTCTGGCCATGCAGCAGGGCGGCAGGACCCGCGCCGCCAACCCGGCCGCCGGCGCCCGCTTCGATCGCGACTACCGGATTTTCCTGGAGATGCACCGGCAACGCCAGGCGCTCGACGCGATCCAGTAGAACGCGCCTTACCGTGTCAACAAGGATAGGCCGGACTTGGCATCGAACAGATGCATATCCGATTCGTCAAACGTATAGCGGACATCGCTGCGGATAGTTGGGCAGACGCGGCTGGGAACGAGTGCGCTGATCTCCTTGCCGCCAAGAGCGAATGTCACCAGTGCATCGTTGCCATGAAACTCGATGAGATCGGCCGTTCCCGCCAGGAAATTTCCGGCGCTGTCGGGGTTCGCGGGCTTGAGATCCGGGGGCCTGATGCCAAGCACCGCCTGCTCGCCATGTTGGAGCTTGAAGCGCGAGCCGTTGACGGTGAAGACAGTTCCGCCATTGGTCAGCGTCCAGCCATTTCCTTTCCGGGCCATCGTCACGTCGACAAAATTCATGTTCGGCGTGCCGATGAAGCTGGCAACGAACAGATTGCCCGGCCGCTCGTAGATTTCCGCCGGCGAGCCGACCTGCTCGATGACGCCGTCCTTGAGCAGCACGATGCGGTCGGCGAGCGTCATCGCTTCGAGCTGGTCATGGGTGACATAGACGGTGGTGGTCTTCAGCGACTGGTGCAGCCGCGCGATCTCGACGCGCATGTGGTTGCGCAGCTTGGCGTCGAGATTGGACAGCGGCTCGTCGAACAGGAAGACTTTCGGCGTCTTGATCATGGCGCGCGCGATCGCCACGCGCTGCTGCTGGCCGCCGGAAAGCTCGGCCGGCTTGCGGCCGAGATAGGGTTCCAGCCCGAGCGTCCTCGACACCGCTTCGACCCGCTTCTGGATCTCGGCCGCCGGCACTTTCTGGCGCCGCAGCCCGAAGGCGATGTTGTCGAAGATCGTCATGTGGGGGTAGAGCGCGTAGTTCTGGAACACCATGGCGATGCCGCGGTCGCCCGGATCGAGATCGTTGACCACCGTGCCGCCGATCGAGACCTCGCCGCCGCTGATGTCCTCCAGCCCCGCCAACATGCGCAGCAAGGTCGACTTGCCACAGCCGGACGGGCCAAGGAACACGACGAACTCGTGCTCCTCGATCGAGAGATTGAGGTCGCGGATGACCGTCGTGGTGCCATAGGCCTTGTCGACATGAGAACAGGTGATCGCGGACATGGTCAGCCCTTTTCGCCGCTGAGCAGGATCTGCAGCTTGACGTCCTGCGGGTGCGCTGCCGCCGCCCGCTCGAAAGCCTCGATGCTGTCGGAGAAATCATAGGTGCCAGTGATCAGCGGCTTGAGATCGACCTTGCCGGAGGCGATGAGCTGCAAAGCGCGGTCGAAAATGTTGGCATAGCGGAACACGGTTTCGATGCGCACTTCCTTCGATATGGCCGCCGGCACGTTGAGCGCCACAGGCTCCACCGGCAGCCCGACGAGCACCACCGCGCCGCCAGGGCGCACAACGTCGAACAGATTGGCGAACGCCTTGGGGCTGCCGCTGGCCTCGAAGACGATGTCCGCGCCCCAATTGTCGGTCGCCTCCGCCACCGCCTCGGCCAATGACTGCTCGCCGATGTTGACCGGAACGACGCCGGGATAGCGCCCGGCAATTTCGAGCTTGGGCGCGGAGAAGTCGGAAATCAGCACTTTCGAGCAACCACCGGCCAGGGCGGCCAGCGCTATCATGATGCCGATCGGGCCACAGCCGGCGACAGCCGCCACGTCACCCGGAACGATGCGCGCGCGCGCCGCCGCCTGCATGCCGATGGCGAAAGGTTCGACCATCGCGCCTTCGGCGAAGGAGACGTTGTCGGGCAGCCTGTAGGTGAACGCCGCCGGATGCACGGCTTGCGGCGCCAGAATGCCGTGCACCGGCGGCGTCGCCCAGAAGGTGACGTCCGGGTCGACATTGTAGATGCCGAGTTTTGTCGCCCGCGACGACAGGTTCGGTACGCCCGGTTCCATGCAGACGCGATCGCCGACCTTCAGCGTCCGGACATTGGCGCCGATCTCGACGATCGTTCCGGACGCTTCGTGGCCGAGCACCATCGGCGCGCGCACGACATAACTGCCGATGGCGCCATGGGTGTAATAATGCACGTCGCTACCGCAGACGCCGACCGTGTGGATGGCGATCCTGACGTCGTCCGGCCCGACCTCGAGCGGCAACGCGATTTCGCGCAGCGACAGCTCGCCCTTTTTTTCAAGCACCAGTGCCCGCATCGTGTCGTCCTCGCTTCAAGTCTTTTTTTGCCGGAAAACGGAATTCAGGAAGCCGCTGAGCACGCCGAGAAACAACAGCGGCGGCAGCGACAGAAGCACGACCGAGGCGTTCAGGATTCCCCACGGCACATTCATGCCTTGCTGGGAGAGTTCCGAGGCGACGATCGGCAAGGTCTTGGCATTGGAGCTCGACAGCATCAGCGCGATCAGGAACTCGTTCCAGACCAGCACGAAACTGAAAGCCACCGCGCCGATCAGCGAGCGCGCCGCGACCGGCAGCGCGACCCTCCAGAACACCGAATAGGCGCCGTAGCCATCGACGAAGGCGGCTTCCTCGACCTCCTTCGGCACGGCCTGGAAGGCGGGAATGGCGAGCCACATGATCACCGAGATGGTGAGCAGGCAATAGGTGACGATCAGCGCGGCGAGCGTGTCGTAAAGCCCCAGCTGAAGCCAGATCACCATCAGCGGGATGGCGACCGCCACCGGCGGCAGGAAGCGAAGCGACAAAACGAAGAACTGGATGTCGCCGGCCCAGCGGTTCGGGTAGCGCGCCACCGCGTAAGCCGCCGGCAGGCCGAGCACCACGCCGATCAGTACCGCGCAGCCGCAGGCGACGACCGAATTGTAGAGGCCGGTCATGACACTGTCGCGGCCGACGATATAGCTGATGTTAGCCAGCGTCGGCGTGAACACCAGGCGCGGGACGCGGGTGATGATGTCGACATTGTTCTTCAGCGAATTGAGCGCCGTCCACAGCAAAGGAAACACGGCCATGAAGCCTGCAAACGCCAGCACGGTCTTGCCGATCAGGCGGCCGGGTCTCATGCGATATGGTCTCATGCCTGCACCCGCCTCCACAGCATGGTGAAGGTGATGACCGTGGCGATCATCATCAGCACCGCCATCGCCGAGGCGTAGGAGACCTTGCCGGACTCGATGAAGCCTTGCGAGAAGGCGTACATGTCGAGCGTTTCGGTCGCCACGCCCGGACCGCCGCGGGTCATCACATAGATCAGGTCGAAGGAGCGCAGCGACTCGATCATCTTGACGAACATCAGGCTGATCAGCGGCGCCTTGAGCATCGGCAAGGTCACATAGGCGTGGATCTGCCAGCGTTTAGCATGGTCGAGCCGGGCCGCCTCGATCGGCTGCGGCGGCAGCGTTTCCAGGAGCTTCAGCACGATGACGGCGAAGAACAGGCCCCATTGCCAGACGTCGACCGAAGCGACGGCGAACAGCGCCGTCGACGGCTTGGATAGCGGATCGAAGATCAGCCCACCGGTCAGCAGCCGGTAGGGGTAAGTGGCGATGCCGTAGAGCGGATGGTAGGCGAACTTCCAGACGAAGGCCGCCGAGACGCGCGGCAGCAGGACCGGGATGATGAACAGCAGGCAATAGACGTTGCGAAGGCGCGGCGAGGCGACCTCGAACATCAGGACGCCCAGTCCGATGGCGACCGTCATCGTCGCGATAACCGTGACGAATTCCCATTTCACCGACACCCAGACGGCGTTGAGAAAGCGGCGGTCGACGAACAGGTCGGCGAAATTCGAGAACCAGACATAGGAATAGGCTGTCGAGCTGAGTTCACGGTTCTGCAGGGCGATGACGACCGCGTAGAGCGTCGGCACCATCGACAGCACCAGAAGGATGGCAAGTGTCGGCACGACGAAGGTGACCGGCAGGGATGAGCGTCGCGGCATCTGTCTAACCTCTGCTGCGTCTCGAACGATTGAGCATGACTGACCTTTCGCGCGAAGGCTGGCTCAAACCGCAATGATGAACCAAGACCTGCGGCGCACAGGTTCCGGCGCTCCACCGAATGCCGTGGACCGCGCGCCGCAGGGGGAGGATGGCTTATTTCTTCACCAGCTCGTTGGCATAAGCCTCGAGTTCGTTGAGGCCGCCCTTGATATCGGTGCGGGTGCCGGTGACCAGTTCCTCGAGGATGATGCCCCAGCGGTCGCCGAGATCGGGCCAGCGCGGGTCCTGCCAGAAATTGACCGCCGTGACCTTGCCGGTTTCGGCCAGTGCCTGGCCGAGATCGGCGCCGTAAATATCGGCGAATTCCTTGCTGGCCAGGATGCTGGTGCGGTTCAGCTCGCCGAACTGGTGGGCGTCGAGCCGGCGCTTCTCGTTTTCCTTCGATGTTGCCCAGGCGATGAACAGGCCGGCGCATTTCTTCGACGCGTCGTCGGCATTGGCCTTCGCCGCGATGGCGAGGCCATGGCCGTAACCGCCGCCGGGCAGTGGCGACGGCGGCGGCAGGAACCCGATGTTGCCGACGACCTGCGAGGTCTTCGGGTCGACCGCCATGCCCGACAGCGGCGTCGATTCGACCAGGATCGCGACCTGGCCCGACAGGAAGGCGCCAGTCGATTCATCCCAGCTGCCGGTCTGCGTGCCGGGCGCCGAATCCTTGAACAGTTTCAGGTAGGTCTCGGTCGCCTTGACCGCGGCATCCGAATTGAAGACCGGCTTGTCGCCGTCGAACCACTGGCCGCCATAGGCCTTGAAGAAGGGCATCCAGCGCCAGACATTGGCGCCCGAACCGCGCGCGCCGCGCAGCGCGATGCCGTACATGCCCTTGTCCGGATTGGTCAGCTTCGGCACGTCGGCGATCAGCTCGTCGAGCGTCTTCGGCGGCTGGATGCCGGCGGCCTCCAGCACGTCCTTGCGATAGACCATCAGGTCGCCGCCGCCGGTCAGCGGCGCGAACCAGACCTTGCCGTCATAGGTGGCGACCTTCTGGCGGCCGGGGTCGAAATCGGCATAGTCGTAGTCGGCCGGATAATAGTCGGCCAGCGGCACGATCCATTTCGAGGAAGCGAACAGCGCGACATTGGCTTCGTCGACATAGTAGACGTTGTAGTTGCCGACCGTGGACGCGTCGGCGCGCGATTTTGCCCGGCGGTCGTTCTCGTTGAGGTAATCGATCTGGAAGCCGGCGCCGGCAAGCTTCTCGAACTCGGCCTTGGAGTCCTCCAGAAGCGTCAGGCCGTCACGTGGCTGCGCCAGCACCTTGACCGGCGCCGAGCAGACCGGCGCCTGCGCTAAAGCGATGGTTGAAACGGTAGCGGAAAGCATGAAAGCTGCACCAAGGCTGGCAGCGAGCCGAATTGGTTTCATTATTTTCTCCTCCAGGAACACGTCGCAGGAAGCGGACGTCCTCGGGTTGCGCGATCCTCACCATCGCCCGAGCGACTTGCCACCCATCGCCAAAATGCGGAGTTGCAGCGGCTCGCGCTAGAAGCCCCGTTGCAGAAGACCTGTACTTTTATGCATTGTGCGGCGCAAAAACCGGCATCCGGTTGCGGCCAATCTCACATGAGTATCGATCGGACTCTGGGACAGTGATTTTAGGGCGTGCTTACGCGCGCATCGCCAACCGCTGCCGCGACAGCTTGCGATAGGATGACGGCGTCATCTTGTGCTTGCGCATGAAGGCGCGATTGAAATTGGAGATGTTCATGTAGCCGACCTGGAAACAGATGTCGGTGATCGGAATATCGGTATCGGCCAGCAGCTTGCAGGCCTGCCACAGCCTCAGCTTGGCAAGGTGGTCACTGAAGGAATTGCCGGTGTTCTTCTGGAAGAAGCGCGAGAATGTGCTCTCGGTCATTCCCGCGACCGCCGCCACATCAGGCAGCTTCAGATCATCGGCGAAATGCTGGAACAGATAGGTCAGCGTGCGCTGGATGATGTCGAGCGAGGCGGCATCCAGAACCGGGGAGAAATCCGGCGAGGACAACAGCTCGTATTCGTCGGTCCTGGCGAGGAGATCGACGAGGTTCAGGAACAGGCAGAACCTGGTTAGCCCGCTGACCTCCCCCATCCGTTCCATCATCTCGGCGCCTTCCAGTGCCGTGCGGCCATGAAAAACCATGCCGCGCAGCGACCGCTCCAGGAACGGCTCCAGTTCGCGCAGTTCGGGCAACAGGCCAGCCGACCCGCGCAGCCTCTCGGCATCGAACTGGAGGACGATGTCGCGGCCTTCGATCAGCTCGCCCGGCTGCACCGCCGTCACCCAATCATGCGGCAGCCCGCCGCCGACGATGGTCAGGTAACCCGGCCCGAACTCGCCGATGTGGTCGCCGACCAGCACGACGCCGGAAGATTTTCGCAAGAGGTGGATTTCGTACTCAGGATGGAAATTCCAGACATTGCGCTCCCAGGGATAGTCGTCCAGCCGCCACAGGAAACTGTCGCTCGCCTCGGTGACGATATGTTCGAAGGCCGGCGCCGTGCGCGGGATCGCGGCCGGATTTTTCCTGCGCCTGAACTGCATCCTTCCCTCCCGGCAATTCGCCGGCTGCTCATGTCTCTTGGTGATCCGTAGCAGCCCCCGGCCGGCAAGGGAACGAGACGCAGGCATCTCCCTGACATGCCGCTGGCTCAATCTCTTCCGGTGCCTCGTCCCTTGCCTTCATGTCGCATTTCGTTCAAGAGACGGCGCAAACGCCGCGAAACCGAAGGTTTTGCCGTTTGACACGCGGCTTCCGGCTTTTTGCCGACGCGCCGCGACCTTGAAAGAGCGGAACAATGTCTGCGATCGAAGCCGGCGCTCGCGCGCCGGAAAATCTTTGGCGTCAGGAAATCAGGGCGACTTTGGCGCTCGCCTGGCCGATGGTGCTGACCAATCTCGGCCAGACCGCCATGACGGCCACCGACGTCATGATGATGGGCAGGCTGGGGGCGGACACGCTGGCCAGCGGCGCGCTTGGCGCCAATCTCTATTTCATGCCGCTGATCTTCGGCCTCGGCCTGATGCTGGCGACCTCGCCGATGATGGCGACCGAGCTCGGCCGCCGCCGTCATTCGGTGCGCGACCTGCGCCGCACCGTGCGCCAGGGCCTGTGGCTGGCGATCCTCATCTGCATCCCGATCTGGATCTTCCTCTGGCACGGCGAGAACGTGCTGCTCGCCATGGGCCAGGAACCGGCTCTGGCGCACAGCGCCGGCATCTATCTGCGCTGGCTGGAATGGGCGGTGCTGCCCTTCTACGGCTATATCGTGCTGCGTTCCTTCATCTCGGCGCTGGAGCGGCCGGGCTGGGCGCTGATCATCGTCTTCGTCGCCGTCGCCTGCAACGCGCTCTTCAACTGGGTGTTCATGTTCGGCAATCTCGGCGTCCCGGCCATGGGCATATCAGGCTCGGGCCTTGCCACCTCGCTGTCCTCAACGCTGATGTTCGTCGGCATGGCCGCCGTGGTGATGTGGGAGAAGAAATTCAGGCGCTATCATCTGTTCGGCCGCTTCTGGCGGTCCGACTGGCCGCGCTTCAAGGGCCTGCTACGGCTTGGCCTGCCGATCGCCGGCATCCTTGCTTTCGAGGTGACGATCTTCAATGCCGCGGCGCTGCTGATGGGCCTTATCGACGCGGATTCGCTTGCCGCGCACGCCATCGCCATCCAGATCGCGTCGATCTCCTTCATGGTGCCGCTCGGCCTCAACCAAGCGGTGACGGTGCGCGTCGGGCTTGCGCATGGCGCCGGCAATCCGGAAGGCGTCTCGCGCGCCGGCTGGACCGCCTTCGTCATCGGCGTCTCGTTCATGGCCCTGATGGGCCTGATAATGATCCTGTGGCCGCATCTCCTGATCAGCGCCTTCATCGACCTGGCCAATCCGGCCAATGCCAGGGTGATCACGCTTGCCGTATCGTTCCTGGTCTTCGCGGCCCTGTTCCAGGTCTTCGATGGCGCGCAAGCGGTTGCCGCCGGCATGCTGCGCGGCCTGCACGACACCAAGGTGCCGATGATCTATGCCGCGATCGGCTATTGGGGCGTCGGCCTGCCGCTGGGCGTGCTGCTCGCCTTCCCTTTCGGCTTCCATGGCGTCGGCATCTGGATCGGGCTGTCCAGCGGACTGGCGGTGGTGGCGGCGTTGCTTCTGGCGCGCTGGCTACGGCGGGATCGCCTCGCGCCGCCGCTGGTGTTCGAACACTGATGCAGAGGGCCGCCGGGTTGTCCGGTGGCCTTTCCGTCATTGTCGGCGTCAGCTGTTTTTGAGCGCCGGGCTGAACACCATCAGGCTCAGTATTTCGAACAGCACCTGGGCGCCGGCATGCGCGGTGTTGGTGGTCGCATCATATTGCGGCGCCACCTCGACCACGTCGCCGCCGACGATGTTGAGGCCTTTGAGGCCGCGCAGCAGTTCGAGCACTTCCCGAGTCGTCAGGCCGCCGACTTCCGGCGTGCCGGTGCCCGGCGCGAAGGCCGGATCGACGCTGTCGATGTCGAAGGAGACATAGGTCGGTCCGTCGCCGACTATTCTGCGCGCTTTCCCGATAATGGCGGGGATACCGAGGCCGGTCACCTCCTCGGCATGGATCACGGTCATGCCGGATTCGTAGGTGAACTCCCACAGATATTCGGCCGAGCCACGGATGCCGATCTGGATGGTGCGCGTCGGGTCGAGCACGCCATCGAGCACCGCGTTGCGGAACGGGCCGCCATGGTGGAACTTGGTCATGTCGAACAAGCCGCTTGTATCGCAATGGGCGTCGATGTGGATGAGGCCGACCGGGGCCTTCTTGCCGACGGCCTTCAGGATCGGATGGCTGATCGAATGGTCGCCGCCGACCGACAATGGAATGACGCCGGCATCGACGATCTGGTTGGTGCGGCGCTCGATGTCCTCATGGCAGGTCTCGAGCCGGTAGCGGCTCTGGAACGGCACGTCGCCGATGTCGGCGACCCTGAGCTCATGCGTCGGTGCGCATTCCAGCACGTGATTGTAGGGGCCGATGCGCTCGATGGCGCGCAGCGCCCGCGGCCCGAAGCGGGAGCCCGGCCGGTTGGTGACGCCGAGATCCATCGGCACGCCTGTTATCGCCACCTGCAAATCGCCGAAATCCGGGTTGTCGGCCGATATTTCGCGATAGGGTGCGGCGAGGAAGGTGGGGATACCGGAATAGGGCGCCAGCCGCGTGCCCGACTTGGAGAATATCTTGTCGGCGACCTTGCGGAACTTCGGGTCGAACATCTCGCCGCCATGGCTCTCGCCATATTTGCGGCGCAAGGCGTCGAGCTTGCCGCTGTCATAACCCATGTCGGTTTTCTCCTGTCTGTCTCTCCGGAGTGTCCGGTAGCGCTTTGGAAAAATCAATTGCGTTCGGACGGGTTGGCTGCCGCACGTCTTTCTTTTTGTCGGGCCAGCCTGAAACCGGGCAGCGCTTTTGCCAATTCGATGCTATGAGGCCTGTCGCGATCATGGGCGGCAGGCAGCGAAGGCGGTAACGAGACATGGCCAGGACCGATATTGCGCGGCGCGTCTACAACCACACCTGGAAGCTCGACCCGATCGTGCGCAGCCTGCTGGACACGGATTTCTACAAGCTTCTGATGCTGCAGATGATCTGGGGCATGTACCCCAAGGTCGACGCCACCTTTTCGCTGATCAACCGCACCACTTCGGTGCGGCTGGCCGAGGAGATCGACGAGGGCGAGTTGCGCGAACAGCTTGACCACGCCCGCACCTTGCGCTTCTCCAAGAAGGAGATGATCTGGCTGGGGGGCAACAATTTCTATGGCCGCAAGCAGATCTTCGAGCCGGAATTCCTGGCCTGGCTGGAGAATTTCCGGCTGCCCGACTACGAGCTTTCCAGGCGCGGCGGGCAGTATGAACTCTCCTTCAGCGGCCCGTGGATGTACACCACGCTGTGGGAGATACCCGCACTCGCCATCATCAACGAATTGCGCTCGCGCGCCGCCTTGCGGTCGTTCGGGCCTTTCACGCTCGACGTGCTCTACGCCCGCGCCAAGGCCAAGATGTGGGCCAAGACCGAACGGCTGAAGGCGCTGCCCGGCATCCGTATTTCCGACTTCGGCACGCGCCGGCGCCATTCCTTCCTGTGGCAGCGCTGGTGCGTGGAAGCGCTGAAGGAAGGCATCGGCGAGGCTTTCACCGGCACCTCCAACGTGCTTCTGGCCATGGACAACGACCTCGAGGCGCTGGGCACCAACGCGCATGAACTGCCGATGGTGCTTGGGGCGCTGGCCAATTCGGAAAAGGAATTGAAACAGGCGCCCTACAAGGTGCTGCAGGATTGGCAGCGCTACTATGGCGGCAATTTGCTGATCGTGCTGCCCGACGCCTTCGGTACGGCTTCCTTCCTGCGCGACGCGCCGGACTGGGTGGCCGACTGGACGGGCTTTCGCCCCGACAGCGCGCCGCCGATCGAGGGCGGCGAGAAGATCCTGTCCTGGTGGCGCGAGAAGGGCAAGGACCCCAGGCAGAAGCTGCTGATCTTCTCCGACGGGCTCGAGGTCGAGACCATCGAGGAGACCTACCGCCACTTCAAGGGCAAGGTGCGCATGTCCTTCGGCTGGGGCACGAACCTGACCAATGATTTCGAGGGCTGCGCGCCTACGGCAACCGACAGCCTCGACGCCATATCGCTGGTCTGCAAGGTGACCGAGGCCAACGGCCGGCCAGCGGTCAAGCTCTCCGACAATCCGGCCAAGGCGACGGGCGACCTCAAGGAGATCGAGCGGTATCTGCGCATCTTCGGTGAAAAGGACCGGGTGGAGCAGTTGATCAAGGTGTGAGGGCACCACCGGTGCTTCCGGCATCGCCATACGAGACGGCAAAGTCGGATAGGCTGAGTTCCTTGGCGCCCTCCTCTGTCCTGCCGGACATCTCCCCCTCAAGGGGGGAGATCATGCTGTCATCTTCGTCTTCGCGAACCTCCGGCGTTGCAAGGGAAGCGCCGACAGAGAAACCGCCAATCTCCCCCCTTGAGGGGGAGATGTCCGGCAGGACAGAGGGGGGCGCCGTAGAGTGCCGTCGTCGGTCATTAGCATCTTTGCCTATCGCTCTATTGCTCCTCTCACCCACCCCAGCCTTCGCCCACGCCTCGGACCGCGGCCACGTCCTGCTTCTCCCGACCGGCTATTACCTTGTCGGCGGCGCTTTCGCCGTGGCCGCCAGCTTCCTCGTGCTGGCGCTGCTGCCGGCGCATCGGCTCGATCGTTTCTGGCGGCGGCGCCTGCCACTGTTCACACTGGGTGATGATGCCCGCACCGCTGCCAGCCTGATATCCTTTGCCGGCTTTGCATGTCTCATTGCCGCGGGTTTTCTCGGCAGCCGCGATCCGCTCTCCAACCCGCTGCCTCTGGTGATCTGGACACTGCTGTGGGCCGGCTTCACGCTCCTGCAAGGTTTCCTCGGCGACCTCTGGTCCTGGCTCAATCCCTGGTACGGGCCGGTGCGTCTCCTGTCGCGCCTGGCCGGCAGGGGCGGTGAAGCGGCCAGGCGCCTTCCATCATGGCTCGGATACTGGCCGGCTGTCCTCCTGTTCTTCGCTTTTGCCTGGTTCGAGCTCATCGATCCGGCGCCCGACGATCCGACACGGCTGGCCCGGGCCGCCGGCCTCTACTGGTTGTTCACCTTGCTGGCGATGCTGTCGTTCGGTTATGGGGCGTGGGCCCGTAGCGGCGAATTCCTCACCGTCTTTTTCTCGATGGTGGCACGCTTCGCGCCGCTCGTGCGCGACGAGCGCGGCCGGCTTGCGCTATGCTGGCCGGGCGCCAAGCTGCTGACCGCCGCGCCTTTGCCGGCAAGCGGCGTGGCCTTCCTGCTGCTCGCCCTGTCCTCGGTTTCCTATGACGGCCTGTCGAAGACCTTCTTCTGGCTGGGCCTGTTCGGCATCAATCCGCTTGAATTCCCCGGCCGCACGGCGGTGATCGGCAGTGGCAGTTTTGGCCTCGTCCTGACATTCATGCTGCTTGCGGCGGTCTTCCTGCTTGCCGTGGTCGTCGGCCAGAAGCTCGCCGGCGACGGCCACAGGCTTGGCGAGGCGACGGGGCTGCTGGTCTGGTCGATCGTGCCGATCGCGCTCGCCTACCACATCGCGCATTACCTGACGGCGCTGCTGGTCGACGGCCAGTATGCGCTTGCGGCACTGTCCGATCCGTTTGCGCTCGGCTGGAACCTTTTAGGCACCGCCGACATGCAGATCGAAGCCGGCATCGTCGCCGGCGCGGGCTCGGCATGGTGGCTGTGGAACATCCAGGCCGGTGCCATCATTCTCGGTCATCTGCTTGCCGTGCTCGTCGCCCACGGCTTCGCCGCACGCCTGCATCCGGTTCCCGCTCGCGCCGCGCTCAGCCAGTTTCCGCTCACCTTGCTGATGATCGCCTACACCGTCTTCGGCCTCTGGCTGCTCGCCACGCCGACCGTTGGCTAGACGCGGTGGAAATAAACCGGGATCCCCCTGGGGAAACGGCATTGCCGTGTCCGGACTTTGGTGATTTAGTTTGTACACATGCAATTTCGGCCGTCCGCAGGAAGCGGTCTGCTACGTTCCAGCCATTGGTCAAAACTCAAAAACAGGGGAACTGCCGTGACTGACAAGAATGGGTTTTTCGATCTCTCCAAGGCCGGTCTCACCCGCCGCACCGCGCTGAAGGGTCTGGCCGCCGGCGCCGGCCTGGCGGTCGCGCCCGGTTTCGTCCGCTACTCCCAGGCGCAAAGCTCCGCCCCGATCAAGATTGGCTTCCAGTCGCACCGAACCGGCATCGGCGCCGCCTATGGCCGCTGGTACGAGAAGACCACGGCCGCGGCGGTCAAGGCGATCAACGCGGCCGGCGGCATCAATGGCCGGCCGGTCGAGGTCATCATCGAGGATGACGGCACCGATCCCGGCCGCGGTGCCGAGGTGGTCGGCAAGTTCGCCACCCAGCACAAGACCGACATCGTCTTCGGCACCTTGTTTTCGCACGTCGTCATCGGCTCGGCACCCGCCGCCGGGGAAGCCAAGATGCCCTATTTCGTCGTCAGCGAAGGCCACCATGTCGCCTCGACCAAGCTCAACCGCTATGTCTTCCAGCCCGGCATCACGGACGTAAAGAGCCAGATCCAGTCGATGGCGCCGTGGATCGCGGCCAATGCCGGCAAGAAGGTGACGCAGATCTTCCCCGATTTCGCTTTCGGCTACGACCACCGCGACTACCTCCCGCCGGCGCTGAAGGCGCAGGGCGCAGAGGTCATCGCGCAAATCGCCATTCCGCCGACGGAGAGCTCCTTCACCAAATACTTCCCGCAGATTCCGGCCGAGACCGAGGTGATCTACCACGGCATGGTCGGCCCGGCGGTGCTCACCTTCGTCAAGGAGCTTGGCGAGTTCTACGGCTCCAACCGGCCGCAGCTGTTCGGCTTCATCGATTCGCTCGAAGCCGTCGACATCAACAGCCCCGGGCTCGAATTCCTGGACGGCAGCCATTTCTGGGAAGGCTCGCCACGTTATGCCCAGACGGACGATTCCGAGGCGCAGAAGGCCTATCGCGCCGCCGTCGGCATCGATGACAATGGCGCGGCCGTCGGCGACCCCAAGGATGTCTCCACCGCCGCGCATATGTTCGGCTGCTGGGAGACGCTCTACGTCGTCAAGAAGGCGATGGAAGACGCCGGCTACAAGGGCCCGGAAGACCGCGCCAAGCTGGTCGAGGCGACCGAGGCGCTGACCGAATTCGCCGAAGGCCCGGAGCATCCGCAAGGGCCAAAGACCTTCAACGGCAAGATCCACCAGTGCTTCGGCATCCAGAACATCTCCAAGGTCGAAGGCGGCAAGCTCAAGGTGGTGCACAAGACCAAGATCGAGGACGGGCTTTACGAGGCCGAGGGGGATTATACGACGCAGGCGTTGTAGGCCGGCTCAACAGCAAGCGTGAGCGCCAAGCCACCCCCCTCTGTCCTGCCGGACCCGGCCCTTCGCTGTCGCTCCGGGCGTTCGTCGTTCGGAAAGCCAAGCAATTGGCTTTCCGTCCGCTGCGCGGACCACTTCTCACCCCCCTCAAGGGGCGCGATTGCGCTATCGGTGAGTGCCTAACCCATGCATTTCGGACCCCACCTCCTCCTTGCCGCCCTCGAAGGGCTCGTCACATCCGCCGTGCTGGCGCTGACCGCGCTCGGCCTGTCGCTGGTGTTCGGCGTGATGCGCGTGGTCAACGTCGCGCATGGCGAGTTCTTCATGCTGGGCGCCGTGCTCGCCTGGGCGATCACGACTGCGATCGGAGGCCATCCGGCGCTCGGGTTCCTGGCGGCACTTATCATCGCACCGCTGGTCGTCGGCGCCCTTGCACTGGTGGCCGAGCGGCTGGTGCTGCGCCGGCTGAACTACAATCCGGAAGCCACCATCGTCGCCACCATCGGCATGCTCTACATTATCCAGCAGCTGGCGCTGACCTTCTATGGTCCGGAAGCGCGCCCGGTAGAGCCGCCCTTCAGCTATCGCATCCTTCTGCCGTGGTTCGGCTATTCGGGCTACAAGCTGTCGATCATCGCGGCATCCGTCCTTCTGCTCGTCGTGACATGGCTGGTGCTGACGCGCACCAGGGTCGGCCTCGTCATGCGTGCCACGCAGTATGACAGCGAGACGGCACAGGCCTTCGGCATCCCTGTCGATCGAGTCTATGGCGGCGTCTTCGCGCTCGGCGCCATGCTGGCGGCCATAGCGGCGGTGCTGATCGTGCCGATCAGCCAGGCGCATTATCTGATGGGGCAGGACCCGCTGCTGCTTTCCTTCATCGTCGTCATCATCGGCGGCCTCGGTTCGCTGCGCGGAACCGTCATCGCCGCCGTGCTGATCGGCCTGTCCGACGGCATCATCTCGATGTTCTTCTCGCCGACGCTGGCCAAGATCATCGCCACGCTGCTGGTCGCCATGGTGCTGGTGTTCCGGCCGCAGGGCCTGTTCGGGACGGCGACGCGATGAGCGAGACCTCGCCGGCAAAAGCCTATGGCTTGCATCTCGGCGTCATCGCGCTGCTTTTTGTCCTGAGCTTCGTGCTGCCGGATTATCATCACGGCCTCGTCGCCCGCATCATGGTGCTGGCGGTCTTCGCCATGGGCTACAACATGCTGTTCGGCTATGTCGGCCTGCTCAGTCTCGGTCATGCCATGTTCTTTGGCGCCGGCCTCTACGGCGCCGGCCTTGCCGTCATCCAGCTTGGCTGGAGCGTGCCGGCGGCTTTGTTGAGCGGTATCGCCTGCGGCGCGGTGCTGGCACTGGTGATCGGGCTGCTGGCGCTGCGCACTACGGGTGTCGCCTTCATGATCGTCACCATGATGTTCGCGCAGGTCTTTTACCTCCTCATCCTCTATTTTGCCGCGTGGACCGGCGGCGACCAGGGCATGGTGGTGCCGCAGCCGGCACGCGTCCTGAATTTCGGCGCGACGTCGCTCGATCTCACCAATCCGACGGTGCGCTACATGAGCGCGCTGGCTCTGTTCTCGCTCGTGCTTCTGGTCACGCTGGCCGTCGTCCGCTCCCGATACGGCCGCGTGCTGGTCGCCATCCGCGAGAACGAGGAACGGACCAAAATGCTGGGGTACGACACCTTCTCCAACAAGCTCGCCGCCGTGGTCGTCTCCGGCGCCATCTGCGCGGCGTCGGGCGCTGCCTATGCGCTGCTGTTCGGCTATGTCGGCTCGAGCTTCGCCTCGGTACAGTACTCGATCCTGCCGCTGCTGTGGGTGCTGCTCGGCGGCGCCGCCACCACGCTCGGACCGCTGATCGGCACGCTGTTCATGTACTATGTCATCGACGTCACCAGCGGCTTCACCTCCGCCTACCTGTTGATCGTCGGCGTCGCGTTGATCCTGCTGGTGCTGTTCTTCCCGAAAGGCATTCTGGGCAGCATCCGGCAGCGCTGGCTCGGATGGCTGCCATGACGCCGCTTCTGACCACCAAAGGCCTGTCGCGCAATTTCGGCGGCCTGCGCGCCGTCGACAGCGTCGATTTCACCTTGGTGCCGGGCGAAATCCGCGCCGTCATCGGCCCCAACGGTGCCGGGAAGACCACTTTCGTCAGCCTGATCAGCGGCCGAATCCCGCCCTCGTCCGGATCGATCGTTTTCGACGGCTCCGACATCACCGGCCTGCCGGCCTATGTCAGGGTCCGCCAAGGCATTGCCTACACGTTCCAGATCACCAGCATCTATGCCAACCTGTCCGTTTACGCCAACGTCGCGCTGCCCGTGCAACTGACGCTACGGCATGGCCATTCCAAGAGCGCGATACAGGCCGCTGTCATGTCGGCGCTCGCACGCACCGGGCTGGCCGACCGCGCCCATATGCCGGCCGGTCAATTGTCCTATGGCCACCAGCGCCTGCTGGAGGTGGCGATGGGCCTGGCGCTGAAGCCGCGCCTGCTGATCCTCGACGAGCCGACGCAGGGGCTCGCCGACAGCGAGATCGACAATTTCATCGCCCTGGTGCGCGAGATCGCCAGGAACGCCACCGTGCTCCTCATCGAGCACAACATGCCTGTCGTCATGCAGCTTGCCGACCGCATCACCGTTTTCAACGCCGGCAAGATCCTGGCAGAGGGCACGCCGGAGGCGATCCGCGAAAATGCGGCGGTGCAGGAAGCCTATCTGGGGACCGCCCTATGACCGAGACGAGCAAGACGCAAGCGTTGCGAATCGCGGGACTGGACTGCTTCTACGGCGAGGTTCAGGTGCTCTATGGGCTCGACCTGGCGCTGAACAAGGGCGAGGTGCTGTGCCTGTTCGGCCGCAACGGCGCCGGCAAGACGACGACGCTGAAAGCCATCATGGGGCTGGTCCGGGCGAGTGCCGGTTCGATCAGCCTCGCAGGCCAGGAATTGACCGGTCTGGCCGCCCACGAGGTGCCTAAAGCCGGCATTGCCTATGTGCCGCAAGGCAGGCGGCTGTTCGCCGAAATGACGGTGGCGGAGAACATCGAGATCGGGCTGATGGCGCGCGGCAAGGGGAAGGCCGTGCGCGAAAACGTGCTCAACCTGTTCCCGCTGCTGCGCCAGCGGCTCAGGCAGCGCTCGGGCACCTTGTCGGGCGGCGAGCAGCAGATGCTGGCCATGGCACGCGCGCTCTGCCTGGAACCGCAGGTGCTACTGCTCGACGAGCCGACCGAAGGGCTGATGCCGTCGATGATCGCAAAAATCCGCGAAACGGTGGCGAAGCTGCGCGAACTGGGCGTTTCCACCATCCTGGTGGAGCAGCGGGTCGACGCCGTGCTGTCGGTCGCCGACCGCGTCGCCTTCATCGAGAATGGCCGCAACCGCGAGACGGTCGACGTAGAGGCGTTGCGCGCCGACCCGTCGGCGGTCAGGCGCTATGTCGGCGTAGGCTGAGGATTTGCCCTCCCCTGTGGAAGGTAAGGGCCTGGCGTCCTCGCCGGCTCACCCGAAGAACAGGAAGCCCGCCATCAAGAACGTGGGGATCAGCACCGCGCCCGACCACGCCATGTAGCCGAAAAAACCCGGCATGTTCACGCCGCGGTGCCGGGCAATGGCGTAGACCATGAAGTTCGGCGCGTTGCCGATATAGGTGTTGGCGCCCATGAACACCGCACCCGCCGAGATCGCCGCCAAGGTCGAAGCGAGCTCCGTCATCAGATGCCGGGGAGCGCCGCCGGCCAGCTCGAAGAACACCAGGTAGGTCGGAGCGTTATCCAGGAAGGACGACAGCGCTCCGGTCAGCCAGAAATAGGCGAGATCGTTGGGCATGCCCTGCGCTGACGTGACGAGCGCGACCAGCGGCGCCAGCGCGCCTTCGTGGCCGGCCCTCAGGATGGCGACGACGGGCACGATGCAGACGAAGATGCCGGCGAACAGTTTCGCCACTTCCGCGATCGGCCCCCAGTTGAAACCGTTCGCCTGCCGATACTCCTTGCGCGAGACGGCCAGCGAAACGAAGGCAAGCGCCAGGATGACGACATCGCGCACAAGGTTCTGCAACTCGAGGTCCACCCCCTGAATGGAAAGACTGATGCCGGGCTTCCATGTGGCCGAAAGCAGGATCGCACCGATCACGCCGGCCAGCAGCGGCAGGTTGGGCAGGCCGCGGATGCGCACTTTCGTGTCCGGCGTCGGGTCCTTGATCTTTGGCGCGCCCATTTCGCGGCGATGCAGCGTGGTGTCGATCGCCAGGAAGACGGCGAGCACGACGACGCTGACGAACAGGGTCTCGCGCCAGAGGTTGGCGGTGGTCCAGAAGAAATCGACGCCGCGCAGGAAGCCGACGAACAGCGGCGGGTCGCCGAGCGGCGTCAGCGAACCGCCGATGTTGGACACCAGGAAGATGAAGAAGATGATGACATGGGCGTTGAACGGCCGGTTGTCATTGGCGCGGATGAGCGGCCGGATAAGGATCATCGAGGCGCCGGTAGTGCCGATGACGGAAGCGAGCAGGGCGCCGATGAGCAGCAGCCCGGCATTGACCAATGGCGTGCCGTGGATGTTGCCGGCCACGAGAATGCCGCCCGAAATGGTGAACAGCGCGAACAGGAGAATGATGAACGACATGTATTCGGTGAGCAGCGCATGCAGCACCGCTTCCGTTGCCACCGTCGTGCCGAAGGCCGATGCGAGCGGCACCACCACGAGAGCCGCCCAAAATGCAGCAATCTTGCCGTAATGATGCTCCCAGACATGGTTGAAAAGCAGCGGTCCCGTGGCGATCGACAGCAACAGCCCGGCAAAGGGCAGCGCCCACCACAGCGACATCGTCCGGCCTGGCAGGCCGTGCTCTTCCGCGGCGAAGGCCGTTCCCGGTAACAGCATCGCGACAGCCACCACGGCACTTGCCGTCAAAGCCGTCGCCCCTATCGACCCCTTCTCTTCTCCCACGATGAGGTCAGTCCGCCGCGTGGTCTTCGAGCGTCACGCCTGCTTGGCGCATCCTTGCCAACATCGTCTCGACCGAACCGTTGAGGTCGATCCCGCGGCAGGCATCGAGCCTGACAGTGGTCCTGAACCCCTGCTTGACCGCGTCGAGCGCCGAGAAGGCGACGCAGAAATCGGTCGCCAGGCCGACCAGGGTCAGAGTGTCGATGCCGCGCTCCCTGAGATAGCCGGCAAGGCCGGTCGGCGTCGTGTGGTCGTTCTCGAAGAAGGCCGAATAGCTGTCGATATCAGGCCGAAATCCCTTGCGGATGACCAGCTCGGCCTTGGTCCAGGCAAGACCCGAGTGAAAATCCGAGCCGAGGCTGCCCTGGATACAATGGTCCGGCCACAATGTCTGCTGGCCGTAGGGCATCTCGATGGTTTCAAAAGGCTGGGCGCCTGGATGGCTTGAGGCAAAGCTCGAATGGCCGGCTGGATGCCAGTCCTGCGTCAGCACGACATGATCGGTTCGCCGGATCAGGTCGTTGACCAGCGGCACGATCTCGTCGCCGCCGGTCACAGCCAGCGCGCCGCCAGGGCAAAAGTCGTTCTGCAGATCGATGACGACAAGCGCTTCTTCGGCCATGGGGTTCCTTCCTGTCGGTATCGGGCGCGGGCTCCCAGAGGGATCCCGGCGAAAGAAAGCCGCTGGCGCGACCGGAGGGAGAAACTTGACCAGATGGCGGGCCGCGTCAACCATTAGAGCGCCGGGCGCAACCCCGAACGCGCAAAGGGCGCCCCAGCACCTAGATTTTGCGGAGAACAAATGCGTGGCGGCGGCAGCCGTGCGGGTGCTGCGCAAACTCCGGCTTTGACAATTTCCGCCGACTTGATATCATTTGCATACGAATGAATTTAAGCCGGGCCCGGACGCCGGCAAGTTCCCTCGGAAAGGCCCTTTTTCTGGGAAGGCAAAGCGTGATCCGTTACGCGAAACCCACCACGGTCGACGAGGCGCTCGCCCTGCTTGGCGAAGCTTCGTGGCGCATCCTTGCCGGCGGCACCGACTTCTACCCGGCGCAAGGCAACAAGCCTTTCCGCGACAATGTGCTCGACATCAACGGGCTGGCCGCGCTGCGCGGCATTGCGGAAACGGAAACGCACTGGCAGATCGGGGCGCGCACCAGCTGGACCGATATCGTTCGCCATCCCTTGCCGCCGGCCTTCGATGCGCTGAAAGCGGCCGCGCGGGAGGTCGGGTCCGTTCAGATCCAGAATGTCGCCTCGATCGCCGGCAATCTCTGCAACGCTTCGCCGGCCGCGGATGGCGTGCCGGCGCTGCTGGTGCTCGACGCCGAGATAGAACTGCGCTCGGCGCAAGCGGTGCGCCACCTGCCGCTCCGGGAATTCATCCTCGGCAATCGCCGCACGGACCTGCGGCCCGGCGAGATGGTAACCGCCATCCGCGTGCCGAAAGCGGCCGGCGCGGGTATGTCGGCTTTCGTCAAGCTCGGCGCGCGGCGCTATCTCGTCATCTCGATCGCCATGGTGGGGGCACGCCTGGTCGTGCAGGACGGCATCGTCGAGCAAGCGGCGGTCGCCGTCGGTTCCTGCTCGGCTGTTGCAAAGCGGCTCGGCGGGGTCGAGGCGGCCCTGCGCGGACTGGCGGCGGATCATGGGCTGGCCACAGCGGTCCTCGCCGCGCCGATGGAAGAGCTGTCGCCGATCGGCGACGTGCGCGGCAGCGCCGAATACCGGCAGGACGCGGCGCGCGAAATCGTTGTCCGCGCCGTGCTTGCGGCGGCGGGGCCGATGAGCGGTGACAGGGTGGCGGCATGAACAAAGCTCAGCCTCACATCAGCCAGGCTCGACCCGGCGGGGCCCTATCCGGCAGTGATGCAGTTGGCCTGGCACGCGCGGAGATCACCTTCGCGGTCAACGGCGCCGCCGTCTCGGTCAACGTGCCGCCGCTGCGCCGGCTGTCTGCGGTGCTGCGCGATGAATTGCTGCTGACCGGGACCAAGGTCGGCTGCGACGCCGGCGACTGCGGCGCCTGCACGGTGCTGGTCGATGGCGATCCGGTCTGCGCCTGCCTGATGCCTGCGGCGTCGGCCGCCGGAGCGTCGGTAACGACGGTTGAAGGGCTCGCCAATGGCCGGCTGTCGGCACTACAGGCCTCCTTCCTGGCGCATGGTGCGGCGCAGTGCGGCATCTGCACGCCGGGCCTGCTGGTGGCGGCGACGGCCCTGCTGGACAAGAAAGCCAGGCCGAGCGAGATCGAAGTGCAGGACGCGCTTGGTGGTGTCCTCTGCCGTTGCACCGGGTACCGGAAGATCGTCGCTGCTGTGATGGATGCCTCCGCCCAGGCTGCAAGCCTGGATTTCCGTCTGCCTCGGTCCGGTCACGCCATTGGCTCCTCCCCGATCCGGCTCGATGGCGTGCCGAAGGTGACCGGCGGTGAGAAATTCGGCGGCGATTCGTTCCCGGCCGATGCGCTGGCGGTGCTGGTAATCCGCTCGCCGCACTACCATGCCAGTTTCGCCTTCGGCGACCTCGACGGCTGGGCAAAAGCTCGTCCCGGCATCGCCGGCGTCTTCACGGCGGCCGATATCCCGGGAAAGAACTGTTTCGGCGTCATCGGTCCGTTTGCCGACCAGCCGGCTCTCGCCGAAGGCTTGGCGCGGTTTCGCGGCGAGGCGGTGGCACTTGTTGCCGGCGAGCGCGAGGCGATGCTCGATCTCGACCTGTCGGATTTCCCGATCCGCTGGACCGAATTGCCACACCTGTTGCAGCCTTGCGAGGCACAGGCCGAAGGAGCGGCGCTGATCCATGCGAACCGTCCGGCCAACCTTCTGACCAAGGGCTTCGTCGAACGCGGCGATCCCGAGACGGCGCTTGCCGATGCCGCTGGCACCGTGACCGGTGCGATCGAGACGTCCTATGTCGAGCATGCCTATATCGAGCCGGAAGCCGGCCATGCCTATATGGATGGCGACACGCTGGTCGTCGTCGCCTGCACGCAGGCGCCCTATATGGACCGCGACGACACGGCGAAGGTGCTGGGCCTGCCCGTCGACAAGGTGCGCATCGTGCCGACCGCGACGGGCGGCGGTTTTGGTTCCAAACTCGACGTGTCCCTGCAACCGCTGATCGGCCTGGTGGCGATGAGGACCGGGCGGCCGGCGGCGCTTGCCTACACGCGCAATGAATCGATGATGTCGACCACCAAGCGCCACCCGGCGCAGATGCAAGCGACCATCGGCGCCGACGCCGAGGGCCATGTCACGGGCATGATTTTCTCAGGCGATTTCAACACCGGGGCGTACGCGAGCTGGGGACCGACCGTCGCCAACCGCGTGCCGGTGCATGCCTCGGGTCCCTATGCCACCCCGAATTACCGCGCGGAAGGCCGCGCCGTGCATACGCATGGGCCGATTTCCGGCGCTTTCCGGGGCTTCGGCGTGCCGCAGGCGACGATCATGCAGGAGACCTTGTACGACGAGCTGGCCGGCAAGCTCGGCATCGACCGGCTCGACTTCCGCTTGAGAAACTGCCTTCGTAACGGATCCGAAACAGTCACCGGACAGAGACTGGAATCGGGCGTCGGCATTGCCGAATGCCTCGATGCCCTGCGGCCGCATTGGGCGCGTGCAGTGGCTGACGCGGATGCCTTCAACAGTGCCAACGTGGATAAAAAGCGCGGCGTCGGCATCGCCTCCTGCTGGTATGGCTGCGGCAACACCTCGCTGCCCAATCCGTCGACCATCCGGGTCGGCATCGCGGCTTCAGGCGAGATCATCCTGCACCAGGGCGCGGTCGATATCGGCCAGGGCTCCAACACCGTCATCACGCAAATCTGCGCCGACGCGCTCGGCCTGCCCCTGGAAAGGTTCCGGCTGAAAAACGCCGACACCGCGATTACTCCCGATGCCGGCAAGACCTCGGCCTCGCGCCAGACCTTCGTCACCGGCAAGGCGGCCGAGAAGGCCGGCCGCGCCTTGCGCGAAAAAATCCTGCGCTTTGCCAATGTCTCGGAAAAAGCGTCGCTTCAGCTCGAAGGTCCGGCGATCGTCATCCGTGAGGGCGAGGCGGTCCGCCGTGTCGATCTTGGCACACTCGAAGCGGATATCCACGGCTTCGTCTTCCGCGCCGAGGAGACCTACGACCCGCCGACGCTGCCGCTCGACGCCAAGGGCCAGGGCAAGCCCTATGCGGTCTATGGTTACGGCGCGCAGATCGCCGAGCTCGAGGTCGACCTCAAGCTCGGCACGGTCAAGCTGGTCAAGATCACAGCCGCGCACGATGTCGGCAAGGCGATCAACCCGCTGCTGGTCGAGGGTCAGATCGAGGGCGGCATCGCGCAAGGCATCGGCATGGCGCTGATGGAAGAGTATATTCCCGGCCGCACCGAGAATTTGCACGATTATCTCATTCCGACCATCGGCGACGTGCCGCCGATCGAGACGATATTGATCGAGGTGCCAGACCCGGAAGGGCCATTCGGCGCCAAGGGCCTGGGCGAACATGTGCTGATCCCGACGGCGCCGGCGATCCTCAACGCCATCCGCCATGCCACTGGTGTGCTGGTCACCAGAGTTCCGGCGACGCCGGGCCGGATCCGCGCCGCCATCCGCGAGAAGGAGGCATGCCGATGAGCGAGCTTGCCGAACGCTTCGAAACCCATGATCCCGGCGAGAAGCTGGTGGCGGAGAAGATCCGCTGCGATGCCTGCCCTGTGATGTGCTACATATCAGATGGCCGCACCGGCGCTTGCGACCGCTACGGCAATGCCGGCGGCCGGATCGTGCGCATGGACCCGCTGACCATTCTCGATCATACCGCCGAGATCGGCGGCGCTGTCGTGCCCTTCGTCGCCGAGGGCGAGGCCTGGGACGGCGAACTGGTCAACACCGGCCGCCGCTTCGTCACGGCGATCGGGGCAGGAACCACCTATCCCGACTACAAGCCGGCGCCCTTCATCGTCAGCCAGCAGGTCGAGGGCGTCGATCTCGTCACCGTCGTCACGGAGGGCATCTTCTCCTATTGCGGCGTCAAGGTGAAGATCGACACCGACCGTCATATCGGACCCGAAACGGCTGTCGTGCGGTCGCAAGGCGAGGCGATCGGTCATGTCACGACGGGCGAATATGGCTCGCAGATGCTGTCGCTGGGCGGCGTGCATCATCTGACCGGCGGCTCCAAGGCCGAAGGCCGCGCCACCTGCGATGCGCTGCTCGATCTGTGCAACCGCAAGCCGGTGGAACTGACCATCGATGGCGGCGCCACCGTAACAGTCGAAGCCGGCAAACCGCCCGTCATAGACGGCAAGCAGGAGCACCGCATGCGGGTCGGCTGCGGGTCGGCGACCATCGGCATGTTCGCCACCCAATGGCGCGGGCTGGTCGACGAGGTGGTGGTGGTCGACGACCACATAACCGGCGTCGTCTCGGAGCATCAGGCCGGCAAGGTGCTGGGCTGGCAGGACACGGGGATAAAGATCATCGGCCGCCGCTCGACGCCTGGGCGCTATTTCAAGGTCTCCGAGCCCGGCCTCGGCTGGGGCGGCACCAGCATATCCGACCCGCTGTCGATCCTGGGCGAATGGAACGCCAAGAAGGGCGCGCGGCCCGGCCTGTCGCTGCTGATGGTTTCGACCACCGGCGAGCAGTTCGCCTATTACGAACTCGACGACCAGTTGAAGCCAGTCGAAAAGCCATTCCCCGAACGATTGCAGAAATCCGTGGGGCTGATCGAGGATAATTGCGAACCGGCGCTGTGCACCGTGCTGTTCATCGGCGGCGCCGGCGGTTCGCTGCGCGCCGGCGTCACCGAGAATCCCGTCAACCTGACGCGTTCCGTGCAGGGCCTGACCACCTATGTGACGGTCGGCGGCGCGCCGGTCTATGTCTGGCCGGGCGGCGGCATCACGCTGATGGTGGATGTGACGCGCGTGCCGGAAGGCGCCTTCGGTTATGTGCCGACGCCGGCGCTGGTGGCGCCGATCGAATTCACGCTGCGCCGCGACGACTATATCAGGCTCGGCGGCTACGAAGCCGAGATCCGCAGCGTAGAGGATGTCGTCGCCAAGGGCGGCGAGTACCTGAACGCGCGCCGGGGCGACGGTGCGCCGGCCGGCAACCCGTGGCCACCGCTGGCGCAGTTGCGGCGCGCGCCCGCGAACGGGGCCGGATGACGATGAACGGCCCGCAAGCGCATTGGCTCGGGGACGGCAAGCGGCTGCACCTCAACCACGGGCCGATCGACCTGATCGTCGAGGCCTTTGGGACGCCAGGCGAATGTCGGCGAGCTTGTGAGCAGGCCGTGGCGCGGTTCCAGACCATCCTGCCGGAACTGGTGGAGGAATTGCCCGAGTTGCGCCGGCCGGCCGCGTTGCGCCCGCGCGCCTTCGCCGGCCCGACGGCGCGGCGCATGGAAGCGGCAGTTACGCCATTGGCGGACGACTTCATCACGCCGATGGCAGCCGTCGCCGGTTCGGTAGCCGACGAAATACTTGCCGCGCTGATTGCCGGGCGAAAACTCGATCGCGCCTATGTCAACAATGGCGGCGACAGCGCGCTTCATCTCGGTACCGGCCAGTCGATCACTCTTGCCATTGCCGGCACCGGCCATGGCCTTGCCGACCGCATCGTCATCAGCGCCGAGGACGGCGTGCAAGGCGTTGCCACCAGTGGCTGGCGCGGGCGCTCGTTTTCGCTCGGCATCGCCGACGCCGTCACCGTGCTGGCGAGGACCGGCGCAGAGGCCGATGCCGCGGCGACATTGATCGCCAATGCCGTCGACTTGGCCAACCATCCCGCTATTCGGCGTGTGCCCGCGCATGATCTGGCGCCGGACAACGACCTTGGCGACAGACTGGTGACGCAGGAGGTCGGGCCGCTTTCTGCCGAAGAGATTGCCACGGCGCTGGACAGCGGACTTGCCGTCGCCGAAGATTTCCGCCGCAGGGGACTGATCGCCGCATCGGCGCTGTTCCTCGCCGGCCAGACCCGCATCGAGGGCTCAATGGCGCTTGCCGCGCCCGACAAAAGTCCAGGGAAGGAAGTTGCCCATGCCTGAGTTTCCGCTCCGCAAGATCGTGGTGCTGACCGAAGAGATCTTTCATGAGGGCGGGCCGGCGCCCAAGGTGCCGCGCCGCCGTGCCGCCGCCATGGCACTGGTGAAGAACCCGTTCGCCGGGCGCTATGTCGAGGAGTTGCAGAGCGCCATGGACGATCTGAAGCCGCTTGGCCTGCTGCTCGCCGACCGGCTGATAGCGGCATTGGGTGGCGACGTGAAGCAGATCGACGGCTATGGCAAAGGCGCCATCGTCGGCATATCGGGCGAACTCGAGCATGGCGCGCTTTGGCATGTGCCGGGCGGCTACGCCATGCGCGAGCGGCTCGGCGACGCCAAGGCGATCGTGCCGTCGGCCAAGAAGGTCGGCGCCTTCGGCTCGCGGCTGGATGTGCCTCTCGGCCACATCAACGCCGCCTATGTGCGCAGCCATTTCGATGCGATGGAAGTCGGCGTCAGCGACGGACCGCGTCCCGACGAGATCCTGTTCTGCCTCGCCATGACCTGCGGTCCGCGCGTGCACAATCGCATGGGCGGCCTGGCCGCCGACGACATCAAGGCATGGGACGGGCTGCGGTGAGCGGCGAGGACAATCTGCTGAAGCTGGTCGAGGTCGAGGAGGCGGACGATCAGGACTACCACCTGCAGGAGCAGGTCGGCTTCATCCTGCGCAAGGCGCATCAGCGCCACGTCTCGATCTTCGCTGCCCATATCGGCGACCTGACGCCACCGCAATTCGCGGCATTGGCCAAGCTGCGCGATGTCGGGGAGACTTCGCAGAACCAGCTCGGCACGCTGATCGCCATGGATGCGGCGACGGTCAAGGGCGTCATCGACCGGCTGAAGGCGCGCGGCCTTGTCGAACTCTCCAAGCACGAGGGCGACAAGCGCCGGCTGCTGGTCAATTTGACCGCCGAAGGGCGCGAGGCGATCGAACGCCTGATCCCGCTGGCGCGCGAGATTACCGAGGAAACCTTGGCACCGCTCACGGCCAGGGAGATCGCCACCTTCATGAAGCTGCTGGCGAAATTGGCGTAGGCCGGCGACGAGGTCCTTTCCTCTCCCTCCGGACGGGAATAGGCGACGCTGCGAAGCGGCAACGGAGTGGGGGAACCACCTGGCCACCGCCGCCGACGGACATTGAAAAGGGACCAGGGCGCAAGAATCTTCCTGCACCGCGCCAAGGGTCGACTCCCACTCCGTCGAGCTTCGCTCGACACCTCTCCCCCGATCGACGGGGGAGAGGAAGGGCGCCGCTTATCTCCGGCGAAATCTCAGAGGCCGTTGTCCTTCAGCACCTGGGCGGCGTTTTCCTTGGTGATCTTCTGCGTCGGCAAGGTGATGGTCTTTTCGACCTTCTCGCCGTTGAGGAACTTGATCGCCTGCCGAAGGCCCTCGGCGCCCGGGGTGACATAGGTGAAGGTCGCCGTCAGCTCGCCCTTGTTCACCATCTGCACGCCTTCGTTGGGCAGGCCGTCGATGCCGATGAACTTGATGTCCTTCTCGCGGCCGACATCCTTGGCGGCAAGATAGGCGCCATAGGCCATCGGGTCGTTGTGGCCGTAGACGAGATCGATCTTCTCGTTGCTCTTCAGCGCGTTGGCCATCAGATTATAGGCCTGGTCCTGCTTCCAGTCGCCCGACTGCTGGTCGAGCAGGTACTTGATGCCCGGCTCCTTGTCGGTGAACTCATGGAAGCCGTCATGGCGGTCATGCGCCGGCTGGGTGCCCATGCCGCCCCAGATCTCGACGACATTGCCCGATGCCTTGCCCTTGCCGCCGAGCAGCTCGACGGCATATTCGCCGGCCGCGCGGCCGATCAGCTTGTTGTCGCCGCCGACGAACTGGGTGTAGTCCTTGGTGTCGACATTGCGGTCGAGCACGAAGACCGGGATCTTGGCGTCGATCGCCTGCTGCACGACCCCGGTCAGGCCGGCCGATTCCTTCGGCGACACCAAGAGCGCATCGACCTCCTGGCGGATCAGGTTCTCGACATCGGCAACCTGCTTCTCGGTCTTGTCCTCGCCGTCGGTGATGATCAGCTCGACCTCGGGGTGCTTGGCGGCCTCGGCCAGTATGTCCTTGTTGAACTGCGCGCGCCAAGGCTCGATGGTCGTCACCTGCGAGAAGCCGATCTTCCACTTCTTGTCCTGGGCCATGGCGTGGCCGGTGGAGAGCAGCGCGGTGGTGGTCAGCAATGCCGCGCCAAGGGCGGCAAGCTTCAGCGTGTCACGTCGTTTCATTTCTTGTTTCCTCCGAGATTGAGAGACCGGGTCTCTTGCGACGGCCGTTTTGCCGCGGCCGTTTCCTTGTGCGCCGCTCCGGGCAGGCGCAGATAGGCTAGGAGATCACCGGCATTGCGCTCCTGCACGAGCACTGTGCCGATGATGATCATCCCCTTCAGCACCAGCTGAAGGTTCGAATTGATGTTGTGGAGCTGCAATATGTTGGACAGCAGCCCGAAGATCAGCACGCCGCAGAATGTCCCCGTGAGGCTGCCGCGCCCACCCATCAGGCTGGTGCCGCCGATGACCACGGCGGCGATGGCGTCGAGCTCCAGGCCGGCGCCGGCATCGGGCTTGCCTTGCCGGTACTGCGCGACATAGAGCACCGCGGCAATGCCGGCGAGCAGGCCCGAAACGGCGTAGGTGACGATCTTGACCCGGCCGGCGGCGATGCCGGAAAGCCTGGCCGCCTCCTCATTGCCGCCGATGGCGTAGACATAGCGGCCGAACGGCGTGAAGCGCAGCACCGCGCCATAGATCAGGATGGCGCCGAGGAAGAACAGGCCGGGCATCGGAATGACGCCGAACACCATCGAGCGCAGCAGCTCGAAATCCTCGGTGGCGTTCGAGCCGGTATAGACCGGCAGCACAGCATTGTTCTGGCCGGCCGTCAGCCGGGCGATGCCCAACGCCGTCACCATCATCGCCAGGGTGACGATGAAGGGCTGCAGCCGCCCGGCAACGATGATGAAGCCGTTGAGCGCACCGAACAGCAGGCCCACGCATGGCGCGACCAGCAGCACGCCGAGGACGCCGAATTTGGGCTCGACCTGCGGCAGCAGGTACCACAGGGAAAGACAGCACAGGACCACGCCGACGATTGCCGGCGTGACCAGGCCGCGGGCGCGGTCCAGCCTTGCGTCGCGCGAGGCATCGGCGCCGGCGCGCGACTTTTCGATATTGAGGAAGATGAAGCGGGTGACGATGAAGCCGAGACAGAGCGCCACCACGGCGACGGTGGGCACGCCAAGCACCACTCCCGGCGTCACGCCCGGAACCGTCAGCAGCATGGCGCAGACCACCGAACAGATGGCCATCAGCGAACCGACGGAAAGATCGATGCCGCCGGTGATGATCACCGCCGTCATGCCGGTGGCGATCAGGCCGGTGGTCGACACCTGGCGCAGCACGTCGAGCAGATTGCCGTAGGACAGGAAGATGTTGTTGCCCTTGGAGCTGACCGGCGAGCCCAGCACGCCGATCAGGAAGATGGCGATGAGGCCCCAATAGAGCTTGGTGCGGGACAGGAGTTTCAAGGCGGTCATGCGGCAGGTCTCGAAATCGTGCGGCGCGGCGCGGCGAGACGCATGATGGCCTCCTCGCTCGCCGCATCGCGGGAAAGGATGCCGGTCTGGCGGCCATCGGCCATCACCAGAATGCGGTCGGAGAGGTGCAGCAGTTCCGGCAATTCGGAGCTGATGACGGCAATGGCCAGCCCGTCGCGCGCAAGCTTGAAGATGAGATCGTAGATCTCGCGCTTGGCGCCGACGTCGATGCCGCGCGTCGGCTCGTCGAGAAGAAGCACGCGCGGCCGTGTCGCCAGCCATTTGCCGATGACGACCTTCTGCTGGTTGCCGCCCGACAGCGTGCCGGCTGGCTGGTCGATGTCCTCGCAGCGTATGCCGAGCGCCCGGACCGCGTGGCGCGCCAGCTCCTGTTCGCCGGCCAGCGAACGGATGCCGAAACGCGCCAGCGATCCGACCAGCGGCAATGCGACGTTGTCTGTAATGGAAGCCTGGAGATGCAGGCCTTGGGTCTTGCGGTCCTCGGTCACCAGCGCAATGCCGAGGCGCCTGGCATCGCGCGGCGAGCGGATCTCGACCGGCGCGCCGTCGAGCCGGATCTCGCCGCCGGTGCGGCCATCGCTCGAGCCGAAGATCGCCTCCAGGATTTCGGTGCGCCCTGAACCCAGCAGCCCGCCAATGCCAAGGATCTCGCCTTCGGCGAGTTCGAGGCTGACTCCGTCGATCACGGTGCGCCAGCCATGGGCGTCGGGTTTCGTCAGCGACAGGTTCTCGACGGAAAGCACGATTTCGCCGCCGGAACGGCGCTCCTCTTCCGAGGAGGCCAGCAGGTCTCGCCCGACCATTGCCGAAATGATGGCGTTCTCGTCGAGCTCGCCCATCGGCCGCGTCAGCACGTGGCGTCCGTCGCGAAACACAGTGACCCTGCCCGCCAGGTGCATGACCTCGTCGATGCGGTGCGAGATGTAGACGATGGCGACGCCGCTGTCGGCAAGCTGGCGGATGATGCGGAACAGCCTCTGGCATTCGGCTGGAGAAAGCGCCGAGGTCGGCTCGTCCATGATCAGGATGCGCGCCGACATCGACAGCGCCTTGGCGATCTCGACCAGTTGCTGTTCGCCGACGCGCAAGGTGCCGACACGGGCTTCCGGGTCGAGCTCGATGCCCAGCCGCTGCAGAAGGGCGCTGGCGGCGCGGCTGCTCGCCTTGCGGTCGACGATCAGCCCGGCGATCAGCTTCTCGCGTCCGAGAAAGATGTTGTCGGCGACGCTGAGTTCGGGAACCAGATTGAGCTCCTGGTGGATGATGGCAATGCCGGCGGCCTCGGCGTCGCGCACGCCGGCAAAATTCGCGGCTACGCCGTCGACGCGAACCGTGCCGTCGTAGCCGGTGTAGACACCGGAAAGGATTTTCATCAGCGTCGACTTGCCGGCGCCGTTCTCGCCCATCAAGGCGTGGACTTCGCCGCGCCGCAGCTCGAAACCGACGTCGACCAAGGCGGCAATGCCGCCGAAGCTCTTGGATACGTGCTCAGCGCTTAGGACGACATCCGAACGATCCGCCGCAACATCCCGACGCGCGATGGAATTTCCGTGCTCCATGACAAAGGCGGCCTCCCTTCCGTCGTCGTCTGACCCTCATGAACGCTATTCTAAACGTTTCGATCCTGTCAAGCTTCTATCTGGTGACGTGAGATTGGCTCATTTCAATTCTTGCGAAAAACCGCGATATTCCGTAGGTATGATGCATAGAGAGGCGGCGAAACGTTTCGAAAATGGCAGGGCCAAGCAAGACAAGGCAGCGAAAATCGACGGCGCCGACCATGCTTCACGTGGCCGAAGCGGCGCGCGTGTCGGTCGCCACGGTTTCGGCGCTGATCAACGGCACGGCGACCGTCAGTCCGGAGCTCAGCCAGCGCATCGAGCAGGCGATCCGCGATATCGGCTACAAGCGCAATGCGATCGCCCGCAGCCTGAAAATGGGCACAACGCGCACCATTGGATTGACTGTCCCGCACATCACCAATCCGTTCTTCACCGATGTCGTGTCAGTCATCCAGCAGGCCTTCGACCGCGCCGGCTATGCGGTCATGCTGTGCTGCACGGACGAGGACCTCAACACCCAGGACGACCAGATCAGGCTGCTGCTCGACCGTATGGTCGACGGGCTGATCGTGGCGCGGGTCGGCGATGGGACGATCCTCAAGCGCATCGTCGACGACGCCAACGTGCCGGTCGTCCTGCTTGACCGCATCTGCGATGGTGTCGACACGGATGCCGTGGTGCTCGACAACCAGCGCGCCGTGTTCGACGCCATCACCTACCTGATACATCTCGGGCACCGGCGCATCGGCTACATCACCGGAACGTCGGATATCTCACCGATGCATGATCGCATGGCCGGATATCGCGAAGCGCTTCAGGCAGCCGGCCTGCCGGTCGCCGAGGAGCTGGTACGTTCCGGCAATTTTCACGAGATCGACGGCTATAACGCGGCCATGCAGCTGTTGTCGCTGCACGACAGGCCGAGCGCGATCTTCTCAGCCAACAATCCGATGGTGATCGGCACCATGAAGGCGATCCGCGATATCGGCCTGTCCTGCCCGGAAGATGTTTCGATCGCCTGTTTCGACGATTTTCCGTGGTCGGACGTGTTTGTCCCGCAACTGACCACGGTGGCGCAGCCGGTGCAGGCGATCGGCGAACAGGCGGCCAATTTGCTGCTCGACCGCCTTGCCGGAAATCGCGACGCGCCGCCGCGCAAGCTGGTGCTCAAGGGCCGGCTGATGATCCGCAATTCATGCCGACCGCTGGGAGCGGTGGCGCAGAGTGTGAGTGCGTAGAGCGGTTCAGTGGTTGAATCGCTATCGGCAAGCGCCGAGCTGGAAATCTCACGCCGCTTGCGACAGCGATTTGTGGGCGTCGGCCAGGATTTCGAAGGACCTCACCCGAGCCGCATGATCGAATATCTGCGCGGTGACCATCAATTCGTCGGCGCCGGTGCGGCGAACGAAGGCGTCGATGCCTTGCCGCACCGTTTCCGGCGAGCCGACGACGGCGCAGGACAGCGCTTGGCCGAGCATGGACTTGGCCATCGGATCGAGATCGCGGTCATAGTTCTCGACCGGTGGCGGCAATTTTCCGGGGCGGCCGGTGCGCAGATTGACGAAAGCCTGCTGCAGCGAGGTGAACAGCAGTCGTGCCTCAGTGTCGGTGGGCGCCGCAAAGACGTTGAGGCCGAGCATGACATAGGGCTTGTCGAGCTGTTCCGACGGCTGGAAGCGGGAGCGGTAGATGTCCAGCGCATGGTCTAGCTCGGCCGGCGCGAAATGCGAAGCGAAGGCGTAGGGCAGGCCGAGCATGGCGGCAAGCTGCGCGCCATACAGGCTGGAGCCGAGGATCCAGACCGGCACGGTCTGGCCTTCACCCGGCACGGCGCGCAGCCGCTGGCCCTCTTCCGCCGGCAGGAAATAGCCCATCAGCTCGACGACGTCCTGCGGAAAATTGTCGGCACCGGCCTCGAGATTGCGGCGCAAGGCGCGCGCCGTGTTCATGTCCGTGCCGGGCGCCCTGCCGAGGCCGAGATCGATGCGGCCGGGGAACAAGGCGGCCAGCGTGCCGAACTGCTCGGCGATGACCAGCGGCGAGTGATTGGGCAACATGATGCCGCCGGCGCCGACGCGAATGGTCTTGGTGCCGCCCGCGACATGGGCAATGACGACCGAGGTGGCGGCACTTGCGATGCCCGGCATGTTATGATGCTCGGCCAGCCAATAGCGCTTGTAGCCCAGCCGCTCGGCATGGCGGGCAAGATCGAGCGAATTGGCCAGCGACTGCGAGGCATCGCTGCCTTCGACGATCGGCGACAGGTCGAGGACGGAAAGGGCTGCCATGTCAGGTCTCCACGAGGTTTATCTCAAGCACCCTGCCTCGAAGGCCGTGCGGTCGGGAATGAGGATGCCAAGCCGCCCCCGAGCGCATCGGCAAATCCGCTGGCCGCGGCCATGCGTTTCTGCTCGGCGGGGCTGCCGCGATGATGGACAGGAAATGCAATCCCGGATCTGTCGACGCCAAATGTTGGCGACGCGCCCAGCCGCGCATCGCGCAAGCCGGCATGGCCGATGCGAGCGAAACAGTCGTCGAGGTCGAAGGAAGCATCGCTCATGGGAAGGGCACCGGCCATTGGACCGGCCGGATATAGGCATTCGAGCCAGGCGCCGCAAACCAGACGCGCGGCTTTATGCCGGAGCCTTACCTTCCTCGGTGGCCTCATCTTCCACCGCCGAGAGATGTTGTGCCGCCAGGAAGTTGCCGACATGGCTCAGACCGTCGAAGTGATCGCAGAACACCTTGATGAGGACCAGCAGCGGCACCGCCATCAGCGCGCCGACAAAGCCCCATAGCCATGACCAGAAGGCAATGGCGATGAAGATCGCCACGGCGTTGATCTCGAGCCGCCGGCCGACAACCATCGGCGTTACGAATTGGCCTTCGACGATGTCGCACAAAAGCAGGAAGGCAGGCGCCAACAACGCATAGGAGATCGTGTCGAAGCTGATCAGCGCGATGATCGTGACCACGATGAGCGTGATCATGGCACCGACATAGGGCAGGAAATTAAGCAGAGCGGCCGTGGCGCCCCAGACGAGCGGGTTGGGCATGCCGAGTGCCCACAGACCAAGGCCAATGATCGTGCCGAGGCCGATATTGATGATGGTGACGGTGAGCAGATAGTGCGAGATTTCCCGTTCCACGTCGTAAACGACCCGCAGCGCCCGCTTCTTCTCGGTGAGGCTGGCGAAGGACTGGATGATCTTTTCATAGAACATCGTGCCTGAAGCAAGCAGGAACAGCGACAGCACGAAGATGATGGTCAGGCTTGTTCCCGCCGAAAGAATGTTCGAGGCCGCCGACGACAGGAAGCCAGACTGGGCTACCGCGACTTTCTGTATGCCCGGCTCCTGCGACGTCTCGGTGAGGCCTTCGATCTGATGTGTAACCTCCATCATCCTCTCGAGCGGAGGTCGCAAATGCGCCAGCCGCTCGGTCAGCCGCTGGCCGATCGACGAAGTGTTGTTGATGAGATCGATCACCGGGCCGCTCAGCAGGTAGCCGGCGCTGGCGAAGAGGCAGAGGGACAGAAGCACCAGAAGCGTCGCCGAAATCACCTCGGGTATGCCGCGCTTGCGCAGAAGCCTGACGATCGGCGTCAGCGTCAATGCCAGCAGAAAGGCCAGTATGACCGGCATGAAGAAGGCACGGGCGAAATAGAGCGCGTAGATGGCCATGAAGATGAAGATGCCGACGAGCAGCGAGCGTATCAGATGCGTGTCGGCGCGGGCGGCGATGCGCGCCTCTTCTGCTTCGGAAACGCCCGCGACCGAAGCGGTGGGGTCAGCTTTCATCACGGTCCCTCGGCGGCGCACCGCAATTGGCGCAACCGCTGAGAAAACGCCCCTGCCGGTCCAAGGTTCCGTGAGCCGGCGTTGACGGCGAGCCCACGAGGCCCGCCGTCGCGGTTATTGTTCCCGCGCAATTTTTCGCGGAAGTGCAACACTACGCGGCAGGCGCCGGGGCCGGGACGGCGTCAGCCGTTTCCTTGCGCACGATCGGCGCCACCCTGGTGCCGTAGAGTTCAATCGCCTTCATGACCTTGGCATGCGGCATGATGCCGATCGCCATCTGCAGCAAAAAGCGGTCGTTGCCGAAGATCTTGTGCTGGGTGACGATCTTCTCGGCCACCTGCTCGGGATTGCCGACGAACAAGGCGCCGCTCGGGCCGCGTGACTGGTCGAAATGCGCCCGCGAGGTCGGACCCCAGCCGCGCTCGCGGCCGATGCGGTTCATCACCTCGGCCTGTGGGCCATAGAAATCGTCGGCCGCCTTCTCGGTCGTGTCGGCGATGAAGCCGTGGACGTTGATGCTGGTGGCAAGACCCTTCGGATCGGCGCCCGCGCGCCTGGCGGCCTCGCGGTAGAGGTCAAACAGCGGCGCGAACCGCGCCGGCTCGCCGCCGATGATGGCGAGCGCCAGCGGCAGGCCGAGCGCGCCCGCGCGGGCGGCGGACTGCGGCGTGCCGCCGATGGCGATCCAGATCGGCAGTTTTTCCTGCAAGGGGCGTGGGTAGACGCCGCGATCGTTGATCGGCGCGCGCAGATTGCCCGACCAGGTGATCTTCACCTGATCGCGAATGGCGAGCAGCAGGTCGAGCTTTTCGGCGAACAGCTCGTCATAATCCTCAAGATTGTAGCCGAACAGCGGAAAGGACTCGATGAACGAGCCGCGCCCGGCCATGATTTCGGCCCGGCCGCCGGAAAGCAGGTCGAGCGTGGCGAATTGCTGGAAGACGCGGACCGGATCGTCCGAGGACAGGACAGTGACGGCGCTGGTCAGTTTTATGCGTTTGGTGTGCTCGGCCGCCGCGGCCAGAGCCACGACAGGCGCGGACGCGGCATAGTCCGGCCGGTGATGCTCGCCGAGGCCGAAAACGTCGAGGCCGACCTGATCGGCCAGTTCGATCTCCTCGATCAGGTTGCGCAGCCGCTCGTGCGGGCCGATTGCGCCGGGGCCCGGCTGCGGGCTGACGTCGGCGAAAGTGTAGAGACCGAGTTCCATCTGGTGTCATCCTGGCGTTTGATTTTCGCGCTAGAGGTAGCGATCAGCCCGTATCACCACCAGAGGGTCTGACTGCGAACAGTGCGTGTCCGTTTCGGCCGCGAAGGCGTCTCCCGGCTGCAACAGCACGGAATTTCATGGCTGGCATACCGTTTTGGCGCTTGAACTCCCGGTTTTCGCGCGTATGTAAGCGTCGCGAATTGACTTCAGGGAAGTGGACTTGGCTATCTACAGGGAAAAAGACATTTTCGAGCGGCGCAACGCCGCGAACGAGGCAAAGAAGGCGCTTCTGGAGCGCTTCAAGTCGAAGCCGGCGGCGGACGATCCCGCGGTGCTGGCGCGACAGGCCGAACGCAAGGCTATCCTTGCGGCGCGTGAGATACGCGAGGCCGAGAAGGCGAGGCTGAAGCAGGAAAGGCTGGCACGCGAGGCAATCGAGAAGGCCGAGCGCGAGGCCGCAGCCGAAGCCGCGCGGGTCGCGGCCGAAGAGGCGGCGCAGGCGGAAGCCAGGATTCGGGAAGCCGAAGAGGCCGAGCGCATCGCGCGTCTGCTGGCCGACGAGGCCGAGCGCAAGGCGAAGCGCGACGCGCGCTATGCGGCGCGCAAGGCGCGCACCGGCAGGACACCGCCAGGCTTTACCGGCCGCTAGCCTCAGACCGCCGGAGCAAGCTGCTTCGAGGATCAGGGTCGCTGCGAAGCGGCCCTGCATGCGTTTGTCCGCGCGCCAATTCATGCGATTGCCGACGCCATTCGTGATGCGACTTTCGCAAAATTGCTCTGTTTGCTTCGACGCAATTCCGGATGGAAAACCGCTTCGCTTCCTGGATTGCTTTACGCCGCGAATTTCAGCCCCATAATGCCGCAGACGATGAGCGCGATGCAGGCGAGCCTGATGACGGTCGCCGGCTCGCCGAGCAGCCAGATACCGAGCAGCGCCGTGCCGACCGTGCCGATGCCGGTCCACACCGCATAGGCGGTGCCGACGGGCAGCGCTTTCAGCGCCAGTCCAAGCAGCGTGAGGCTGACGATCATCGAGGCGACCGTGAGCACGGTCGGGACGAGGCGGGTGAATCCGTCGGTATATTTGAGGCCGATTGCCCAGCCGATCTCGAACAGGCCGGCGAAAAACAGAAAAATCCATGACATGGGGAACGCTCCATCCAAGCATCGCACCGACGTCCGTTCAGGACGATGCAATGCGCGATCGACCGAGCACCGCGGCAGCCGATGCCCTATCAGACAGTGGGCGGGTCGTCCCGACCGGATTTCAGGAGATGTGGGGTCGTCCCCGCACCAGATATAGGGTGTCTTAACGCCCGATCAACAAACTGCCGGCGGTGTTCCGAACGCCGCCGGCGAACTCCATCCGAGGCACGCGACTATTTTTCCTTGAGCCTCGTTGCCTTGACCGGCGGCGCCTTGAGCGTGGGAGCAGCGGCCGGCTTCTTGGCGTCCTTCTTTGGCTTGCGGGCCTCCTTGCCTGCTTTCATCGCACCTTTTGCCATGATTCGTTCCTCCAGTTGCGGGAGGCGAAGTGAAACAAGAGAAATGCCTCTAGGCAAGGGGCTGTTCGCGGCCATGGCCGCGAAAACCGGCAACCTGTTTCGGCGGCCTTATGAATCCGAACCGGCGCGCAGCGACTTGAACGGACGGGGTATTGGTGCGTCGCGATGGCCGCGAAATTTCGGCGGGCCCGCAGCATGATCTCAAGGAAATCGGCTCCCACTTTTCCTGCAATTGCTCTAGACTTCGCGTGTCGGACAGGACGACAGGGAAGCAATGGCGGGGCATGGCGGCTCTCGAACGGTCATCTACGCGGCGCTCGCCGGCAATCTCGCGATCGCGCTGACCAAATTCGTCGCAGCCTTCTTCACCGGCAGTTCGGCGATGTTTTCGGAAGGCGTGCATTCGCTGGTCGATACCGGCAATGGTAGCCTGCTGCTTTATGGCATGCATCGCGCCGCACGCCCGGCCACCCGCGCGCATCCGCTCGGCCATGGCCGCGAGCTCTACTTCTGGAGCTTCATCGTGGCGCTTCTCGTCTTCGCGCTCGGCGCCGGCGTATCGTTCTACGAAGGCGTGACGCACATCATTGCGCCCGAACCGGCCGCCAATGTCAGGGTCAACTACATCGTGCTCGGCCTGTCGTTTCTGTTCGAGGGCAGCTCATGGCTGGTGGCGCTGAGGGAATTCCGCCGGCAGAAGGGCCAGCAGGGCTGGCTGCAGGCCGTGCAATCGAGCAAGGATCCAAGCGTCTACACAGTGCTGTTCGAGGACAGTGCCGCGCTTCTCGGCCTGATCGTCGCCTTTGCCGGCATATTGGCGGCGGAGATTTTCGAGATGCCGGAACTGGACGGCGCCGCCTCGATCGGCATTGCGCTGATCCTGGGTGCGACCGCGGCCTTCCTGGCGCGCGAGAGCAAGGGGCTGCTCATCGGCGAGCCTGCTTCGCCCGCGGTGCAGAAAGAAGTGCTGGCGATCGCGCAGCAGGATCCGGCGGTGCAGCGGGCGAACGGCGTCCTGACGGTCCACCTGGGGCCGGAAGAAATCGTTGCCGGCCTGAGCATCGAATTCGAGGACCATCTGTCCGCGCCGGAAATCGAAGCCTGCGTCGAGCGCCTCGAAGCGCAGCTAAGGAAGGAAATGCCCGAGATCACCCGGCTGTTCGTCAAGCCGCAGACGTCAGGCACCTGGGAACAGCGACGCAAGCTGATCGAATCAGCATCCGAATAGACTTTGAGCATAGCCTCGAAACCCGCGTTCCATTCCTCGGGATCATGCCTCTGGATCAGCGTCGCGTCGTTGCCTTGCGCCGCTGCGCCGCTAAAATCAGCCGATCGAGTTTTGGAGGACTGATTATGAAGATCGACGGCGGCTGTCATTGTGGTGCCATCACCTATGAGGCGGAGGTCGAACCGGAAAAGACCTCGATCTGCCATTGTACCGATTGCCAACAGTTGACCGGTACGGCCTTTCGCGTCACCGTTCCGGCGTCTGAAGATCACTACCGGATCACAAAGGGTACACCGAAGGTCTACATCAAGACCGTGGCAAGCGGCGCCAAGCGCGTCCAGGCCTTTTGCGCCGACTGCGGCTCGCACCTTTACGCCACGTCGGTCGGAGATGGCCCAAAGGTCTACGGCATTCGAGTGGGAACCGCGCGGCAACGCCAGGATTTGATTCCGACACTGCAAAAATGGCACCGCTCGGCGCTTCACTGGCTACCTGAATTTCACGGCATGGCCACAGTGGAGGAGCAGTAGCGCCGTCCGGTGCGGCGCCTCATTCGTCGCCTTCGACGACCCTCAGCCTGAGCTGGCCGGTCTTTGAATCGGCAACGCGTGGGGAATCGACAACGCGCGGGCCGGGTTCCGGCTTCGCAGGGGCTGGTGACGCCATGTCAGGGTCGGCATCGCCTCCGGGCTGCGCCCCAAACTCCAGAGCTTCGATCTTCTGGCCGCGTTTGGTCACCTTCGACGTCGAGACGAGGATGTCGTCTATATCCTTGGCCGACTGGGCAAAATGGCCCTGCAATTTGCGCACCCGCTCGTCGACGCGCGAAACATCCTCCATCAGCCGGATCACCTCGCCCTGGATCAGGTGTGCCTGCTCGCGCATACGGGCATCCTTCAGGATCGCCTGGATGACCTGGATCGACAGCATCAGGAGCGACGGCGAGACGATGACGACGCGGGCGCGGTGCGCCTTCTGCACCACCGCCTCGAAATTTTCGTGGATCTCGGCAAACACCGATTCCGACGGCACGAACATGAAGGCGGTATCCTGCGTCTCGCCCTGGATCAGATATTTATCCGCGATATCGCGGACATGCACCTCGATGTCGCGGCGGAAGGCCTGCGACGCGACCTTCTGCTGTTCGGCGCCTTCGGCGGCGCGGATGGCGTTCCAGGCTTCCAGCGGAAACTTGGCGTCGACGGCAAGCGCCGGCGCGCCGTTGGGCATCTTCACCAGGCAATCGGGACGGCTGCCGTTGGACAAGGTCGCCTGGAACTCGTAGGCGCCGTGCGGCAGACCGTCGGCGACGATCGCTTCCATGCGCGACTGGCCGAAGGCGCCGCGCGTCTGCTTGTTGGAGAGGATCGCCTGCAATTGCACGACCTGGCCGGCGAGCGACTGGATGTTGCCTTGCGCGGTGTCGATGACGGCCAGCCGCTCCTGCAATTTGGCCAGGCTCTCATGAGTGGATTTGGTTTGCTCGGTCATGGTCTGGCCGAGGCGGCCGGTCATGGCATCGAGGCGCTGGCCGATCGATTGCGTCAGTTCCGCCTGCCGCGCGCCGAAGACTTCCGCGATGGCGCCCATGCGGCCCTGCATCTCGGCTTGGCTTTGCAATATGCCGGCCATCCGCGCCTCGGCGTCGCGGGCATGGTCGGCGGCTTCGGCAGCGGCCACGGCGCGCGCCTTGGCCGAGCGCCACAGCGCGACGACAAGCGCCACGAACAGGCCAAGAAACACAAAGGCCCCGAACGCCAGCGCATGGCCGAGCGTGATCGTGGTCGCGCCAAGCCGGGCGACAGGTTCCGAAAGGATGGATGTCAGGTCGTTCATGCACACAGCATAGACGATTCGGCCGGCCAGCACAGATCAAAACGTGAACGATCCCCCGGCGTACCGGTTGACGCCCTTTATTCAAGGTCTTAGGTGAGACGCCATGCCGATCAAGCCGCTCATCATCCTTCCCGACCCCATCCTGCGCCAGGTTTCCAAGCCGGTGGAGCGCGTCGACGCGCCCTTGCGCAAACTGGCCGACGACATGCTGGCGACCATGTATGACGCGCCCGGCATCGGGCTGGCCGCGATCCAGATCGGCGAGCCGCTGCGCATGCTGGTGATCGACCTCGCCAAGGAGGACGAGACGCCGGCGCCGCATGTCTTCATCAATCCCGAAATCCTGGAAAGCGCCGACAAGCGCTCCGTCTACGAGGAAGGCTGCCTGTCGATTCCCGACTATTATGCCGAGGTCGAACGCCCGGCTTCCGTGCGGGTCAAGTATCTCGACCGCGACGGCAAGCTGCAGGAGATGGAGGCCGAGGGGCTGATGGCAACCTGCCTGCAGCATGAGATCGACCATCTCAACGGCGTGCTGTTCATCGACCACATTTCGAAGCTGAAGCGCGACATGGTGGTGAAGAAGTTCAAGAAGCTGGCCAAGGACAAGGCTCCGGGCAAGCTGGTGGGATAGGGGACAATGCCCCTTCGCGTCATTTTCATGGGGACGCCGGAGTTTTCGGTGCCGACATTGCGCGCGATTGCCGATGCCGGACATGAGGTCGCGGCCGTCTACACGCAGCCGCCGCGAGCCGCCGGCCGGCGCGGCCTTGAGCTGACACTGTCGCCGGTACAGCGCGAGGCGGAACGGCTGGGCATCGAGACGCGCACGCCGACGTCGCTCAAGGACGAGGCCGAACAGGCAGCTTTTCGCGCGCTGCAAGCCGATATCGGCGTGGTCGTGGCTTATGGCCTGCTTTTGCCCAGGGCGGTGCTTGAGGCGCCGCAACTGGGCTGCATCAACGGCCATGCCTCGCTGTTGCCGCGGTGGCGCGGTGCGGCGCCCATCCAGCGGGCGATCATGGCGGGAGACAGCGAAACCGGCATGATGGTCATGCGCATGGAAGAAGGCCTCGACACCGGCCCGGTGGGGCTGGTTGAAAAATGCGTCATCGAACCCGATATGACCGCCGGCGATCTGCATGATCGATTGATGAGCGTCAGCGCCGCACTGATCGTGGAAGCGCTGGCGCGGCTGGAAAGGAATGGCCTGGCGTTCACCGCCCAAGCGGTTGAGGGGGTGACCTATGCCAAAAAGATCGGTAAATCCGAGACGCACGTGGATTGGACGCGACCCGCGGCCGAAGTCCACAATAACGTTCGCGGCCTGTCGCCCTTCCCCGGCGCCTGGTGCGAGGTTGAAATTGGTGGCCGGGTGGAACGGCTGAAACTGCTTCGCTCGACGCTTGCGCAAGGTGTGGGCGAACCGGGAGGAATTCTCGACGACCGCCTGACGGTCGCCTGCGGAGCGGGCGCGATCCGGCTGGTCGAAGTTCAACGGGCGGGCGGAAGGCCCGCCGCCGCGCAAGAATTCCTGCGCGGGACCAAGATCGAAAAAGGAATGAAACTGTCATGAGCATGATGTCGATACGCGCGGCGACGCCGCGGGATCGCGAGGCCATCCGCCTCGTCGAGGAACACGCTTTCGGCCAGCAGGCGGAAGCCGGGCTGGTTGACGCGCTGGTTTCCGGCGGCGACGCCGTTGTCGAACTGGTGGCGGAAGAAGACGGGCAGGTGGTTGGCCACATCCTGTTTTCGCGGCTTTTCGTCCGCACCGGCGGCAAGGATTGCCCGGCGGTGGCACTGGCGCCGCTGGCGGTGGAGCCCTCCTTTCACGGCACCGGCATTGGTGGCGCGCTGATCCGCGAGGCTCACATCCGCCTGCGCGACGCCGGCGAGATGCTGGCCGTGGTGCTGGGCGACCCCACCTACTACGGCCGTTTCGGCTACAGCCACGCGCGCGCCGAAGGATTCGAGAGCGAATACCAGGGCGAGGCGCTGCAGGCGCTGGCCTGGGCCGACGCTCCCGAAACCGGCCGGCTGGTCTACGCCTCGGCCTTCACCGCACTCGCCGCCTAGGCGAGTGCGTATAGCCGCCCGACATGCCGCGTTTTCGCCTCGACATCGAATATGACGGCAGCCTGTTTGCCGGCTGGCAGCACCAGGCGGACCAGCCTTCGGTGCAGCAGGCGATCGAGCAGGCGATCGAAAAATTCTGCGGCCAGCAGGTCCGCTTGCGCGCTGCCGGCCGTACCGATGCGGGCGTGCATGCGACGGCCCAGGTGGCGCATGTCGACCTGGCCAAGGCCTGGCCGGACGACAAGGTGCGCGATGCGGTCAACGCGCATCTGCAGGGCGCGGGCAATCGCATCGCGATCTTGAAAGCCACGACCGTCGTCGACGGCTTCGATGCCCGCTTCTCGGCTATCGGCCGTCACTACCTCTACCGCATCCTCAACCGGCGCGCGCCCTCGGCGCTGGAAAAGGGCAAGGTATGGTGGGTGCCGAAGCAGCTTGACGCCGCTGCCATGCACGAAGCAGCCAAAGTGCTGCTTGGACGGCACGATTTCACCACCTTCCGTTCCACGCAATGCCAAGCCGAGAGCCCGGTGCGCACGCTCGACCGTCTTGACGTCAGCCGTTCGGGCGACATGATCGAAGTCAGAGCCTCGGCGCGTTCCTTCCTGCACAACCAGGTGCGCTCGATGGTCGGCTCGCTCAAGCGCGTCGGCGAAGGCGCATGGACGGCGGGCGATCTCAAGGCGGCGCTCGAGGCGCACGACCGCGCCGCCTGCGGCCAGGTGGCGCCGCCCGACGGGCTTTTTCTAGTCGGCGTCGATTATCCCGGATAGAGTCCCGAAAGGCTCTGAGCTCCGGTGTCCGGAACCGTGATGCCAAGCAGTGCCTGCAGCCCGAACAGCACGATCAGCGAAGCGATGAACATGCCAACGAAGACAGCGGTCCCGATTGCGGCACCCCTGCCGATGGTCGCGTTGGTCATGCGCCAGGTCAGCACCATCGACAGCGCGAACAACAGCAGCGACACAAGGCTGGAGATCTGGCTCGCCGAGGTCAGGAAAAGCCTGATCAGCGCGGACGGCAGCATCAGCCAGGCCGTGATGGCCGAAGCCCAGTTCGAGGCCACGACATAGTGCACGAAGCGGCCGCCGATGCCGGCGCGCGGCGCGACCAGAGCGAGTGCGACCAGAGGCAGCACCCAGGAACCGATATCGACTGTCGCCAGCCGCAACAGCATGCTGAAGCGGCCCGCGAAGGCATCGGGATCGCCGATCTCGTTGGCGATGCCGACCCAGCCGACGATCAATGCCGGCGCCGCGACGACGATGGCGAAAAAGGAATTCCAGAAACCATCGGCAGACAGGTCGAGCAGACGCAGGCCATCGGCCCTGCCGAGCATCAGTCGCCAGGCGCCGGTCAGCGAAACTTGGGTCTCGTCCGCCGAAAGCATGCTGCTCAGTCCTGTCCGAACCAGTCTTCGATGAAGCGCTGATAGATTTGCGTCAGCGTCTCGAGATCGGCAAGGGCAACGCGCTCGTCGACCATGTGCATGGTCTTGCCGACCAGGCCGAATTCGACCACCGGGCAATAGTCCTTGATGAAGCGCGCATCCGAGGTGCCGCCGGAGGTGGATAGCGCCGGTTCTCTGCCTACCACCGCCTTGACCGAGCCGCTCAACGTCTCGATCAGCCTGTCGTCGCGGGTCAGGAAGACATGGCTCGGCCGGTCGCGCCAGACGAGTTCGTAGTCGACCGGCATCTCCTTGCCGGGCCGATATTTCCTGCGGCCCGCCGCCTGGTCGAGACGGTTGTGGATTTCGGCCTGTATGGTCTCGGCGGTCCAGCTGTCATTGAAGCGGATGTTGAAGGTGGCGGTTGCCTTGGCTGGAATGACGTTGGTGGCCGGGTTGCCTACGTCGATGGATGTCACCTCCAGATTAGTCGGCTGGAAATCCTTCGTGCCCTCATCGAAGACGGGATGCAGCAAAGCATCGACCAGGCTCATCAGCCCGCGTACCGGATTGTCGGCAAGCAAGGGATAAGCGACATGGCCCTGGCGGCCATTGACGATGACGTCGCCCGACAGCGAGCCGCGCCGGCCGATTTTTATCATGTCGCCGAGCGCAGCCGGGTTGGTCGGCTCGCCGACGATCGATGCATCCCATTTCTCGCCCCTGGAAGCCGCCCATTCGAGCAGCTTCGTGGTACCGTTGATGGCCGGGCCTTCCTCGTCGCCGGTGATCAGCAGCGAGACCGAGCCCTTCGGGCCGCCATTCGTCTCGACATGGCGCGCTATCGCGGCGATGAAACAGGCGATGCCGCCCTTCATGTCGACCGCACCCCGGCCATACATCTCGCCATTGGCGATCTCGGCGCCGAAGGGCGGATGCGTCCAGGCGGCTTCGTCGCCGACCGGCACCACGTCGGTGTGTCCGGCGAACATCAGATGCGGGCCATTGCCTGAGCGCCTGGCATAAAGGTTTTCGATATCGGGCGTGCCGTCTTCCGAAAAAATCGGGCGATCGACGAGGAAGCCGAGCGGTTCCAGCATCGTCTGCAACGCGGTCAGCGCACCGCCTTCGGCCGGCGTCACGGAGGCGCAACGGATGAGGGCGGCGAGGTTTGCGGCGGGATCGGTCGGCAGCGTCATGGCAAAAGCGATAGTCGAAAGCTGAAGGCCTGTCACGGCCAGACGTAGGGGCCAGTCCTATGACCGGCGATACCGCCGACATTATGGTTTTCATGTCGTATAGTCGTGGGCCCGGTGCGGAGCGACTGGATGGCAAACGGGGACAAGAGAATCGTCATTGCCGGCGCCGGCAGCATCGGCTGCTATGCCGGCGGCTGCCTGGCGCTCGCCGGGCGCCAGGTGATTCTGCTTGCCCGGCCGCGCATCGAGGCGGCTCTGCGGCAAGGCGGATTGCGGGTCAGCGACCTTGAGGGCCGCGACCGGGGCCTCGAGCGGCAAGCGCTTGCCGTCACCACAGATCCAGCCGCCGCCTTGCCGCAGGCGGACGTGATCCTGGTCACCGTCAAGAGCGGCGCGACGCGGGAAATGGCTGCGCTCATCGCCGCACATGCCCCGCCGGACGCCGTGGTGGTGAGCCTGCAGAACGGCATCGACAATGCCGACAGGCTGCGCGCCGGTGTCGACGGGCGAACAGTGCTGGCGGGCATGGTGCCGTTCAATGTCGTGCAATCGGCCGACGGCGAATTGCCGCTTCGTGTCCACCGCGCCAGCGACGGCAAGGTCATGATCGAGGACAGCGATGCCGGTCTGATCAGCCTTCTCGGCGTCGAAGGGTTCCGGGTTGAAGTCCATGCCGACATGAAAGCCGTGCTGTGGGGCAAGCTTTTGATGAATTTGAACAATGCGCTGGTGGCGCTTTCGGGCCTGCCGCTGGCGAGCGAGCTTGCCGACCGGCGCTGGCGGCTGATCCTGGCAAGACAGATCGACGAGGCGCTCCAGGCCATGAAGGCGTCGGGCATCGAGCCGGCGCGGATCGCCGGCTTGCGGCCGGCGCTGTTGCCGATAGTGCTCCGCCTCCCCGATTGGCTATTCAGGCTGCTGGCGCGGCGGATGCTGGCCATCGACCCGGAGGCGCGTTCCTCCATGTGGGACGATCTGCAGCGCGGCCGGCCGACGGAGATCGGCGATTTGCAAGGCGCCGTTCTTCGCCTGGCGCAAGAAGCGGGCACGCCGGCGCCGACGGTCCGGCGGATCATCGCCCTGGTGCGTGAAGCGGAAGCGGCCGGCCGCGGATCGCCCGGTTTCGGCGCGGATCAGGTCGCCGCGCCTGAAGCGCGTCGCGTCTGAATGAATTCAGGCGACGCGGATCAGGCCTTCATTTTCATGCATACCGTCAGTAGCGTATCGCGATGATGGGCGCTCAGGGTTCGGCCGGTGCATTGGTGCGCTTGCCATAGCGGTTGGGTCCGGGCTTGCCCGGAAACAGGCAAAGCACGACGAAGGCGACGATCGAGACGACCGGCACGAACAGGATCAACGCCGCGATGCCGGGCTTGTCGAGGTCGTGCAGCCGCTTCACCGCCAGTGCGATGTTCGACCACAGCGAGGCGATGAAGGCGATGAAGAAGACGAACGACCACATGTTGCTCTCGGGCGAGCCTTCCGGCACCAGCGTGAAACGATAGAGCGGGAAGGCCTGGATGATGGCCACGAGCAGCCCACCAAGAAAATAGGCCGCGCGGCTGACGCGGCCCGATGTCTTGAAGAAAAGCCAAGTAAGGTTGGATCTGTCAGGCAAGCGGGTCCCGTCCATATTGATTGACACCCTGGGCGCCTTCGAGAACGCCGAGACCGATCAGCGTCCACCAGCCCGACTTGTCGCGGTCGTGCCAGCGTTTTGCATAGAGAGCAATCGCGAAATAGATCGACGCCAGCGCGACGAGCATGCCGATCCTGCCGCCGCCTGCGGTCGTGAAGCGCGTGCCGAGAATCGCATCGAGAATGAAGACAACAATACCGATGACGATGAATATACCGATGCCGGCCCAGAACTTGGCGCGATTGATGCGGCTGTCGAAGCTCGTCAGCAGATACTTCCAGTCCATGTCACCCCTCCATGTTGAACCGGCGCGACCGATCGTCGCGCCGGCGGAAGGTGCGCCCGCTTTCCAAAAAGATCAATCGCGCAGCAATTCGTTGATCGACGTTTTGGACCGGGTCCTGGCATCGACCCGCTTGACGATGACCGCGCAATAGAGGCTTGGACCCGGCTCATTGTTCGGAAACGGCTTGCCCGGCAGCGAACCGGCTACGACGACGGAATTCGGCGGCACTTCGCCGTAGAAAATCTCGCCGGTGGCGCGGTCGACGATCTTGGTCGACTGGCCAATGAAGACGCCCATGCCGAGCACCGAGCCCTCGCGCACGATGCAGCCTTCGACCACTTCCGAGCGCGCGCCGATGAAGCAATTGTCCTCGATGATGGTGGGACCGGCCTGCATCGGCTCCAGCACGCCGCCGATGCCGACGCCGCCCGACAGGTGCACATTCTTGCCGATCTGGGCGCAGGAGCCCACCGAAGCCCAGGTATCGACCATGGTGCCCGAATCGACATAGGCGCCGACATTGACGAAGGACGGCATCAGCACGGCGCCCGGCGCGACATAGGCCGAGCGGCGCACGATCGACGACGGCACGGCGCGGAAACCGGCCTTCTCGAAATCGACGGCGCTCCAGCCGTCGAACTTCGACGGCACCTTGTCCCACCACACGGCCTGGCCGGGACCGCCCTTGATGATCTCCATCGGGTTCAGCCGGAAGGACAAAAGGACGGCTTTCTTCAGCCATTGGTTGACATGCCACTGGCCATCGGCCTGGCGCTCGGCAACGCGGGCGGTGCCGCGGTCGAGCAGATCGAGCGCCGACTGGATGGCGTCGCGTGTCTCGCCTCTGGTCGCCGTCGAAATCGCGTCACGTTCCTCGAAGGCCTTGTCGATGGTCTTTTCGAGGCTCGCCAGATCCGGCTTCGACATGAATTCGCTCCATTACCAGGCTGTTAAGGGGCTGAGCCTTAACCTGTTTTGAAAATCGCGCGGACCCTATGTGAAGGCAGAGTAGGGGTCAATCGCGACTGCGCCATGGGACGGCGCAAGTGAATGAAATGGACGGACCTGACATCATGACACCCATGGAAAAGGCGGGCTGGACGCCGCTGCCGCATTCGGACGAGGATCTGGAGCGGGCCAGGAGCGTGCCGGACACGCCGCAGACGCGCGCCGAGACCTACCGCCTGGCGTGGAACGATCCCGACTTCATGACGCGGCGCGAACTGCGCGCGGTCAGGCTGCAGCTCGAACTCCTGAAGCCGGAGATGATCCTGGCCGAGCGCGGTATCCGCTCGACCGTGGTCCTGTTCGGGGGCGCGCGGCTGCCTGAACCCGGCGGCGAGGCCTGGGCGGCCAAAAACGAGACGCAGAAGAAGAACCTCGAGGAAAACAGCAAATATTACGAGGAGGCGCGCAAATTCGCCCGCCTCTGCTCGCAGCAATCGGCCAGTTCATACTACCGCGAATATGTCGTGGTGACCGGCGGCGGGCCCGGCGTGATGGAAGCGGGCAATCGCGGCGCCGACGATGTCGGCGCGCCCTCTATCGGCCTTAACATCGTTCTGCCGCACGAGCAGGCGCCCAATGCCTATGTGACGCCGGAACTCTGTTTCAACTTCCACTATTTCGCCATCCGCAAGATGCATTTCGTCATGCGCGCGAAGGCCGTCGCGGTGTTTCCCGGCGGCTTCGGCACGATGGACGAATTCTTCGAGACGCTGACGCTGATCCAGACCGGGCGCATGGAGCGCGTGCCGGTGATCCTGTTCGGCAAATCCTTCTGGAAACGGGCGATCGATCTCGACTTCCTCGCCGAGCAAGGCACGATCAGTCCCGGCGACCAGGACATCATCGATTTCGTCGACACCGCCGACGAGGCCTGGGGCATCGTCAGCCGGTTCTATAAGTTAGGGGAGTAAGGGAGTAGGGCAGTAAGGCAGTATATCTAGAATCAAGGGCTGAGAGCGCCCCTCATCTTCCTACTGCCCTACTGCCCTACTGCCTTATCCCCACGACTATCTCCGTCAGAAACCCGGCCAAATCGTCGGTGACGAAGTCGACATCATCTTCCTGCGCCGGATCGCGCTCCCAGATTTCGGAGAATGTCGGCTCGAAATTGCGCGGCACCACCAGGACCGTCGTCATGCCCAGTGACTTCGGCACGGACAGGTTGCGCGCGAGATCCTCGAACATCACCGCATTGTGGCCGGTGACGGCGTGAAGTTCGGCGAATTTCTCGTAGGTCTGGCGCGCAGGCTTGGGGTTGAGCCCGGCAGCGACGATATCGAAGATGTCGTCGAAATGATCAAGGATGCCAAGCTGGCGCGCAGTGCGCTCGGCATGCCTGCGGTCGCCGTTGGTGAAGATGAACTTGCGGCCGGGAAGCTGGCGAATGGCGGTGCCGAGGACGGGATCCGGCACCAGCCAGGAATAGTCGATGTCGTGGACCTTCTCGAGGAAATCGTCGGGGTCTATGCCATGGCGCGTCATCAGCCCGTTCAGTGTCGTGCCATATTCCCGATAAAGTTCCTTTTGCAGCTTGCGCGCGTCCTCGCGCGGCAGCGACAGCAGTTCCCCGACATAGGCGGTCATCTTGACGTCGATCTGCGAGAACAGATTCGAATGATGCGGATAGAGCGTGTTGTCCAGGTCGAACACCCAGTCGGTGACATGGGCGAAGCGAGCGGGGTCGGGGTGTGTAGCCATGCGCCCCTTATGGCACGAAACGGACGATCTTGAAGGGGCTTTATCCACAACTTCTACGCGCCGAAAGTGGCAGAACAGTCTCACCGTTCAAATTTTAGGCATCCTGGAAAGGTGGCCTTCAGGGCTTGCTGGCACAGAGGCGGTCCAGTGGGAGCCAGCGATGAGCAGTATAATTCTGAAGTCCGCCACCATTGCTTTCGTCTCCGTCGCGGTTTCGCTCCTTCTGACCCTGATCATCGTCCCCGCCATGGGATTCCCGGTCAACCGCATGATCTGGCTGACCTCGACATTGTGTCCGCTGGTTCTTGCATGGGCGGCCTGCGCAAGCACGTTCTGGCACAGCGACAGGCTGAAGTCGGCGCATCGCGACCTTGCCCGCACGCACGCCCAGCTTGCCGCAGCGCATCGCCGGCTGGCGGAAAAGGCCAGCCGCGACGACATGACGGGCATGCTCAACCGGGAAAGCTTCTTTGCCGTGCTCAACGGCTCCCGGCACAAGCCCGATCGCGGCGCCTTGCTGATCATCGATGCCGACCATTTCAAGATGATCAATGACAGCTACGGCCATCTGACCGGCGACGACGCGCTGCTCCTGATCGCCAGCGCGATCAAGCGCGGGGTGCGCGACGGCGACGTCCTCGGCCGCATCGGCGGCGAGGAGTTCGGCGCATTGCTGGTCGGAGCCACGGAACGGGAAGCCAAGCGCGTCGCCGAGCACATCCGCCGCGAAGTCGAGCTGATCCGCTTCCGGCCCGTGGACGAGCGGACCATTCCGCTGACCGTCAGCATCGGCGGAACCCTCTGCGACGAAAGCGCCAGCGTGTCGGAGCTGATGCGGGCCGCCGACCGGCGCCTCTACCAGGCCAAACATCGGGGACGCAACCTGGTGATCCTCGACACCGACATCTCCGAGGCGGCCTGAACGGGCTGATCCAGCATATCGGCTTGTTAAGGAGTCTCTAACCCTGTTTGCACTCGGCTGCGCATTGTTCCGGCTTGCAACCAGTTTTGGCACGCTTCTGGCTTCGATGATGAAGCATGTGCCGTTCAGGGAACATGCCTGGATGTTCAGAGAACATGCCTGGATAGAGACCCCGTCGAGAGACCTGTCATGAGTTTCCTTATCAAGAAGATATCGCGCCGAATGATCATGCAGACGCTGATCGCGGTGCCTGCCCTGTCGCTGTTCCGCAAATTGCCCGATGCGGGTTCTTCCGAAGCCGCCCCCGATGAGATCGTCGAGGTCAATGGCTGGATCCTGAAGCGGAGCGACCTGGCATGATCTTCGACAGTTATGAGGCGTTTCGCGCCGCGAATTTCACGCCTAGGGTCTGCGTTCTCGGCTCCGGCCCGGCCGGCACCACGATCGCCAAAAAGCTCGGTGCCGCCGGCATACCGGTCGTGGTGCTGGAGGCCGGCGGCAGGGAGTTCAGCGACACCTCGCAGGATTTCTACCGCGGCACCACAGTCGGCGATTTCTATTTCGATCTCGATATCACCCGGCTGCGGTTCATGGGCGGCAGCTCGAACCACTGGGCCGGCTGGTGCCGCGTGCTCGACAAACAGGATTTCGAGCCGAAGGCGTGGGTGCCGGACACGGGCTGGCCGATCCGGCGCAGCGACATCGAACCGTATCTGGGCGAAGTGCGCGACATCCTGGAACTGCCGGATTTCCGGCCGGACGCGCCGATCTCGGACGACATCCGCTGGGTGCAGCTGATCAAGAGCGGTGCGGTGCGCTTCGCTGAAAAATACGCCGACGAGCTCGACAAGAGCAGGAACATCGCTGTCGTGCTCAACACCTGCGCCACCGAGCTTGCCGGCGACGGCAGACGCGTGACCGGCGCCAGGCTGTGGTCGCAGGGGCAGGATGCCGGCTTCTTTAGCGCCGATTATTTTATCGTCAGTACCGGGGGGCTGGAGAATTCGCGGCTGCTTTTATGGTCGAACCAGCGCTCCAATGGCGGCGTCGTGCCGAACGCGACGGCACTTGGCCGCTACTGGATGGAACACCCGACCTTCCAGGGCGGCAACGCCATCCTGGCCGACTATGGCGCATTCGAGGTCGATGCGGTGAACGAGGCCTTCTTCTCGCCGATGCCGGCCGCGATGGAGCGGCTGCGGATCATGAATTTCGGCATCAGGCTGATCGAGACGCCCTATCCCGGCGTCAAGGACCTGATCGCGGATCTCGCCTGTACGGCGCCCAACATGGCGGAGTGGCTATCGGGCAGGCTCAACCAGAACCTGCGCTGCGCGGCCCAGCTCTATGTCGCCTGGGAGCAGGCGCCGCTGGCCTCGAATCGGGTCGAGCTGTCGAAGACCGTGGTCGACCACGCCGGCGTGCCGCGCATCGAGCTGCACTGGAAGAAATCGGACCTGGAACGCCGCACGCTGCTCGAAGGGCTGAGGCTTTTCGGGACGACGCTAGCCCAGAAGAACCTGGGCCGGGTGCGTATAGCCGACTGGATTTCGAATGGCGGCGACTACCCGACGGACGAGGAGACGGCCGGTCACCATCACATGGGCGGTACGCGCATGGGCACCGATGTCGCCACGAGCGTCGTGGATGCCAATTGCAAGGTGCACGGGATGGACAATCTCTATGTCGGCGGCTCCTCGGTGTTCTGCACCTCGGGCCAATGCAACCCGACGACGACGATCACGGCGTTGGCCTGCCGGCTCGGCGAGCATCTCGGCAAGGTGGTAGCCGCCTGAGGGTTCCGCAGTCCCCACTAAATCATCTCATCCCGACAAAGCCGCGTCACATAATGGCGCGGCCGCCGGAGCGGCTTAAAAGCCGTGGAGATGCGCACCGGCACGGCGGCGACGCAGCTTTCCTGGAATTGTCCTACGCCCGCCGCTCCGACCGGCCAAAACGCCGTTCGAGATAGGCCTGGCCGAACTCCAGCGTGATCGACAGGATCCAGTAGATCATCGAGGCGGTGATCAGCATCTCGATATGGCGGAACTCCGTCTGGCCCATGGTGCGGGCGAGATACATGATCTCCCAGACGCCGACGACCGACACCAGGGACGAGTCCTTCAGCATGGCGATGAACTGGTTGCCGGTCGGCGGGATGATGACGCGCATGGCCTGCGGCAGGATGACCAGCGCCATGGTCTGGCCGGGGCTCAGTCCAAGCGCAGTGGCGCCTTCGCTCTGTCCGCGCGGAATGCTTTCGATGCCGGCGCGGAAGATCTCGGTCATGTAGGCGCCATAACACAGCGACAACGCCAGAATGCCGGCCGGCACCGCGCCGATCACGTAACCGACCTGCGGCAGGCCGAGATAGATGATGTAGATCTGCATCAGCAAAGGAAGGCCGCGGAACAACGAGGTGTAGAAAGTGGCCAGCCCGTACACAATGCCGTTTCCGGTCAGTTTGGCGATGGCGCCGACAAGTGCGATGGCTGTCGCGATCAGGATCGAGATCGCCGAAATGTAGAGCGTGGTGGTGACGCCCTGGGTGATCAGGAAGCCGATCTTCCTGGCGATGAAGGCAAGCGACAGGTCGAAGGAATAGAAGAACAGCATCAGGAGCACGAACAGTTCGATCCAGACGCCGACGATCTGCTGCCGCCGGGGCAAAAGCAGCAGCAGCTTGCAATTCACCAGCACAATGAGCGCGATCAGCACTGCGGAAAGCGCGCGCGACAGGGCAGGGTTGGCCTGCAGCCAGCCGGATGCAACTGGAATCACCGAGCCGATCCAGCTTGACTTGATGCCCATCGCGTAAAGGCCGGCGGCCAACAGCGCCAGCACGAGCGCCCCCACTGCGCGGCGGGTGATCCCCGGATAGAAGAGCATCAGCCTGCCGATCATGCCGTCACCTTGTCTTTCGTGGCGGCATGACGTTCTCGCCACCAGTCCTGCGCCTGCAATTTCCAGTAGGTGAGCTGCGCGGCCGCCAGGCCGGCGGCGCCGCCGGCCCAGCTCAATCCGAATGGCGCGAACTGCCGGTACCGGTCCGAAACGCCCAGAATGCCTTCCGCAACGATTTTTCCGGCGATGGCCGTGGTGTTGAGACCATGGCCGCCGAAAGCCGTGCAATACCAGACGCCCGGCTGCAATTCGCCGATCTGGGGCATCAGGTGACGGGCATAGGACATCAATCCGGACCAGGCCAGTTCGGTCTTGAGGTCCGCAAGCTGCGGATAGGTACCGATCATCTCGCGGCGCAATTCGCGCGCCAGCGCGTAGGCAGAAGCGGCGCGCGTGGTGATGCGCCCGCCCCACAAAAGGCGATTGCCGCCATCGACCAGCCGATAATAGTCGCCGGCCCGTCGGTTGTCGCCGACCGCGTCCGTGGTCGCAACGGCTTGCGCGATCAGGCGCGGCGCCGGCTCGGAAACCATCACATAGGTCGCGATGGGCAGGAAGGCGCGGTGGAGCTGACTGAATACCGGGCCGGTGTAGCCGCCGGTAGCCAGCACGACGCGCGGTGCCCGAAGCGTGCCCTCTCGCGTGCGCAGCATCTTTTGCGGCCCCGACAGATCGCATTGCACGACTTCGGAGCTCTCATGGATGCTGCCGCCAAGCCGCTCGATCTCATCGGCCACGGAACGCAGATAATTAAGCGGATGAATGTGAAAGGCTTTCGGGTCGCGCAGGCCCTGGTAATAGCGAGCCGATTTCAGCACCGAACGGACGTCTTCTCTGCGCAGATATTGAAGCTGGTATCCGTGGTCGCGCGCCGTCTGGTCGGCATAGGCCTTGAGCGCGTCGCCATCGTCGTAGCGCAGGACGCTGACCAGCCCGTCGCGCGGCATGGCGGCCGATATGTCGAGCGCCTCGATGGTGTGACGCACGAATTCGACGCCCTCGATCGACAGCCGGTGCAGTTGCCGGGCGGCCTCCTTGCCGACACGCGCGGCAATGGTGTCGCCGCCGGTGGCGAAGCCAGGCGTCACGAAGCCGCCATTGCGGCCGGAGGCGCCGAAACCGACGACGTGGGCCTCCAGCACAGCGACGCGCAGCCCGGAGCGCGACAGCTGCAACGCCGTGGTCAGGCCGGCCAGTCCTCCGCCGACGACGGCCACGTCACAGTGCGCCTCGCCGCGGAGCGGGGGCCTGATCTTCCGGTCGATCATGGTGCGGGCGTAGTAGGTGTCCGGATAGGCCATCGGCGACTTTCAACTGCATCCCGCTCGTCAGGAAAAGCGCGTAGCGCTTTTCCCTGGGGAATTGCGCAAGAACAAAGGTTTAGAGAGGGGTGGCGATTGTTTCAAACGCTGCACCGCTCCGGCATCTGACACGTGATGCCCGCCGGTCGCCGAGCGGCGGCCGGCGGGCAATCCAACGTCATTTGGCGCTGTAGTCCTTGCCGTACCATTTCGTGGTCAGCGCGGCGAGCGTGCCGTCCTTCTTCAGCTCGGCGATGATGCCCGAAACCTTTGCGGTCCACTCGGGATCGTTCTTCTCGGCGATGACCACGAGCGGTTCCCGGAAGGCATATTCCCCTTCGAGGATCTTCACGGGATAGCCGTTCTTGATGGCGTTCTGCGCCGTCTGCTCCGGCGCGATCACGGCATTCAGGCGAACGCCGTCGCCAAGCCGCAGGTCATCGAAGGGAAGCATGGAATCGGCGAAGGTGCGGATCTCGCCGGGCTCCAGCTTGTATTCGACGGGAGGCAGGCCGGGCGCGTCGATCTCAAGCTTGCGGCGGATGAAATCCTCCGAGGTGGTGGCCGTCTCGACGCCGATCACCTTGCCGTTGAGATCGGCGACCGACTTCGCGGTGCTGTCCTTGTGCACGACGTAGACATAGGGGCTGTAGTAATAGATGCCGACAAAATCGATCACCTTGGAACGGGCCTTGGTCGGCGTGACCGAGCCGACGCCGAGGTCGTAGCGCCCTTGCCAGCGGCCGCCGGTCAGGGTCGCCCAGTCGGGCGTCTCGAACGAGACCTCGACCCCCAGCCGTTTGCCGATCTCGCGCGAGACATCGATGTCGAAGCCGGCGAGCTCGTTGCTGTCATTGAGAAAGCTTTGCGGCGGCCAGGCGGCGTTGGTGGCGACGACCATCGCCTTCTTCGACGTGACGCGATCCAAAGTTTCTCCGGCCATGGCCGCCGTCGTGATCGCGAATGTCGCGACGGCAAGAATGGCGAAATCGAGCAGTTTCTTCAAAGTTATCCTCCCTTATGGATGCAGCTGAAATGACGGTACCTGCGTCGGGCACCAGTGGTTGTTTCGATCGGCCTCGTCCGCGACGTCTCCGCGGCGTACCGTGGCGTTCGGCTTGCGGATGCAAGTCCAACGCGGCTCGGTGTCGATTTGCGTCCATCGCAGCCGAAGCTGTTCCCCCTCATGGACTGGCGTTTGTGACAGTTGACACTCAGGTCGCGAAAAGCAGGGTTCCACCCGGCGAAATGCCGGATAATGGCAGCCATGCAGTCATTACGTGCCGTGAGGCGGCAAAATGCCGGATATTTGCGCCTTGCGCAGCCTGCACCGGCGGTTCCTGAGGATTGTCGCGGCGGTGGTTCAGCCGATAGGATCGCGCCGAGCGATTGGACGGGTTCCAGGGCGGATCGAAGGAGAGGATTGATTGTGGAATTGACCGAAAAAGATCGCCAGCTGCTCGCGCTGATGCAGAAGAACGCGCGTGAGCCGGTCGCATCACTGGCGCGTCAGCTCGGCGTATCCCGGACTGCCTTGCAGGAGCGCATACAAAAGCTCGAGGCGGGCGGGGTCATCGAAGGCTACGCGGTGCGGCTGACCAAGGAGGCGGCGCAGAATTCCGTCCACTGTTTCACCTTCGCCGCCCTGAACAACAAGAGCTACCCGGACGTCTCCAGGAAGATCAAGGCGATGCCTTCGATCCAGGCGGTCTATGCCATAGCCGGCGAGTGGGACCTGATCATCCATGTCGCGGCCGAGACGCTCGAGAAGCTGAACCGGGAAGTGAATGCGCTGAATGAAATCAGCGGCATCGTCAAAACCGCATCGCATGTGGTGATGGAGACGAAGTTCAACCGCAACATCTATGCCGCACTGTAGGAAGGGCGAGTTTTCGCTCGCCCCTGCCCACCCAAATCCGGCTACACAGTCGCCGGGTCGAGTGCGGGCTCGCCCATGCGGCGAGCGACGATCGCCCCGAAATCAGCGGTCTGGAATGTGTCGCGCAGCGCGTCGAAGGACGGCAGCACGAAATAGACGCGCTGGAACTTGTCGATTTCGTAGCCCGTGCGCATCACCGTTTCCAGGTCGAAAGACGCATGGTGCGCATCCTTGCTTTCGACCGCGAACTGCAACTCCGTGAAGGATGACATCAGACCGGCGCCGAAGGCCTTCAGCGGCTGACCACTTTCCTGCATGAGGCCGTATTCGGCCGTGTACCAGTAGAGCCGGCTGATCATTTCGTCGCCGCCGAGCGCGATGATGTCGCCGGCCTTCTGGCCGTACATCTGCATGAAGTCGGCGAAGACCGGCTGCGACAGCACCGGCACATGGCCGAAGAAATCATGGAACATGTCGGGTTCGACGATGTAGTCGAGCTCCTGCTGCGTCCGCAGCCAGTTGGTGACGGGGAAACGGCGGCTGGCGAGATGGTCGAAGAAGGGCGCGGCCGGGATGAGCCCTGGCACGGCGACGATCTCCCAGCCAGTCAGCTTGCGCAACTTGGCACTGACTTCGTCGAAGTCCGGGATGCGGTCGAGCAGGCCGAGCTTGTCGACGCCGTCGAGATAGGAATGGTGGGCGAGCTTGCGCGTCAGTTTCGTCTGGCGGTCGCACAGCGTGCGCCACACCGCCTGTTCCTCGGCGCTGTAGTCATAGCCTTGCGCCACGGTGAAATCGGCACGGCAGACCGAGTAGTCGCCGCGCAACCCTTGAGCCGCGCAGTCGCGGGCATATTCGGCAACGCTCATTGTCGTCATGGTTTTCTCCTCGCCAGTCTTGAATTCCGGATGTGCCCGAAGTTAACCGGACTTGCGGAGGCAAATCGGTTTCGGTGATGGCCGGAATGAGGATTTTTGGATAACATCCACTCGGAATATGCCATAGCGGAGTGAAAATGCCTCAATTCGACGATTTCGAGATCAAGATGCTCGATATCCTCCAGCGCGACGGACGCAAGCCGGTCTCCGAACTGGCGCAGGAGATCGGCCTGTCGACGACACCTTGCGCGCGGCGCTTCGAGGCGCTGCAGGAGGCCGGCATCATCAAGGGCTTTGCCGCCGTGCTCAGCCGCCGTGCCGTCGGCCTGACGGTCGAGGTGTTCATCCAGGTGCGGCTGGTCAGCCACAGCGACGGTTCGCCCGAGAGTTTCATCGCCGCGGTCCAGCGCATGGACGAGGTATCATCCTGCTGGACGATGACCGGCGACCACGACTTCCTGCTGCATGTCATGGTGCCGTCGGTCGACGAACTCAACGCCTTCGTCATGCACCGGCTGATGCGGCTCGACGGTGTGCGCGACGTCCACACGCAGCTCGTGCTGCAGAACATCAAGGGATCCGGCCACGTGCCGCTCGGACATCTGCGGCGGTGATGGCGCCGGCCAGCATGGGCGGATCACCCATGAAGCGGTCCCGCCATGAAGCTCGTTCTCCATGCGCTGGTATACGGAGATGGACGGCGGCTCTGGTCCGCGAGTCTGGGGATTTCTGACGCGCGATGGCCGGATGAAAGATGGCCGATTTCCGGAGCGCGCCACAGACGCGGAAGAGCAATCGGTGGTGTTCGAACGGACGGCATGGAAACCTGCCGTGCTCGCGGCCATGCATTCGCACCGCGCCTGACTTTTTCACGCTGGCCGTTATCAGGCTGCGCGCTACTTCCTGGAAGCAGAGGTGTCCGGCAGGAGGAAGAGATGCAGCTTGTCACCCATAAAAAGACGAAAGAGGGCCGGCTGATGCCTTGGGGAAAAGGCACCGTCGTCAGCGGCGCCAGGGGCTATGTCTTTCTCGCCGGCAATACGGGCACGGCCGAAAATTACGACCCGTCGACGGGCAAAGGTGGCGCTGTCGGGGACGCGGCGACGCAATGGCGCTCCATTTTGACGACCATCAAATCGGACCTGGAGGAGCTTGGCAGCTCGCTCGAGCATCTCGTCAAGATCACCCAATATGTCAAAGGACCGTTTCCGGACGGCGGCGTTCTGAGTTCCCCCAATTTCCGGCTGGACGTCATGGACGAATTCTTTGCCGCGCACTGCCCGAAACACTGTAGCTACAACAATCCGCCGCCCTCGGAGGTAATCGGGGTTGCCGCACTTGCGCATCCCGATCTCGTCATCGAGATCGTGGCGATCGCCACTCTGCCGGACTAGCGCCGGGCGCGGCAGCCCACAAATATCAGGGCACGATCAGCGTGCCGGCGCCGTGCTCGGTGAACAGTTCAAGCAGCACCGAATGCGGCGTCTTGCCGTTGAGGATGACGACGCCTTCGACGCCGCGCTCGATCGCCTCGATGCAGGTCTCGACCTTCGGGATCATGCCGCCCGACACCGTGCCGTCCTTGATCAGCGCCTTGGCCTCGGCGACCGTCAGCTCGTCGATCAGCTTCTTGTCCTTGTCGAGCACGCCCGGCACATCGGTGAGGAACAGAAGACGCGAGGCCTTGCAGGCGCCGGCGATGGCGCCGGCAAAGGTATCGGCATTGATGTTGTAGGTGTGACCATCGCGGCCGGGCGCCACCGGCGCCAGCACCGGGATCATTTCGGAGCGCGCCAGAAGGTCGAGCAGCGTGCGGTCGACCTCGACCGGCTCGCCGACGAAGCCGAGATCGAGCACGCGCTCGATGTTGGAGTCCGGGTCGATCATGGTCTTGCGCGCCTTTTCGGCGAACACCATGTTGCCGTCCTTGCCGCACAGGCCGATCGCCCATTCGCCCTCGGCGTTGATGAGCGCGACGATCTCCTTGTTGATAGAGCCCGCCAGCACCATCTCGACGATCTCGACCGTCTTCTGGTCGGTGACGCGCAGGCCGCCCTCGAATTTGGATTCAATGCCCATCTTGTTGAGCATGGCGCCGATCTGCGGCCCGCCGCCATGGACGACGATCGGGTTGACGCCGGACTGTTTCAACAGCGCGATGTCGCGCGCGAAGGCTTTGCCGAGTTCGCTGTCGCCCATGGCGTGGCCGCCATATTTCACCACCACCGTCTTGTTCTCGTAGCGCTGCATGTAGGGCAGCGCCCGCGACAGCAGGGCGGCCTGCATTTCGGCGGTGGCGGCAATGTCCGTCATCGGCGTGGTTCCCTGGCTTTTGATTTCATGCTTGTCGTTGTCCCAAAACCGTTGCGCATTTTGGCGACCTGCATCAGGTAAAGACGGCGGCGTCTTAGCGGGAATTGGCGCGGGCCGCAAACGGCTTTGCTGTCATATTCGGGCGGCTCACGACCTCGTCATCACTTATGGCACCATAAGCGGCGCCCTGCGGCCCAGCCAACCGGAGATCTTCTCCATCTGCGCGGCCAGGGACAAAAGCGTCTCCTCGTCACCGGGCCGGCCCGCGGCCTGGATGCCAAGCGGCAGGCCGGCTTCGGTGACGTGGATGGGCAACGCAATGGAGGGCTGGCCGCTGACATTCTGGATCGCCGGCCAGTGAGTGAACCACAGGCTCTTGTCCATCAGCTGGCCGAACAGCGGTTCGATCCTGAGCAGCGCCGTGAGGCGAAGCTTGTCGAGCATGTTCTCGATGAGCTCGTCGGCGCCCTTCGGGTCCATCGCGCCGCAAGCGAGCGGCGGGTGGGCGATAACAGGCATCAGCACGGCGTCGTAACGCGCCGTCTCCGCAATCAGTTGCCGCGAGGCGGCATGCAGCCGCTGCAAGCCGGCATAGGTCTCGCCGGCCGAGACCATTTCGCCCAGTCGGCCGAGCACCCGCGTCGCGCGCTCGATGTCGCCGGTGACGGTGCGGCCGACGCGCACCGCCTCGGCCCGCAACATGCCTGCGACGGCCGAGGCAACCGTTCTGCAGAAATCGGCGAAGAAGTCGCGACCGATGGAGGGCAAATCGATTTCCTCGACGCTGTGGCCGCCCTCGCGGGCGAGCGCCACCGCGGTATCGAGCGCTTTCAGCGTCTCGGCCGAAATCGGCAGGCCGAGCGGAGAGTTCCGGTACATTGCGAGCTTGAGCTTGCTGGGATCGCGCGCGGCAGCCGCGGCGAACGCACCCTTCGGCGGCGGCGCGACATAGGGCGCGAGCGGGTCGGGACCATGGGTGAGGTCAAGCAGCAGGGCGCAATCGCGCACCGAGCGGGTGACGGCATGGTCGACCACCATGCCGTACCAGCTTTCGCTCACCAATGGCGACAGCGGGATGCGGCCGCGCGAGGTCTTGAGGCCGACCAGCCCGGTGCAGGCAGAAGGCACGCGGATCGAGCCGCCGCCATCTGAGGCATGCGCCACCGGCACGACGCCGGCGGCGACCAGTGCCGCAGCGCCGCCGGACGAGCCGCCGCTGGTGTGGCCGGTGTTCCAGGGATTGCAGGTGATGCCGAAGGCTTTTGATTCGGTCATCAGCCGCAGCCCGTGTTCGGGCGATGTCGAGGTGACGATGGGTATCAGTCCGGCGGCGAGATAGCGTTCGGTCAGCACCGAACTGACCTCGGGCACCCAGGCGGGGATGCGGCTGCCGCCATGCGACGGCACGCCCTTGATGGCGATGCCGAGATCCTTGATGGCGAAGGGCACGCCGGCCAGCGGTAGGGAACGATCGATGCCCTTCGCCCGGCTGCGCGCCGCATCGTAGAGTGTCTCGGCCGTGGCATTGATTTCAGGCCGGCTGGCCTCGGCGCGCGCGATCGCCGCGTCGACCAGTTCGACCGGCGAAACCTCGCCCTTGCGCACCAACGTGGCAAGGCCGGTGGCGTCTTCTTCCCACAGCACTCGTTCGACCGACATGCGCGCTCCCCCGATCCAGGCAAGGTAACCAGCGGCCAATCCGTTGGCAATCGAGCGATGGAACGAGTGCGGCGCGGTGCGGAAAGCTTTGGGTGTACGGAAATTTGCGCCGTTGCAAATACATCGCAATCCCCTAATTTGCCGACATGACGCCACAGGAGATCAGCAATCTGATTGTCCGGACTTCGATGAAGGACCGGGCTTCGTTCGATCTGCTGTACCGGCAGACCAGCGCGAAACTTTTCGGTGTCTGCCTTCGTGTATTGAAGGACCGGGGAGATGCCGAAGAGGCGCTTCAGGAGGTCTTCGTCAAGATATGGACGAAGGCGGACCGTTTCGCCGTCTCGGATCTAAGCCCGATTTCCTGGCTGGTGGCCATCGCGCGCAACCATGCGATCGATCGTATCAGGGCGCGGCGGGAACCTGCCGCCTATATCGATGCCGCGCTCGATGTGGCCGATCCGGCGCCGGGACCGGAGGCCATGACCGTGGCAGGTGGCGAGTCCGAGCGCATCTACCATTGTCTCGAGGAATTGGAGAAGGGCCGGGCAGCGGCTGTCCGGGGCGCCTATCTGAACGGCGAGAGCTATGCCGAACTGGCGGAGCGCCATGGCGTGCCGCTGAACACGATGCGAACCTGGCTGCGGCGCAGCCTGCTGAAGCTCAGAGAGTGTCTGGAAAGATGACGCTGGTAGACGACGACGGACCGGAACGTGGAGGCGACGACCTGTTCGCCGCCGAATATGTTCTTGGCGTCCTGACAGCGGAAGAACGCCAGATCGCGTCCCGCCGCATCGATGGCGACGCCGCATTCGCTCGGCTTGTCGATGCCTGGGAGGCCCATTTTTCGCCCTTGGCCGTCGCCTATCCCGGGACAGAACCTCCGATCAGGGTCAAGGAGGCGATCGATCGCCGGCTGTTCGCCTCGCAGCCTCGCGCCGGCCTATGGTCGAGCCTTGCCTTCTGGCGCGGCCTTGCCGCCGCCGCCATCGCGGCGCTGGCGATCTACATCGCCTTGCCTTTCATCAACCCGCCGCTCCAACAACCACAGCTTGTCGCCTCGCTGGCCGCCGAAGGCAGCGACGTCAGATACCTCGTCGTCTATGACGCGGCGCATCATGAAGTCGGCCTGTCGCACGTTTCCGGTGAGCGGGCCTCCGGCAAGGACTTCGAACTGTGGGTGATCGTGGGCAAGAACGCGCCGGTTTCGATGGGCGTCATCCCGGCCGGGAAGGCTGCGCATGTGGCGGTTTCGCCGGCCGTGCAGCAGAAACTTGCGCAGGGCGCCGTGCTGGCGGTCAGCCTCGAGCCTTCAGGCGGTTCGCCGACCGGCCAGCCGACGGGACCGGTGGTCGCGGCAGGCGACCTGAAGGGCATCTGATGGCTCCCCGCCCGGACCGTCGCCTTACAAAATAGTGAAGTCTATTTTTGCATAACCGCGGACCAAATTCCCGCGGTTGGATCAGCCTATCTACTGAAATCACCGGGCGTCATTCGGAATAAAAGAATTCTTTCATAGAAAGCGAAACTAAGTTCTTCATGGGCCGTATCTCCTCGCGTTCCCAATGATGGGGAAAACAACCCGAGGAGACTTACATCATGCGTAAACTCGCCACCCTTTTGCTCGCCGGTACGATCGGCCTCTCAGCGCTCGGCACCATCGCCTACGCCGCCAATCCGATGGTCGGGGGCGCACCCATGTACGCCAAGAAGAACATCATCGAGAACGCCGTCAATTCGAAGGACCACACGACGCTGGTCGCTGCCGTCAAGGCAGCGGGCCTGGTCGACACGCTGCAGGGTGCCGGGCCCTTCACCGTCTTCGCTCCCACCAACGAGGCCTTTGCAGCACTTCCGGCCGGCACGGTCGAAACGCTGCTCAAGCCCGAGAACAAGGACAAGCTGACCAAGGTCCTGACGTGCCATGTGATCGCGGCGAAAGCGATGGCCGCCGACGTCGCCAAGATGGCCAGGGCCGATGGCGGCGCGCATGTGGTCAAGACCGCCGGCGGCTGCGAGCTGACGCTCAAGGCCGACAAGGGCAAGGTCACCGTCACGGACGAGAACGGCAATGTCGCCCATGTGACGATTGCCGACGTCAGGCAGTCCAATGGCGTCATCCACGTCATCGACAAGGTTCTTTTGCCGAAGATGTAACAAACAGCTCGCTGCCGGCGAACAGGCAGCAGGGCTCTCCTGCCGGTGCGCGGCTTCGTACACGCGTTGCGCCGGCAGGCGTCCGCTACGCACTGTGGCTCCATCCAGGAGGCTGGTGCGGGTAACGTTCGGCCCTCAACGGCTTTTGATTTTCAGCCGAGCGTCGAATGTGGCAAACAGACAGCAGGAGGATAGGCCATGAACCGTCGCGACTTTCTCTTGAGCGGCGCCGCCGCCATCGGCGTGGTGGCCGGCACGGCATCTCTGCTGCGCATGGGCGGATCGCAGGATGCACGTGCGGCGGAGACCTTCGAAGTCACCAAGACCGATGCCGAATGGCGCGCGATCCTGTCTCCCGCGGCCTTCGACGTGCTGCGCAAGGAAGGCACCGAATATCCCGGCACCAGCCCATTGCTCAACGAGCACCGCAAGGGCGTCTTCGCCTGCGCCGGCTGCGACCTGCCGGTTTACTCCTCCGAGACGAAGTTCGATTCCGGCACCGGCTGGCCGAGTTTCTGGCAGGAGATCGCCAATGCCGTCGGCAAGACGCAGGACCGGTCGCTCGGCATGACTCGCACCGAGGTCCACTGCCGCCGCTGCGGCGGCCATCTGGGCCATGTCTTCGACGACGGCCCGCCGCCGACCGGGCTGCGTCACTGCATCAACGGCGTGGCGCTGAGCTTCAAGCCCGCCACAGCCTGAGACCATGCGGCCGCGATATGAAAAAACTCCGGGCTTGCGACCCGGAGTTTTTTAGCGGTCAGTCATTTCGGGCGTGGACTGGAGGAGCTTCCCGAAACGGCTGCCCGTGTTTCCTTGCTTCCAGCGCGATTCAGGACGCAAATCGTTTCTCCGGCATTGCCCTGGTGTCAGTGCCCGCCGCCACCACCGCCGGCGGCCGCCGGTTTGCGGATCATCATGGTGAACAGGCCAAGCGTCGCGAACAGCACCGTCAGCATGTAGAACACGTCCATGAAGGACAGCAGCGCCGCCTGCTGCTGGACCATGCCCGACAATTTCGAGATCGCCGCGCTGGCGGCGTCCAGGCCGGTGGTCTGCTCGAAACTGAGCGTCATGTTCTGAAGCTTCTGCTGCGCGGCCGCACTTCCCCACTGCACGTGCTCGGAGAGCCTTGCATAGTGGAAGGCGTTGCGGTCGATCAGCACCGTGTTGATCAGGGCGAGGCCGACGGCACCGCCGAGATTACGGGTCAGGTTGAACAGGCCCGATGCATTCTTCAGCCGCTCGGGCGGCAGCGTGCCGAGCGCGATGTTGTTGATCGGCACCATGCACAGCATCATCGAACAGCCGCGCAGGATCTGCGGGATGAGCAGCTCGTAGAAATCCCAGTCGGCGGTCAGGTGCGTCATCCACCATGTTCCGGTGGCAAAGCCGAAGAAGCCGATCATCATCATCAGGCGCGGGTCCATCTTGTTCGACAGGATGCCCGAGACCGGCGCGGTGAAGAACATCGCCAGGCCGCTGACGAACAGCGCCTCGCCGATCATCATCGAATCGTAGCCGCGGATGCGCCCGAGGAACACGGGGTAGAGATAGGTGAGGCCGTAGAGGCCGATGCCGATCACGAAGGAGAACAGCGAGCCGAAGGCGAAGTTGATATTGCTGAACGCCTTGAGATCGACGATCGGCTCCTCGGCGGTGAACACCCGCCAGAAGAACAGCACCGCGCCGAAGGTCATGACGACGGCACAGATGAACACCGCCTGATCCTGCAGCCAATCATTGTTCGGGCCTTCCTCCAGCACATATTCCATGCAGCCGAGGAACGCCGCCATGCCGGCAAGGCCCCACCAGTCGAACTTCGAGAACAGCTTGAGGTTGGGCTTGTCGAAGTCGATCAGCGACCAGGCCGCCGTCGTCACCAGGATGCCAGGCACGACATTGACGAGGAACAGCCAGTGCCAGGACATTGCGTGGCTGATATAGCCGCCGACGGTCGGGCCGATGGTCGGCGCCAGGGTGGCCACCAGGCCGATCATCGGCGACACGACGGCACGGCGCGACGGCGGGAAGATGGTGAAGGCGGCCGCAAAGACGCTGGGGATCATGCCGCCGCCGATAAAACCCTGGATGGCGCGGTAAACGATCATCTGGTCGATGTTGGTGGCGGTCGCGGCGAGCGCGCTTGCGGCGGTAAAACCCGCCGCCGAAATTGTGAACAGAACACGCGTCGACAGCATCCGGCTGAGAAAGCCGGATAGGGGGATCATGACCACCTCGGCGATCAGATAGGCCGTCTGCACCCAGGGGATCTCGTCGGAACTGGCGCTCAGGCCAGCCTGGATCTCGGCCAGCGAGGCCGAGACGATCTGGATGTCCAGGATGGCCATGAACATGCCGAACACCATCGCCAGGAAGGCTATGACGCGCCGCGTCGAGATGGTGTCAGGCACTGCCGGCCTCGCCGGCGGCGCTCCTGCGGTCAGGGTTGCGGTGGCCATGGCGTTGCTCCCCGGAGCGCGCTCAGTTGGTCGCGGCCGGCGCGGTGCGGCTGTCGACGGCGACAACGACGCTTAAGCCGGCGCGCAGCCAGCCGCTCTTCAGGGCATCGGCCGGCACGTCGATGCGGACCGGGACGCGCTGCACCACTTTGGTGAAGTTGCCGGTGGCGTTTTCCGGCGGCAGCAGCGAGAACACGGCACCCGAGGCCGGCGCCAGCGAGGAGACGGTGCCCTCGATGCGCTCGCCGTCGATGGCATCGACCGAAATCCTGACCTTTTCGCCGGGCACCAGCCGGGCAAGCTGGGTCTCCTTGAAGTTGGCGACGATGTAGAGCTTGTTCATCGGGACGATGACGGCGAGCTTCTGGCCGGGGCTCACGAGGTCGCCCTGCTCGACGGAACGGTTGCCGACGACGCCGTCATAGGGCGCCTTGAGCACAGTGAAGGAAAGGTCGCGCGCGGCCTTGTCGCGGCTGAGCTGCAAGGATGCCAGCGTGCTTGCCGATTCAGCGCGCTGCGCCTCCAGCACGCCGATATTGGCCTGTGCTGCGGCGATCTGCGCGTCGGCGCCGACGAGAGCGGCGTTGGCCTGGTCGAGCGCCGTCTGGGCGTCGTCGAGTTGCGCCTGCGTACCGACATGGGTCTTGAGCAGTTGCGCGGCGCGCTGCTGGGCGCGCGCGGCATTGGCCGCCGCGGCCTGGTCGGCGGTCTTGGCGGCCTGCGCCTGCTGCAAGGAGGCCCGCGCCGCCTTGGTCTGCGCATCGATGCGATCGAGCGTCCTGGCCAGCGTGGCGATCTGCGCCTCGGCCTGGGCGACCGCTATTTTATAGTCGCCGTCATCGACCGTCAGCAGCGGATCGCCGGCCTTGACCTGCTGGTTCTCGCTGACCTTGACCTGATCGACATAGCCGGAGATCTTGGGCGAAATGAAAGCCATGTCGGCCTGGACATAGGCGTCGTCGGTCGAAATCATGAAACGGCCGGTGGTCCAGTAATCGTAGCCGTACCAGGCGCCGGCGCCGAGCAAGGCGACGCCGATGATCGGCAGCAGGAAAGAGCGCACGGAACGCTTCTTCTTCGCCGGAGTTTCCGCCAGAGGCGGCGCGGCGACTGGGTGGACGGGAACTTCCGGTGCTTCCGTCGCCGGGGCGACCTTGGCGTTGGGGAAAGGACGGACTTCGGCGGTGGACGGCGCGTTCGAGGACATGACATCTCTCTAAGTTATAGTACTGAACCGTTCGGTTCGATCCGGCCGTTGACATAGCGCCTAAAGAGGACCATATCAAGAGGCAATCGAACCGCTTGGTTCGAATTATTTTCGAGGTGTGACTTTAATGGCCGACACAACGCCCGACGTCGAAAACGACAATTGCGGCGACCTGCTGGACGGCTTGCGCCGCGGCCGCCCGGCAGCCGGACAGGATCCGGTCAAGCGCAGCCAGATCATCGATGGCGCCCGCCGGGTCTTTATCGACAAGGGCTTTGAGGCGGCCTCGATGAACGACATCACGCGGGAAGCCGGCGTTTCGAAAGGCACCATCTATGTCTACTTCGCCAACAAGGAAGAGCTCTTCGAGGCGCTGATCGAGGAAGAACGCGGCACGATCTTCAAGAACATGTATGACGTGCTCGACCGTGCCGACGACCTGCGCGAGACGCTGGTGAAATTCGGCAAGGTCCTGTCCATGAAGATCACCTCGGCCAAGGTCATCCAGGCCCAGCGCACGGTGATCGGCGCCTCCGACAGGATACCCGACATGGGCGCGCGGTTTTACGAACGCGGCCCCAAACGCGGCCACGACAAGGTCGTGACCTTCCTCAAGGCCGCCATCGACCGTGGCCTGCTCAAGATCGACGATGTCGACCTTGCCGCCTATCAGTTCACAGAACTCTGCCTGGCCGGTCTTTTCCGGCAGTGCATCTTCGCCTATCGAGCCAAGGCTCCGAACCAGGACGAAATCGACCATATCGTCAGGTCGGGCGTCGACATGTTCCTGAAGGCCTATGGCACCGAAATGCTTGCCGCGGAGGAAAGCCACAAGATGATCGCCCTGGAGGCGAAGGCTTAACCCGGCTTTTTGTGCCGCTAGCCGCCATTGGCCGCGAGCACGATCGCGGCGCGCAGCTCCTCCAGGCCCTCGGCCTTTTCCGATGACGTCGCCAGCACGAAAGGAAACGCCGCCGGTCGCTTCTTGATCTTGGCAAGCGTCTCCTCAATCAGCCGCGGCACGCCGGCGGCCTTGATCTTGTCGGTCTTGGTCAGCACGACCTGGTACGAAACCGCCGCCTTGTCGAGCAGCGACAGCACCTCGTCGTCCTTGGCCTTGATGCCGTGGCGGGCGTCGATCAGCACATAAACCCGCTTCAGCGTGACACGGCCCTTGAGATAGTCGAAGACCAGCTTCGTCCAATCGTCGACCTTTTCCTTGGGCGCGGTGGCATAGCCGTAGCCCGGCATGTCGACCAATGCCATTGGCGGCAGGTCGGCGCCCTCCCCCGAAAATCCGTCCGGCACGAAATAATTGAGTTCCTGCGTGCGCCCTGGCGTGTTGGAGGTGCGCGCCAGGCCCTTCTGGTTGACCAGAGCGTTGATCAGCGACGACTTGCCGACGTTGGAGCGGCCGGCAAAGGCGATTTCCGGCGGCCCTTCCGGCGGCAGGAACTTCATGGCGGGCACACCGCGGATGAAGATCCACCCGCGGGTAAACAGGTCCGTGCCGATCGTGGTGCTGTATTGAGCGTTCAAGCTGCTGTCTCCAGAAGAGAAATATCGGCGCCCCTGATGGCATCGAGGTTGCGGCTGATCTTGTCCACCGGCCAATCCCACCAGGCCACCGCCAGCAGCCGCCGGATCGTCCTGTCGTCGAAACGCATCTTGACGACCTTGGCCGCGTTGCCGGCGACGATGGCATAGGGCCGCACGTCGTGCGTGACCACGGACTTCGCCGCAACGATGGCGCCATGTCCGATTTGCACCCCCGGCAGGATCACTGCCTCCATGCCGATCCAGACATCGTTGCCGACCACCGTGTCGCCGCGCACCTCCTTCGACCATGTGACGGGGTCGAAACCCTTTTCCCAGCCATGGCCGAAAATGTTGAACGGATAGGTCGAAAAACCGGACATGGCGTGGTTGGCGCCGTTCATGATGAAGCGGGCACCTTCGGCGATGGCGCAGAACTTACCGATGATCAGCCTGTCGCCGATGAAGGAATAGTGGTGCAGCACGCACTTCTCGGCGAATTTATCCGGCCCTTCCGGATCGTCATAATAGGTGAAGTCGCCGATCTCGATGTTGGGCGCGCTCACCAGCGCCTTGAGGAAGCCGACGCGCGTGTGCATCGGGATCGGGTGCTTGATGTCGGGATTGGGTCCGGTCATGGCGGTTCGTCCGGGAATTGGCTGGCGGACGCGTCCCGCGTCGGCGCACACCTCGTCAAAGTAGCGTAATCCGCCGTATAGCACCAATCGCCCCGGGAGCGAGTCTTCGATGGTGGACAAGCGCATTTGCCGGATCGGACGGTGCCGCGCGTTTGCAGTTTCGCCCATCGCGGGCGGACGTGGACCGATGCCGGCGCACAAGAAAAAGCCCGGGCGACCGGGCTTTTAGCGAAGAATGAGGCTTTATTCCGCTGGCGACGGTTTCTTGCGGAACAGCGCCAGCAGATTGTCCCACAGTTCGATCTTGGCGCCTTGGCGCTTCATGATCACGCCTTGCTGGAGGATCGACAGCGTGTTGTTCCAGGCCCAGTAGATGACAAGCCCGGCCGGGAACCCAGCCATCATGAAGGTGAAGATGACGGGCATCCAGGTGAAGATGGCGGCCTGCGTCGGATCCGGCGGCGTCGGGTTCATGCGCATCTGCAGGAACATGGTGACGCCCATGATCAGCGGCCAGACGCCGATCATCAGCATGTGCGGAAGCGTGATCGGAACAAGGCCGAACAGGTTGAAGATCGACGTCGGATCGGGCGCGGCCAGATCCTGGATCCAGCCGAAGAACGGCGCATGGCGCATCTCGATGGTGATGTAGAGCACCTTGTAGAGCGAGAAGAAGACCGGGATCTGCAATGCCACCGGCCAGCAGCCGGCGAGCGGATTGATCTTCTCGGTCTTGTACAGCTCCATCATCGCCTGCTGCTGCTTCATCTTGTCGTCCGCGTATTTCTCGCGGATCTCGAGCATCTTGGGCTGCACCTTCTTCATGTTCGCCATCGACGCGTAGGACTTGTTGGCGAGCGGGAAGAAGATGGCCTTGACGATGACGGTGGTGGCGAGGATCGCCAGGCCGAAATTGCCGAGGAATTTGTAGAGCGTGTCGATGAGCCAGAACATCGGCTTGGTGATGAAGTGGAACCAACCCCAGTCGATCAGCAGGTCGAACCGCTTGATGTGGCGGTCTTCGGCATAGGCATTGATCTTGGCGACTTCCTTGGCGCCAGCAAAGACCTCGGTCTCGACGGTTGCCGACTGGCCGGCCTCGACATTGATCGGGTCGGTGAGGAAGTCGGACTGGTAGCGGTGGCGGCCGTCCACGAAATAGCCGAAGCGCGGCTGGAACGGCTGCTTCTCGCTCGGAACCACCGTCACCGCCCAGTATTTGTCGGTGATGCCAAGCCAGCCGTCCGTCGACTTGCCCGGCTTGACTTCCTTGTCCTTCTCGATGGACGCGTATTTGTGTTCCTGCAGGCCTTCCGCACCGGTGAAGCCGATCAGGCCTTCATGCAGCACGTAGGTGCTGGCGACTGCCGGCTTGTCGTAGCGCGTGACGCGGCCGTAATTCGACAGCGTAACCGGGGCCGAACCCGAATTGCGCACCTCGTCGGAAACGGTGAACATGTAGTCGCTGTCCACAGAGAAGGTGCGCTTGAAGGTCAGCCCCTTGTCACTGGTGTAAGTCAGCGTCACCGGCGTCGACGGGGTCAGCGTCGGATTGCCTTCGACGTTCCACACCGTATCCGCGCCCGGTACCGTACCCGTCTTGTCGTTGCCGACGAAGCCGATCTCGGCGAAGTAGCCGCTGGGCAACTCCGAAGGGTTGAGCAGTTCGATCTCGGGCGAATCCTTGTCGACGGTTTCGGTGTAGTGCTTGAGCTTGAGGTCGTCGAGACGGGCGCCGGTCAGGTTGATCGAGCCTTCGAGGCTCGGCGTGTCGATCTTGACGCGCTTCGAAGCCGCCAGCGCCTGGTCGCGGCTGGCCGCGGTGACGGTGTCGCCGCCGGGCGCGTTGGGGATGGCACCGGGAGCGGTGCCGGCCGGCGCCGGCGTTGCCGCGCCCGGATTGGCTGTCTCTGCCGCCTTCTTCTGCTCTTCCACGCGCTGCTGCTCGACGCGCGCCGCCTCGCGCTGCTGTTCGACGCGCGGGTTCATGTAGAAGACCTGCCACAGGGTCAGGATCAGCACCGACAGCGCGATGGTGATGAAGAAGTTTCGGTTGTTTTCCATCGAGAGCCCTTGGCCTATCGTGTTCCGCGAAGTCGGCGGGAGAGTTCGACCTTCAACTGGCCGAACGGGGCGCGGAGCGCATCATCGCGCCCGACGATGACATAATCATTGCCGGGCATCATGTCATCGGCCGCATGGGTGCGCACGGCCTCTTTCAGCCGCCGCCTGACGCGGTTGCGCACGACCGCGTTGCCGACCTTCTTGGTGACGGTGTAGCCGACGCGCGGCGCGCCGCCGTCGCCGCGGTCCAGGACCTCGACGAGGAAAAACCGCCCGCGACGTTTTTCACCACGGCGGACGGCCAGGAATTCCGCGCGTTTCAGAAGCCGCTTGGGATTTTGTCCCACTGGCTTGCCGGTTGCGGGCAACGATCTTGTCTCGCTCAGGCGCTGAGCCGCTTGCGGCCGCGGTTGCGGCGAGCTGCGACGACGCCGCGACCACCCTTGGTGGCCATGCGGGCACGGAAACCGTGCCGGCGTTTGCGGACGAGTTTTGACGGTTGGTAGGTACGCTTCATTTGTTTTAATACCGCGGGGTGCGGCCCTTCTTGATTCTGTCACTCTGTAACAGGAGCTTTGCCGGGCCGGCTTTGGCGCGATCGAAACCGCGCCGGGACGAATGGCCCGAGCGTGAGCGGGCTTATAGAAAGAAGGGTTTTGGAAGTCAATCCGGTGCCGGGCCGGTGCCGGGCCGGTGTCGCCGGGCCCGGGATGCGCACTTTCGGCGGCAATTATATCTCTCCGACCAAGGGGGAAATTGGCAAAAAAGCCGCAATCGCCTAATCTGGGCTGATCAAGCGATTGTGAAGACAGGACCGCATGAGCGAAACCACGCAAGCCGAAGAAGGGACAGGACCAGCGCCAGCCGCCGTCCGCAGCGTACCCTTGTCGCGCGGCCTGTCGACAAAACTGCTGCTGTTGACCATCGTCTTCGTGCTTTTGGCCGAGGTGCTCATCTTCCTGCCCTGGATCGCCAGCTACCGGCTGGCCTGGCTCAAGGAGCGGCTGAGTACCGCCGCGGCCGTATCGATCGTGCTGGTGCAGGGCGAACCGACCTCGCTGTCGCGCACGGCGCAGAACGACGTGCTTATGGCGATCGGCGCCAAGGCGATCGCGGTGCGCGACGGCGGCGTGTCGCGGCTGCTTGTGGTGGCCGATATGCCGCCGCAGGTCGACGAGCACATCGACCTCGCCAGCGTCGGCATGGTCAAGGGCATGACCGGCGCGCTCGACACGCTGTTTTTCGGCGGCAACCGGATGCTGCGCGTCTTCGGGCCGGTCGGCGACAGCGACAAGGAGTTCGAGCTGATCATGCCAGACTACAGCCTGCGCAAGGCGATGCTTATCTATTCGCGCAACGTCGCCTTCGTCTCGCTGCTGATCTCGCTGTTCACGGCCATGCTGGTCTATGCCGCGATCGACCTGATCATGATCGGACCGATCCGCAACATGACGCGCTCCATGCTGTCCTTCTCGCAGGCCCCCGACGACCCCAGCCGGATCATTCATCCCGCCGCCCGCGCCGATGAGATCGGGGTGGCCGAGCGCGAGCTGTCGCAGATGCAGGAGCGGCTGCAGAAGATGCTGACCGAGCAGAAGCACCTGGCCGACCTCGGCCTCGCCGTGTCGAAGATCAACCACGATATGCGCAACATCCTGGCCTCGGCGCAGCTCATTTCGGACCGCCTGCGCCAGGTCAAGGATCCGACCGTGCAGGCCTTCGCGCCGAAGCTCCTGCGTGCGCTCGACCGTGCGGTCTCCTACTCGGAAGGCGTACTTCATTACGGCCGTACGCAGGAGCCGCCGCCTTCGCGCCGGCGCGTGCGGCTGCGCCAGCTGGTCGAGGACGTGCACGGCCTGCTCGACATCGAGGAAGGCATCGAGTTCATCAACGCGGTCGAAAAGGCGTTCGAGGTGGACGCCGATTCCGACCAGTTGTTCCGCGTGCTCACCAATCTGTGCCGCAACGCCGTGCAGGCGATGGCGGCGGACACGGAGAGCGCCGTGGTGCGCCGGCTGGCGGTTTCGGCCGAGCGCATGGGCAGCGTCAGCCGCATCGTCGTGACCGACACCGGTCCCGGCCTGCCGCCGAAGGCGCGCGAGAACCTGTTCGCGGCGTTCCGCGGCTCTGCGCGCAGCGGCGGCACCGGGCTTGGCCTGGCGATCGCGCATGAACTGATCCGCGCGCATGGCGGCACGGTGGAGCTGGTCGAATCGATCGGCGGGCGCACCACCTTCGCCGTCACCATTCCCGACCAGCCGGTGCGGCTCGACCAGGCCCGCAACGGGCTGCGCCGCCCGGCCTGACAGGCTTGGGCGCTGTTTCGCCCGCAAACCGGTCCGGCCCCCTTCGCCCTGAATGCCGCTTCGAACAACCCGATTTCCGGCCGGATCCAGCGGATGACGCATCGACGACAAAACTTTTGCCGGATCGGCTTGCTTTTCGCGAATTCAGTCGCTAGGGAACTGCACACATTCGCGGCCGGTCCTCGAGGATCGGATCGCGGGGTCATGGAAAGCATGACCTGATGCGCGCCCGTAGCTCAGCTGGATAGAGCACCAGACTACGAATCTGGGGGTCAGGAGTTCGAATCTCTTCGGGCGCGCCATTTAATCCTATTGAAATCAATAGACTTCCAGGCGTTTCCAGCGCGACGCCACTGGCTCGATTTTCGGAATTCAGCCGGTTTTGGCAAGACGGCGGCAGCCGGTGCCAAAATCGCACTATGGGCTAAAGTGCCCTACTTGGAACGGCACAGTCTCTGCCAAACATTCGAAATTTGCTGAGTCTCCTGGCGGTGCACCGTGACAGACTCACATTCCGGGGCCGCGCAGGCGTAGTCGGGATTTGAAATCATTATGGTTCTCCTTTCCGATGGTTCAGTGCGCGCCACCTGCATCGACATGGCCCGGGTTGCGCAACAGCAGCGTGGCGAAGAACGCGACGACAAGGGCTGCTCCGAGCAGATAGAACGCGTCGCTGAAAGCCATGATGAAAGCCTGCTTGCGTACCATCTGTCCGATGGCGATGACGGCCTTGTGCATCGCGGCTGCGCGATCGCCGGCGCAATGCGCCAGGAAGTACCGGGTCAGATGCTCGATGCGCGCGCGAGTGCTCTCTTCGAACAGCGACACCGACCGCACCAGCACGTTGGAGTGGAACTGCTCGCGCTTGGTCAGAAAAGTCTGCAGCATGGCGATGCCGACGGCGCCGCCGAGATTGCGGATCATGTTGAACAGTGCGGAGGCGGAGCCGGCGTTCTCCTGCTCGATGCCGGCCGTAGCGACCGCAGCCAGGGGTACCATGACCAGGGCCTGACCGACGGCACGGACGACATTCGGCCAAAAGAACTGCTCCGACGCGTAGGTCGCCGTCATTTCGATGTTCATGAAATTGCTCGCCGCGAACAGCGCAAAGCCGAAGGCGACGATAATGCGCATGTCGAAACGCTTCATCAACTGCGGCACCAGCGGGATCAGCACCAGTTGCGGCAGGCCTGTCCAGGCCAGCACCATGCCGATCTGCTGGGCGTTGTAGCCCTGGATGCGCGCGAGATAGACGGGCAGGATGAACACCGCCCCGTAGAGCGCAATTCCGAGCAGGAAGCTGGCCAGGATGGAGAAACCGAAATTCCAGCGGGCGAACAGTCTGAGGTTAAGCAAGGGCCTTTCGCTTCTCAACTCGATCCACAGGAAAAGCGAGAGGCTGACGAGGGCGATCAAGGACAGCCGCACGATGAACGGCGAGCCGAACCAATCGTCCTTGTTGCCCTCTTCGAGCACGGTCTGCAAGGCGCCGAGCCCGATCGCCATGCTGATGATCCCGGCCCAGTCGCCCTGGCGCAGCAGCGAGAGCTGCATCGGCGCCCTTTCGAGCGACATCCACAGCATGCCCACCATCAGCGCGCCGGGGACCAAGTTGACATAGAAGATGAACTGCCAACCCCAGTTCTCGGTGAGATAGCCACCGATTGTCGGCCCGATGGCTGGTGCGAAGGTCGCCGACAGCGCGAACAGGGCGAATCCGATCGGCTGCTTCGCCTTCGGCAGGAGGGTTATGGTGATGGTGAAGGCGACCGGAATCAGCACGCCGCCGCAAAAGCCCTGCAAAGCACGCAGAACAATCATCTGCTGAAGGTTTTGCGCGAAGGCGCAGGCAACCGAGAAGGCGAGAAACAGGATTGCATTGGCCAGAAGATAGACGCGGATGGAAAAGACCCGCGACAGCCAGCCGGTGAGCGGAATGACGACGATCTCGGCCACCAGGTAGGCGGTCGATATCCAGCCGCCGTCATCGATGCCCGCGCCGATGGCGCCCTGAATGTCGGCTAGCGATGCGTTGACGATCTGGATGTTGAGGACCGCCATGAAGGCGCCGAGCGTCGAGCCAATGACGGCGATCCAGGTCTTGAGCGGGGCGGAAGAGGCATCGGTCGGCGCCAGGCTCGATGCTTTGGCTGCCATCGGCGCAGGCGTGGGGTTGGTGGTGAGGGTTGCGGGCACGGCTGAATTCCTTGTTTGACGAAGCGCGCGTGAGACACTGGCGTGGCGGCCACCATGCGAGGTCTCGGAGAACCTCGCGCAGCCGCTACGAGTTACCAGCCGGCGATGATCCGGCGGCCGCTGTCCGGTTCACCCCGTTCGGCCAGGATGGTTGCCTTCGTGTCGATCGTCGGTTCGGCCGACATGCCGGCGCGCAGCTTGCCGGCGAGCCTGCCGTCGTTGATCGCGATCTTCACCGGGATGCGCTGCACGATCTTGGTGAAATTGCCGGTGGCGTTATCCGGGGGCAGCAGCGCGAACTCGAGACCGCTCGCCGGCGACACACTGTCGACACGGCCCTTGAGTGCCACGCCGGGAAAGCCGTCGACCGCGATCTCGACCGGCTGTCCGCTCTGCACATGGGTAAGCTGTGTCTCCTTGAAATTGGCCACGACATAGACCGCATTCAGCGGCACCACCGCCATGAGCAGCGTGCCGGCCTGCACATACTGGCCGACGCGAAGCGAACGGGCCCCGACGGTGCCGTCGACGGGTGCTGTGATCGTGGTGTAGGAGAGATTGAGTTCCGCCTGACGCAGGGCGGCCTGGCTGCTGTCGCGCTCGGCCTCCGCCTTGCCGCGCTCAGTCGTGAGCACGTCGATTGCTTTGCGGGCAGCAACCAGTGTGGCGCGATCCCGCTGGAGTTGGGCTTCGTTTTCGCCAAGGGAGGCTTCGGCCTGCTGGGCGCGTTGGCTGGTGCCGTAGCCGCTTTTCAGCAAGGTTTTATAGCGATCACCCTCCTGCTGCGCGAATTTGAGCTTCGCCTCGGTTGCGGCGACGTTGGCCTTTTGCTGTTCGACCACCGAATGCTGCAGGCCGATCTGGGCGTCGAGGTTATGCAGCGTCGCTTCGGCTGCTTCGACATTGGCTTGCGCTTGGTCTAGCGCGGTCCTGAAGTCGCGGTCGTCGATGCGGGCCAGAACCTGGCCCGCCTTGACGGGAGTGTTGTCCTCGACCAGCACCTCGGCGATGTGGCCCGAGATCTTCGGCGCGACGGCCGTATAGTCGGCCTTGACATAGGCATCGTCGGTCGATTGCAGATACTGCCCGACCGTCCAATAGTCATAGCCGTAGAGCGCAGCCGAAGTCAGGCTGGCCACCAGACCCAACCCGACAACGGTGCGCTTGATCATCGTCTTGCGGGACCGCGGCGCGGGTTTCACCTCAACCGGGTATTCCAAGGTGGCGGGTTTGACGCTTACGGTCATCGTAATCTCCTCTCACGGTCGGGCCGAGTGGCCGATTGGTGCAAGGACGATGCAACGGCAATCTTGATGTGATAATCGAGGAAAGAACGGAAGGATCATCCATTAAGAGCGGATAATCGAAATGGACAGGCTCACGAGCTTGACGGTGTTTGGCCGCGTTGTGGAATGCGGAGGCTTTTCCGCGGCGGCCCGACGCCTCAACATGTCGACGACGATGGTCAGCAACCACGTCCAGGCGCTGGAGGAAAGGCTCGGCGTTCGGCTTCTCAATCGCACCACCCGCAAGGTGAGCCTGACCGAGATCGGCCAGGCTTACTATCAGCGTTCCTCGCAGATCCTCGCCGATCTGGAGGAGGCGGACCGCGTCGCGGGAGCGCTTCAGGCGACGCCGCAAGGCACACTTCGCCTTCATTCCAGCATGAGCGTCATCCGTTTTCTGGCGCCGATCGTTTCCGAATTCGTCAACCTTTATCCGGCTGTTTCGGTCGATCTCACCGTCGGCGAAAGAATGGTCGACATGGTGGAGGAGGGCTTCGACCTTGACGTGCGTTCGCTGCCGCTTCCCGATTCAAGCCTGATCGTCCGGCGGCTGACCTCATGGCGCAACATCGTCTGCGGTTCGCCCGGCTATTTCGAACGCCATGGAACACCGCGTCGGCCCGATGACCTCGCACGCCACAATTGCATGCGCCATGCGTCATATCCTTTCGGTAACGAGTGGCGTTTCGAGGACCCCGACGGCGAGCCCGTTTCCGTCCGCGTCGATGGCAACTTATTGACCAACAGCCAGGAGACGCTCAGACGCCTTGCTCTCGACGGCCGCGGTCTGTTCATACCGCCGCCCTTCCTCGTGGCCGACGACCTGAGCGCCGGGCGCCTTGTCCGGGTGCTGGAGGAATATTCAGGAGTCGAGTTCGCGATCAACGCGTTCTATCCGCATCGTCACCATGTCTCGGCCAAGGTGAGGACTTTCATCGATCTGTTGGCCGAGCGCTTTGCCGAACACCGCAGGTGGATGGAATTGAAGTACTGAACGACGGTTACACCGTCCGCCGCCGGAAAGTCGGCGGGCTGATGTGCCTTCTGATCTCTGGCCGGCCACATGCCGGCAAGGGCCGGAGCGATTGCCAGCACCGACATGGCAAAACCCTCGATCCGGGAGGGCCAGCGCTGAGGCCGCGCGCCCGCTCATGATCCTATTATCCGCTCTTGGCGGATGATCCTTTCCAATATTCGAAGATTATCATGGGTGGGTCCAAGATGCATCTTCTTGGCGAACGGGCAAGGACCTGTTCTTGAACCAAGTCCAGAACTCAACCTTAGGAGATTTCCATGAAAAAGATCGCTCTTGCCGCCGCCGCGTTCCTGGCCATCACTGACGCCGCACTCGCCGAGAACCCGAAGGTCGGCGGCTCCGACATCAATGCGATTGCCCGGGAACAGCTCGACAGCACCCACACGTCCTCGATCGCGCATAGTGCAGTCTACGAACTGCTCAATGCGGGCTCGAACGCGGCCATCGCGCGGGATCCGGCGGTCGAGCATCGCCGGGACCTTTTCGGCAACCGTTAGACACCGGCTCCGGCCGCCGAACCCCCAAAGCAGCGGGCTCATTCGCCGCCTTCGCCTCGGGGTTCGACCGGTCGCGAAAAAAGGAGAAATGCGATGGACGCAGTCGTCAACGGCGCCGCCGTGGAGCGGGCCGAAACAAGGAGTGCACCGCAGCGGCGTGGAGTCGAGGCTCTACAGATTCTGATGGCGCGCGTGGCGGCGATCTTGGTCTGGGTCGAAGCTGGTATGGAAAGGCGCCGGAGCCGCCGCATGCTGATGGAACTCACGGACTCGCAATTGCAAGACATCGGTCTTTCTCGTGCCGACGTTGTCGGCGAGACTGGAAAGCCGATCATTTCCGCCCTGTTCGAGCCGATGGCCGCTAAATAACCGTGACAGGCATCAAGCACCCGGCGGGAAAAACCGGAAAGCCCTACCTTCATACAGCAGGAGAAAGAACATGCAGTTCATGGTCTTGACACGTCCCTGGCTCCGCAGAGCTTCATTCCCCGCGCGTGCCTGGGAAAAGAACCGTCAGTCTTTGCTCGGCCGCCGCCCAAGCCCGCAGATGGTAGCTGCGCAGCACGAACACGCTTGCAGCGAAGGCGAGCATCCCGGCTGCCACGCCGAGAGCCATTCCGGCGCCGGCTGCCGCTGTGGCGGCTATGCCTGTAAAGACACCTGCGATGGCGCTGCTGATCACGCTCACCATTCCGGCCGTGGTCATGAAATACTGCAACGGCGATAGGCTGAGCCCCTTGTCCACGAGCACCGCCGAGCGATCGTCGTGCGTGGAATGAACGAGGTAGCTTTGCATGGCGGGCGCGACTTCGACGTAGTAGTGCCGGATCCGCGCCATTCCACGGGCGTGCACCATGTCCTCGATGGCGACCTGCACGGCGCGGACGAAGGTGACCAGGCCGATGAAGAAAACGCAAGGCAGCAAGATCAGGCTGAACAGCACGAACGGCGTGCCCATTTTCGTGACCTGCGCCACGAATGACAGAGCGATCGCCGCGCTTGAGACCGATGTGAGGAACAGATTGGCGCGCTGATTCGCCTCCTGAATGGTGGCCGCGCGGGCGGTCTGCAGCACGAAGTGCTCGGTTGTCATGCACTGCAGGACTACCCGCGCGTCGTTGCCTTCTTCCGCCATCCCATCCGTCCTCCGGTCGGCTCGACCACAGCGCCGCCGAAATCGCTCAGGATCGGCAAGCCGCCTTCAGTCGCGCATATGCGGGCCTGGCGGCCTTCCGTAGCCGCCCATGGAGCCACGCCGGCCCGAGAGGCTGGGTCATTCCACGCGCTCGAACACATCCAGGCTGGTCCCGAAGGCGCGCCATGCCCCAACTCTGACCATCCTGGCAGGCGCCCCTTCCGCCGATGCGGTAAGGGTCTGCCCTGCAACGGTATGCCAAAGCATCTCGAGCTTACTTTCCCGCAGAATACCGGTGTAGCTCACGGCCGCAGGCCCGGCCTTGCCCTGTCCCGCAGCCGTGAAGCCGATTACGTCGCCGCAAGCAGCGCCATGGATCGGAAGTTCCTGACCAAAGAAACTGCTGTCTTCCAACGCCGTCCTGAACGTGCCGCGGATGACGCCTTCCGCATCGTCCTCGATGATGACGGTCGAGCCGTATTGGTTTCGCCAAGTCCCGATCCAATCTGGCATGGAGCACTCCACGAGCGGTTCGGGATCAACGTGCAGGGCCCGCACGCGTTCCGAGGCTGCCTGCGCCGCTCGGCGTCGAGGCCAACCTCTGGGCAGCCGTCGCCGGGCCGAGTGCGGCGCTGATGCCGCAACAGCGCCAATTCCGGCGCCCGCGTCAGCTGACGTCGATGACGACCATCAGCCCGCCGCCGCCCTTTTGCTCGACATTGTTGTTCGTCGTGTGGTGCGGAATGTGGCAGTGGATGAGCCATTTGCCGGGTCGCCGCGCCGTCCAGACGACATCATAGCGCTGGCCCGGACCGACATTGATGGTGTCGGCGAGGAAGCGGGCCGAAGGGGGAATGGTCTCGCCGTCGCGCGCGACGACCTCGAATGGTCCGCCATGAATGTGCATCGGATGGATGAAGCCGTTGTTGGTGCCGATGAAGCGAACCTTCAGGGTCTCGCCGACCTTCATGCGGATCGTCTCGGTGGAGGGATAGGCCTTGCCGTTGATGGTGAAGAAGTTCGGCATGCCGCCGTCCATCGGCATCGAGGGATAGGTCAGCCCCTCTCGCACCAGCCATTCCTGCAACTCGATGACGTAGTCATGGTCGGCGGCGACCTCATCGGCGGGGTTGGCGGGATCGATGATCAGGGCGCCATAGAGGCCGAGTGCCTGGGTGCGGTCGGGCTTGGCGTGCGGATGGTAGAAATAGGTGCCGTGCTGGGTGGCCGTGAATTCGTAAGAATAGGTCTGCCCCGGCTCGATCGGGGCCTGCGTGATCTCGGCCGGCCCGTCCATCTGGTTGGGCAGGATCAGGCCATGCCAGTGCACGGTCGTTTCCTCAGGCAGATCGTTTGTCACGTTGACCCTGATGCGGTCACCCTGCCGGATGTGGATGCGCGGGCCGGGAATCTGGCCGTTATAGGCATAGGCATCGACCGCGACGTCCGGCAGGATCTGCCAGCGGATCACCGAGGGCCTCAGCTCGAACACCTTCACGCCGTTCTCCATTCGGAACGGCAGATCCTGGTCGCCCTTGGTGGCGAGGTCGTATAAAGCGGTGACGAGGCGCGGATCGGCCGCCGCCATGTCGCGCATGGCGTCGGCCGGGGTGTCGCGGTCCATGATCATGCCCTGCGGCATGATCACCCCGCCGACGTCGCGGGCCGAAAGCCTGAGGTTCAGCCAGTTCGCCGGAGCGGCCATGCCAACACCAAGCGCAATCAGCGACACCACGCCGAGCGCGGCGATCTGCGGCGTGGTCGCGTCCGACCGCGTCTGATGGCCGCCCTTGCTTTTGTGGGAACCCGTGTCGTGGCCATGCTCGCGATGACCATGGCCACCGGCCTGCCGCATTTGCGTCTGCGCATGCTGCCTTCTGGCAGCGGGCTCCTGGTTGTCTTTCCCGGCCTCCGGCGGGCGCTCGGTCATCAGGCCGTGCTTCAACTCGCGCGCAACCAGCCAGACATTGGCGGGGTAGGCAAGCGCGAAACCGGCGATGACGCCGAGCGACATCACGCCCCAGAACAGCAGCTCGGTCGGCTCCATGGCGCGCATGTCGCGGCCCATCATCAGGAAGCTCATGACCGGCGCCATGCCGGCCATCATGAAGTTCATCGAAATGAACTCGGGCAGGAAGCTCTTGCGCACGTTTTCCCAATAGCTGCCGCCCATCATCGATTTCATGAACAGCGACTGGAAGATGAAAAGGCCGAACGCGAAGCCGGCGAGATATTCGACGATGAGATCGAGCCACATCGGCAGGCCGAGCGTGGCGGTGACGACCGCGGCAAGGATGATGCCCGTCGCATCGCCGGCGACACAGTGGATGGTCGAGCCGACGCCCTGCTTCCAGAGCGGACTGGTGAAGGCTTCATGCTCGCCCGGGCGCGGCTCCTTGTCGGCGAGCACGTAAAGCAGCAGCCCGAGCGGGCCCATATAGAGCGTCACCAGGATGAAGCCCCATTTCATCACCACCGGCTCAGGATTGTTGCGGTACTGGTCAATGCCGACATAGAGCGTCGAGGCCAGGGCGAGCACGAACCAGGCGACCAGAAAATAGTCGATCGGTTGGATAAGCATGGATTCGGCCTCTTTGCGTCGTCAGATAAAACGGCAGGTTGTGCCCTCCTGCGGATGAACGCGGTCGTGGCGGATACGATCCCGTCTGTTCCTCTCATACGCCGACGGCTCGATCCCGCTTGACCTTCCAGCTACTGGAACCTCTAGGGTCGGAGCGAGGTCTTCCGGCGAGGCCTTTCCATCGGGCGCAAGGAGCAAAAAATGCATCGACGCGGTTTTCTGGCGGCAGGCCTGGCGACGGTTCTGGCGAGCCCGCGCGCACTGGCGCAGACGAAGATGGACGACATGTCGATGCCCGGCATGGATATGGGCGGCCATGCCGGCCACGACATGGCCGCGATGAGGCAAGACGCTGTTACCCTGCCCGACGGCCAGGCGTTGCGCGACCTGCCGCTGCTTGCCAACGAAACTGATCGGCCAGGCCTGTTCAAGGCGAGGCTGGCGGCGGAGCCGGCCGTCGCGAGGTTCGCCGAGAGGCTCGACACGCCGATCCTCGCCTATAACTGTGTGAGCCCGGGCCCGCTGATCGAAGCCTTCGAGGGCGACCGCGTGGAGATCACCTTCGCCAACCGCTGCCATTCCAGGTTCCGGCAAAGGGTGAAATGAGAATGGCTGCGACCGCGCCGGCGCGCCCTTTTTTGCAAGACAATCAACCAGCAGGCCGCCAATTGACGAACAGTGTCGCACCGTTGTCTGTTAGCAGGCGACGCCTCCTGGCGCTCACGGGGGAACCTTTCCCGCGCGTGGGGGTTTGGCCGGACGACGCCCGCTGACGGACAAGGTCACGCCGGAGATTCAGGATCATTTCATCCAGCGAAAGAGCCGGATCAGGAAAGCTGTTCGACGGGCGCACGCATCGGATCGCTTCGGCGCTGGAGCAGCTTGGGATCGACTCGAAGCTGAACGAGACAGACGGCGCCGCCGTCGTTCATGAACTGCCGGTCGAGTTCATGGCCAACGTGGCTGGACTGCGTGCAAACGTTAAAGGGACCTACTCGAATGCGGTGCCTCGTCACAGCTATGGCGCTGACCTTTGCCGCGCTCTGCGCCCCCGCACCCGCGCAAGAACAGCAGCACGCAACCTCTGTTGAAACGCAGCAAACCGGCCTGCCGCCCGGCTTTGAGGCGCAATTCCAGCACCGCTATATCGACGCGAACGGTACCCGGCTCCACTATGTCATCGGCGGCGGCGCCACCGGCCCGCTCGTGGTACTGCTGCACGGTTGGCCGCAGACCTGGTATACATGGCGGAATGTGATGCCGTCGCTGGCGAAGGCCGGCTACCGCGTCGTCGCCGTCGACTATCGCGGTGCGGGAGAATCCGACAAGCCACTCGCCGGGTATGACAAAGCGACTATGGCCGCCGATATTCGCGCCCTTGTCCACGGGCTCGGCGCGACCAAGGTCGATCTGGTCGGGCGCGACATCGGCGTGATGGTCGCCTATGCCTACGCCGCGCAGTGGCCGGACGAGGTCGCGAGTTTGGTGATGCTCGACGTGCCGATTCCGGCCACCGCCGCATGGAACGAGGCGAAGCACAAGCCCGATCCGGAGCTTTGGCATTTCGGGCTGTTCCAGCAGCGCGACATCGCCGAAATGTTGGTCGCGGGCCACGAATACCCGTTCATCCGGGATTTCTATCTGAAGCGCGCCTACAGGCACGTCGCCGACGAGGACATAGCGGTCTATGCCAGGGCCTACGCCGCTCCAGGAGGGCTTCGTGCCGGCTTCGAGCTCTATCGCGCCTTTCCCGAAGACGAGCGCCGTTTCGCCGAATTTGAGAAACGCAGACTGCCGATGCCTATCCTGGCGCTTGCCGGCGACAAGAGCAACGGCATGACGGAACTCGCCATGGCGAAGGACCTCGGCATCAACGTGCGCGGCGGTGTCGCACCGGACACCGGGCACTGGCTGCCCGACGAAAACCCGGAGTTCCTCACCAAGGAGCTGGTCGCCTTCTTCAGTCAAATCTATCGCGGAGCGAAATAGTGCGGTGATCATCCGCTTTGGACATTCATCGCCCTGATCGTTCCTGAGACAGTCACTCGTTGCGGCCTCCGCCGCCAGCCATTACTAAACTGAGGCTGACACACGAGCACGAGAAGCAGCCGTGAGCGAGCCGACACAGCGAATGGTCGAGACCAACGGCGTCCGCCTCAACATCGCGGAGCAGGGCGATGGCCCTTTGGTGCTCTTGTGCCACGGCTTTCCCGAATCCTGGTATTCCTGGCGCCATCAATTGAGTGCGCTCGCGGCGGCGGGCTTTCACGCCGTCGCCCCCGACATGCGGGGCTATGGCAAGAGCGATCGGCCGGAGGCGGTCGAACAGTATACGCTCTTCCATCTGGTCGGCGACATGGTGGGCCTTCTTGACGCCCTCGAAGCGCCGACCGCCATCATCGCCGGCCACGACTGGGGCGCCGTCGTCGCCTGGCACGCGGCGCTGATGCGCCCGGACCGATTCCAAGCCGTCATCGGCCTCAGCGTGCCGTTCCGGCCGCGGGCCAAGGTGCGCCCAACCAGCGTGATGCCGCGAACGACGGACTCGCAATTCTACCAGCTCTATTTCCAGCAACCCGGCATTGCAGAAGCCGAGCTGGAGCGGGACCCCCGGACCACGGTGCGGGCCATGCTTTACGCCGCATCGGGGGATGCCTCGGGCACGAGCGCGGGTGGAATCGGCATGGTTCCACATGATGGAGGTTTCCTGCAAGCCGTCGAGGCACCGCCGGGCCTACCGCCCTGGCTCAGCCAAGGCGACCTCGATTTCTACGCCGGCGAGTTCCAGCGCACCGGTTTCGCGGGAGGTCTCAACTGGTACCGCAACATCGACCGGAACTGGGAGCTGATGGCGCCCTTTGCGGGCGCGCGGATCAAGGTCCCCGCCCTCTATATAGCAGGCGACCGCGATCTGGTTGTCGCCTTCCCCGGAATGGATCAGCTGCTGGCCAATCTCGGAAATTTCGTCCCGCAACTCCGCGACAAGTTGGTGCTGCCCGGCTGCGGGCACTGGACCCAGCAGGAACGCCCGGACGAGGTCAACGCCGCGATGATCCATTTCCTCCGGAGCGTGCGGGAACAGCGCTGATCCGAGGACACGACCGGAGCGGAAATCATGGAGATGAGCGTAAAGAGATTTTTTGAACGCTATCAGCGGTTTTTCAAGGAGTCGCTTGGCGGCGGCATGGATATGGATGAGGCCGCGTCGCTCTACACGTCGGAGTTCATAGCCGCCTCGCCTGCCGGCGTCGTGACCGGAAAGAACGACGATCAACTCAAGCAAGTCATGGCTCAGGGCTATGCCCACTACCGGGCAATCGGAACGAAAGAGATGCGGATACGCGACATCGGCATCTCGCCGATCGACGAGCATCATTGCGTTGTCCATGTTGCGTGGACCGCGACCTATGCCCGCAAGGGTCAAGCGGACGTCGAGATAGATTTCGACGTTCACTACCTTGTCCGGAAACTCGACGGCGAGCCGAAGATATTCGGATGGGTGTCGGGCGATGAGCAGGCGCTGCTGAAGAAGCACGGCATCATCTGAGGTCCGCCGCTCCCATTCCCGGTTGTGCTCAGCCCCGTCCTCGGCTTCTGTGTGGTGGCCATCATTGGCTGTGTTTTCGAAGCGCGTCGACAATGACCTTGAAGGCCGGCGAGTTCTGGCGACTGCTTGGATAGTATAGGTAATAGCCGGCGAATTTCGGCGACCAATCGTCGAGCACGAGTTGCAGCCGTCCGGCGGCAACATGCGCCGTGACCAGATCCTCGGGCACATAGGCAAGCCCGTAGCCGGCAATGGCGGCGTCGACCATCGGCAGGGTCGAGTTGAACACGAGCTGGCCATCGACGCGGACGCGCAGAGCCTGGCCGGCCTTCTGGAATTCCCAGGCATAGAGGCCACCGGCGCTGGTCATGCGCAGGTTGATGCAATTGTGGCCGATCAGGTCTTGCGGCGCCTTCGGCACGCCACGTCCGGCGATGTAGGCCGGCGAGCCTACGGCAACAAGTCGCCAGTCCGGCCCGATGCGCACGGCGATCATGTCCTTCTCCACGCTTTCGCCAAGCCGCACGCCAGCATCGAAACCATCCTCGACAATGTTGCGCAATCCGTTGTCCCGGCTGAATTCGAGCTTGATGTCGGGATAGTCGGCAAGGACAGGCCGCAGTTTCGGCCAGACCAGCTGCTCGAGCGCATGATCGGAGACGGTGATGCGCACGGTCCCCGAGGGTTTGTCGCGATAGGCCGTCAGCGCCGCGATGTCGGTTTCGATATCGACGATGCGCGGTGCCAGGGATTGACGCAACCGCTCTCCCGCCTCGGTCGTCGAGACACTGCGCGTCGTTCGCGCCAGCAGCCGCAGGCCCAAGCGCGTTTCGAGCCGCTTGATGGTGTGGCTGAGGGTCGATTGAGTAATACCGATCTTGGCGGCGGCCTTCGTGAAACTGCGCTCCTCGGCCACCACCAGGAACCACAGAAGATCGTTGAAGTTTTCGCGCATGGCCTTCTGCCCCGCTGAATACGGCCCGACGTTATTTATGGCCTGCATCGATAAGTTCAAGCGACTTTCAGCCGCTAATCATTCCAATAGTCCGGCGCTATCTCCTGTCGCGAACAGGCCGCCGATGCGTTTCCGGCGGCTGGATTTTTGTGGTGACGGCTGATGGAAACGACTTACGACGACAGGCTGGTGAAGCCTCGGGCAGCATGGGGTGCGGTGTTCTCGATGACGCTTTGCGTCGCCGTCCTCATCGCTTCCGAGTTCATGCCGGTCAGCTTGCTGACGCCGATCGCCGACGGGCTCGGCATCACCGAAGGCCGGGCGGGACAGGCGATCTCGGTCTCCGGCATCTTCGCGGTCGTCACCAGCCTGTTCATCGCCGGCCTGACGCGGCATATCGACCGCAAGCTGGTGCTGACGTCGTTCTCGCTGCTGCTCGCCTTGTCCGGCCTGATAGTGACCTTTGCGCCCAACTATGCCGTGCTGATGATCGGCCGCGCCTTGCTCGGCATTGCCATCGGCGGTTTCTGGTCGATGTCCACCGCGATCGTGATGCGCCTCGTGCCGGAGGACTCCGTGCCCGAGGGCCTGGCGATGATCAACGCCGGCAACGCCGTCGCGGCAACCATATCGGCGCCGCTCGGAAGCCTGCTCGGCGATTATGTCGGCTGGCGCGTCGCGTTCTTCCTCGTGGTGCCGCTGGCCCTCTTTGCCCTTGTCTGGCAAAGCCTCAGCCTGCCTGCGCTGCCGCCACGCGGCCGCAAGGCGTCGGGCAATGTCCTCCGGTTGCTGCTGCGCCGTCAGGTCGCGCTCGGCATGACCTCGATCCTGATGCTCTTCATGGGCCAGTTCGCGCTCTTCACCTATCTCAGGCCTTTCCTGGAAACCGTGACCGGTGTCGGTGTTTCGGCGCTCTCGGCGATCCTGCTCGTGATGGGACTAGCAGGCGTCGCCGGCACCTGGACCATAGGCCGGCTGCTCAAGACGCGGCTCTACAGCATCGTCATCATCATTCCGCTGGCCATGGCGCTGCTGGCCGTCGCATTGATCGTGCTTGGATCGATGCCGATGGCCGTCACCGCGTTGCTCGTCGGCTGGGGCTTTTTCGGAACCGCGGCGCCGGTCGGCTGGGGCACCTGGCTGAGCCGCGCGCTGCGCGACGATGCCGAAGCCGGCGGCGGCTTGCAGGTCGCCGTCATCCAGTTCGCCATCACGCTCGGCGCGGCGGGCGGCGGCCTGCTGCTGGACACGCTCGGCTGGCGAAGCCCCTTCGCACTTGGCGCGGTGCTGCTTGTGGGATCCGCGCTGGCCGCGGCGGCAGCCGCCCATGACCACTGCAAGGGCGCACCATGACACGCAGCCACATGACGCGCCGCACCGCAGTTGCCGCCGCACTGGCAGCCGCGTTCGCGCCCTCCGCCGCGCCAGGCCAAGCCCGCGGAACGGACGGACAGGAGAAATCGTTGATGAGGATTGCTATTGAAGTGGACGCGATGCGCCTGACGGCCTCCCTGTTCGACAATCCGAGCGCGCAGGATTTCGCCGCGATGCTGCCGCTGGACCTGACACTGGAAGACTACGCATCCGTCGAGAAGATCGGCTACCTGCCGCGCAAATTGCGGATCGAGGGCAGCGGCCCGTTCGACAGTGAGGCCATCGGCGACATCGCCTACTACGCGCCCTGGGGCAATCTCATCTTCTTTTATGGCCCCTACCGGTATTCGCGCGGCCTGATCCGGCTCGGCCGGCTCGACAGCGGTATCGCGCCGCTGCTGCGCGGCGGACGCTTCAACATACGCATAGAACGCCTGACATAGGCTCAAGGAGAAAACCATGCTCGGAACAGTTCTCTACGGTGCCGGCGACATCCGCTGCGAGGAAGTGGCGGAGCCCGAAATCCTTCATCCCACCGACGCCATCCTCAAGCTCTCGGCCACCTGCATCTGCGGCTCCGACCTGTGGCCCTATCGCGGGCTCCAGCCGCTGAACGAACCGATGCATATGGGCCACGAATATTGCGGCGTGGTGGTGGAAGTGGGCAGCGCGGTGAGAGCGGTGAAGCCCGGCCAGTTCGTCGTCGGCTCGTTCTGCACCTCCGACAACACCTGCCCGCATTGCCGCTTCGGCTTCCCCTCGTCCTGCGAGCAGCGCGAGTTCATGAGCCGGGCGCAGGCGCCGATGCTGCGCGTGCCGCTTGCCGACGGCACGCTGGTCGCCACCCCCGGCATGCCCGAGGACGATCTGATCCCGAGCCTGCTGGCGGCATCGGATGTGCTTGGCACCGGCTGGTATGCCGCCGACGCCGCGCGCGTCGAGCCCGGCGCGACCGCGGTCGTCGTGGGTGACGGCGCGGTCGGGCTGATGGGCGTGCTCGCGGCCAAGCAGATGGGCGCGGAGCGCATCATCGCCATGAGCCGCCACAAGACGCGCCAGGATCTCGCGCTCGAATTCGGCGCCACCGATATCATTTCGGAGCGCGGCGATGACGGCGTGGCGCGGATCAAGGATCTGACCCGCGGCGTCGGCGCGGAATCCGTGCTGGAATGCGTCGGCACGCAGGAATCCATGATGCAGGCGATCAACTGTGCCCGCCCCGGCGGCTCGATCGGCTTCGTCGGCGTGCCGCATGGCGTCCAGCTCGACGGCCAGGGCCTCTTCTTCGCCCAGAAGAGCCTGCTCGGCGGCCCCGCGCCCGTGCGCCGTTTTCTTCCGCATCTGATGGATCTGGTGCTGGAGCGCAAGATCAATCCCGGCAAGGTCTTCGACCTGACCCTGCCGCTGGCCGATGTCGCCGAGGGCTATCGCACCATGGATGAGAGGCGGGCGATCAAGACGCTGCTTCGTCTGTAAGCGCCGCGCTGGGTTCAGCCCACAAATGCAGGGGAGCAAACCTCAAGGAGACCAAAATGAAGAAAATCCTGACAGCAGCGGCCGCGAGTGTGGCGGGAACCATGCCCGTCCAAGCGCAGGGGATCGAAATCCGGACAAACGGCAGCACGCCGGCGGTGATCGGAGCGGCAGAAAACTTTACCGGGCAAGCGGTCGTCACTGCGCTGTTTCCCGCCACCGAGATAACGCGCGCAAGCACAGGGCTGGTGAACTTTGCTCCCGGAGCGCGCACCGTCTGGCACACCCATCCTGCCGGTCAATTGCTGATCGTCACATCAGGCCAAGGCTGGATTCGCGAAGACGGCAAGGAGGCCCGCGTCATCAATCCAGGCGACGTCGTCTGGATTCCCGCCGGGGTGAAGCACTGGCATGGCGCGACCGCCACCAGCCCGATGGCCCATATCGCGTTGAGCTACATGCATGACGGCAAGAATGTCGACTGGCTGGAGCCTGTCTCCGACGAGCAATACCGCTGACCGTACGCAGGAACGAAAGGCATCATCATGAAACCTTCAACCATTCTCGCACTCGCTTTGTCGATGGGGGCTGCCGACGCTGCGGCGCAGACGGGATCGCAGACCGGCAGCCTGCCTCCAGAGGATGTGCAGGCCGTCTCGCCCGCCCTTGCGCGCTATGCGACGGACAAGCTTGCCAATGACGTTTGGAAGCGCCCCGGCCTGTCGCGGCGCGATCGCAGCATCGTCACCATCGCGGCGGTGGTCACCCGCAACCAGGGCATACTCCTGCCGGAGCAGTTGAGCCTCGCCCTCGACAGTGGCGTGAAGCCGGCCGAGATCTCGGAGATGATCACGCATCTTGCCTTCTATGCCGGGTGGGGCAACGCGATGGCAGCCACGGCGATCGCCAAAGCGGTGTTCGAGGCACGCGGCATCGGGTCGGACCAGCTCCCCAAGGCTGTCGTCGATTTGCTGCCGCTCGACGAAAAGGCGGAGGCCGATCGTGCCGCACGGGTCGAGCAAGGCACGGGACCGGCGTCGCCGGGCCTGGTGCGCGACACGACGGAAGTGCTGTTTCGCGACCTGTGGCTGCGTCCCGATCTCGCGCCGCGCGACCGCAGCCTGGTGACGGTCAGCGCGCTGGTCGCCGCCGGTCAGGTGGAGCAGATTCCCTATCATCTCAACAGGGCCATGGATAATGGACTGACGCGCGCCGAGGCCTCGGAGGTGATCAGTCATCTCGCCTATTACGCGGGATGGCCAAACGCTTTCTCGGCAGCCCCGGTCGCACGCTCCGTATTCGAGAAGCGCTCCGCCGACTGATCATTTTCGACCGTAACGACCCTGCCGTTCGAGCCGCGCGGCCTGACGCGGCCAAGTGGCGATGCGGCGAGCATCTGGAGACTGCCCAGCGCAAATTCAGGGCGGCCTGGCGGATCGAGGCCGAAAGCCGACGCGGGCGGCATGACCTGACATTGTGCTCAGCCGGCGCGCGATCCCGGCGCTTCCGGCCGGAGATAGACCGTCAGGCAGCAGCAACAGATCGCCAGTCCGGCGATCGGGTATTTCAGGGCGACGACCGCCGCCAAGCCGAAAAGGCACAGCGTCACCATCGAGCGGATGCGCATGACCTTGCGCACCTTGAGCGGAACGGTGTCGGCCGGCATCGGGTCGATGAGTTCCCGGATCAGGAGAATGTAGGTCAGGTTCACCAGGAAGAAGACGACCGCGTAGAACGCCACCGGCTGCGGGGCCAGCTCGCTGACCGCCATCCACGCGGTTGCCAACGGCAGCAGCGACACCGAAAACAGGTGCGCGAAATTGTACCACATCAGGCTGGTCGTCGCCGCCGTGGCGTGGCGCAGGAGATGATGGTGATTCGCCCAGACGATGGCGATGAAGAGATAGCTCACGCCGTAGCTCAGCCATGTCGGCCACAAGGCCAGCAACGCGGTGAAGGTCGGCACCTCCGGTGGACGCAGGTCAAGCACGAGCACGGTGATAAGGACGGCGAACACGCCATCCGAAAATGCGCTCAATCGCTCAAGCCCTGTCGAGGGAAGCACCTGGAGTGTCCTTGTCGAGGTTCGTCCGGCCTATGGTAGCATCGCCACCCGCAATATCCATGGCTGCCCAGTCGAGATCGCTAACGCGTTGCTTCGCGCCAAGTCCAACCCCGCTCACGACGCCTTGGCCAGAAAGCTCTGGTAATCCGATTTGGCCTGCAGCAGGCGCAGCACGTTCTCGCGCGAGCCGCGCACATGGGCGCGCGCCAGGGCGCCGGCGCGCTTGGCGTCGCCGGCGCAGATCGCCTCGACGAGCTCGGCATGCTCGTCGCGGGCGATCTTCCATTCGTCGAGCCACAGCAGTTCCGTCCAGACATAGTGCTGGCACCTGTCGAGGATGCCGCACAGCATGCCGTGCAGCATGGCATTGCCGCTGATTTCGGCGATGACGCGGTGCAGATCGATGCCGACTTCAAGCTCCTGGAATTTTTCCCTTGTGGTTCGATCCGCAATGGCGGCCAGCCTCTCGCATTCGGCCAGCATGGCGCGCAGCCGCGCCTTGTCTTTCTCGGTGGCCGCAGCCGCCGCCAGTTCGGTGGCGTGGCCGTCGAGCAGTTCGCGGATGTCGAAGGCCTCGCGGAACATGTTTATGTCGAACTCGGTGACGGCGTAGCCCTGCCGCGGCCGGCCGGTGACCAACCCGTCGCGCTCGAGGCGGTTGAAGGCCTCGCGCACGGGCGTGCGGCTGACATTCAGCTTTGCCGCAATGTCGCTCTCGGTGACGCGCGCGCCCGGCGGGATCTGGCCGGTCACGATCATTGCCTTGAGCGCGGAATAGACCGAGTCGCGCAGCGTGTTTTTTGTTTCCTTGGCCAAGTTCCGTATCCAGTCTCCGGTCCGTGCCGGAAATCGATGTGTTTCGCGCGTAGCTGTATTCAAAATCGGCGCGTTTTGCCATTCCCCGGCCCCGGGTCGGTGGCCCCAAGGCCCCGCCGAGCGGTGTTGACTTCGCTGATCCCCGAGCTACACTCAAAATTGTATACAAAATCGCATGCGAAATCAAAAACAATGGGAACACCGGTTGGAGAACCGAAATGAACAGCACCAAAGGCATTAGCGTCGTTGCCATAGCGGGCCTCATGGCCACGGTCACGGCGCCCGCCGCGGCAGGCGACACCATTACCGTCGCCTCATGGGGCGGCACCTATCAGGAGGCGCAGGCCAAGGCCTTCTTCAAGCCGACCGCCGATGCGCTCGGCATCACCATCAAGGAAGACACCACCAACGGTCTCGATGACGTGCGCCTGCAGGTGACAGGCAACGCGGTGAAGTGGGACATCACCGAGCTCGGCGCCGACGAATGCGCGCGCGGCTCGAAGGAAGGGCTTTTCGAAAAGCTCGACTACAACCTCATCGACAAGAGCGGCATCGATCCCAAGCTCGTGCATGACGACTGGGTCGGCATCTCCTACACCTCCGTGGTACTCGTCTACCGGACCGACGTGTTCGGTGACAAAGGCCCCAAGACCTGGGCCGATTTCTGGAATGTGGAGAAGTTTCCCGGACGGCGCGCACTGAGCAGCAGTCAGGCGACGGAGACGCTTAGCGTTGCAGCCCTCGCCGACGGCATTCCGATCGACAAGGTCTATCCTGTCGACATCGACGGCGCGCTGAAATCGGTCGACAAGATCCGTGGCCATGTCGATGCCTGGTGGACTTCCGGCGCGCAGGCCATGCAACTGGTGAAGGACGGCGAGGTCGACATGGCAAGCATCTGGAACGGCCGCGCCGGCACCTTGAAGAAGGAAGGCGCGCCGGTCAGCTTCTCCTTCGACCAGGGCGTACTCACCGCCGACTGCATGGTCATTCCCAAGGGCGCCAAGAACAAGGAGGTCGCGATGAAGGCGCTGGCGATGTTCGTCAGTCCGCAATTACAGGCCAATCTGCCGCTTTATGTCGACAACGGACCGGTCAACGAGAAGGCGTTCGAGACCGGGAAGATCCCGCCGGAGCCGCCTGGCCCTGCTTCTTGGAGTCCTGCCCAGGAGAAAACAATCTTGTCCATTGCGCCATCCGCGCTGCCGATCGGCATGCGCGCGATAGAGAAACGTTTTGGCTCCGTATCGGTGCTGCGCGACCTCAATCTCGACGTCGCGGCCGGCGAATTCCTGACGTTGCTCGGCCCTTCCGGCTCCGGAAAGACGACGCTGCTGATGATCCTGGCGGGATTCGTCAGGGCCAATGCCGGCTCAATCAAGGTCGGCGACGAGGAGATCATCACCACGCCGCCGCACAGGCGCAATATCGGCATGGTGTTCCAGAACTATGCCCTGTTCCCGCATATGAACGTCTTCCACAACATCGCCTTTCCGCTGAAGCAGCGCCGCGTTCCGGCCGCCGAGACGGTGGAACGCGTCGAGAAAGCGCTGGAGCTGGTGAAGTTGCAGGGCCTCGGCGAACGGCGCGTCGACCAGCTCTCCGGTGGCCAGCGCCAGCGCGTGGCGCTGGCGCGCGCCATCGTGTTCGAGCCGCGCATCGTGCTGATGGACGAGCCGCTGTCGGCGTTGGACAAGGGCCTGCGCGAGCACATGCAGATCGAACTGCGCGCCCTGCATCGGCGGCTTGGCATGACGACTGTCTATGTCACGCACGACCAGCGCGAGGCGATCACCATGTCGGATCGTATCGCCGTCATGAATGCCGGGCGCATCGAGCAGCTCGACAAGCCCGAAATTCTCTACGCCGCGCCGCGCACCCGGTTCGTCGCCGGCTTCATCGGGGAATCGAATTTCATTCCCGTCGAATGCCGCAGCGGTTCGGTCTGGTACGAGGACAGGCAAATCCACACCGCGGCGCCGGCGCCGGCATCGGGCCAGCAGCTGATGGTGGTGCGGCCGGAAAAGCTGCGGCTGCTGTCAAATGCAGAGCCGGCCAAGGGCGTCAACGTGCTCAGCGCGACTCGCAGTGACGTGATTTATCAGGGCGACAGCTTCGTCTGCTACGCCGTGCTGCGCGACGGCAGGCAGCTGACATTGCGCGACTATTGCCGCAGCGACGTGCTGGCCAGGTTGCCGGCCGCCGGGCAGCCGATCGCGCTTGGCCTCGATGCGCAGGATACGATCCTGGTGGCGGCGGACTGATGAGCGTGCAAACCGCCACGATGGACGAGGCAATTGGCGCCATGACCCAGGACCTGAACGCGCATGCGTTGCGCGCCGATGCGCGGCGCGAGCAGTTTCGGCTGTTGGCGCTGCTGTCGCCAAGCCTGTTCCTCGTCTTTGCCATCATCATCGTGCCGATCGGCTGGCTGTTCTGGCTGTCGCTGTTCGACGAGGCCGGCGTCTTGAGCGCGGCCAACTATGCGCGCTTTTTCGAGCAGACCTCCTACATCAAGACCTTCCTCACCACCTTCAAGGTCGCCTTCATCGTCACCGCCGCTTGCGTGCTGCTGGGCTATCCCTTGGCTTATATGCTGTCGCAATTGCCGCGCCGGGCGGCGTCGATCTGCCTGATCTTCGTCATCCTGCCGTTCTGGACATCGGTGCTGGTGCGCACCTATGCCTGGCTGGTGATCCTGCAGCGCAAGGGGCTGATCAACAGCTGGCTGATCGACCTCGGAGTCATCAGCCAGCCGCTGCCGCTGGCCAACAATTTTTCCGGCGTCGTCATCGGCATGACGCATATATTGCTGCCGTTCCTGGTGCTGCCGCTCTACGCCTCGATGAAGACCATCGACACCGACTGCCTGCGCGCCGGGATGAATCTGGGCGCCGGCCCCGTCGCCACCTTCCGGCAGATCTTCTTTCCGCTGTCGCTGCCCGGCCTCGCCTCGGGCGTGGTCATCGTCTTCGTGCTGTGCCTGGGTTTTTTCGTCACGCCGGCGCTGATGGGCGGCGGCAAGGTTGTCATGTGGGCGATGCGCATGGAACAGACCACCAGTCTCTATTCCAACTGGGGCGCCGGCGCGGCGCTCGGCGTCGTGCTGCTCGCGGTCACGCTGGCGCTGCTCGGCCTGTTCCAGTGGCTGCTCGGCGCGCGCGCCACAGGTGTGTGGAGTTCGCGATGAGTGGAGATGTCGGCCTGCCGATCTCGCACCGGCAACGTCTGTGGCTCTATGCGCTGGGCGGCCTCGTGCTGCTGTTCCTGATCGCGCCGTCGGTCATCATCGTCATCATGTCGTTTTCGGATTCGACGCTGCTGCAGTTTCCGCTCCAGCAATGGTCGCTGCGCTGGTACCAGACCTACTTCCAGTCGCCGGAGTGGCGCGACGCGACGGTCGTCTCGGTCAAGGTGGCCGTTATGACAGCGCTGGTGGCGACGCCGCTCGGCACGGCCGCCGCCTACGCCATCAATCGCGGCACGCTGCGCTTCAACGGCAGCATCAACGCACTGATGACGGCATCGCTGATCGTACCTGTGATCCTGATCGGCATCGGCACTTTCTTCCTCTACGCGCGCATCGGGCTGAACAACACGCTGACCGGCCTGGTCATCGCGCATACGGTGCAGGCGCTGCCGCTGGTGGTGCTGACGGTGCTTTCGGGCCTGCGCTCCTACGACATGAACCAGGAGCGCGTGGCGCGCAGCCTGGGCGCCGGACGCGTAGCCGCCTTCTGGCAAGTTACCATGCCGCAGATCCGCTTCTCGATCGTCTCGGGCGCGCTGTTTGCCTTCATCACCTCCTTCGACGAAGTGGTGGTTTCGCTGTTCATCTCGGGCGGCGAGACGACGACCTTGACGCGCCGCATGTTCAACGCCCTGCGCGACCAGATAGACCCGACGATCGCTGCCATCTCGACCTGCCTGATCGTGCTGTCGGTCGTGCTCTTGTCGGTGGCGCAGATCTTCGGCAGACGGCATTGATTTCACCGGACCAATTGGCTTCAAGTGACCAGGAGATATTCGGACAGAATGCGTGATTTCCAGTTTCCCGGCCGCTCGCCGGTCCGTGCCACCGAAGCGATCGCCGCGACCTCGCATCCGCTTTCGACGCTTGCAGCCATTGACATGCTGCGCGCCGGCGGCAATGCCATGGACGCCGCTGTCTGCGCCGCCGCCGTGCAGGGCGTGGTCGAGCCGCAATCGACCGGCATAGGCGGCGACTGCTTTGTCCTCTATTGCCCCGCGGGGCAGGGACACGTGCTGGCTTTCAATGGCTCCGGCCGGGCGCCCGCCAAGGCGACCGTGGACTGGTATCGCGACAAAGGCTTCAGCGAACTTCCCAAACAGGGACCGCATGCCGTGACCGTGCCCGGCGCGATCGACGCCTGGTGCAGGCTGCTGGAAGACCATGGCAGCAAGGACCTTGCAGAGGTGTTGGCGCCGGCGATCAACTATGCCGAGAACGGCTATGTCGTGCATGACCGCGTCGCCTTCGACTGGGCCGAACCGGAGACCGACCTGTCGGCCGACGAGCACGCCGCGCGCATTTTCCTGCCGGGCGGCGAGGCGCCCAGGGCCGGCGACGTGCACCGGCAGCCGGAGCTTGCCGCCACCTTACGCATCATTGCCAGGCATGGCCGCGCCGGGTTCTATGAAGGCGCCGTCGCCGACGACATTGTGAGCCGGCTCAAGGCGTTGGGCGGACTGCATTCGCTTGAGGATTTCGCTTCGACCAAGGGCGATTATGTAGCGCCGGTCAGCGTCTCCTATGGCGGCCACGAGATCCATCAGATGCCGCCGAACAATCAGGGGCTGACGGCGCTCGTGATGCTGAATGTGCTGTCGGGGCTCAGGCTCGGCGAGCTCGACCCCGACGGCGCCGAGCGCCTGCACTTGGAGATCGAAGCGGGGCGGTTGGCCTACCGCGACCGCGACCGTTTCCTCGGCGACCAGGACCATGTGCCGGTGCCGGTAAAAGAGCTTCTGTCGGCCGCCTATGCCGAGCGGCTGCGCGCCGAGATCGACCGCCAGCGTGCCATGACGCACCTGCCGGATGTGCAGCTGCCCGGCAGCGAGACGGTCTACATCTCCATCGTCGACCGCGACCGCAACGCGGTCTCCTTCATCAACTCGACCTATTATTCCTTCGGCAGCGGCGTCGTCGGCCCGAAGACCGGCGTGGTGCTGCAGAACCGCGGCTCGAGCTTCCGCCTCGACCCGGCGCATCCGAACGCCATCGCGCCCGGCAAGCGGCCGATGCACACGATCATGCCCGGCATGGCGACGCGAAACGGCCGCGTGGTGATGCCGTTCGGCGTCATGGGCGGCGGCTACCAGCCGTTCGGCCACGTCCATCTTTTGACCAACATGCTCGACTTCGGCATGGATCCGCAGCAGGCGCTCGATGCGCCGCGAGTGTTCTACAATGACGGCATGGTGGAGGCCGAGCGCGGTGTTCCCGCTGATGCGATCGAAGGCCTGCGCCGCCGCGGCCATGCCATCACCCAGCCGCACCATCCGCTCGGCGGCGGCCAGGCGGTGTTGATCGACTGGGAAAAGGGAACGCTGACCGGGGCGTCGGATCCACGCAAGGACGGAATGGCGCTTGGGTATTGATGGGATCGGGACAGCCGTCGCGGCCCGGATTTGGCTGCAGTTGCCGCAGCAAGCGTCGGCGCCGCCCCACATGAGCAGCATACCCTCACCCCGCCACCAGGTGACCGCCTCCGACATCGCTCAGCGCCAGCCTCTGCGGGCTCTCGCCCAGCCTCCGCGTCGCACTCGGAATCTCTTGGTCCAGCCTTGCGAACCGGCTCCTGCGCTTCGCCGGATCGGGCACCGGCACGGCTTCGATCAGCCGCCTGGTGTAAGGGTGGCGCGGGTTGGAGAAAACCTGGTCGCGCGTGCCCATCTCGACGATCTGGCCGAGATACATGACGGCGACGCGGTCGGAGATGTTTTCGACTACGGCCATATCATGGGAGATGAAGAGGTAGGCGGCGCCGAATTCGCGCTGCAATTCCTTCAACAGGTCGAGCACGCGCGCCTGCACGGAAACGTCGAGGGCCGAAACGCTTTCGTCGGCGATGATCAGCTTCGGCCTTAGCGCCAGGGCGCGGGCGATGCAGACACGCTGGCGCTGGCCGCCGGAGAATTCGTGGGGATAGAGCTCCATCTGGTCGGCCGACAGGCCGACCCGCTCGAACAAAGCCGCCACCCGGTCCCTGCGCTCCTCCTTCGAGGCGACGCCATGGATGACCAGCGGCTCGGCAACGAGATCGCCGACGCGCATGCGCGGGTCGAGCGAAGCGTAGGGGTCCTGAAAAATCATCTGCACGTCGCGGCGCACCGCCTTGCGCTCGTCGCGGCCGAGGCCCAACAGGTTGCGTCCGCCGATGACGATGTCGCCGGTATAAGGCACCAGTCCGGCCAGCGCCTTGGCGGTGGTCGACTTGCCGCAGCCGGATTCGCCGACCAGCGCCAGCGTCTCGTTGGGCGCGATCGAAAAGCTGACGCCTTCGACGGCATGGACGCGCCGGTTGACGCGCCCGAAGAAGCCGCCACGCAGGTCGAACCGGACATGCAGATCGGTGACATCGGCGACGTTTGCCGGCGCAGCCGGCTCGGCAATCTCTTTCGATTTCTGGCGGCCGGCGCCAGTGCCGATGCGCGGCACGGCGGCGAGCAGCTCGCGCGTGTAGTCGGCTCGCGGGCGAGCAAAAATGTCCGATGTCTTGCCTTCCTCGACCATGCGGCCATGCCGCATGATGATGACGCGGTCGGCCATTTCGGCGACCACGCCCATGTCGTGAGTGATGAGGATGACGCTGGTGCCGTGCTGGCGCTGCAGGTCGCGCAGCAGTTCCAGAATCTCGCCCTGCACGGTGACGTCGAGCGCAGTCGTCGGCTCGTCGGCGATCAGCACGTCCGGCTCGAGCGCCAGCGCCATGGCGATCATCACCCGCTGGCGCATGCCGCCGGACAGCTCATGCGGAAACTGTTTCAGCCGGCTTTCGGCTTCCGAAATGCGCACTGCCTTCAACGCCTCGATGGCGCGGCTTCGGGCCTCGGCGGGCGAGGGGCTGGTGTGCGCCTCGATGGATTCGGTGAGCTGGCGGCCGATCGGCAGCACCGGGTTCAGCGAGGTCATCGGCTCCTGAAAGATCATGGCGACGCGGTCGCCGCGGATGCGGCGCATCCGGCGCTCGTCGAGCGCTGTGAGATCGGTGTCGCCCGCATCCCCGCCAAGAAGGCGGATCGTGCCCGAAGATATGCGCGCGGCGGGCTGCGGCAGTAGTTGCATGATCGCCAGCGCGGTCATCGATTTGCCGGAGCCGGATTCGCCGGCGATGCAGAGCGTCTCGCCGCGTGAAAGCGTCAGAGAGAGGTTGGAGACGACGTCGCGCTCGCCGTCCTCGCCACGCACGGAGACGGAGAGATTGGCGATGTCGAGAATTGTTTCGGTGGCTGAGGTCATTGCAGACGCAAACCTGCAAGGGATTTATTCTGTGGCGCCCCCCACCCGGACCTTCGGTCCGACCTCCCCACAAGGGGGAGGTAGGGCGCCGGTTTTTTACCCTCCTCCTTGTGGGAAGGGTCGCTGCGAAGCAGCGGGGTGGGGGTGCAGCGCCGACCGAACATCATTCGAACACGCAGCGCGGGAAGTAGAACGACACCACCCAGTTCGGCATGTCGACGATCTCGCTGATCCTGAGATCGCCACAGACCGAGGCCAGCATATAGGCCTCGACCGGATCGATCTGGTAACGGCCGGCGAGCAGGTCGATCATCTGGGCGACCGCCTCTTTCGCGCCGGTCATCAGGTCCGGGCCGATGCCGGTGGTCACCTCGTAGCCCTTGGTGTCGAGATGACGCGTCACCGGGCCCGGCGTGGTGAAGCGCGGCATCTTCAGCCTGGCGTCCTTGACCAGGTCGAGCTTGAGCACGACGTCCATCGGGCTTTCGATCGCCGTGCCGCAGACCTCGCCGTCGCCCTGCGCGGCATGCGTGTCGCCGACCGAAAACAGCGCGCCGGCCACCTCCACCGGCAGATAGAGCGTTGTGCCGGCGGCGAGGTCGCGAATGTCCAGATTGCCGCCGACGCGGCGGGGCGGCACCACCGAGTGATGGCCCATCTCGCCCGGCGCGTTGCCGATGGTGCCGGCGAAGGGTTTCAGCGGCACGCGGCCGTTCTTGCCGAACAAGGCCGGCTCGAGCGAGGCGGCATCGTATTTCCAGATGTTCAGCGCCGGCTGCTTGAAGTCGTCGGCGAGCAGGCCGAAACCTGGAATGTTCGCCGTCCAGCCGAAGCCGGACGGTTTGAACATCTCGATCGTCACCTTCAGCGCGTCGCCCGGCTCGGCGCCCTCGACGAAAATCGGCCCGGTGACAGGGTTGATCCCGGCGAAGTCGAGCTTGGCGATGTCGGCGACGGTGCTGTCGGGCTTGAGCTGGCCACCGGAGGAATCGAGGCACTGAAACTCGATGGTCGAGCCGGGCGCCACCCGCTCGGCCGGGGCAAAGGAATTGTCCCAGCCGAAATGGTGATGGCGTCCGTGGATGGTGTAGTCGCAATTATTGCACATCTTTTACGTACACATTGTCGTAGTTGATCGGGATATGGACCGGGTCGACATAGAGGTTGTCGGCGCCGCCCATGCGCGCGGACTTCATGGTGAAGCGCTGCTCGTTGAAGACCGGCGCCCAGGGCGCGTCCTCCATCACCTTGTCGTAGATGGCGCTCCACATCTTGTCGCGCTCGGCGGCTTTAGCCGGGTCGACCACCGAGTCGGCCTCGGCCGCCTTGGCGTCGAGGTCCTTGTTGCAATACCACGACCAGTTCCAGCCGCCAGGCACCGCGCCAGCACAGCCGAGGATCGGACCGTAGAAGTTCGATGGGTCCGGGAAGTCGGCGATCCAGGCCATGCCGCCCGACCAGATCATCGGCGCGCCGGCCTTGTCGCCGCCGGCGGCGATGACGTTTGCCTGGGCGAGCGACTGGATGCTGGCCTTGATGCCGATCGCCGCGAGGTCCTGCTGGATCGCCTGCGCGATGCGCGGATTGGGATCGGTGTTCATGGCGAAAAGCTGCGTCTCGAAGCCGTCGGGATGGCCGGCTTCGGCCAGCAGCGCCTTGGCCTTGGCGACGTCATAGGGATAGCCCTTGTACGCCTTGTCGTAGCCCGGCATCGACGGCGGCAGCGGCTGGTTGGCCGGCACGGCGCGGTTGTTGATGATCTGCACGACGCGCGCCTTGTTGATCGCCATGTTGACCGCCTGGCGCACCTTCACATTGTCGAACGGCGCCATGGTGGTGTTCATGGTGACGTAGCCGGTGTGCAGTTGCCCGCCCTCCACGACGCGCGCCTTCTGCTCGGGATCGGCCATCACCTCCTGGAACTTGGCCGGCGGAATGCCGTCGCCGGGCACGTCGATCTCGCCCTTCTGAAGGCGCAGCAGCGCCACGATCGGCTCCTGGCCGATTTCGAAGGTGATCTTGTCCAGATGCGGCAGTCCCTTATGCCAGTAGTCCGCGTTGCGCTCGAAGACGATGCGCTGGCCGAGCGTCCACTCCGCGAGCTTGAAGGCGCCGGTGCCGACCGGATGCTTGCCGAAATCGGCGCCATATTTCTCGACCTCTTCCTTCGGCACGACATGCGAGAAGTTGATGGCCATGACATGCAGGAAGGTGGCGTCGGGCCGGGTCAGCTCGAACTTGACGGTATAGGGGTCGACCACGGTGACACCCGATAGTGTCTCCGCCTTGCCGGCGGCGACATCGTCATAGCCCTTGATCGAGCCGAAGAAGCCGGCGCCGGGGCTCTGCGTCTTCGGGTTGGTGACGCGGTCGAGCGAGTATTTCACGTCCTCGGCGGTCATTTCGCGGCCATTGTGGAATTTCACACCATGGCGCAGCTTGAAGGTGAAGGTCTTGCCGTCGGGCGAGATCTCGTAGCTTTCGGCGAGATCGGGCTTGAGGTTCGTGGTGCCCGGCTCGTAGTCCATCAGCCCGTCGAACAGGCTCTTGATCATCGACCAGTTCTGCCAGTCATAGCCGATCGCCGGGTCGAGGGTCGCGACATCGTCCTTGTAGGTGATGGTGATGGCGCCGCCCTGCTTGGCGTTGGGATCGACGGCGTCCTCGGCGCGGACGCTCGTCATGCCGAGCATCAGCGCCAGCGCCGATACGGCCACGGTGGATGCGAGAAGCTTTTTCATTGTTATGTTCCCTTTCTCTGTTGGTTTTCTGGTTTCATCTGAGCTTGATGCGGGGATCGATGAACGGGGCGATGATGTCGGCCAAGAGATTGCCGAGCACGATGGCGAAGGCCGACACCAGGGTGACGCCCATGATGATCGGAATGTCGACGCGCTGGATCGCCTGCCAGGCGAGTTGGCCGATGCCTGGCCAGCCGAACACGCTTTCGACCACCACGATGCCGCCCATGAAGATGCCGATATCGATGCCGATCATGGCGATGACCGGCAGGATGGCGTTGGGGAGCGCATGGCGGAACAGGATGGCGCGGCGGGCCAGGCCCTTGGCGCGGGCGGTGCGCACATAATCCTGGCGCAGCACGTCGATCATCGAGGAGCGCATCATGCGCGCGTACCAGCCGGCGCCGAGAATGCCCATGGTTAGCGAGGGCAGCACCAGATGGCGCCAGGTGCCGTAGCCGCCGATCGGGAACCAGCCCAGCCGCACGGCGAACACGTAGAGCAAAAGCAGGCCGACGACGAATTGCGGCGCCGAGACGCCGACGAAGGAGGCGACCATCAGCGTCTGGTCGGTGGCGGTGCCGCGCTTGACGGCGGCGATCAGGCCCATGCTGAGCCCGATCAGCAATTCGCACAGGATGGCGCCGACCATCAGGAGCAGGCTCGCCGGCAGCCGCGAGACGATAAGCTCGGTGACCTCGGAGCGCTGGATGTAGGAGCGGCCGAGATCGCCGCTGGCGAGCTTCGTGAGATAGTGCCAGTACTGGACGACGAAGGGCTGGTCGAGGCCGAGCTGCTGGCGGATGTTCTCGACCGTCTGCGGCGTGGCGCTGCGGCCGGCGATCTGGCGCACCGGGTCGGCAGGCAGCAAATAAAGCAGCGCGAAGGTGATCAGCGAGACGCCGAGCAGGATGAGCAGCGACTGGATCAGGCGGCGGCCGAGATAGGAGATCATGCCCGGCCCCTTTGCGTCGGATCGAGGATATCGCGCAGCGCGTCGCCGATCAGGTTGAAGGCCAGCGCCAGCGCCAGGATCGCCGCACCCGGGAAGAACACCAGCCAGGGTGCCGCCTGGAAGTAGGTCTGGTTCTCGAAGATGATGTTGCCCCAGGAGGCCGTCGGCGGCTGCACGCCGATGCCGAGGAAGGAGAGCGTCGCTTCCAGCAGCACCGTGGTGGAGATGCCGAGCGTGCCCCAGACGATGATGGTGGGCAGAAGATGCGGCAGGATGTGGCGAAACAGGATGCGCGGCGCGCTCGCCCCGATGGTGCGTTCGGCATCGATGAACTCGCGTTCGGCGAGCGAAGAGGTTTCGGTGTAGATGACGCGCGCGGTCTGCACCCAGTTGACCAGCGCGATGACCAGAGCGACGATCCAGAGACTTGGCTCGAACACTGCCGCCAGGCAAATGGCGAGCAGCAGCGCCGGAAACGCCATCATCAGATCGGTGAAGCGCATGAGAGCGCTGCCGATCCAGCCGCGGAAATAACCCGCCGTGACGCCGACTAGCGTGCCGATCAACAGCGCCACGCCATTGGCGGCGATGCCGATGATCAGCGAGGTGCGGGCGCCGTAGAGAATGCGGGTCAACAGGTCGCGGCCGAGCAGATCGGTGCCCAGCCAGAATTTTGCGTCAGGCGGCAAGGGCGAGCCTTCCAGCGTCAGCCCGTCGAACATCTGCTCATTCGGGTCATAGCCGGTCAGCCATGGCGCGAGGATCGCGCCGGCAAGGACGATGGCGACGATGAACAGACCGAGCAGCGCCAGGCGGCGTTTGACCAGCCGGCGCCAGACGCCGGCGCGCGACTTGACCGGCATGCGTGCGGCCGCCGGGAGGTCAGGCGCGATAGGAGTGGTCATCGCCGCCTTCCTCACCCGTTACTTCCTCATTGGTCATTGCCACGATGCGGCGCGCCGCATCCTCGACACTGATCTGCCAGCTCATCGCCAGCGAGCGCAGCTGCGCGTAGGCGCGATCGTCGTCGGCGCCTTTCGACAGTGCCGCGACGGCGCGCACGATGGTCTGGCGCTCGGCGACACGCTGACGCAGCGAGGCGATCTCGCCGGCCAAATGTTTTCGCGCCTCGAAACTCTGCCTTGCGATCAGCAGCGCGCTGTAGACGCCGGCAGTGCCGACCGGCTTCAGGAGCTGCGCATCGGCCTTGTGCGAGAGAGCCCATTCGATGCGGCCGGGCGCCTCCGAACCGATCAGCGCCACCAGCGGCATCGGCGCCTCGCCGGCCTTCCACGGGAATTGCTCGTCGAAACCGAGATCGGCGTCGAAGAACACGAAATCGGCGGCCAGCGCTTCAGGCGGCAGTTCGGGCCAGCAGTCGACGGTGACCAGGCCGATGGCGGACAACTGCCTGGTGATGGCCTGCACGGTCGGGTGCGGGCGATGCAGGATGAATGCCCTGGCGCCGCCGAGATTCGGGATGCGCGATGGCCTGGTCACGACACCACCCTCAGGCGCGGCCGGCCGAATGTCGTGGCGGGGTCGTAGCGTGACAGGTACGGATCGGGCGCGACCTCGTGCTGCCGGCTGACGACCTCGAAGAAGCCGTCGGCGATCCGGCCGATGATTACCGGCAGCGTTGCGTGCTGGGAATGAGCGTCGATAGCAATCGGGCCGAGCCGGGTGGAGAAGCGCCGTTCGGCGAAGGCCTTGGAAAATTCCGCCGGACCGGCGTCGGGATCACGCGAGAGCACGTCGGCCATCACTTGCACGGAGGCATAGGCGGAGGCCTCGAAAGACGAGGCGAAGGCCGCCGGGCGAGGCGCGAAATACGGCCCGACCGACAAATGCCCCTTGCCGGTTTCGCCGATCGCCGGCAGCTCACCCTCGGTGAGGTTGCAGGAGATGATCGGGCACACCTCGGGGCTGAAGGCCGGGTCCTCAACGCCCAGGTCGCGGTAGGCCGCCAGGAAGGCGTAGGAGGAGGTGCCGATCAGGTTGTTGAGGACGAAGTTCGGCCGCGTCGCCCGGATCTCGGCGATCAGCCGCGACACGTCGGTCTCGCCTATGCGCAGATAGCGCTCGCCCAGAACCTTGCCGCCGGCATCCGCGATCAGGTCGCGCGCCACGCGGTTCATCTCCCAGCCCCAGATGTAGTTCGAGCCGAGCAGGAAGCCGTTGGCGCCGAAGCGGGGCACGACATGGGCCATCAGCGGCACCAGATGCTGGTTTGGGCAAGCGTGCATGTAGACGACGTGCTCGTTGGCCTCGAAGCCTTCATAGGGGCAGGCGTACCAGAGCATGCCGCCGGCTTTTTCCAGCACCGGAATGGTCTCCTTGCGACTCCAGGAAGTGACGCAGCCGACGACATGGCGGGCGCTGCTGGTCTTGAAGATGTCCTCGCAGAGCGTCGCATAGCGATCGGCATTGCTTTGCGGGTCACGCTCGACGGGCATCAGTTCGATACCCGAGCCGCGGTCGGCATTGGTGTCGGCGATGGCGCGCATGGCGCCCATCCGGCACGCATCGGAGACGAGCTGGTAGCTTCCCGAGCGGGAATAGAGGATGCCGATCTCGATACGCCGTTTCAAACAGATCCCCAAAATAACAATGCCCCGCAGCCACCGCCGGAGGGCGAGGCATACGAGGCATTCTTGCCGCCCGGCGATCAGGGCCGGTATTTTCAGCCTAAACTATTCCGTGCCACCACGCAGTCAAGCGGGAAAGTGGGTAGTGTCTCAGTTTGAAATTAGACGCCGCGCTTGTCGCGATCCTAGCCAAACTCCTATGGAAAAGCGGCGCGATTGAAAAGAACATGTGACCTTTTGGACCGGTCGGAATCAGGCCGCCTTGCGCCGTATGAGAGATGCTAGGACGGTACGCATTCCTGAGTATGCCGGGCCGCCGATTGTCACTTCCCAGTCAGTGCCGCGTTTACGGGGAAACTTAGCACTGCGTAGCGCTTCACGGAATGCTGTCGGCTCAACGCCTACGGTTTGAGCCATTTCTTCAGCGGTTGTGTATTTGGCTATCATGAAATCTCCTGTGCTTTCCTCTAGGCATATAGGGATTCAGAGCGGAATGCGCCAGCAGACCGGCCAGATCGCAACCGGGACACTACGGGAAAGTGCGTTCGTCAGCTCAACCGCGGCGCTGCGGCCCGTTTGGCGCGGCGGCTAGGCTACCGTGCTCGCCGTTCAGAAAATTTTGAGAGAATATTCCGGGCTTCCGGGCGAACCGGGAACGCGGTTCTTTGATAATATCCCTAGAGTTTCTGATGATCTGGACAAGGCTTGGCGTTCCGCCCGGCTTGTGACTTCGCAACCGCAGAGATCCATCATGTCCGATTTCAGGAACACCTTGTCGTCTTCCCTCTCGTCATATTTCAACCGCCGCGCGGGTCTTGGCTTGCTTTTCGCTTCGGCGGTCGCGGTCGCCGGGCTGATTACGCCCAGCGCTTCGTTCGCCGAGGACAAGAAGGCGATCAAGGTCGGCATCATCAGCGGCGAGGACGAGGATGTCTGGCGCGTCGTCGTCGCCCAGGCGGCGCAAAAGGGCCTCAGCATCGAAACCGTGGTCTTCAACGATTACACCCAGCCCAATGAGGCGCTGGAACGCGGCGAGATCGACGCCAATGCCTTCCAGCACCAGCCCTATCTCGACAACCAGATCAAGACACAGGGCTACCACATCGTGCGCGTCGGCTATACCGGCGTCTGGCCGATCGGCCTCTACTCCAAGAAATATACGAAGATCGCCGACCTGCCCGAGGGCGCGGTGATCGGCGTGCCGAACGATCCCTCCAATGAAGGCCGGGCGCTGCGCGTGCTGCAGAACGAGGGCGTGATTAAACTGAAGGACGGCACCGGCATTCTCGCCACCACCGCCGACATCGCGGAAAACCCGAAGAAGGTCGAGATCAAGGAGCTTGACGCTGGCATTGTCGGCCGCTCCGTCGAGGATCTCGATGCCGCCGTGGTCAACACCGACTGGGCGCTGAAGAGCGGCCTGACACCGGAAAACCGTATCGCGCAGGAGCCTATCGCCGACAACCCCTACCGCAACTTCATCGCGGTCAAGGTTGGCAATGAGAACGAGCCCTGGGTGAAGACGCTGGTCGCCTCCTACCAGAACGAGGCGGTGAAAGCCGAGTTCGACAAGGTCTACAAGGGCACCGGCCTCAGCGCCTATTGAGGCTGTTAGTGCATTTGACATGAAGGCGGTCCGCGCGGTGCGCGGGCCGCGATCGTATTCGGGATCCGCGCATGAACCAGCATTTCTCAGCAACCGCAGAAGCCATGGAGGGCACAGGCCCACCGCCGCAAGACGTGGTGCGGCTCGTCGACCTGAAGCGCCGCTTCGGCGCGACGGCGGCACTCGACGGCATTTCGCTGACGGCGCGCAAGGGGGAGATCCTCGGCATCATCGGACGCAGCGGCGCCGGCAAATCGACGCTGATCCGCTGCCTGAACGGACTGGAGCGGCCGGATTCCGGCGAGGTTTTCATCGAAGGCCGCGAGATCAGCCGGCTCGGCGAGCGCGACCTGCAGCCGCTGCGGCGGCGCATCGGCATGATCTTCCAGCATTTCAACCTTTTGTCGGCCAAGACCGTCGAGGACAATGTGGCGCTGCCGCTCAAGATCGAGGGCCGCCCGAAGGCGGAGCGGCTGCGCCGCGCCGCCGAACTGCTTGAACTGGTCGGCCTGTCGGAGAAGGCAAAGGCGTATCCGGCATCGCTGTCGGGTGGGCAGAAGCAGCGCGTCGGCATCGCCAGGGCGCTGGCCGCGCGGCCGGCGCTGCTGTTGTCGGATGAAGCCACCTCCGCGCTTGACCCGGAGACGACGCGGTCCATCCTCGCCTTGCTGAGGGACATCAACCGGCAGCTTGGCCTGACCATCCTTTTGATCACCCATGAGATGGAGGTGATCCGCTCGATCGGCGACCGCGTGGCGGTGATCGACGCCGGGCGCTTCGTCGAGCAAGGCCCGGTCTGGTCGGTGTTTGCCGAGCCGCGGTCGCCGATCACGAAAAGCCTGCTTGGCGCCATCCGGCCGCAACTGCCGGCCGAGCTCTTGGCCCGGCTGCTGCCCGCGACCGGCGCGGAGACGATCCTGCGCGTGGATGTGGCCGGGGAGGCCGCGCAAAGCCCGCTCTTGTCCGATCTCGCGACGCTCGTGCCTGGCACGTTCCGCCTCGTCCATGGCGGCATCGACCATATCCAGCAGCAGCCGGTGGGCACACTGTTCCTGTCTGTCCCCGGCAGCGATGCAAGCCATCTCGCGCGAGTGATCGCATTCCTGAAATCGCGCCAGGCGCGGGTGGAGGTGCTTGGCCATGTCGCCGATCCTGTTTGAGCTTCTGCTGCGGTCGATCTGGGAGACGGTGCTGATGACGGCCGCTTCCGGCCTCATCTCGCTGGTTTTCGGCCTGCCGCTTGGTCTCGCCTTGATCGCCACCGAACGCGGCGGCATCGCCGAAAGTCCTTGGGTCAATCGCGTGCTGGGGGCGGTCATCAACGGCTTCCGCTCGGTGCCGTTCATCATCCTGTTGGTGGCGCTGATCCCGGTGACGCGGCTGATCGTCGGTACCTCGATCGGCACCTGGGCGGCGATCGTGCCGCTGTCGATCGCCGCCACGCCCTACTACGCGCGCATCGCCGAAGTGTCGCTGCGCGAGGTCGACCATGGCCTGATCGAGGCGGCGCGCGCCATGGGCGGCAATCGCTGGACGATCATCCGCGAGGTGCTGGTGCCGGAAGCGCTGCCAGGCATCGTCGCGGGCTTCACCGTGACGCTGGTGACGCTGGTCGGCGCCTCAGCTATGGCCGGCGCGATCGGCGCCGGCGGCCTCGGAGACCTCGCCATCCGTTACGGCTATCAGCGGTTCGAGACTTCGGTGATGATCGCCGTGGTCATCGTGCTGATCGTGCTGGTCTGCGGCATCCAGTGGGTGGGCGACCGGCTGGCGGCGAAGCTGGACCCGAGGGGGTGAGCGGCTGAGCTACGCGATGATGTCTTCGATAAGCGTTTGAAGCGGCGCCTCGGAACCACCGAAGCTGTCAATCATCGCCTGAATAACGCGATCTCGCTCCAGGATATCGGCGTTGAATGTGAAGCCCGCATGTTCAGCAAGCATTGCAAGGAAGGTGAGTTGGGTACGGCCGTTGCCTTCGCGAAAGGGATGAACGGCATTGATCTCCGCAATGACGTGGGCCACGTGCCTCGCAAAGCCGAGGCTGTCTAGGTCTGCCAAGGAGTCGGGGTCGCCAAGTTCACGGAACACCCGAACCATCTCGCTGGCGATGTGCTCGGGATAGCAAAACCAGCTGCCACCCTTGCCGATCCGGATGGTGCGCGGCTGACCGGCCCAAGCATACACGTCTTGGAACAGGTGCCGATGCAGGTGGAGATAGTGACGGTAGTCGAGTTCGCCTGCCGGAAGGGGCTCGTCCGCGCGAGTCAGGAACAAGGCAGAGCTCGACCTCATCGAGCTCTGCCTGCTCGCGGATATCAAGCAGATTCATAAGCACAGAGTGGATCGAACTCGGCAGCGTAGACCAAAGGCCTATTTCTTTTTGCGGATTTCTTCTTTGATCAGCGAGCGCCGCTCGTCACCGGACAACCCTTGCCGCACACTATGGTTGAGTATTTTCGCCATGCGGGACGACAACTTCATACCTTCGACAGCGCTGATTTTCTCGCCATGCGCTCTCGTCAGCACGAAATGACCCGTCTTGGCTGAGCGGCCGGTTCTTGAATTAAGATACTTCATTCACAAATCATATCATGGACCCGCAGGAGAGGCCAAAACGATTTCCGAGCAAGCCGGACCACGCCGCGGCCTTACTCCTCCGGGGCGAGCAAGGCGCCAGCGAGTTCATGCGGCGCCGAACAAATCCCTGGCCTGTTCGGCCGTATAATAACCAAGCCTGATGTCCTGAGCTACCAGTCCCGGATCGCGCTCGCGCGGATCGCCGTAGCCGCCGCCGCCCGGCGTGCCGACGCGCACGCGGTCACCGGCCTTGAGCGCGATGTCCTGCTCCTTGGAGAGGTGCGGCGGCACATGTTCCTTCCCGTCGCGGATGACGGCCACCGTGTTGGGCTCGCCATCCCGGCCGCCGAGCGCGCCTTGCGGGCCGAAGCGGCCATGGTCCATGACAAAGGAGGCGCGGGCTTCTCCACGCAGGATCTCGACCTCGTAGGCAAGGCCAAAGCCGCCGCGATGTTTGCCGGCGCCGCCCGAGCCCTCGCGCAACGCATAGTGACGGTAAAGCACCGGAAAGGCCTGCTCCATGATCTCGACCGGCGGCGACTTGGAGATGCCGATGGTCGAGCAGCCATTGGTCAGCCCGTCATGGCCGGCATTGCCGCCATAGCCGCCGCCGGAGATCTGGTACATGACATAGTCGCGGCCGCGCGCCGGATCGTTGCCGCCGAGCGCGAAATTGCCGCTGGAGCCGGCGGGCGCCGCCGTTACCTTGTCGGGCAGCGCCTGCACCATGGCCGCAAACACCGCCTCGGCGATGCGCTGCGACACTTCCGCGGCGCAGCCCGAGACCGGGCGGGGATATCTGGCATCCAGGAAGGTACCCTCCGGCCGCTTGACCTCGAGCGGCTCGAAGGCGCCGGCGCTGATCGGCACATCGGGGAAGATGTGGCGCATGGCGAGATAGACCGAGGACAAGGTGGTCGCCAGCACGCTGTTCATCGGCCCGGCGCAGGGCTTTGACGAGCCGGCGAAATCGAAAATCAGGGTGTCGCTCTTCTTCTCGACGGCGAGCGCGATGGTCAGCGGCTCGTTGACCACGCCGTCGGAATCGACGAAGGCCTTCGAGCGGTAGGTCCCGTCGGGAATGGCCGCTATGTTGGCGCGCATCTGCTCGGCGGCGCGGCGGCGCAGTTCTGCGATCGCCTCGACAACAGTTTCGTCTCCGTAACGATCCAGAATTCCATTGAGCCGATCCTGGCCGATCAGCAGTGCGGCAGCCTGCGCCCTGATGTCGCCGATGCGCTGGTCGGCGACGCGGATGTTCGAACAGATGATGGCGTAGATCTCCGGGTCGAGTACGCCTTTCTTGAACAGTTTGACCGGCGGCAGCCGCAAGCCTTCCTGCTCGACCGCCGTCGCCGAAGCCGAGAAGCCGCCGGGCACCGAACCGCCAATGTCGGGCCAATGACCGGTGTTGGACAGCCAACAGAAAATCTTGCCGTCCCGGTAGACCGGCATGACGAAGCGCACGTCCATCAGATGCGTGCCGCCGAGATACGGGTCGTTGACGATGTAGATATCGCCCGGCTCCGGGGCCAGGCAGCGGCCGTCGGCGATCATCTCGATCACCGTCCTGGTCGAATATTGCATGACGCCGACGAATACCGGCAGGCCCTGGCTGCCTTGCGCGATCAGCGAGCCGTCGACGGCCGAATAGATGCCGTCGGAGCGATCATTGGCCTCGGCGATGACAGGTGAGAAGGCGGCGCGGGAAAAGGTCAGGTCCATCTCATCGCAGACCTGCTGCAGGGCTGCCTGGAGGACCGAGAGCGTGATGGCGTCGAGCTTTTGCATCTCAGGCCTCGCCGATGTCGATGATGATGTTGCCGTCGGCGTCCGAGCGGGCGCGGTCGCCGGGGTCGAGCACCGTGGTAGCGTCCATCTGTTCGAGGATCGCCGGCCCTTCGATGACCGCATCGAGCGGCAGTTCTTCGCGTGTGTATACGGGCGTGTCATGCCAGCGCCCGCTGTACCAGACCGGCCGGATCTCGCGCCGGGCCTCGTCGAGCGTCTTTGCCCGCCCGGCGGGGTCGATCAGCCGCGACAGATCGATCGCCGGCCTGACACCCGTCACCGAAGTGTTCAAGTTGACCAGATTGGCGCGGATTTCCGGCAGCTCGACCTTGAAGCGGGCGAAATAGGCCTTTTCGAACAGCGCCTGCAGCTCCTGCCTGGTCACCGACGAGGACGGCAGCGACACGTTGATGATGTGGGTCTGGCCGACGAACTGCATGTCGGCGGAATGGGTGACGCGGATGGTCTGCGGTTTCACCGCCTCCTTGGCGATCAGCTGCTCGCCTTCGTTTCGATGCCGTTCCAATACTTGGTGGAGGCGGCTTTCATCAAAAACGCCTACCGGCTGGTTGATGGTGTTGACGAAATCATGGCGCAGATCGGCGACGACGCAGCCGAGCGCATTGGTGATGCCGGGCCGTGCCGGCACCAGCACCCGGGGCAGTCCAAGTTCGCGCGCCAGAGCGGTGGCGTGCAGCGGGCCGGCGCCGCCGAAGGCGAACAGCGCGAAATCGCGCGGATCGTGGCCCCGCGACACCGACACCATGCGGATGGCGCCGGCCATCTTCATGTTGCCGAGCCTGAGCACCGCGCCGGCTGCTTCGACGCCGGACAAGCCCGTCGCCTTGCCGATCCTGTCGGCGAAAATGCCGGTGACACGCTCTGATGTGACCGGATTGTCGACGGCAAGCAGCTTCTTCGACGCCAGCCGGCCGAGCACCAGATTGGCGTCGGTGATGGTCGGCTGAAGGCCGCCGCGGCCGTAGCAGATCGGGCCTGGATTGGCGCCGGCACTTTCCGGGCCGATCTGGATCAGGCCTGCCGCGTCGACGCGCGCGATCGAGCCGCCGCCGGCCCCGACCGTGTGCACCGCCACCATCGGCACATGGATGGGCATGGCGTATTCGATCTCGATCTCGTTCGAAACCGCCGGTTCGGCGTTGCGGATCAGCGCCACGTCGGTCGAGGTGCCGCCCATGTCGTAGGTGACGAGATTTTCGAAGCCGGCGCGCTTGCCCGTGTAGGCGGCGGCGATGACGCCCGAGGCCGGGCCGGACATCACGGTCTTGGCCGATTCACGTGTGACGAAGCGGGCCGAGATCATACCGCCATTGCCGTTCATGATCAGGAAGTCGCGGGCGTAGCCTTTGTCGGCGAGTTCCTTGCGCAGCCGCTCGACATAGCGCTCGAGGATCGGCTGCACCGAAGCGTTGACCGAGGCGGTGACGCCGCGCTCGAATTCGCGCGCTTCCGACAGCAGCGCATGACCCGCGGTGATGTAGTCGTTCGGCCAGAGTTCGGCGGCGATCTCGGCGGCGCGCCGCTCGTGCGAAGGGTTAGCGTAGGAATGCAGGAAGTGGATGACCAGGGATTCGCAGCCGGCATCGATCAGCGCCTTCACCGCCTCGCGCATTTCGGCTTCGTCGAGTGGCATGCGTACCGCTCCCGACGCCTCGACGCGCTCGGACACTTCGAGCCGCAGGTTGCGCGGGATGACCGGAACAAAGGTGCCGGTCATGCCATAGGGCTGCGGCCGCGTGCGCCGGCCGAGCTCGATCACGTCGCGAAAGCCGCGCGTGGTGATCATGCCGGTCTTCGCCAGCCGGCGTTCGAGCACCGCGTTGGTGGTTGTCGTCGTGCCATGCACGATAAGATCGATGCCGTCGATCGGAAAGCCGGTGGTATCGAGCGCCGAAACGACGCCGAAGGCCTGGTTGTCGACGGTCGTGGGCGTCTTGGCGATATGTACCCGCCCGCCATCCTTGCCATCAATCAGAAGCAGATCGGTGAAGGTTCCGCCGACGTCGATGCCGGCGACGACACTGCCCAGGGAATCCGGCGGCTGCACCGAAAAATTCTCTTTCATTGTCGAAACCCGAAATGCTGGGACTACGGATATGTCACAGTTTGGAAAGGTGTTTTACGGCGGCATCTTGACGCAAATATCGTTTGTATACTAATAAATTCCGGACACAAGAGCTTACCGCTTTGGAGTGTGCGAGCAGCACGCCGGAACCTGAACGGTCCGGGCGCGCAGGAATAAGGTTTGGCGCCCGCGTTCGTGAGTTGGGCCAGAAGGTTGGATTTGATGAACACCACATCCGCGTTCAACACCGCCGGCGCCCGCCCGCTGCAATTTCCGATTCCAGCCAATGTCTATGCCGAAACCGTGGTCTCGGTGAAGCACTACACCGACCGGCTGTTCTCGTTCCGCATCACCCGTCCGCAGTCGCTGCGCTTCCGTTCCGGCGAATTCGTCATGATCGGCCTGCCCAATGCCGAGAAGCCGGTGTTCCGCGCCTATTCGGTGGCCAGCCCGGCCTGGGACGAAGAGCTGGAATTCTTTTCCATCAAGGTACCGGACGGCCCCCTGACCTCGGAGTTGCAGAAGATCCAGGTCGGCGACACCGTCATCATGCGCCAGAAGTCGACCGGCACGCTGGTGGTCGACGCGCTGACGCCGGCCAAGCGGCTGTTCATGATCTCCACCGGCACCGGCATCGCGCCCTTCGCCAGCCTGCTGCGTGACCCTGACACTTATGAAAAATTCGAGCAGCTGATCCTGACCCACACCTGCCGTGACAATGCCGAGCTGACCTATGGCCAGGAACTGGTGGCGGCGCTCGAAAGCGACCCGCTGATCGGCGAACTGACCGGCGGCCGTGTCACGCTTTACAACTCCACGACCCGCGAGGAGTCGGCGCGCATGGGTCGCATCACCGCGCTGATCGGCTCCGGCAAATTCTACGCCGACCTCGGCATAGAGAAGCTCAATCCCGAGACCGACCGCATCATGATCTGCGGCTCGATGCATATGCTGAAGGACGTCAAGGAAATGGCCGAGAGCCTCGGTTTCCAGGAAGGCTCGCTCAGCCATCCCTCGACTTTTGTCGTCGAGCGCGCCTTCGTCGGCTGAGGCCTGCTCTTCCCGGCGATCGACCTTTTGACCTTCTGGTCAAAAATTAGCTGCTTTCGCGGCCTTTTTCAGCTACCCTCGCTTGAGGACTCGTGAAGCGCGGCTTCGCGGGCTATCTTCGTGCGTGTCGCCCAAAAGTGCCGAGCGGTTTGGGAAGACGATACACACCAAGACATAGGCGCAGTCGCTGAGTGAAAGGGCAGGAGATGAGCAGCACAATCCGCGAGGCCGAGGCCAAGGTGATGCCGCTGCCGGCGCGCGCCGCCGCCAACACCGCCCTCCCGCTGGATCATCGCATCGCGCGCAATCCCGGCATGAAGCTCGACCTCGGCTTTCTGGAGTCGGTGCGCAGCGTCAACCGCTCGGCGCTGGAACGGCGCGTCGCCAGCCTGACCAAGCGGCGCTCGATCAAGGCCGACAACCAGGCGGCCTGGCTGCTGCGGGCGATAGCCTGCATGGACCTGACGACGCTCAACTCGAACGACACGGAAGAGCGCGTGCGCCGGCTTTGCGCCAAAGCGATCAATCCGCTGCGCCGCGACATCGCTGAGGGCCTGGGCATTGCGGGCGAACCCATCCGCCCGGCCGCCGTCTGCGTCTATCATCCGTTCGTCGCCATCGCGGTCGACGCCGTGCGCGGCACCGGCATCCATGTCGCCGCCGTCTCCACCGCCTTCCCGCATGGTCTTGCGCCACTGTCGACCCGCCTCCAGGAGATCGAGGCCTCGGTGCGCGACGGCGCCGACGAGATCGACGTCGTCATCCCGCGCGGCCTGGTGTTCGGGGCCAAATGGCGCGAGCTCTACAACGAGATCGTCTCGATGCGCGCTGCCTGCGGTGATGCGCATCTGAAGGTCATTCTCGGCACCGGCGACCTCGCCACGCTGCGCAATGTGATGCTGGCCTCTATGGTGGCAATGATGGCGGGCGCCGATTTCATCAAGACCTCGACCGGCAAGGAAAGCGTCAACGCCACGCTGCCCGTCGGCCTTGCCATGGTGCGCGCCATCAGGGCCTATTTCGAGGAGACCGGCTATCTCATCGGCTTCAAGCCGGCCGGCGGCATTTCTACCGCCAAGGTGTCGCTCGACTGGCTGGTGCTGATGAAGGAAGAACTCGGCCGGCCATGGCTGGAACCGGAGCTGTTCCGCTTCGGCGCCTCGAGCCTGCTGACAGACATCGAGCGGCAGCTCGAGCATCACCTGACCGGGCACTATTCGGCCAATCACCGCCACGCGATGGCTTGAGTCAGGGCTCGAACGTGGAGCCCTACGGCGCCCCCCTCTGTCCTACCGGACATCTCCCCCACACGGGGGGAGATCACGCGCTTCCTTGTTTTCGTCCATTTTCAACGTCGCAAGGGCAGCGACACGCTGAAACTGCCAATCTCCCCCCTTGTGGGGGAGATGTCCGGCAGGACAGAGGGGGGCGCGACAGAGCGCTTGCCGAGGCAATTATCTGGAGGGCCCCATGAACATTCTCGAACGCTATCACGCTATGGAATACGGTCCGGCGCCGGAAGCCCGCAACGAGGCCGACGCCTGGCTTGCCGCGCGCGATTTTTCCAAGGCATTGTTCATCGACGGCACCTGGAAGGCGGCTGGCAGCGGCAAGACCTTCGAGACCAGCGAGCCTTCTTCCGGCAAGCTGCTGGCCAAGGTCTCGGATGCCGGAGCCGCCGACATCGACGCGGCGGTCGCGGCGGCCGCGAAAGCGCTGCCGAAATGGTCGGCATCCTCGGGCTATACCAGGGCCAAAGTGCTCTATGCCATCGGCCGCGCCATGCAGCGCCACCAACGCCTGTTCGCGGTGCTTGAGACGATCGACAATGGCAAGCCGATCCGCGAGAGCCGCGACATCGACGTGCCGCTGGCGATCCGCCACTTCATCCATCATGCCGGCTGGGCGCAGGCGCTGGACAGGGATTTCCCCGGCCAGAAGGGCGTCGGCGTCGTCGGCCAGATCATCCCGTGGAACTTTCCGCTCTTGATGCTGGCCTGGAAGATCGCGCCGGCACTTGCCGCCGGCTGCACGGTGGTGCTGAAGCCGGCCGAATTCACGCCGCTGACAGCCATCCTGTTCGCCGAAATCTGCGAACGCGCCGGCGTGCCGAAAGGCGTCGTCAACATCGTGCAGGGCGGCCCGGAAGCGGGTGCGGCCATCGTCAACCATCCCGGCATCCAGAAGATCGCCTTCACCGGGTCTTCCGAAGTCGGCAAGATCATCCGCAAGGCTACCGCCGGCTCGGGCAAGAAGCTGTCGCTGGAGCTTGGCGGCAAGTCGGCCTTCATCGTGTTCGAGGACGCTGATCTCGACAGCGCCGTCGAAGGTCTGGTCGACGGCATCTGGTTCAACCAGGGACAGGTCTGCTGCGCCGGTTCGCGGCTGCTGGTGCAGGAAGGCATCGCCGAGGCGCTGATTGCCAAGGTCAAGATGCGAATGAGCCGGTTGCGCGTCGGCAGCCCGCTCGACAAGAACACCGATATCGGCCCGCTGGTCGATCTGACGCAGCTCGATCGCGTCAAGGGCCTGGTCGCCGAGGGCGCAAAACAGGGGGCGGTCTGCTGGCAGCCGGATGCGGCGCTGCCCTCATCCGGCTATTACCATCTGCCGACCCTCGCTACCGGCGTTTCGCCGGCTAATGTTCTCGCCCAGGAAGAAGTGTTCGGCCCCGTTCTAGCGGCCATGACGTTCCGCAACACCGAGGAAGCAATCGAGCTCGCCAACAACACCCGCTATGGCCTTGCCGCTTCGGTGTGGAGCGAAAACGTCAACCTCGCTTTGCACGTCGCACCGCAATTGAAGGCCGGCGTGATCTGGGTCAACGGCACCAATATGTTCGACGCCGCCTGCGGCTTCGGCGGCTATCGCGAGAGCGGTTTCGGCCGCGAGGGCGGGCGCGAAGGCATGTTCGAATATCTCACGGCAAAGCTGCCGCTCGGCCTGGTCATCAAGCCGGCGACAGTCTCGGCACAACCCGTTGAACAGGCCGATGGCGCAGCAATCGACCGGACGGCAAAACTGTTCATCGGCGGCAAACAGGTTCGGCCCGATGGCAACTACTCGCTGGCGGTTGTCACCGCCAAGGGCAAGCTTGCCGGCGAAGTCGGCTTGGGCAACCGCAAGGATATACGCGATGCCGTCTCCGCGGCGCGGGCCTGCAAGAGCTGGCCGGAGGCGACCGCCTACAACCGCTCACAGGTGCTCTACTATCTGGCGGAAAACCTCTCCGGCCGGGCGGAGGAGTTCGCCGCCCGTCTCGTCCAGCTCACGGGCGCGACCGCCAAGGCGGCACGCGACGAGGTCGACCAGTCGATCGAGCGGTTGTTTCTCTATGCCGGACTTGCCGACAAGTTCGAGGGGCGCGTGCACCAGCCGCCGGCACGGGCGGTGACGCTGGCCTTGCATGAGCCGGTTGGCGTCGTCGGCATCGTCGCGCCCGACAGTCAGCCGCTACTCGGGTTTATCTCGCTGGTCGCGCCGGCGCTGGCGATGGGCAACACGGTGGTCGCGGTGCCTTCGGAGCGCTATCCGCTGCTCGCCACCGACTTGTATCAGGTCATCGAATATTCCGACGTGCCTGCCGGCGCCATCAACATCGTCACCGGACGCACGGCCGAACTTGCCGGCGTGCTGGCCAAGCATGACGATGTCGATGGGCTCTGGCTGTTCGCCGATGCCGACACCTGCGCCAAGGCGGAGGTCGAGTCCGTCGGCAACCTCAAACGTATCTGGAGCGGCAATGGCCGTAGCCTCGACTGGGCCTCGGAAGAAGCCGCTGGCGATGTTTTGCTGCGCCGCGCCGTCGAGGTGAAGAACGTCTGGGTGCCCTACGGCGACTGACGTTCCATGCTGTCACGATGGAGATCGGGTTCGGGCTTGACGCTCGGGCTTATGTTCTTTAACGAGAAAAAACATCTTTATCTGTGAACTGACAGAGCAGGCCACATCATGGCCTGTGACTGGCACATGACGCCTTCGCAGGCCGCCGATAAAGGCAGTTAACCCAGGAGGAGAACAGCATGGCGGATCTGGCAGGCAAGGTCGTCGTCATCACGGCAGCGGCGCAAGGCATCGGCAAGGCAAGCGCGCTCGCCTTCGCCAAGGCAGGAGCTACCGTCCATGCCACCGACATCAACGAAACGCTGCTGGCGGAACTCGCCAAGACTGCCGGGATCAAGACACGCAAGGTCGACGTGCTCAATGACGAGGCGGTCAACACCGCCTTCGCCGGGATCGGCCGCGTCGACGTGCTGTTCAACTGCGCCGGTTTCGTCCACTCCGGCTCGATCCTGGAGATGAAGGACAGCGATCTCGATTTCGCTCTCAACCTCAACGTTCGCGCCATGATCCGCACCATCCGCGCCGTGCTGCCCGGCATGCTGGAGCGCGCAGACGGGTCGATCATCAACATGGCCTCGCTGGCGAGTTCGCAGAAGGGCGTGCCGAACCGTTTCGCCTATGGTGTCACCAAGGCTGCGGTGATCGGCCTGACCAAGGCAGTCGCGGCCGACTATGTCGGCAAGGGCATACGCTGCAACGCCATCTGCCCCGGTACGGTGGAAAGCCCGTCGCTGCAGGATCGCATGCACGCGCAGGGCGATTATGAAGCCGCGCGCGCCGCCTTCATCGCGCGCCAGCCGATGGGCCGGCTCGGCACGCCGGAGGAAATCGCCGATCTGGCCGTCTATCTGGCCGGCGCCACCTACACATCCGGGCAGGCCTACAATATCGATGGTGGCTGGTCGATCTGACCGGATCGAGGAGTCTGAAAATCCCGCTCACCGGCGATCACTATATGGTGTCCGCGCTTGCCCTGGATCAGGCCGGTGGCACGGTCCGCCGGCTTCCCAAACGGGAGCCATTCGTTTCGGTGAAGAGTTTGCAAAAGGCCGCGAGGCCGCAACCAGGAGAAGGGTCTAAATGAAACTGCTGCGCTATGGCGAGGTGGGGAGCGAACGTCCCGGCCTGCTCGATGCGGATGGGACGATCCGCGACCTCTCCGCCCATGTCGCCGACATTGCCGGCACCACGCTTCACCCGGCCTCGCTGGAGATGCTGTCCAAGCTCGACGCAAAGTCGCTGCCGGCGGTTTCCGGCAAGCCGCGGCTCGGCGCCTGCGTTGCCGGCACCGGCAAGTTCATCTGCATCGGCCTCAACTATTCCGACCACGCCGCCGAGACCGGCGCCACCGTGCCGCCGGAGCCGATCATCTTCATGAAGGCCAGCTCGGCCATCGTCGGACCGGACGATGACGTGCTGATCCCGCGCGGCTCGGAGAAGACCGACTGGGAGGTCGAGCTGGGCGTGGTCATCGGCAAAACGGCAAAATATGTCAGCCAGGCCGATGCGCTCGATTATGTCGCCGGCTACTGCGTCGCGCACGATGTCTCCGAGCGCGCCTTCCAGGCCGAGCGCCAGGGCCAATGGACCAAGGGCAAGAGCTGCGACACGTTCGGCCCGACCGGCCCATGGCTGGTGACCAAGGACGAGGTCTCGGATCCGCAGAACCTGAAGATGTGGCTGACCGTCAACGGCAAGACCATGCAGAACGGCTCGACGAAGACCATGGTCTACGGCGTCGCCTATCTTGTGTCCTATCTCAGCCAGTTCATGTCGCTGCATCCTGGCGACATCATTTCGACAGGCACGCCGCCCGGTGTCGGCCTGGGCATGAAGCCGCCGGTGTTCTTGAAGGCCGGCGACGTGGTGGAGCTGGGCATCGAAGGGTTGGGCCAGCAGAAGCAGACGTTCAGGGCTGACGCATAACTTTCACAAGTCGCGCCGCCCCTCATCTGGCTGCCGCCATCTTCTCCCCGTAAAACGGGGAGAAGGACGCTGTCGTTGCTGCTTTCGCCAATCGCCGGCGCTGGAGCTATCTTCCTTCTCCCCGTCACTATACGGGGAGAAGGTGCCGGCAGGCGAATGAGGGGCAGCGCCAACTATGTTGCGATACTACTTCAGCACCTTCCCATCCGCGCCAAACCGATAGGTCTTCGCCGGATCCGGCGTTGCATAAAGTGTCGCCCCCGGCGCGGCGTCATAAACACCGAAAATGCGCACGGTGATCAGCCCGGCCTTCTCGCAGTCGAGATAGAGATTGGTGTCGGCGCCGAGGTGCTCGGCATGCACGACCGTGCCTTTCCAGGCGCCGGATTTCGGGTCGACAGTCAGATGCTCCGGCCGCACGCCGATGCTCTTGGCGGTTTCCCCAAGCCTGGCGCCGTCGATGAAGTTCATCTTCGGCGAGCCGATGAAGCCCGCGACAAATTCGTTCGCCGGCGAATTGTAGAGTTCCATCGGTCCGCCGATCTGCTCGATTTTCCCGGCATTGAGCACCACGATCTTGTCTGCCAGCGTCATCGCCTCGACCTGGTCGTGGGTGACGTAGATCATCGTCGCCTTGAGGCGGCGATGCAGCTGCGCGATTTCCAACCGCGTGTTGACGCGCAGTGCCGCGTCGAGATTGGACAAAGGCTCGTCGAACAGGAACAGCTTTGGCTCGCGCACCACGGCGCGGCCGATGGCGACGCGCTGGCGCTGGCCGCCGGAGAGTTCCGCGGGACGCCTTTCCAGATAGGGCTCAAGCGACAGCATGGACGAGGCGATGCCGATGCGGCGCTCGATCTCGGGCGCCGGCGTGCCGGCCTGCTTGAGGCCAAGGCCCATATTGTTCTTCACCGTCAGGTGCGGATAGAGCGCATAGGTCTGGAACACCATGGCGATGCCGCGCTTGGCCGGCGGCGTGGCCGAGACATCCGCGCCATCGATGACCACCCGGCCCGAGGTCGAATCCTCCAGCCCGGCGATCACCCTCAGCAAAGTCGACTTGCCGCAGCCCGAGGGGCCGACGAAGACGACGAATTCGCCATCCGTTACTTCGAGGTCGATGCCCTTCAGCACCTCGACCGGGCCGAAAGCCTTCTTCACGTTTTCGATCTTCAGCGAGCCCACGGCAGTCCTCCAAATTGATAAGTGGGCGCCAGGGCACCCCCCTCTGTCCTGCCGGACATCTCCCCCTCAAGGGGGGAGATTGGCAGCTTTGACGCTGACACACTCTTGTTGACGTTTGTGATCGGCGAAGGCCATGCCGACAGCTGATCTCCCTCCTTGAGGGGGAGATGGCCGGCAGGCCAGAGGGGGGCGCCGTAGGCCGCAACCCCTACCGCTAGCCTCGTTTTCACAATCGCACCGCCTTCCCGCTGCGCACGCTCTCGTCGGCGGCAAGGCAGACGGCGAGCGATTTCACGGCGTCGTCCATATGGCGGGTGAGATCGATATCCTCGCGGATCGCCTTGAGGACAAAAGCCTGTTCGAGATCGCAGAGATCCTGGTGGCCGGGTTCGCCCTCCATCGACAGCATCTCGTCTGGCTTGGCGAACTTGCCGTCCGCGCCGGTTTTCGCCCTGTGCAGGCGGATGGTCGACGTCTTGGTGTGAGTGTCGATGTCGTCGGACTTAACGCCTTCCTTCATGACGATCGACACGCAGCCCGTCGACGAGATGACATCTTTGACAAAGAACGCGGTCTCCGAAATCATCGGTCCCCAGCCGGCCTCGTACCAGCCGACCGAGCCGTCATCGAACAGCACCTGGAGGTGGCCGTAATTGTACATCGTGGGCGCCACCTCCTCGGTCAGCCGCACGCCCATGCCGCGCACCTCGACCGGCCTGGCGTCGGTGATCTGCAGCATGACGTCGAGATAATGCACGCCGCAGTCGACGATCGGCGAGGTCGTGCGCATCAATTGCTTGTGCGTCTCCCAGGTATGGCCAGAGGACTGCTGGTTGAGGTTCATGCGGAAGACATAAGGGCCGCCGAGCTTGCGCGCCTCGGCGATCAGCCTGATCCAGGACGGGTGGTGGCGCAGTATGTAGCCGATCACCAGTTTCCTGCCATTGGCCTTGGCGGCCGCGACGACGCGCCTGGCGTCGGCCACCGTCGTCGCCAGGGGCTTTTCGACGAAGACATGGCAGCCGGCCTCGAACGCCCTCACCGCATAGTCGGCGTGGCTGTCGGAATAAGTGGCTATGCAGGCGACATCGGGCTTTTCGTCGCGCAGCGCATCGTCGAAGGAGCGCCTGACGCCGTAGCCCGACAGCCCATCCGGCAGCGGCACGTCGGAGCGGTTGATCAACGCGGCGATCTCGAAGCCCGGATTGGTGTGATAGGCGAGCGCATGGCTGCGGCCCATATTGCCGAGGCCGGCGACGACGACGCGAAGGGGCGTTTCAGAGTTCACCGAGCTGCTCCAGATATCCTGGTTTCTCTTGAGAGGGTGTCACCCCACCCGGCGCTACGCGCCGACCTCCCCATCAAGGGGAGGTAGGACGTCGGCGTGACCCCCGCCACGCTCAAAGAGGCTTCTCCGAAACGTGTCCCTTGGCCGTCGTGAATGAAGCCGTGACCTTCGACCTCCCCTTCAAGGGGAGGTCGGCGCGAAGCGCCGGGTGGGGTGAAGGCTCCAACAGAGATTTGTCCGCTCACTTGACGGCTCCTGACGTAATGCCGCGGATCAGCTGCCGCGAGAAGATGACGTAGAGGATCAGCACCGGCATGATCGCCAGCGAGAGCGCGGCCAGGATGGCGTTCCAGTTGGTGACGAACTGGCCGAGGAAGAGCTGCGCGCCGAGGGTCACAGTCTTGGTCTCTTCCGACGGCGCCAGGATCAGCGGGAACCACAGATCGTTCCAGATCGGGATCATGGTGAAGACGGCGACTGTCGCCATCGATGGCCGCACCAGCGGCAGCACCAGCCGGAAGAAGATGGTATATTCCGACAGGCCGTCGATGCGGCCGGCGTTCTTCAGGTCGTCGGACACCTGCTTCATGAATTCCGAAAGGATGAAGACAGCCAGCGGCAGGCCTTGCGCGGTGTAGACCAGGATCAGCGCCGTCAGCGTGTTGACCAGCCCGCTCGCCACCATCAATTGCAGGATGGCGACGGTGGCCAGCCGGATCGGGATCATGATGCCCAGCGCCAGATAGAGGCCCATCAGCGTATTGCCGCGAAAACGGTATTCCGACAGGGCGAATGCCGCCATGGCGCCGAACAGCAGCACGAAGAACAGCGAGGCGACCGTGACGACGAGGCTGTTCTGGAAGTAGTGGATGAAGTCGCCCTGGCCGATCACCGTGGTGTAGCCGATCAGGTCGAAGGTCTTTGGCGTCGGCGGCGTCAAAGGCGCGCCGAAAATGCCGGCGCGGGATTTGAACGAATTCATGATGACAAGGATCACCGGGAACAGCGCGATCGCCGTGTAGGTCAACAGGACCGCATGGGCGCCGATCGTGCGGGGCAGCGAACGGGTGGCGGTGCTCATTGGATGGTCTCCTGAGGAGCTACTTTGCCGAGGAACAGCACCCAGCCACCCCCCTCTGGCCTGCCGGCCATCTCCCCCGCAAGGGGGGAGATTGGCAGCTTTGGCGCCGACACATCTCCTGCATCGCTGGTGGCTGGCGAAGGCCGTGACAACAGCTGATCTCCCCCCTTGCGGGGGAGATGTCCGGCAGGACAGAGGGGGGTGCTCGAGCTCGACATATCGCCCCCTAAAACTGATATCGACGCAGGCGCGTCTGGATGAGGAAGAGGTAGACGCAGACACCGCCGAGGATGATCAGGAACATGATCGTGGCGATGGTCGCGCCCATGTTGGGGTCGCCGACCTGCAGCTGGAAGCCGAAGAATGCGCGGTAGAGGAAGGTGCCGAGAATGTCGGTCGAATAATTCGGCCCGGCGAGCGCGCCCTGCGCGGTGTAGATCAGGTCGAAGGCGTTGAAATTGCCGACGAAGGTCAGGATCGAGATGATGCCGATCGAGGGCAGGATCAGCGGCAGCTTGATCTTCCAGAACTGCGACAGGCCGGTGATGCCATCGCATTCCGCCGCCTCTATGACCTCATTGGGGATCGACAGCAGCGCGGCGTAGATCAGCATCATGGGGATGCCGACGAACTGCCACACCGAGACCAGGCTAAGCGCGGTCAGCGCATACTGCTCCTTGCCGAGCCATGGCGTGAACAGGCTTTTAAGGCCGACCAGGTCCATCATGTGCGGTGCCACGCCCCATAGCGGCGACAGGATGAGCTTCCAGGCGAAGCCGACGATGACGAAGGACAGGATGGTCGGCACGAAGATCGCCGTGCGGTAGAAGGCCGAAAAGCGCAGCCTGGGGCTGGACAGAAGTGCGGCCAGCAGTACGCCGATCGGGTTCTGCACCAGCATGTGGATGATGAAGAACCAGACATTGTTGCGCAGCGCGTTCCAGAAATTCACCGACCAGTTTGGATCGCCGAACAGGGTGCGGAAGTTTGCCAGCCCGACGAAGACCTGGGATTGCTCGATGTTGCGGAACAGCGACAGCTGCAAAGTGCCGGCGAGCGGCAGGATCATGATCGCCGTATAGACGAGCACCGCCGGCGCCAGGAAGACGGCGATATGCCAGCGGATCGGTCTTTTCGGTCGTGCTTGTGCGGCCATGAGTTCGGTCCCCACCGATCAGGTCTGGGAAAATGCTTTCGACAACAGCGGTGCCCCTCATCCTTACCCTCTCCCGGTGAAGAACGGAGAGAGTAGGTCGCCAGCGTTGCGGCAACTCCCTTTCTCACCGTGACTGTACGGGGAGAAGGTGCCGGCAGGCGGGTAAGGGGCGGCGCCGTCCTTCGCAGTCGATGCTATCGAAAAACGCTGGGCCGTCCACCTGGAACGGCCCAGCTCATTGCCCGAGCCTTACTTGGCGGGCTTGTACCAACTGTCGAGGCCGTCCTGCAGCTTCTTGGCAGCGGCTTCCGGCGTATCGGTGCCGTTGATGACATTGGCCGATTCGACCCAGGTCTCGTTCTCGAGGTTCGGCGTGCCGCGCGACAGGATCTGGTAGGTCGATCGGATCGTCGACTTGCACTTGCCGCGCCAGGAGACGAATTCCTGCGCCAGCGGGTCTTCCATCTTCACCGGCGAGGAGTTCAGGCTGAAGAAGCCCGGCAGCGCGTTGGCGTAGATGGTGGCGAAATCCGGCGAGGCCACCCAGGACAAGAAGGTCTTGGCCGCATCCGCATGCTTGGAGCCCGCATTCAGGCCCATGCCGATATCGGTATGGTCGGAGATGTAGCAGGTATCGCCGGCCTTCTCGACCGGCGGCGGGAAGGCACCCATCTTGAACTGGGCCTGAGTGTTGAACAGGCCGATTTCCCACGAGCCGGCCGGGTAAATGGCGGCGCGGCCGAGCGTGAACAGGTTCTGGCTGTCCGGATAGGTCTGCGCCTCGAAGCCGTCGCCGAGATAGGGCTTCCACTTGGCCAGTTCCTCATAGGGCGCGACCCAGTCCTTGTCGGTCAGCTTCTGCTCGCCCTTGATGAGGGCCGCGCGGCCTTCCTCGCCCTTCCAGTAGTTGGGGCCGATGTTCTGGTAGCCCATGGTCGCGGCTTCCCAGAGATCCTTGGTGCCCATCGCCATCGGGATGTAAGTGCCGTCGGCCTTGATCTTGTCGAGCGCGGCGAAGAACTCGTCACGGGTCTCCGGCACCTTGATGCCGAGCTTGTCGAAGGCGTCCTTGTTGTAGATGAAGCCATGGATGACCGACGCCATCGGCACGCAGAAGGTCGCCTTGCCGTCGTCGGTCTGCCAGGCGGACTTGGCCACCGGCGAGAAGTTGTCCATGCCCGGCAGCGAGGAGAGGTCCGCGAGATTGCCCTTCTTGAACAGCTCGAGCGACTTGTCGAACGGGCGGCAGGTGATCAGGTCGCCCGCCGAACCGGCGGCGAGCTTGGCGCCGAGAGCCGCGTCATATTCGGTCGGCGCCGAGGGCGCGAACACCACCTTGATGCCGGGGTTCTTGGCTTCGAAAGCCGGGATCAGCTTGTCCTTCCAGATGGCAAGGTCGTCGCCGCGCCAGCTTTCGATGTTGAGCGTTACGTCCTCGGCGTAAGCCACCCCGGCGGAGCCGAGAATGCTGGTGCCCAGAAGCAGTGCCGTCAGTAGTTTCGTTGTCATGCTCAGTCTCCCTGTTGACCTTTTTCAGGTTCGGTTTTGATGAGAACAGAGGCGTTGCGCCCCTTGCTCCCCTCGCAAGCCTGTTTCACCCCGATGGACACCGGGATGAAACAGGCTCTATTTCTTTGTTCGAGCACGATCTTTTCCGAAAAGCGGTCTCCACTTTTCGGGATCATGCCCCAGCGCGGAAAGGGCCGGCCGCAGCTTCTGGCCGGCCTCTTCCAGTATCTTCTGCGCCGTGTCGGCGCTGTCGGCGCCGGCGGCAAGCAGAATGGCGGTCTTGACCGCACCGCCGCTCTTTTCGAGCAGGCGGGCCGCGTCGTCGCGGCTGCCGCCGCTGATGGCCGCGACGATCCGCGCCGCGCGGTCGCGCAGCTTGCTGTTGTCGGCCATGAGATTGACCATGTAGCCGTCATGGACATGGCCGAGATGGATGGCGGCGAGCGTCGACAGCATATTGAGGGCGATCTTCTGGGCCGTGCCGGCGCCCATGCGCGTCGAGCCGGCGATCACTTCCGGCGGCGTTTCGAGCAGGATGGCGGTTCCAGACAGACGCAGCAGAGCCGAGTCCCGGTTGTTGGCGATGCCGATGGTGGCCGCACCGCGACGGGCGGCTTCCTCGATCGCCCGCAGTGCATAGGGCGTCGTACCACTGGCCGAGATTGCGATCAGGCAGTCGCCCTTGCCAATGCCGGCGTTGGCGACCGCTGTCGCGGCCTCCTCTTTATCGTCTTCGGGGCCGCCGGCCAGCGTTCTGAAGGCCTCATCGCCGCCGGCGATCAGGATGGCGATGCGGTCGCGACGGATGCCGAAGGTGCCAGGCAGTTCCAGCGCATCGGCAAGCGCCATCAGGCCGGAGCTGCCGGCCGCGGCATAGGCGAGCTTGCCGCCGCCCTTCAGGCTACCGGTGATGATCTCGGCCGCTTCGGCGATGGAGGGAATGGCGTTGCGCACAATCTTCGCCGCCTCGACCTGCGCATCGGCCAGCGAAGCAAGGATCGCTTCGGGAGCCTGGATATCCAGCCCCTCAGCATTCCTGTGCAGCGCTTCGGTGCGCGTTTCGGCCATCCCAATTCCTCCAATTCGGAAAACAATACCAAAAAAATACCACTTGTCCACACGCATTAACGAATTCGCCGCATTGAAATCGCTGGCGCAGGTAAATGGCCAAGTTTTTCAGTGAAATACGCTCTAATCTTTTTTGCAGCGGAAATTAACCCTTGGCTATTGGTATTTTATTGGTATTATCGGCCTGGAGGAGAAATCACGTGAAATTCGTGCTTGGCATCGATGGCGGCGGCACCAGTTGCAGGGCGGCCCTGGCAATGGCGGACGGCACGGTGCTCGGCCGCGCCAAAAGCGGCGCCGCCAACATCCGCACCGACCTGACCGGCGCCCGGTCGAACATCGTCGAGGCGGCGCGGCAAGCCTTTGTCGCGGCTGGCCAGGATCCGGACCTGATCCCGCAAACACCGGCCATTCTCGGCCTCGCCGGCGCCAATGTCGGCACCTACCGGCAGCAGCTCGAGGCGATCCTGCCGTTCAGCACCAGCCGCGTCGAAACCGATGCCGAAATCGCGCTGGAAGGCGCGGTCGGTTCCGGAGACGGCGCCATGGCGATCCTCGGCACCGGCACCGCCTATATGGCGCGCAAGAACGGCAAGTCGCGTGCCATCGGTGGCTGGGGCTTCCAGGTCGGCGACCAGGGCAGCGGCGCCCGCATCGGCCGCGACCTGCTCGAACAGACCCTGCTTGCCCATGATGGCGTGCGCGCGCGCACGCCGCTGACCGATAGCATGATGGCCGTCTTCCGCGACAATCCGGAGGATGTGGTCGAGTTCACCACCAATGCCAAGCCCGGCGATTTCGGCGGCTTCGCCCCCAAAGTGTTCGAACACGCCGAAAAGGGCGACGCGGTCGCCAACTGGATCCTCGACAAGGCGGTCGCCGATGTCGAGGCCTCGCTCGGCGCTCTCGATCTCGCGGCAGACGCGCCGCTCTGCCTGCTCGGCGGGCTGGCGCCGCTCTACGCGCCGCGCTTGTCGGCACGCTACCGGGCGCTGCTTCGGGAGCCGCTCGACGATGCGCTCGGCGGCGCCGTGCAGATGGCGGTCCGCCTGTTCGCGCCGAGGGGAGCGGCTCGATGAGCGACGCCGCCGACCAGATCTTCGCCGCGCTGAAACAGTCCTCGCAAAGCGGTGCGCCGCTCTACCTGCAACTGCGCAAAAGCATTGAGGATGCCGTCAATCGCGGCCTGATCGGGCCCGGCGACGCGCTGCCTTCCGAGCGCGACATCGCCATCAAGGCCGATATTTCGCGTGTCACCGTGCGTAAGGCGGTGCAGGACCTCGTCAAGGGCGGCATCCTGGTCCAGCGCCACGGCTCCGGCACCTTCGTGGCGCCGCGCATGGAGCGGGTCGAGCAGTCGCTGTCGCGGCTGACCTCCTTCACCGAGGACATGGCGCGGCGCGGCATGGTTGTGCGCTCGGCCTGGCTCGACCGCGGCCTTTACGCGCCCTCGCCCGACGAGATGATGGTGCTTGGCCTGTCGTCGAACGAATTGGTGGCGCGCGTGGCGCGCCTGCGCATCGCCAACGACACGCCGCTGGCGATCGAGCGCGCCTCGCTGTCGGCCAGCGTGCTGCCGGACCCCGCTGGAATTGGCTCCTCGCTCTACGCAGCCCTGGAATTGACCGGCAACAGGCCGGTGCGCGCGGTGCAGCGCATCTCGGCCGCCAATCTCGGCGACGGCGACGCGCGCCTGCTCGAAGTGCCGCCGGGCATTGCCGGCCTGCACATCGAGCGTATTTCCTATCTGGCGAGCGGCAAGGTGATCGAGTTCACCCGCTCCATCTACAGGGGCGACGCCTATGATTTCGTCGCCGAACTGCGGCTGACAGGGCCGAGCGAAGAGGGCCGACCATGACGACCGAGCCGAACAAATCGACGGAGCCGACCCATATGCGGCGCGAGATCGAGGAGATCCCGCAAGCCGTCGCCCGCCTGCTCGACGGTTCCGGTGCCGTACTTTCCGAGGCCGGCCGCGGCATTCGCGAGCGCGACCCGCATTTCGTCGTCACCGTGGCGCGCGGCTCGTCCGACCATGCCGCTACTTTCATGAAATACGCGGTCGAACTCACCGCCGGTCTTGCGGTGGCTTCGGTCGGCCCTTCCATCGCTTCGATCTATGGCCGCAAGCTCAGGCTCGGCGGCTCCGCCTGCCTGGCCATCTCGCAGTCGGGCAAGAGCCCCGACATCGTCGCCATGGCCGAAACCGCACGGGCAGGTGGCGCGCTGACCATCGCCGTCACCAACACCGCCGATTCACCGCTGGCGCGCGCCTCGGACCATGCGATCGACATCCTGGCCGGGCCCGAGCGCAGCGTCGCGGCGACCAAGACCTTCGTCAATTCCGCTGTCGCCGGCCTTGCTCTGATGGCGCATTCCACCGGCGACGAAGCGCTTCTCAAGGCGCTTGCCCGCTTGCCCGAGCATTTCGGCAAGGCGATCGCCTGTGACTGGATGAGCGTGCTCGTCGAAACGATCGAAAAGCAGAAGTCGCTGTTCATCCTCGGCCGCGGCCCATCCGCGGCGATGGCTAACGAAGCGGCGCTGAAATTCAAGGAAACCTGCGGCATGCATGCCGAGGCCTACAGTGCTGCCGAAGTCATGCATGGCCCGCTGGCGCTGATCGGCCCCGATTTTCCGGTGCTGGCCCTGGCCGCGCGCGACGCATCCGAACCGTCCGTGGCCGAAGCCGCCGACAGCCTGGCGGCCAAGGGGGCGCCGGTCTTCGTCACCTCGATGCTGGCGAACAAGGCCACACGCCTGCCGCATGTCGCCACCGGCCATCCACTGACCGATCCGCTGACGCTGATCGTCTCCTTCTACGTGTTCGTCGAGGCCCTTGCGCGCCACCGCGGCCTCGATCCGGATACGCCGCGCAACCTTCGCAAGGTGACGGAGACCGTATGAGCGACCGTTTCGCCCTGACTGGCGCCCGTATCTTCGACGGCGACGACTGGCATCACGGTCATGCCCTCGTCGTGCGCGACGGTCTGATCGAGGCCATCCTGCCCACCGGCGCGCTTGCCGCGGATATGCGCCGCGTCGACACCGGCGGCGGCATGCTGGCGCCGGGCTTCGTCGACATCCAGGTCAATGGCGGCGGCGGCGTCATGCTCAACGATCATCCCGATGTCGCCTCGATCGAGACCATCTGCCGGGCGCATGCGCCGTTTGGCACCACCGCACTGCTGCCGACGCTGATCACCGATACAGCGGATATCACCACCGCGGCGATCGCCGCCGGCGAGGCGTCGGCACTGCGGAAAGTGCCGGGGTTCCTCGGACTGCATCTGGAAGGTCCGCATCTGTCGATCGCCCGCAAGGGCGCGCATGACCCGGCGCTGATCCGGCCGATGACGGACAAGGACGAGGCGATGCTGATCGCGGCGCGAGGCAAGCTCCCGGTGCTGCTCACCACGATCGCACCCGAATCCGTCGAGGCGGCCCGTGTGGCCGCCTTGGCCAAGGCCGGCATCATCGTCAGCCTCGGCCATTCCGACACCGGCTACGCCACGGCCAAAGCCTTCGCCGAGGCCGGCGCCAGCGTGGTCACGCATCTGTTCAACGCCATGAGCCAGATCGGCAATCGGGAGCCGGGACTGGCGGGCGCCGCCATCGACGTCGGCAGCCTGTCCGCGGGACTGATCGCCGACGGCATCCATGTCGATCCCGCCACCATCGCAATAGCGCTGCGGGCCAAACAGGGGCCGGGCAGGATCGTGCTGGTCACCGACGCCATGGCGACGATCGGCACCGACATGACCTCCTTCACGCTCAACGGCCGCACCATCTACCGCAAGGACGGCAGCCTGCGGCTTGCCGATGGAACGCTGGCCGGCGCGGATCTCGACATGATCTCGGCTGTGCGCTTCACTCATCGCAGCGTGGGCGTGGAGCTTTCCGAGGCCTTGCGCATGGCGTCTCTCTATCCGGCGCAGGCGATCGGCCAGTCGCACCGGCTCGGCCGCTTCGCCAAGGGCACCGCCGCCGACATCGTTGCGCTTTCGGACGATCTCGACATCAAAAGGGTCTGGATCGGCGGCGACAAGGTTTTTTCGACCAGCGCCGGCGGGCAACGGTGAAAGCCGGCAATGCCTGACGTCGATTGCGTCGTCGCCGGAGCCGGCGTCGTCGGGCTCGCCATTGCCAGGGCGCTCGCCTTGTCGGGCCGCGAAGTGCTGGTTATCGAAAAGGCCGCCTCGATCGGCACCGTCACCAGCTCGCGCAATTCGGAAGTCGTTCATGCCGGGCTCTATTACGCGCCCGGAAGCCTGAAGACGCGTTTCTGCGTCGAAGGACGCGAACGGCTCTATGCCTATTGCCGCGAGCGTGGCATCGGCCATCGACGCACCGGCAAGCTGATCGTCGCCGTCGGACCGGGCCAGCTGCCTCGGCTCAATGCAATCCGGGCCAATGCGGAACAATGCGGCGTCGACGACCTCGACTTGCTGACCGCCGCGCAAGCAGAAAGCCTCGAACCGGCGCTGAGCTGCGCCGGGGCGCTGCTGTCGCCGTCGACGGGCATCGTCGACAGCCAGGGGCTGATGCTGTCGCTGCGCGGCGACGCGGAGGCGGCCGGTGCGTCGTTCGCCTTCCTGACCGCCGTCGCAGCGGCGACGGTCGAGGCCGACGGGATTCGTATCACCACGCGCGATGGCGACGGCGAGACGTTCGCGTTGAAAGCCGGCGCTTTCGTCAACGCCGCAGGGCTCGACGCGCAGGCGCTGGCCGGCCGCATCGAAGGGTTCCCGCAAGAGCTCGTGCCGCCGCTCTGGCTGGCGCGCGGCAACTACTTTTCGCTTTCGGGCCGCTCGCCATTCTCGCGGCTGATCTATCCAGTGCCGGTCAATGGCGGCCTGGGCGTGCATCTGACCCTCGATCTCGGCGGCAGCGCCCGCTTCGGCCCAGACGTCGAATGGATCGGCCAGGCGGACTATACGGTGGATCCCGGCCGCAGCGCGGTCTTCTATGACGAGATCCGGCGCTATTGGCCGGATCTGAGGGACGGCGCCCTGCTGCCGGCCTATGCCGGGATCAGGCCGAAACTGTCGGGCCCGAACCAGCCGGCGGCCGACTTCATGGTGCAGGGTCCGGCCGACCACGGCGCGGGCCGGATCGTCAACCTGTTCGGCATAGAGAGCCCGGGCCTGACGGCAAGCCTGGCGCTGGCCGAGCATGTCGTCGGTCTCTTGTTCCCCCGATAGTGCCCAGGCGATCGCACGAAACTGTTCGCGATGCTCCCCGTCCAAACAAGCGGGATGAGGTATCCTTGCCTGGATCGACTTAGCTGGCGGGACTGCTTATGGAAAAAAGATCCTTGTAGGTATCGCGCAGCAGATTCTTTTGCACCTTGCCCATGGTGTTGCGCGGCAATTCGTCGACGAAGACCACGCGCTTGGGATGCTTGTATTTCGCCACGCGCGCGGCAATGGCATTGAGTATCTCGGCAGCGGTGACGGTCGAAGCCGGCGAGCGAACCACGACGGCCGTTACGCCTTCGCCGAAATCGGGATGGGCAACGCCGATGACGGCACTTTCCAGGACGCCGTCAAGCGCGTCGATCTCGCTCTCGAGCTCCTTGGGATAGATGTTGTAGCCGCCCGAGATGATCAGGTCCTTGCCGCGGCCGACGATGTGGACATAACCGTCGGGGTCGATCATGCCGAGATCGCCCGTGATGAAGAAGCCGTCGGCGCGGAATTCCGCTTTGGTCTTTTCCGGCATGCGCCAGTAGCCGGAGAAGACGTTCGGGCCCTTGACCTCGATCATGCCGACCTCACCCCGGGCAAGCGGCCTGCCAGTGTCGGGGTCGGCGATGCGCAACGACACGCCAGGCAAGGGAAAGCCGACGGTGCCGGCGCGGCGCTCGCCATCATAGGGGTTCGAGGTGTTCATGTTGGTCTCGGTCATGCCGTAGCGCTCGAGAATGGCGTGGCCTGTGCGCTCGCGCCAGGCCCTGTGCGTCTCGGCCAGCAGCGGCGCGGAGCCGGAAACGAACAGGCGGATGTTTCTTGCCGCCTCGCGGGTCAACCCGTCCTGCTGCAAGAGCCGGACATAGAAGGTCGGCACGCCCATCAGCGCCGTGGCGTCCGGCAAGAGCGAGACGATGCGCCCTGCGTCGAATTTCTGCTCGAACAGCATCGAGGCGCCGGCCATCAGGATGACGTTGGTGGCGACGAACAGCCCATGGGTGTGGAAGATGGGCAGTGCGTGGATCAGCACATCGTCCGATGTGAAGCGCCAATAGTCGACCAGCACGCGCGCATTCGAGGCGAGGTTCTCGTGGCTGAGCATGGCCCCTTTCGAGCGGCCGGTCGTTCCCGACGTGTAGAGGATCGCCGCAAGATCGTCGGGACCGCGCGCGACGTCGTGGAAGTCGGGCGATTGCCGCGACGCCTGGTCCGCCAGCGATCCTTGCCCCTTGCCGTCGAGGGTGACGGCAAGAGCTCCGCATTTTTGCGCCAGGGCGTCGATGTCGGCTACCCGTGCCGGATCGCAGACGACCAGCCGGGGCTCGGCGTCGCCGAAGAAATAGGCGAGTTCGGCCAGCGTATAGGCGGTGTTGAGCGGCAGGAAGACGGCGCCGGCGCGCAGGCAGGCGAGGTACAACAGCATGGCTTCCGGGCTCTTCTCGACCTGCACCGCGACCCGGTCGCCGGGCTCTACGCCGAGTTGCAAAAGCGCGTGCGCCAGTTGCGCCGAGCGCGCCAGCATGTCGCCATAGGTCAGCACGCGGCCGTCATCCGTCCGCATCAACAGGCGTCCGGGCTTCGGCATCCGGGACCGGAAAATGTCGAACAGATGATTGCTCATGAGGTCTTCCTGCGTCTGGCGGAGAAAGGCATGCATCGGACGGAGCCGGGCCTGTCTTCCGGGTCGGCCGCTTTGCGCGGCGCCAGACTGTTGGCGGTTCTTGCCGACCCGTCAAGCCCGCAAGGGCGGCTCCACGCGGCCGCCATGACCATGCCGCCGGGCGAAAGCGGAAGGCTTTGGCGGTAAAAGGCTGGGGCGCGATGCGGCGCTACCGTGGCGTGCGCTCGGCCCTGGCGCTGGCCGGCTCTGATGCTTCGACCTGCTTGAAGCGCTCCATGCACATCGCTGCCGTCAGGCGATAGTGATTGAGCAGGGCTTCGACCGCGGCGTCGGCATTACCGTCCAGCGCATTTTCCGCGATCAGGCGGTGCTCCGCAAAATCGTCGCGCTGGACGCCTTCGCCGTTACTGGCCATTCGCCGGTAGCGGTAGGCGTGATCGGAAAGCTGGTCGCAAAACCCCACCAGCCATCGCGACCGGCAGGCCGAGATCAGCGCACGGTGGAAAGTGCGGTGCAGTCTCTCCCAGTCCGGATTGAGCGACGACAGATCCGTTGGCATGAGACGTGAGGTGCGCCCCAACCGATGCAACGCCAGAACCAGCTGTTCTTCCCATTCGGCGGTGCGGTGGGCGATGGATTCGCGAAGCGCCCGTTCCTCGAGCCAGCAACGGGTACGTGTCAATTCCTCGAGCTCTGCCGCGCTGACCGGCATGATGAAGAAGCCTCGCTGGTCATGCCGACCGAGAAGCCCTTCCGAAGCCAGGCGATTGAGAGCCTCACGAACCGGGGAAGCGCCGGCGCCATATTTGGAAACAACCCACTCAACCCGCAGCTTGCTCTCGGTTTCAAAGGCGCCCCGCAGAAGATCGGCACGGAGTTGATGATAGACAGTGCTGGCGAGCGTACTCTTCGAGCCTGTGCCGTCGTCATTCAGATTGGCAGCTGCGTATGTCAAAATCGGCTCCTTGTCCCCAAATCTGGTCCTGGGCAATTCGAGTCCGAGAAACAGTTCCCTTTCCGTACACGTACCCTTCCGCGCGCGCCTCGACGCGCTCAAGCGGGAGATCGCGTCATTGTACTTTAGAACAAAGAAATATGCACGATCCTATATCTGGTCGAACGAAATCGTGTTCGGCTACAACCGGCGGAAATTTAACGTGTTTATATGCAGGATCACCTGTTCTTCCGTGCCTCCGCGCGAACCTCTTTTCCGTCGCGCGCAAAAGACACCGAACAGTGGGACCGAATCAGGCCTTTTATCCTGCCCATGGCTTTTGTCGCGGGGCCAGCCGCAGCGAAGCGCGCAGTGCAGGCCCCCGGGGTTGACCACGTGGGGAGATCCTGGCCTCCATCGGTTCTTGTGCGGTGCTTTTAGCCGGCTGCCTTGTCGGCCGCCGTCCTGATCGCCTCTATATTTGCCCGGTACGCTTCCACGCTGCCGCCCTTGAAGATGGCGGCGCCGGCCACCAGCACATCGGCGCCGGCGGCGGTCACCAGCGGCGCGGTTTCGGGCGACACGCCGCCGTCGATCTCGATGCGGATCGGCCGGCCGCCGATCAGCGCCTTGACCCGCCTCACCTTGTCGACGATTGCCGGAATGAAGGCCTGGCCCCCGAAACCCGGGTTGACGGTCATGATCAGGATCAGGTCGAGCCTGTCGAGCACGTATTCGATCGCACTTTCCGGCGTTGCCGGATTGAGCGAAACGCCGGCCTTCTTGCCGAGATTCCTGATCGTCTGCAACGAGCGGTCGAGATGCGGCCCGGCCTCGGCATGCACCGTCATGCCGTCGCAACCGGCCTCGGCGAAGGCGGCCAGATAGGGATCGGCCGGCGCAATCATCAAATGGCAGTCGAAGAAAGCCTTGGTGCGATCGCGGATCGCCTTGATCACCGGCGGGCCGAAGGTGATGTTGGGGACAAAATGGCCGTCCATCACATCGAGATGGATCCAGTCGGCGCCGGCTGCCGTGACGGCTTCGACCTCGTCGCCCAGCTTCGAAAAGTCCGAAGCCAGCACCGAAGGTGCGATCAAGGTTTTTTTCGTCATGATGACGGGGCCTTTCCGAGCGCCTTTTTCATCTGATCACTGCCTAAAGCGCAGCCGCTGACTTGTCGAGGGTGCGAGCTTGGCGGTTCCACAGCTGGGGTAGTGCGGCGTCCTCTTCGTGTTGCAGCTTCAGCCTGCCCGGCCACGAAGAACCCCGCCGGATTGCTCCGGCGGGGCTTCCGATGTGCCTTCAGGCGATGGTTACTGCTGCTGGAGATTCAGGATTCTGTTTGGAGCCGTATCCTGCTGCTGTTCGGACTGCGGCCTGCGCCGTGGCAGAACCTGCTGCAGCAGCATGCCCGGGTTGAGTTCCAGCGAGGGCTGCCCGCGCACCGGCCTGCAGTTTGGATAACGGCCGATCATGCCTTCCGGGCAACGCCGCCTGAAGATCGGCTGGCACTGGCCGTTGACCATTTGCGAGCCCGGCGCGCATTCGCTCTCTTGCCTGGACCGGCGGCATGCGCCGTCGATCACCCGGGTTCCACGCGGACAGACACACTCGCCGCGCTTGTTGTGGATCTGGCCGCGAATGTCGCACTGCTCCACATCGGGCTGCTTGCGCCGGCACACTCCATTGCGCAGCTCGGTCCCCCTCGGGCAGACGCAGTCGCCATTGGCGTCGTGGACCTGGCCGCGGATGGTGCATTGCTCAGGCTCCGGCTGGAGAGCCCGGCAGGCTCCCTTGCGCAGTTCCGTCCCTCGTGGGCAGACGCAGTCGCCGTCCGCGCCGTGGACCTGACCACGGATGGTGCATTGCTCGGGCTTCGGCCTGTCGCGTACGCAGGCGTTGGCATCCCGATCGAGATGCGTGCCCTTGGGGCAGGTGCAGCCATCGCCGTCCGATGTCGGCACCGATCCCGGTATCGCGCAGCCCGGCCTGGATGTCTTGACGCAGGCGCCATTCTCCAGCTCGGTCCCGCGCGGACAGACGCAGCGTCCATCCTCTGTGCGGACCTGGCCCTCGAGCAGCACGCAACGCTTTGGCTCCTTCGGCGGGATGATGACGCCGCCGGACGAGCACTGGCCGTTGCGATAGGTGGTGCCTTGCGGGCAGACGCACCGGCCGGCGTCGTTCATGACGAAGCCTGCCGAGCATTCCTTCTTCGTCTCATGGCTGATGGCGAAGGGATGGCAGGCATAGGCCTTGTCGCGATTGCCCTGGGTATTGGCCTGGTCGCGGGAAAGCACATCTCCGCCGCCCTGCACCCGCGTGTCGGGAGAGAGCACGCCGACGCAGTTCTGGCCGTTGACGCTGCCTTGCAGATTGGCCAGGCGGCTGTCGTCGGGGATGACCACGGTAACCTTGTGGACACGGCTTTCGCCGGCGCCAAGCGTCAGGTCGGCGATGCAGGACGCAGGCAAGGCCGCCGGTTCCGGCGAGCAGCCGAAGGGCGGCTCGATCGAGGTGATCGCGACGCCTTCCAGCCGGCCGAGGCCTTCGACGCCGATCGCATCGCCGATGCGGACCGGGCCGGAAAATTCCGCCGGGCCGTCGTTGGTGATGGTGATCTCGAACGAGCAGGGTTCTCCGGGCCGGCACTCGCGGTCGCCGGTCTTCTCGACGCGGATGGACGAGACCCCGCCGCCCTTGGCGCAGGCCCGGCCGACCGGATGGACGACATCCTCGCCCTGCGCCGGGCCGTAGGAGCCCCGCGCGCAATTCTCGAACTCGCCGTTGGCCGAAACCGTCACGTCGAAGTGCCTGCTGGTTCCCGGCGTCATGACGGCGCCGGGAATCTGGCACGCCAGCGTGTCGGCTGGAACCGGCCCGCACGCCCATTCCGCGCCGTCTGATGTGACGGTCTGGATCTGGACGGGCGCGCCGCCCGACACCAAAGTGGCGGCATCGTTGACCCGCACCGGACCGGTGGGGGCAGCCGTGCCGGCATTGCTGGCGGTGATGCGGCAGGAGACGAAAGCGGCACCCGCCAGCGAACCGCCGCATGTCTTGGTGATACGCAGGACAGGCTGGCCGCCATTGGGACGAGGGATGCGTTGCTTGGCGCAGGCCCGGTTATTGGTGAAGTCGGTTTCGCCGGGGATCGGTTTCACCTCAGCGCAATTCTCGACCGTGTCCGACCGGTAGCCGGCCGGCACCACCGCCTTGACGACGATCGCCGTCAAAGCGCCCGGCGGCAGCGAGACGCCGGCATTGTCGCAACGGAACTGGCCGGGGCCGTTCGGACCGCATGTCCAGGGTGGGCTCGGGCCAAAGGTCGAGGAGGCCGGCGCGCCCCCGGGATAGGTGTCGACCACGGTCAGCGGCCCGTTATAGGTCGAGGTGCCGTTGTTGATGATGTCGATGACGAAGCTGCACACGCCATCGGCGGTGCAGGCTTCCGCGCGGGCACGCTTTTTCAGGATCAGGTCGGCCTTCTTCTCGACCGGCGGCCGGCAGTCGCGATCGCGATCGCCACGCCGGCAGATCGGGATCGAGGCGCAGCCACGGTCGTTGGCCTGGCTGCCGAACAGCGGCTTGCCGCTGGCGGCATAGTTATAGGCGGCACAGTTGCGCAAGCTGCTGCCTTGCCAGCCGCCAGCCGGCTTGAAGCCGAACTCCAGGTCGATGAAAGCCCCCGGATTGAGCGTGGTCACCGGATGGGTGCACGTCATCGGGGTGGCGCCGGGCACACAGATCCAGGGCGGATTGGGTCCCGAATCGAGCGTCGAGCCCGCCGGCAGCGTCACCTCGTCGAGCACGATCTTGCCGTTATAGGGCGCGTCGCCGACATTGGTGACCCGGATGCTGAAGTCGCAGCCGCCGCCCATGGTGCAGCGCGTGACATCGGCGCGTTTCTCGACCTTCAGGTCCGGTTCCCTGTCCTTGGGCGGACATCTCTGGTCGCGCGGGATGACGATGTCGATGGTCTGCGTGCAGCAGAGCCCCCAACCCTCTTTCGGCCCGGCATAGATCTCGATGCCGGTGACGACGAGGTGGATGACGTCGCCGGGCGAGGCGCCGACGATCTTCCAGTTCAGCACACCGCCGCCGGCCGGCACCTTCTGTGTGTCGGGGACGATGGTGATGCCTGGCGTGGCGGTCGAAAGCTGCACCCACTTGCCGCCCATCTCGGGACCGACAGGCATATGGTAGATGAACGCGCCGCCGCCGGGCACGCAGTCGACCGTGCCGCGCTCCACCTTGAAGCATTCCTTGCCCGGAGGCGGCGGTGGCGGCGGATTGCACTTGGTCAGGTCGATCCGCATCGAGGTCTTTTCGCCGGTGAGAAAATTGCCGTCGTCCGGCTTGCCCGGATCCTGTGAGGGAATGATGGTTCCCGTGCCGGTGCCGACGGTGACTTTGACCAGGCCCTGATTGTCGACCGTCGCCGGCGCGGGGAACGCCGCGTGGTCGATCCTGGCGGTGATACGGAAAGTGATGACGCGTTCGCCCGGTGCGCCCGAGCCGTCGAGATCGGAAGCGGAAATCCGGAAATCCGAAACCGTTGCCGTGTCGTTGGGGCCGGCCGAATTGCTGATGACGGCGCCAGGCAGAGGTCCGCCCGACGCATCGGTGCCGTCACCGGAGACCTGCATGTCGACGATTTGCAAGCCATGCGGGAGCTGGTCCTTGAAGTCGAGCCGGGCCCTCTGCAGCGAAGCCGACAGCCCCGGACTGGAGAAGGCTTGCGGGGCGCCGCGCAGGCCGAAGCTCAACGTGTAGAAGACATAGTCGCAGCTTCGCTGGCCGCCGGTCTTGGTGAAGAACGGCACGGCTCGTCCGGGCTCCGGATTGATGATGCGCAGATTGTCGAGCTTGAATTCCTTATCCGGGCTGGCGGCCTGGACGGTCTTGGCCGGAGCCGTGTCTTCGGCAAGTGCCGGCAGCGCCGGCAGCATGGCGACCGCGATACCGGCCGCCACCAGCCAGCGCGCAGCGCGCCTGGCAAAAGACAGGCGCCTCGTGTTCTTGACCGTTGCCTTGTCGGCGACGCCAAGCAGGGAGAGTGCGAGATTGTTCATCGTCCCCTCCTCAACGGTCGCAGCTGACGGCTGGCGTTCTGAGCGGCAAGGTCATCTTGCAGCAAGGGTAGTAGCCGCCCTTGTCCTTGTCGGACTTCCTGTAGAAGCAGAGTCCGACATCGACCGTGTCGCCCGGATCGTGGCCGGTGATGCCGATCGTGTATGGCTTGCCAGGCACATGCGACATGGGCGAGGTCACCCCGACGCCTGGCGTCCTGGATTGGGCTTTGATCGAATCGCCCCCGAGGCCGGCATGGTCATGGAGATAAAGGTCCGCCTCGAGCCCGCGCGGTGTGCAGAAATACCTGACATCGTCGACATCGAGACAAGGGGGCAGGTTGCCGGGCGGTTGGAAGTCCGGCGGATAGAACGGTGGCAGATAGCCGCCCGGGATTTCCTCATAATAGCCGGCGCGGCCCTCGCAGGGATGCCAGACGGCGACGTCGCCGACATGGCCTTCCACTTCCGGGTCCTCGAAATAGCCGTCGAAGTCGACGAACCGGGAGCCGAAAGGCGGCACATTGGCCGGCTTGACCAGCTCCCTGGGCGTGATCTGCACGCCATGCACGGCGAGCGGCCCGCCAGCGGCGAGCCGCTCGGCAAGAGCCGGATTGTCGCGCAATTTATCGCCGGTGTTGACCAGCGTCCGGGTGCAGGCCGACGTGTCGAGATCGCCCTCGGCGTCGTAGCCATATTGCAGGTCCAGCCCGCCGGCCGACTGCCTGAAACCTTGCGGGAAGCCGACGGCATATTCCTGCGGCGCTTCCACCCAGACCGACTCCGTTGCCGGATCGTCCGGGTTTTCGCTGAAGTAGCGGATGACCTCGCCCTTGCCGGAATCGGCGAGCTGGCTGTAGTCGTAGCGGTTCTCGACCGGGCCGCGCTGGGCCAGGTACATGAAGCCGCTATCGTCGAAGGCGATGTCGGTGACGGCGTAGTCCTTGTCGGCCTTGACCGTCAGCTCCCAACGGGGATCGCCGGCGAAGCGGCCATCGCGGGCAATGCCCACCGACCAGATCTCGGCCTTCTCGCCGACGGAATAATAGAGCCGGCCGCCATGATAGGCGACGGCCCAGACACGGCGCTCGTCCTGGGTGTAGCCCCAGGTCTCGGGGTCTTCCGTGTCGAAGGCCGCGCCCTGTATGTCCATGACGGCGCCATCGTCGGCGACCGGAGCCAGGCCATGCGCCGGGCGCCCGGCGACGCCATGGTCGAACGTGTCGACCAGCGCGCCATTGGGGTCGATGCGATGGATCAGACCGGTATCGAGGTCGGAGGCGAAGACCTGGTGGTGGATGGGGTCGAAGGTGAGATTTCCGATGCCGGGCCCGCTGTTGGTGTCGATGTCGGCGAATTTGGCGACCTGGCCGGTGATGCCGTCGACCTTCCAGATGGTGCCCGGCCCGCCGCCGTTCTCGGTGCCGAACTGGCCCTCCATGAAGGCAGCGCCTGCCATGCCGCGGCGCTGCCGCTCCGGACGCCCGTCATCGTCGGCGTCAGGCGTGACGATGCGGATGCCGTGCAGCGAGGTGGCGCCGGCATAGAGATTGGGAATGCCTGACGGGACGCCACCGCGCATGCCGTCATCATAGGTGAGGCCGAACACCTGGCCGATCTGGCCTGATGTCACCTCGAAAGGCGGCGGCGTGTAGACGAGCTGGCCGGAGGCCGGCCCGCCCAGGCTTGAAACGTCGAAAACGCGCAAGGTGGCGCGCGCCGTGTCGATGAAGGTCTCGTCAATCGGATCGACGCCGGGCGGCAGGCCCCCCTTTTCGGAATCTGAAGAGTCGAAATCGGGAATGACGGTGCCGGAAAATCCGGTGACCGCCATCGAGCCGGGATAGATGATCCGGGTTTCCTGCGCCCGCGCGGGGCCGCCAAGCCACAGGCCGGCGATCAGCGCCAGGACAAGAAAGGCGCTGGCGGCCTTCGCCACGCCGCCCAAACGGCCGGCACGAGAGGGCGCGAACCGGCGGTGATCGCGAGACATGGAACTCCCCCCGAAGTCTAACGGAGAACCAACCGATCCTGCCGCGCAAACCAGCGCAAGGCGCGGCGTTCCAGCACGTTCGTCCCCGATCGAATTGTCTGCTTTCCTCATAATTACGATACGCCTGCTCCTGTGCAGGGTCAACGGAACCAGCGGAAAGCCAAGCGCATCGACCCTGTCGCGAAGACGATGGTCGCGCCGAGCTCCTGTTGGTCGGGGAGGCCATGGCGTCCCTGGGGTGCTGGTCATGGTGGCTCCCTTTCCCGTGGCCGCATCATGCGGCGCCTGAGCGTCAGTCGCACGCGGAGGCGGAAAGGTTCACTGTGGGGCCCGGCTATTCTTTCAGACGCCGCGAAGCGGGCGGACGCGATGCCTCGGGCGCAGGCGTAATCGGGCCGTTTCGCCATCCGCTGTCGAGGATGGTGGAAGCCTTGCGCAGAATGCTTGCGCCCGATGCCGCCTGTTCTTATATACGCGCCAAGCCGTCCAGCGCCGCAACAGCGGTTGCCGAACGGGATTTCTTGTGAACAGGGGCTTTCGTCGGAACGCCTTACGGGTCCTGAGAGCCTGCTTAGCGGAGAGACTAGAAAAATGGCAAAAGTAATCGGTATCGATCTCGGCACCACCAACTCCTGCATCGCCATCATGGACGGCAAGGAGCCGAAGGTGATCGAGAATGCGGAAGGCGCGCGCACGACGCCTTCCATCGTCGCCATCTCGGGCGACGGCGAACGTCTCGTCGGCCAGCCGGCCAAGCGCCAGGCGGTCACCAATCCTGAAAACACCATCTTCGCGGTCAAGCGCCTGATCGGCCGCCGCTATGACGATCCGGTGACGGAAAAGGACAAGAAGCTTGTCCCCTACAAGATCGTCAAGGGCGACAATGGCGATGCCTGGGTCGAGGCCGGCGGCAAGAAGCAGTCGCCCAGCCAGATCTCGGCCATGATCCTGCAGAAGATGAAGGAAACGGCGGAAGCCTATCTCGGCGAGAAGGTCGAGAAGGCGGTCATCACCGTTCCCGCCTATTTCAATGACGCCCAGCGCCAGGCGACCAAGGACGCCGGCAAGATCGCCGGCCTCGAAGTGCTGCGCATCATCAACGAGCCGACCGCGGCTGCCCTCGCCTACGGCCTCGACAAGAAGGACGGCAAGACCATCGCCGTCTATGACCTTGGCGGCGGCACGTTCGACATTTCGGTGCTCGAGATCGGTGACGGCGTGTTCGAGGTGAAGTCGACCAATGGCGACACCTTCCTCGGCGGCGAGGATTTCGACATGCGCCTGGTCGAATATCTGGCGGCCGAGTTCAAGAAGGAACAGGGCATCGACCTGAAGAACGACAAGCTTGCCTTGCAGCGCCTCAAGGAGGCTGCCGAGAAGGCCAAGATCGAGCTGTCGTCGACGACGCAGACCGAGATCAACCTGCCCTTCATCACCGCCGACGCCACCGGGCCCAAGCACCTGACGCTGAAGCTGACGCGCGCCAAGTTCGAAAGCCTGGTCGAAGACCTCGTCCAGCGCACCATCGATCCGTGCAAGGCGGCGCTCAAGGATGCCGGCCTGAAGGCTGGCGAGATCGACGAAGTGGTGCTGGTCGGCGGCATGACCCGCATGCCCAAGATCCAGGAGATCGTGAAGCAGTTCTTCGGCAAGGAGCCGCACAAGGGCGTCAACCCCGATGAGGTCGTCGCACTCGGCGCCGCCATCCAGGCCGGCGTGCTGCAGGGCGATGTCAAGGACGTGCTGCTGCTCGACGTGACCCCGCTGTCGCTCGGCATCGAGACGCTGGGCGGCGTGTTCACCCGGCTGATCGAGCGCAACACGACGATCCCGACGAAGAAGAGCCAGGTGTTCTCGACGGCTGAGGATTCGCAGTCGGCCGTGACCATCCGGGTCTTCCAGGGCGAGCGCGAAATGGCCGCCGACAACAAGGCGCTCGGCCAGTTCGACCTGGTCGGCATTCCGCCGGCCCCGCGCGGCGTGCCGCAGATCGAGGTCACCTTCGACATCGACGCCAACGGCATCGTCAATGTTTCGGCCAAGGACAAGGGCACCGGCAAGGAGCACCAGATCCGCATCCAGGCCTCGGGTGGCCTTTCGGACGCCGACATCGAGAAGATGGTGAAGGATGCCGAAGCCAATGCCGACGCCGACAAGAAGCGGCGCGCGCTGGTCGAGGCCCGCAACCAGGCCGAGGCGCTGGTGCATTCCTCGGAGAAGTCGCTGAAGGAATATGGCGACAAGGTCTCGGAAGCCGACCGCACGGCGATATCGGACGCGATCGCGGCGCTGAAGACCGCTACCGAGGGTGACGACGCAGCGGAAATCGAAGCCAAGAGCCAAGCGCTCGCGGAGGCTTCGATGAAGCTCGGCCAGGCCATGTACGAGGCCTCGCAGAAGGAAGCGGCGGAAGCCGATGCCAAGGCGGACGCCGCCAAGGACTCGGATGTGGTCGATGCCGATTTCGAGGAAATCGACGAGGACGACGACAAGAAGAAGTCGGCCTGAACCGGCTGACGGCAAGATAAAGCGGAAAGCCCGGCGCAAAGCCGGGCTTTTTTGCAACCCTGGCAGAAAAAGTGCGGAAAAAATCGTCGAAAAGCACGAACAGCTCCGCACCGGCCCTAGCATCCGGGCTGCGCCGATCCTAAATCGTGGCAACGTGCCGGCAAACGACGCAACACTGCATGAAGACGTTGAGCATCCGGACAGCGGGAAAAAATGAAAGCTGATTTCTACGAAACGCTGGGCGTGCACAAGGGTGCCGACGACAAGGAACTGAAGAGCGCTTTCCGCAAGCTCGCCATGCAGTTCCACCCCGACCGCAATCCGGGCGACCATGCCTGCGAGCACAAGTTCAAGGAAATCAACGAAGCCTACGAGACGCTGAAGGATCCGCAGAAGCGCGCGGCCTATGACCGTTTCGGTCACGCGGCCTTCGAGCAGGGCGGCATGAACGGCGGCGCACACGGCTTCGGCGCCGGCGGCTTCGCCGACATTTTCGAGGACATTTTCGGCGACATGATGGGTGGCCGCCAGCGCCGCTCTTCCGGCGGCCGCGAGCGCGGCGCCGACCTGCGCTACAACATGGAAATCTCACTGGAAGAGGCGTTTGCCGGCAAGACCGCGCAGATCCGCGTGCCGGCCTCGATCTCCTGTTCGGAATGTTCGGGAACCGGCGCCAAGCCCGGAACCCAGCCGGTCACGTGCTCGATGTGCAACGGCCACGGCAAGGTGCGCGCCACGCAAGGCTTCTTCTCCATCGAGCGCACCTGCCCGCAATGCCAGGGCCGCGGCCAGACGATCAAAGATCCGTGCCCGAAATGCGCCGGCCAGGGCCGCGTCACCGAGGAGCGGTCGCTGTCGGTCAACATCCCAGCCGGCATCGAGGACGGCACCCGCATCCGGCTTGCCAATGAGGGCGAAGCCGGCTTGCGCGGCGGGCCGTCGGGCGACCTCTACATCTTCCTCGCAGTCAAGCCGCACGAATTCTTCCAGCGCGACGGCGCCGACCTCTACTGCAAGGTGCCGATCTCGATGACGACTGCCGCCCTTGGCGGCTCGTTCGAGGTGACGACGCTGGACGGAACGCAGACCAAGGTGAAGGTGCCGGAGGGCACCCAGAACGGCCGCCAGTTCCGCCTCAAGGGCAAGGGCATGCCGGTGCTGCGCCAGCCCAATGTCGGCGACCTCTACATCCAGACGGCGGTCGAGACGCCGCAGAACCTGTCGCGCCGCCAACGCGAGCTGCTGGAGGAATTCGAACAGCTCTCCTCACAGGACAATTCCCCCCAGTCGAGCGGCTTTTTCGCCCGCATGAAGGACTTTTTCGAGTCGTTCGGCGAGCGTTGATCGACGGCCTGTGCGCGTGTGGCTTGCCTTGCCGGTGTCGGCGCTGCGCCTCACCTGCCGGGCGGCCGACACGCGCCGTGAAAACCGCAGTAGGCGCGCATTTTTAGACGCGACGAAAACTATCTTATCCACGACATAGGCATGACCCTGCCTTGCCTTGGGCGGCTTAGGTGTTAAGTAGCTCTCAGGGGAGCGCTGAGGAGAGCTTGCATGACACGTGGTCCGGGACTGCGGAAGGCGCTTGCCGAAAAGTTCGATGACGAGCTGAAGTTCTTCAAGGGCTGGATCGACAAGCCGAAGACGGTCGGCTCGATCGTGCCGACCAGCTCCATCACCGCCCGCAAGATGGCTTCGATCGTCGACCCGAAGTCCGGTCTGCCGGTGCTCGAGGTCGGGCCCGGCACCGGCGTCATCACCCGCGCCATCCTGGCCCAGGGCGTGAGGCCTGAAAACCTTTACGCGGTCGAATATTCCACCGACTTCGTGCGCCATCTGCGCCGGCTCTACCCCGGCGTCAACGTCATTGAGGGCGACGCCTTCAATCTCAACGCCACGCTTGGCGACAAGAGCGGGATGATGTTCGATTCGGTGGTCTCGGGCGTGCCGCTGCTCAACTTCCCGGTCGCCCAGCGCATCGCCTATATCGAAAGCCTGCTCGACCGCATTCCGGCCGGCCGCCCGATCGTGCAGCTGACCTACGGCCCGATGTCGCCGATCCCGCCCGGCCGCGGCGACTACACGGTCAAGCATTTCGACTTCATCATCCGCAACATCCCGCCGACGCAGCTGTGGATCTACCGGCGCGAGGCGCATTAGGGATTGCGAAGCCGACCGCGAATGTCTTCGAAAGTCGTCATCCTGCGGCTTGTCCCGAGGATCTGCCGCATAGCGGTATCAGATGCGGTGGGCATTGGGACGAAAATGTCTGACTTGGATGCGTTGGCAGATCCTCGGGGCAAGCCCGAGGATGACGCTTTGTCTGATCTGCATTGATTTGAGCGGGCTCTGGCTGTACCTGTCCGGGAACAAGGTTGGCCAATGGCAGTGATCCCAAAAATCCTCGTCTTTGCCGGCTCGGTCCGGGCCGGGGCCTTCAGTGGCAGGACCGCCGACGTGGCGCAGAAGGAACTTGCGGTGCAAGGCGCCGAGGTCACTCGCATCTCGCTTGGCGACTATCCCTTGCCGATCATGGATGAGGATCTGGAGAAGGAAAAAGGCGTTCCCGAAAACGCCCTGAAACTTGCCCGGATGATCATTGCCCATGACGGGCTGCTGATCGCCACGCCCGAGTATAACGGCTCCATTCCGCCGCTGCTCAAGAACACGATCGACTGGGTGAGCCGGGTGCGCAGGGATGGCGGCCGTGCGGTGAGGCCGTTTGCCGGCAAGGTCGCCGGCCTTAGTTCGTCTTCCAGCGGACACTTCGCCGGGATACGCTGCATCAATCATCTGCGCGCCGTGCTGGTGCGTTGCCAGATGGAGGTGGTGACGCCGGAATGCTCGGTGCCGGAAGGCGGCAACGCCTTCGACGAGGACGGGCGTTTCAAGGACGAACGACTGCACCGAACCATGGAGCACCTATGCCGCACGCTGATCGAAACCTCGCGCATGCTGTCGACCCGGGTCGAGCCGTGATCGCCAACGCCATGCAGACCGACACAATGCGCGAAAGGCTGATCGTCGGCCTCGACGTGCCGAGCTTGAAAGAGGCCGAGAAGGCGGTACGCGAACTCGATGGCGTCGTCTCCTTCTACAAGATCGGCTACCAGCTCGCCTTCGCCGGCGGGCTCGATTTCGCCAGGGAGCTCGCCAGCGCGGGCAAGAAGATCTTTCTCGACATGAAGCTGCTCGACATCGACAACACTGTGGCCAAGGGGGTCGAGAACATCGTCAAGATGGGCATGACCATGCTGACGCTGCATGCCTACCCGAAGACCATGCGGGCGGCGGTCGAGGCGGCGAGAGGCAGCGAGCTTTGCCTGCTTGCCGTCACCGTGCTGACCTCGATGGACGAACAGGACGTGATCGACGCGGGCTACGAATACGACCCGCACACGCTGGTGCTGCGGCGCGCGGAACAGGCGCTGCATGCCGGCATGGGCGGCATCGTCTGCTCGGCCGCGGAAACAGAGGCGGTGCGCCGCATCGTCGGGCCCGACATGGCGGTGGTAACGCCAGGCATACGCCCCGCCGGCAGCGACCATGGCGACCAGAAGCGCGTGATGACGCCGGCGGATGCCATCCGCAGCGGCTCCAGCCATCTGGTCGTCGGGCGCCCGATCGTCGCCGCGGCGGACAGACGCGCGGCGGCTGAAGCCATCCTCGACGAAATGCGCTCGGCATAATTTCCAACGAACGGCTTCGGAGAAGAAGGATGCCCAAGGGATACTGGATCGCCCGCGTCGATGTGCGCGACGCGGAAGGCTACAAGGATTATGTCGCCGCCGCCAAGCCGGCCTTCGAGCGCTTCGGCGCGAAATTCCTGGCGCGCGGCGGCGAGCATGAGAAGGCAGAAGGGGCCGGCCGCGCGCGCAACGTCGTCATCGAGTTCGAGACGCTTGCCGCCGCGCATGACTGCTACCATTCACCTGAATACCAGCGCGCCGCCGCCATTCGCCAGAAGGTCGCCGACGGCGAGATCGTGCTGGTCGAGGGCGTCTGAGGCTATCCCGGCCGGCATCAGTGCCGGCCGCGGCCTTTGCACGAGTCCTGAGGTTCACATCCCGCAGCCTGGCCCAGCAGGCGGCGCCCCGCCCGGTTGTCTTTGAGCGACAACCGGCACAGTCGTTCGACAACGGCCACGACATGGCTGACGCATAATCCCTTTAGCAATCGCGTCCGAACAGCCCTTACACGGGGGTAATTTTGATGCCGGCCGATCGCGGGTTGACATGCAGGTATTTACCTGCATATTATGGCTTCACATCAGAGTGAACCCGATGGACGCGGACAAGGTTTTCAAGGCGCTGGGCGACCCGACACGCAGAAGGCTGCTTGATCTTCTGTGCGAGAAGAACGGGCAGACGCTGGGCCAGCTTTGCGAACATCTCGATATGGCCAGGCAATCCGCCACCCAACACATCGACCTGCTGGAGGCGGCCAATCTGGTGAGCACGGTCAAACGCGGCCGCGAGAAGCTGCATTTCATCAATCCCGTGCCGCTGCACGAGGTCTACGAGCGCTGGGTGCGCAAATTCGAACGCCAGCGGCTCAGCCTGCTGCATGACCTGAAACAGGAACTCGAAGGAGAAGACAAATGACCGCAGAGACGACCAGCTTTGTCTACGTGACCTACATCCGCTCGACGCCGCAAAAAGTGTTCGAGGCCATAACCAGGCCCGACATCGCACGGCGTTACTGGGGCCACGAGAACGTCTCGGACTGGAAGGCGGGATCGAAATGGGAACATATCCGCGCCAATGACGAGCGCACCGTCGAACTGGTCGGCAAGGTCGTCGAGATCTCGCCGCCGACCCGTCTCGTGATGACCTGGGCAAACGCTTCGCAGGCCGACGATGCGTCGAAATACAGCCGGGTGACGTTCGCCATCGAGGAATACGACACGATGGTGCGGCTGACCGTCAGCCATGACGAGCTCGAAGCCGGCAGCGGCATGGCGAAGGGCGTCAGCCAGGGATGGCCGGCGGTGCTGTCCAGCATGAAATCCTTCCTGGAGACCGGCAGTGGCATCGACATTTTCGCCAAGCCGAAATCGGCCTGACCAGCAAATCCGACTGTGGGAAAACGATAATGACCAAACGCTACACCGGCGGATGCGCCTGCGGTGCGATCCGCTATGAAACGAGCAGCGAACCCATCTTCGAGAACCACTGCCAATGCCACGAATGCCAGAAGCGAAGCGGCACGGGTCACAGCTCCTATCTGACCTTCCCCCGGCGAGCCGATGTGACGATAACGGGCGAAGCGAACACCTGGCGGGTGGCTGGCGACAGCGGCAACGAAAAGATCCACGCCTTCTGCCCGACCTGTGGAACGCCGGTCTACCTGACGCAAGTCGCGATGCCGGACCTGATAGCGGTCCACGCGACCAGCCTTGATGATCCCGGCCAGTTCAATCCGCAGGTGGTCACATATGCCATCCGCGGCCATGCCTGGGACATGATCGACCCATCGTTGCAGACCTTCGAGCGAATGCCGCAGGGATAATTCCGCCGGACGTCCATTTTCGCCGAGTAAGGTTGGATTTGCCGTCGCGCCGCTTAGAGCAGTTCACCGTTTCACGGGAAGCGGCGAGCCGCTCTATCTCTTTGTTTTTGCGCAATTCCCAAGGGAAAGCGCTACGCGCTTTTGCGGGGAAAACCGCACACACTTTTGTTGGATTGCTCTAGGCGCGACGATTCGGCCCGATTAGCCGGCTGGCGGCGGTTTCGGCCATGGCGTCGGCGAGCTCCAGGTTCCATTGCGACCGGCAATAGGCGCGGAAATCGAAGCAGGGCAGGCCGGGGCAGACTTCGAATTCTATGAGGTGAACGGTGTCGTCGGGCTCGATGCGGAGATCGATGGAGAACACGTCGCGCAGGCCGAGCCCGCTCATCAGCCGTTCGGCGATCGCGCGGACTTTTGCATCGGCGACCGGCTGGCTTTCGGCGACCGCAAGCAGCAGCGGCTCAGCGTATTTCCCTGCTGTCCTCGCCGCCTCGCCGGTCTCGCCGTAAAGCGCCAGGCTGTCCTCCATGGTCTGGAAATCGCCGCCGGACTCGACGAAGGCGACGCCGAGCGCTTCGACGCCGGTGTCCGGCGTCAGACCCAGGAAACTGGCGCGCGCGTTGCGGCCGGCGACATAGGGCTGGACGACGACGTCGTCGCGATAGGCGGCGAAAACACGCCGGCTAAGCTCCAGCGCGTGGCCGAGATCGCCGCAGCGCGACTCCGGCCAGATGCCGATCTTGGCGCCGAGCCGGTTCGGCTTGACGAACCAGCCGGCGGCGGAAACCGGCGGCTCGACCAGCCATTGTCCGTTGCGCGCCAGGCCGGCCCGCGGCACAGGCAGGCCGAGCGCGCCGAGCACGGCGCCGGAGCGAAACTTGTCCTGGCAGAGCGCGAACAGCGAATCCTCGGCGCCGATCGCCTTCAGGCCGTTCAGCCTGGCAAGCGCAGGCGCCGCGCCGCCCCGGAAATAGGCGATGCCGTCGGTCAGCGTCCAGACCAGCGTGGCCGCCGGGTCGGCCTTGGCGAGCATATCGGCGGCATCGTCCAGCTCCACCGCCGCGAAGCCGAGATCGCGTCGTTTGAAGGCAGAAGCGAGGGCGTCGAACTCATGCGCGAGATCGGTCGATTGCGCCAGGTAAGAAGCGATTTCGGCGGCACGCTCCGGCGGGTGGCCATCGGCGAGGAGCCGCTCGAGGCAGGCCTTTTCCGGCTCGTGGACGAGGATCAGCCTTAGGCTGGACATGACATGATTCCCAATGGTGCAATTCCACACCATCGCATGGCGAAGACGCCAGGCTTTCGCGAAACCGACGCGGGCCGGACGCCTGCGTGACAGCCGGCTGAATGATCCCGTCAGACGCGGTGCATCGGGTACCGAGACTCAAGTCGGGCCGAGCCGAAAAGGCCGGCGTCACCTGAATATAGAGATGCCCTAGGCGATCAGCACGCGCGGCTCGAACCGGCCATTGACCTCGATGTCGAGGAGGAAGGTCATGCCTGCCTGCGGGTCAAGCTGACGCTGCTTCTCGTCCTTGCCGTGCCAGGCCGAGGTGACCGCCAGCCGGCTGGCGTTCTTGCCGACAAAGGCCGGGCAGGAAGGCTGCGTCACCGGCATGGCGATCGTGCGCACCAGCTTGCCGTCGGGCGCATAGCCCTTGACCACCTTGCCGCCCCAGACGGCATTCCACAGGATGCCGTCGCGGTCGAGCACGGAGCCGTCGACGAAGCCCTTGGCCGACCGGTGATCAACGAACACTTTCGGCTCGCCCTCCGGTAGGCCGGTCGCCGGATCGCAGGCAACACGCATCAACAGGCCGGTCGAGGTGTCGGTGTAATAAGCGAGCGCGCCGTCCGCGGAAAAACAGATCGAGTTCGACACGGTGATGTCGGAGAACAGCTTGCGCAATTCGCCCTTGAAGAACCAGTAGATCGCGCCGGCGCCCTTCTCCTCGCCCTTGCCCATCGTGCCGGTCCAAAGGGCGCCGCAGGGATGGACGCGGGAATCGTTGGAACGGGTGACCGGATTGTCGGCCTCGACAGGTGTGTGCAGCGTCATCCTGCCGGTGGCGACGTCGCGGACAAAAAGCCCGGTTTCGGTGGCGATCAGCTGGCGCTTGTCGTCGATGATGGCGATAGCGCTGGCCATCCGGCCAAGCTCGTGCACCTGGGCCGCGCCGCCGGACAGGCGCTTTTCCAGGAGATGGCCCTTGACGATGTCGAACCAGTAGAGCGTGTCTGTGGCGGGGTCGTAGCTCGGCCCCTCGCCGAGCTGGCAGACATGGTCGGAAAAAACCGAAACGATCGCTTCGCTCATCCTGCGTCTCCGCCGAACACCGCGTCCCAGGCCGTCACCGCCGCCTGGGCCCGCGCGGCCACGTCTTCGACGCTCATGCCCGGCTTGAACAGGCTGGAACCAAGCCCGAAAACCGTGACGCCGGCCGCCTTGTAGCCGGCAAAGTCCTTCTCTGAGACGCCGCCGACCGCGCCGACCAATGTCGAAGCCGGCAGCACCGCGCGGATGGCGGAAATACCGGATGCGCCGAGCACGCTTGCCGGGAAGAATTTCAGCGCCGAGGCGCCGAGCCGGATCGCCAGGAAGGCCTCCGTGGGCGTGAACACGCCGGGCATGGTGACCATGCCGTATTGCATGGCGCGTTCCATCACCTCGGCATCGATATTGGGACTGACCAGCAGCCGGCCGCCGGCTTCGTGCAAGCCATCGACATCGGCCGGCGTCAGCACCGTGCCGGCGCCGACCAGCGCGGCCGGCGGCAGCGCCTTGAGGATGGCGGCGATGGACGCGAACGGATCGGGTGAATTGAGCGGCACCTCGATCGCCTCGATGCCGGCATCGAAGACCGCCTGGCCGATCGCCACCGCCTCGGCAGGCTTGAGGCCGCGCAGGATGGCGACCAGCCCGCGCTTGAGCTTCGGGAACGCAGCGGTCTGGTTCATCAGGCAACTCCGGTTCTGGCGATCATGCCGTTTTCGCGCGCCGCCTCGACCAGGCCGGCACGCACCGCCTCATCCGCGTCGACGGTCCGCACGCCAAGCCCGGCAAGGCCGAGCGCCTGCCGATAAAGCGCCGCAAGCGCGCCGGAGGCAATCAGCACCACCGATGTGGCGCCCGCGGCCTGGTGGCGCCTCGCCGAGGCGATCTCGCCGCCGATCAGCAGGCCCGACAGGCAGGCCGCGGCATCGTCGGCCTTCATGTCCTGGAGCAGACCGGCGGCGCGGATCGAGAACAGTTTTGCGGTGACGTCGCCACCTTCGGTCAACGCCGCACCACACCAGCGGCGGAAGAAAGGGTTCTGCGGGTCGACCGGCTTGGGATGCTCGCCGAGCGAATGGCGCAGGATCGAATGCGCGGCCAGCACCGAGAACAGCTCGCCGGTCGGCCATGTGCCGAAGCCGGCAACGGCGCCGTCCTCAACCAGAACCCATTTCGAATGGGTGCCCGGCATGCAGACGATTTCACGCCCCTTTGCCGGCAAACCGGCGCCGGCAAGCTGTGTCTCCTCGCCGCGCATGACGTCTGGCGCATCGGCCAGGCGTTGGGCAAGGCCGGGCACGATACGAATGTCGCGGCTCTCCCCCGGGATGCGGGCCGCGCCGGCCAGGATGGCGCCGATCGGCGCCGGCACGGTGACATAGGGCGCTTCGAGCCAGCCCTGGCGCGAGCCTGCCATGCCGCAGATGATGACGGGCAGCGTTTCCGGCGCGCCCATGGCGGCGAGATGACCCTCGAGAACCCGGGAAAAGCCCTTCTCGCGCGCGGTGATCAGTCCGTCGTCGCCGCGACGCTCGGCAAGCACCTTGCCGCCGCCGTCGATCAGCCAGGCACGAAGCCGGGTCGTGCCCCAATCGAGCGCCGCGACCGCCGGCACATTGCCGACAAATCGGGGGCCGGCAAACCCGGGGCTCACAGGAAACCTCCGTCGACGATCAGCATTTGCGCGGTCAGCATGCGCGAGGCGTCCGAGGCCAGGAACAGCACGGTGCCGACCAAATCGTCCGGCCGCATGACGTCCTTGATGCACTGCTTGGCGACATGAGAGGCAAGCGCCTGCTCCGTCACCCAGCGTTCCTGCTGCCGTTCCGTGATGACCCAGCCGGGCGCGACGGCGTTGACGCGGATACGGTCGGGCCCGAGCTTGCCGGCCAAACCCTTGGTGAGGCCGAGTATGCCCGCCTTGGCGGCGGTGTAGGCCGGCATGTCGGGGTGGTTGATCAGGTAGGAGGTCGAGGTGAAATTGATGATCGAGCCGCCGCCGGCCCGCTTCATGCCCGGCGCCACCGCCTGCGCGGTGAAGAAATGCGGTCTGAGGTTGATCGCCTGGTTGTTGTCCCAAAACTCCACCGTCACGTCTTCGACGGCGTGGCGTTCGTCCCAGGCGGCATTGTTGACCAGCACGGTGACGTCGCCATGCGCTTCGGCCGCCTTCGCGGCAGACGCCCGGAGCGCTTCGATGTCGCGCAGATCGGACTTGAGGTAGAGCGGCCGGCGGCCGAGCTCTTTCTCGATGCGGTCGGCAAGCGCGGTGCTGGGCTTGTCGGCGATGTCGATGAAGGCGACCTTGGCGCCCTGGCGCATGAAACCCTCGGTCAATGCCGCGCCAATGCCGGAGCCGCCGCCGGTGATCAGCACCGAAGCGCCTTCGAGGTCGGCAAAACGTGCCGATGGCATCATGGTTTTCGTCTCCCGGGTTGACCGGCGCGCATCCTAGCCAGACCGATCCGGCGGGCAAGGGCGAAAAGACGGATTTTGAGGCTTATGTCTGACAAAAAGCCTGGAGACCACGCACAGGCACGGCCGGTCCTCGATCGAGGACCGGTCAATCGCCCGGTCAGATTGCCTTGGCGCGCAAGGCGCCGCGGAAGGAATCGCGGAGATAGCCGAGCGTGGCGTCGGCATCGGCCGGCTTGCCGAACAGATAGCCCTGCCCACCGGCGCAGCCGAACTGGACGAGGCGGTCGGCCTGCGCCTCTTCCTCGATGCCTTCGGCGACGACATCCATGCCGAGCCCTTCGCACATTGCGAGAATGGCGCGGATGATGTGCTCCGACGGGCGGTCATCGAGAATGGAGGAGACGAAGGCGCGGTCGATCTTCAACTTGTCGAAATGGAATTCGCGCAGCCGCCCGAGCGAGGACTGGCCGGTGCCGAAATCGTCGAGCGAGACGCGGATGCCGACGCGGCGCAGGTCCTCGACGATCTGCGCGGCCGAGGCCGGATCGTTCATCAGGCCGGTCTCGGTAATCTCGATCTCCAGCCGGCGCGGATCGAAGCCCGTACGGTCGAGGATCGCCAATATGTGCAGGCCGGTGTTCTGGTCGACGAGCTGCGAGGGCGACAGGTTGAACGACAGGAACAGGTCCTTCGGCCAGCTTCTCGCCGCCTCGGTCGCCTTGCGCAGCACTAGCTGCGACAGCGGGCCGATGATGCCGCGCTCCTCGGCGATCGGAATGAAGACGGTCGGCGGCACCGAGCCGAGATCGCGGTCGGTCCAGCGCGCCAGCGTCTCGAAGCCGATGGTGCGGCGCGTGGTGAGGTCGACGATCGGCTGGAAATGCGGCTCCACCTCGCCGGCCGAGACCGCGCGGCGCAGCGCCTGCTCGATGCGGGTGACGCGCTTGGCCGCCTCTTCCATTTCGCGGGTATAGACGACGACCCGGCCGCGGCCGGATCGCTTGGCATGGTAAAGCGCCGTTTCGGCCTTGTTGATGAGGATCTCGGTGGTCTCGTCGCCGGAATAGAACAGCGAACAGCCGACGGAGGCCGACAGCCTCGCCGTGCGTTCGCCGACATCATACGGGGCCGACAGGATTTCGATCAGCATGCGCGACTTTTCGGCCGCCGCCTCCTCGCTGAACACCAGCGGGTAGAGGAAGGCGAATTCGTCGGCGCCGATGCGGCAGACGGTGGAATGACCGTCCATCGAGGCGCGCAGCCGCATCGCCACCTGGATCAGGATGTCGTCGCCGGCCTTGTGGCCGAACAGATCGTTGATCGGCTTGAAGCCATCAAGGTCGAGAATGCCGACGGTGAAGGGCGCGGGATCGTCGGCACGGTCGCTGATCAGGCGATCGACCTTGTCGAAGAAGCGGCGATGGTTGCCAAGCCCGGTCAACGGATCGGTGAATGCCAGATCCGTGCTCTCCCTGTTTGCCTGACCGGTGCCAAACGAAGTTTGCATCGGTGTCCCTGTTTCTCGAAGTCGGAATTTATTTCCGAGACTGGCAGCAAACCCTTTAGGAAACGTATCGGAAAAATCGATTTTTCGCCGCTGGAGTGCGTTGCCCTCCGCAAAGCCGTCCGGGCTCAACGGCGTCGTCGCTCACGCGGATTCTCAGCCGGCGGGGCGAACGCGATAGAGCTCCAGCGGCGCGCCCTGGGTCTCCGCCACCGGTTCCAGCCAATCCGGCACGCTGCCATGCATCAACCCGGCCAGAAAGCCGTCAGGCGCCTTGGTTGCGAGAAGCCTGGTTTCGGGATTGCCGCGGCAGAGCGCGACAATCCCGACGCGATGGTTTGCCACGACGGCTTTCGCGTCAGTGGCCGAGCCCAGCAAGGCATCGAATACGAGCAGGTTTCCGGCGACGTTGCGGTGGTAGGGCCCAGCGAGCGCGCGATGACCGGTAAAGGCCAGGATCGGCGAGCCGAGATTGGAGATGGCCAGCACCGTGGTGTGAGGCATGCGGGCGAGCGCGGCGAACGAGGCCTTGCTGTTGCAAGGTGCATCGATGCCGGCGTCGGTGACGGCCGCACCGGTCTGGAAGGCGCTCGATGCCGCCTCGGCAGCGCTGGACCAAACCGCATTGACCGAGATCAGCCAGGCTGCGGCCATACGGAGCACGGAGCCACCGGAGGGACTGTTTTCGGCGCGCTGCCGCCATTTGGCGATCCAGGCGCAAAGCGGGATCACCGCGAAGGCGATGGAGAAGGTCGAGCCGCGGACCTCCCAGGCGCTGACCAGGAAAGCCACCACCAGCAGCGCGCCGACGAGACTGTCCTGCCGCCGCCAGCCGCCCTTGCCGAGACGCAGCGCCATCAGGACGATCGCCACCAGCGGCGTCGCGAAGCGCGCCACCGCTCTGGCCGGGTCAGCCGCGACGAGCTGGAATATCGACTGCGCTTCGTCGATATGACCGAGCCACATCTGCTGGAGGCGCGGGTCGAGGCCGGCATAGGGGGCAGCCAGGCATTGCGGGAACAGAAACATCACGACAAGGACAAGCACGAACGCCAGCAGGCCGAGCGAGACCAGGCGACGGCCGTACGTCGCATTGGCGGCGCCCCATGAGGCAATGACCGCAAGGCCGGCGCCGGCAAGCGCGGCAACCACGAACTGCACGGTCGAGAAGGTGTCGCACTGGGTCTGTCCCCATGCCGACGCCGGTATGGTGGTGATGAAAACAAGGGCCGAGACGGCGGTGACGCCCAAGCCAAAATCCCTGGCGATCAGCCTTTCGCCGCCACCGCTGACGAGGAACAGCAGGGCGACGATGGCGCCCAGGGTTCCAGCATAGGGGGCGCTTTCCATGCCGATCGCCAATGCCAGCGTGGCGCACGCGCCGGCAAACAGGGCGGCGGGCCGGTGGCGAGGTGCTTCGAGCAGCAAAGCCAGGCCGGCCAAGGTCAGCATCAGCTGGACATTGTGGTGATCGAGTGCGCCGGGCGAGAAGATTCCGAGATAATACAAGGCCGCTCCGCCGACCACCGCAGCGGGCAGGACCGCGTGCTCGCCGGCGAAAGCGCGCGCGGCGCGCATGATGGAGAACAGCGCGAGCCAGAATTGCAGGAGAGGCCAAAGCACCTGCACGACCTGCTCGCCCAAAGCGGCACTGCCCGTCAGGGCCGACAGGGCGAGCATGCCAAGCGCCAGCGGGGCGTCGAGCAGCCGCGACCAGTGCATGACGAAGCCACCCTCCAGCCCCATCCTGTACTGGTGCAGGTCGAACCAGCTCTGGCCGGCCAGGAGGTCGCGAACCTCCACCAGTTGCAGCAGGCTGTCATTGTCGCCGGCCGGGTTGGCCAGTTGCGGGAATCCGGCATGGAGATCGAGCGCCAGCAGCAGCAAGGCGGCAAGCAACGCAAACGCGATGTCGGACTTCCAGGTGGAAGCGCCGTTGCTGGCTGTGCTCATCCCCATCGCCCCTGGCAGGAATGCCGGGCCTTTCCGGCCAATCGACACTCGTACGGTCCGGCCTTAAACCTAGCCTTAACGGCTTCAATAAATAGTAAAACCGCCTGAACGCGCCTGACTTTCGGCGCGAACCGCGTGTGGCGGCGAGGCACCCGGAGAGGAAAATGCCGCAAGAGCTTCGCTACGAACCCGCCATCGCCGTGCTGCTGCCTTGCTACAACGAGGAATTGACGATCGCCGAGGTGGTGCGGCGCTTCCGCGAGACGCTGCCTTTGGCGACGGTCTATGTCTACGACAACAATTCGCGCGACCTGACCGCGCTCAGGGCCCGCGCCGCCGGCGCCATCGTGGTGCGCGAACCGCGCCAGGGCAAGGGCAATGTGGTGCGGCGCATGTTCGCCGACATCGACGCCGACATTTACCTGATGGCCGACGGCGACGGCACCTATGCGCCGGAAGACGCGCCGCAATTGATCAACACGCTTCTGACCGAGCGCTCCGACATGGCGGTGGGCACCCGGCGCGGCGTCACCGACGATGCCGGCAGGACTGGCCATGCCTTCGGCAACCGCGTCTTCAACAGCCTCTATAAAGGGCTGTTCGGCAGCGATTTCACCGACATCTTCTCGGGCTACCGCGTCTTCACCCGGCGCTTCGTCAAGAGCTTCCCGGCCGTCTCCGGCGGCTTCGAGATCGAGACCGAAATGTCGGTGCATGCCTCGCAGCTCAAATTGCCCGTCAGCGAGATCGCGCTCGATTACGGCAAGCGGCCGGACGGCTCGTCGTCGAAGCTTTCGACGTTTCGCGACGGCGCCAGGATCCTTTGGATGTTCGCCATGCTGATGAAGGAAACGCAACCGCTGCGTTTCTTCGGCGCCTTCGCCCTGGTCTTCCTGGCGTCGAGCCTGTTCCTGATGGCGCCGGTGCTGGTCGAATTCGCCGAGACCGGGCTGGTGCCGCGCATGCCGACATGGGTGCTGTCGGTCGGCCTGCTCTTGCTCTCGATGCTGGCTGGTGTGACTGGGGTGATCCTCGACTCGGTGTCGCGCGGCCGCGCCGAACAGAAGCGCATCTTCTACCTGTCGATGCCTTCGGGCCGCATAGAGCGGCGCGAGCGCGCCAGCGAGCCGACTGCCGCGAAGGCCGGCCCAGGCAAGACGCCTCGCGCCGCATGAAGCGGTGAGCCGTCTCGTCCGCTTCGTCTTTGCCGGCGGCATCGGCTTCGTCGCCGACGCGGCCGCCCTCTGGTTGCTGCTTGCCGTCACGCCGCTCGGCCCTTTCAGCGCCCGCATGCTGTCCATCGGCTTTGCACTCTGTGTCACCTGGCAGACAAACCGGCATCTGACCTTCTCGCCGTCGAGCCGCGGCTTGGTGCGGGAAGGCGTGCGCTATGGCAGCGTCGGCATCGCCACCAGCATCGCCAACTATCTGGTCTACTGCGCCATCCTTGTCGTCCTGCCGACAACCCCGCCATTGGCCGCCCTTGCTTTCGCTTCGCTGGCCGCCATGGCGCTGTCCTTTCTCGGCTATTCCAGGCTGGTCTTCGACCGCTAGCGGCGTGGCCCGATTGGCAGAAGGCGCCGGGACCCTTATATCGCTCTCTCATCGACCGTGCTGGGGACCTGCCATGAAGCTGAAAATCGCCGTCCAGATGGACCACATCTCCACCGTGTCGATCGCCGGAGACACTTCTTTCGCGCTGTCGCTGGAGGCGCAGCGGCGCGGCCATCAGCTCTACCACTACACGCCCGACCGACTGTCGCTGCGCGACGGCAAGGTGTTCGCCCGCATCGAGGAGATGCAGGTGCGCGACGAGAAGGGCAGCCACTATTCGCTGGGCGAGAAGGTGCGAACCGACCTGTCGGAGATGGACGTGATCCTGCTGAGACAGGATCCGCCCTTCGACATGAACTACATCACCACCACGCACATACTGGAGCGCATCCACCCCAGGACGCTGGTGGTCAACGACCCAGCCTGGGTGCGCAACAGCCCGGAAAAGATCTTCGTCACCGAGTTTTCCGACCTGATGCCGGAAACGCTGATCACCAAGGATCCCCAGGAGGTCGCCGCCTTCCGCAAGGAATTCGGCGACATCATCGTCAAGCCGCTCTACGGCAATGGCGGCGCGGGTATCTTCCATCTGCTGGAGGCCGACCGCAACCTCGCCTCGCTGCTCGAAATGTTCGGCCAGTTGTTCCGTGAGCCCTACATCGTGCAGCGTTACCTGAAGGATGTGCGCAAGGGCGACAAGCGCATCATCCTGATCGACGGCGAGCCGGTCGGGGCCATCAACCGGGTGCCGGCCGAGCACGATTCCCGCTCCAACATGCATGTCGGCGGCCGCGCCGAGAAGACCGAGCTGACCGAGCGCGAACGCGAGATCTGCGCCCGCATCGGGCCGGCGCTGAGGGAACGCGGCTTCATCCTCGTCGGCATCGACGTCATCGGCGACTACATGACCGAGATCAACGTGACCTCGCCGACCGGCGTGCGTGAAGTCAAACGCTTCGGCGGCGCCGACATCGCCAGCCTGTTCTGGGACGCGGTGGAGGCCAAGCGGAAGTAACCGTTTTCATTTCGTATTAACCATGTTCCGTTTTTGCAACCGGAGACAATCGCGCTGCAACTTCAGCGATTTCATGTTCCTGTAATGTTCTTGATTTAGCCGAGGAATTGTGATTGTCTCCGGGCCAGGCCCTTCGCGGCCTGATTGCAAAAGGCTTGGGGCAAGCCCAGATCCGGGGGCAAAACATGGTGGCGCGGGTTCGCACGGTTGCTTTCCAGGGCATCGAGGCCGTTCCGGTCGACGTGCAGGTTATGATAGCGCCCGGCAAGGTCAACATGCACATCGTCGGCCTGGCCGACAAGGCGGTGGCCGAAAGCCGCGAACGGGTGCAGGCGGCACTCCATGCTTCCGGCCTGTCGATGCCGTCCAAGAAGGTCACTGTCAACCTGGCGCCCGCCGACCTGCCCAAGGAGGGCAGCCACTACGATTTGCCGATCGCGCTCGGCCTGATGGCGGCGCTTGGCGCCATTCCGGGCGACATGCTGGCCGGCTATGTCGTGCTTGGCGAACTCTCGCTCGACGGCACCATCGCCGCCGTCGCCGGCGCCTTGCCGGCCGCGATTGGGGCCAATTCCGAAGGCAAGGGGCTGATCTGCCCCTTCGCCTGCGGCCCGGAAGCCGCCTGGGCCGGCAAGGACTTTGACATACTCGCGCCGCGCAGCCTGATCGCCATCGCCAATCATTTCCGCGGCACGCAGGTGCTGTCCCGGCCGGAGGCCGGCATCCATGCCGCGGCGCGCGACCTGCCCGATCTTGCCGACATCAAGGGCCAGGAAACCGCCAAGCGGGCACTGGAGGTGGCGGCGGCCGGCGGGCACAACCTGCTGATGGTCGGCCCGCCCGGATCGGGAAAATCGATGCTGGCGCAGCGGCTGCCGTCGATCCTGCCGCCGCTGGCGCCGAAGGAATTGCTCGAAGTGTCGATGATCGCCTCCGTCGCCGGCGAGCTTGGCGAGGGCAAGCTGACCGACCGGCGGCCGTTCCGCGCGCCGCACCATTCGGCCTCGATGGCGGCGATGGTCGGCGGCGGCATCCGGGCGCAGCCGGGCGAGGTGTCGCTCGCGCACCACGGCGTGCTGTTCCTCGACGAATTTCCCGAATTCACGCCGCAGACGCTCGACGCGTTGCGCCAGCCGCTCGAGACCGGCGACTGCATGATCGCGCGCGCCAACCACCGCGTCACCTATCCGGCGCGCATCCAGCTTGTGGCGGCGATGAACCCGTGCCGCTGCGGCATGGCCGGCGAGCCCGGCTATCGCTGCCTGCGCGGCGAACGCTGCCGCACCGATTACCAGGCGCGCATCTCGGGACCGCTGCTCGACCGCATCGATCTCAGGATCGAGGTGCCGGCGGTCTCGGCCAGCGACCTGATCCGGCCCGACCGGGCGGAGAAGAGCGCCGACGTGGCGCTGCGCGTGGCGCGTGCCCGCACCCTCCAGCGCGAGCGCTTCGAACGGCTCGGCGTCACCAGCGCCACCACAAACGCGCATTGCGCGCCGGCGGTCATCGAGGAGATCGCCATGCCCGACGCATCGGGCCTGTCGCTGCTCAAGGACGCCAGCGAAAAGCTCGGCTTCTCGGCGCGGGCCTATCACCGCGTGCTGAAGGTGGCGAGAACACTGGCCGATCTCGACGCCAGCGAGACCGTCGGCCGCATTCACTTGGCCGAAGCGATCTCCTACCGGATGAGTTCGGAGCGGGTGGCACAGGCGGCGTAGCGCGCTCTCGCTCGAGAGGAGGGGAACGAAACGCCGGCGGCTCCAAATCTCCGGTTCAGGCCGCTCCCTTCGCCTTCAGTTCCAGCCTCCGCGCGTGCAGCACCGGCTCGGTGTAGCCGTTGGGCTGGATGCGGCCCTTGAAGACGAGGTCGCAGGCGGCCTGGAAGGCGACGGAGCCGTCGAAATCGGCGGCCATCGGCCGGTAGAGCGGGTCGCCTTGGTTCTGCTGGTCGACGATATCAGCCATGCGCTTCATCGTTTCCATTACCTGGTCGGCCGTGCAGACGCCATGATGCAGCCAGTTGGCGATGTGTTGCGAGGAGATGCGCAGCGTGGCGCGGTCCTCCATCAGGCCGACATCGTTGATATCTGGCACTTTCGAGCAGCCGACGCCCTGGTCGATCCAGCGCACGACATAGCCCAGAATGCCTTGCGCATTGTTGTCGAGCTCCGCCTGGATATCGGCCGGCGACCAGTTGGGCCGCACCGCGACCGGCACCGACAGGATGTCGTCGAGCTTGGCCTTCGGCCGGCTCTTCAGCGCCGCCTGGACGGCGTGGACATCGACCTTGTGATAATGGGTGGCGTGCAGCGTCGCCGCCGTGGGCGAAGGCACCCAGGCGGTGTTGGCGCCGGCCTTGGGGTGGGCGATCTTCTCGGTGAGCATCGCCGCCATCAAATCGGGCATCGCCCACATGCCCTTACCGATCTGGGCATGGCCGGCAAGCCCGCATTCCAGCCCGGTGTCGACATTCCAGGCCTCGTAGGCGGAAATCCAGGCGGCCTGCTTCATGTCGCCCTTGCGGATCATCGGGCCGGCTTCCATCGAGGTGTGGATCTCGTCGCCGGTGCGGTCGAGGAAGCCTGTGTTGATGAACACGACGCGCTCCCTGGCGGCGCGGATCGCCTCCTTGAGGTTGACGGTGGTGCGCCGCTCCTCGTCCATGATGCCCATCTTGATGGTATTTTCGGCCATGCCGAGCAGGGCCTCGACGCGATCGAAGATCTCGACGGCGAAGACGACTTCCTCGGGCCCGTGCATCTTGGGTTTCACGACATACATCGAGCCCGCGCGGGAGTTGGCGCGGTGGCCGTTCGGCCCGACATCGTGCAGCGCGATCAGCGCGGTCATCGCCGTGTCCATGATGCCTTCCGGCACCTCGTTGCCGTCGCGGTCCGTTATCGCCGGATTGGTCATGAGGTGGCCGACATTCCTGACCAGCATCAGCGAGCGGCCGGGCAGCGTCACAGTACCGCCATTGCGCGAGGTATAGGACCGATCGGGGTTGAGCTTGCGGACGAAGGTCCGGCCGCCCTTGGTGATCTCTTCGGCCAGGTCGCCCTTCATCAAGCCGAGCCAGTTGCGGTACACGACGACCTTGTCCTGCGCATCCACCGCCGCGACCGAATCCTCGCAGTCCTGGATGGTGGTCAGCGCCGATTCCAGGATGATGTCGGCGATGCCGGCCGGATCGGTGCGGCCGATCTGGTTGTCGCGGTCGATCAGGACCTCGATATGCAGGCCGTTGCTGACCAGCAGCACGGCTTGCGGGTTGGCGGCATCGCCGCGATAGGCGACGAACTGCCTGACGTCGGCAAGCGTGGTCGAGCCGGCGCCGGCGCTGAGCCGCAGCGCGCCATTGGCCAGCGAAAGGCCGTTGACGCCGGCCCATTTGCCCGATGTGAGCGGCACCGACTGGTCGAGAAAGTCCTTGGCCCAGGCGACGACTTTCGCACCGCGCGCGGGGTTGAAGCCGTTGCCCTTCCCGGCGCCGTCTGTCTCGGGAATCGCGTCGGTGCCGTAAAGCGCATCATAGAGCGAGCCCCAGCGCGCATTGGCGGCGTTGAGCGCATAGCGCGCATTCATCACCGGCACCACAAGCTGCGGCCCGGCGACGACGGCGATCTCGGGATCGACCTTTTCGGTCGTCACCGAGAAGGACGGGCCTTCGGGGACGAGATAGCCGATCTCCTTCAGGAAGGTTTTGTAGGCTTCCATGTCGACCGGCGCGCCATTGGCGCGATACCAGTCATCGAGCTTTTCCTGGATAGCGTCGCGCTTTGCCAGCAGTGCCCGGTTCTTCGGCGCGAGGTCGTGGACGATGGCCGAAAAGCCGTTCCAGAATTTGTCCGGATCGATGCCGGTGCCCGGAGCGGCCTCGTTGACAACGAAGTCATGAAGTTCGCGGGCGATCCGCAATCCGGCGATTTCGACGCGATCGGTCATCAGGCTGCTCCAGATGAAAGGCTTTCGCGGGCCTTTGGCATGTTGGGAGTGCAGGGTCAATTCAGCTTAGGGTGAAGGCAAGGCAGGTAGGCGCGGTTTTTAGGCTTGGTGCCGGCGGCGACGCTGCCAATCTCCCCCCAAGTGGGGGAGATGCCCGGCAGGGCAGAGGGGGGCGCGAAGGAATGCCGACCTCGGCAAGTTTCGGTATTTCGTGCAGTCGGTCGACGTCGAGTATGAGCGGGCGCTGCTCCGAGACGCTGGCGGGACAGCGCCCCCCTCTGGCCTGCCGGCCATCTCCCCCACAAGGGGGGAGATTACACCCTCCATCACACCGCGATCCGTGGCCTGCCCGAAGCCACCGCCACCACATGCGCCTCGATGAACATACGCTGGGCTTCGACGGTGGAGACGCGGAATTCGGTCGCGACATCGATCTCGGCGCTGTCGGTGCCGGCGTCCCTGGCGCGCTCCGCGACGATGGCGCGCACATCGGCCTCGGCGGCCGCGATCGCCGCCGCCTCGTCGAGGAAATCGCGCACGGTCTCGCCCGAGGCAAGACGGAACAGACCTTCCTTGGGTTGGCTGACGCGCGCCTCCGCCGATACCCGGACCTGGCCGACAACGGCGCCGAGCGCGTTGGCGACATCGGTGTCATCAGGCACCACGCAGTCATTGCCGACCAATGGCGGCAGTCCGGCATAGTGCAGCGGCGCGGAGGCACCGAGGCCGACCACCGGCCGGTCGAGCGCGACGCTCAGGCGCGCAATGCCGGGATGCGCGTCGACGGCGCGCTGCACCAGCGCATGCGCCACGGTGGACGCACCGTCGAGCCCGTCCTCGGCGAAGGCGGTTTGGAGGATATATTCGGCCGACCAGCGCGTCAGCGCCGCCAGCACGCGCTCCGAAATCGCCTCGGGAGAGGCCGCGATCGCCTGGCCGCGGCCGTCGCGCTTGCGCGCAAACAGCTCTGCGCCGAGGCGGGCGGCCGCGGCATCCCAGTTCGCCTGCTTGCCAAGCACATGCGCCGCATCCGACGGCGTGAACCCTGAAATGTGCACCAGCCCGCGCGACACCAGGCGGTTCAGGGTGGCGTTCTGGGCATTCGAGGTCAAAAGCCTGTCGAGAGGCAAAGGCATTGCGCCGATCGCTTCATAGAGCCTTGCTTCCGGAGCGGTCAGCCCGGCGGCAAGACGGTCGGGCACGCCGGTGCGCACCGCGAAACGGCCGTCCATGCGGCCGGTGTTCGGCGCGCGCAGCTGGCGCTCGAGTTCCGCCAGAACCGCCTCGCGATGCACCATGCCGGCCAGCGCCAGCGGCACCAGCCGGCGCGGTCCAAGCAGGAGCCTGGGGTTGAGAGCGCCGTCTTCCAACGCCACTTCGGAATCGCCGCCGAGGCCGAAGGTGCGCATGGCGACCGCTTCGACCATGGTGCGAAAGCCGCCGACGGTGGCGCCTTCCGGATCGAGCCGCGGCCGGCCCTTGTCGAGCACGGCAACGTCGGTGGTGGTGCCGCCGATGTCGGAAACCACCGCGTTTTCCAATCCGGTCATGTGGTGCGCCCCGACCAGGCTGGCGGCCGGGCCGGACAGAATGGTCTCGATCGGCCGCTGGCGGGCGAACGCCGCCGACACCAGCGCACCGTCGCCGCGCACCACCATCAGGGGCGCCGCGATGCCGCGCGCCTCGAGAAAGCCCTCGGTCGCCGCCACCAGCCGGTCGATCATCGAGATCAGCCGGGCGTTGAGCAGCGTCGTCAGCGCCCGGCGCGGACCGCCTAGCTTGGCCGACAATTCATGGCTCGCGGTGACCGGCAGGCCGGTTTTCTCCCGGATCAGCTCGCGGGCGGCGATCTCGTGCGCCGGGTTGCGGGTGGCGAAATAGGCGCAGACGGCAAAGCCCGAGACCGAGCCGCCGAGTCCGGGCAGCGCCGCCTCGAGGCCGGACAGATCGAGCTTGGCGGTATTGCCGTGCACATCGTGGCCTCCGGGGCAGAACACGACCGGATCGGTGCCCAATGCCGCCTTCAGCCCATCGCGGGCAAGGTCCGCCTCGGAAAAGCCGATCATCACCAGCGCGACGCGGCCACCCTGGCCCTCGACCAGCGCGTTGGTGGCAAGCGTCGTCGACATGGAGACAAGCTTGATGGCGGCCGGATCGGTGACCGCTTTTTCCAGAACCGCGTCGACGGCGCCGGAAATGCCAACGGCGAGATCGTGCCTGGTGGTCAGAGCCTTGGCCTTGGCCAGCACCTTTCCCTTGTTCGGCCCGCTCTGCGGGCCTTCGGTTTCGGACCACAGCACGGCATCGGTGTAGGTGCCGCCGGTGTCGATGCCGAGGAAAAGAGGTTTTGGCTTGGTCTTGGTCATGTCTGATGATGGCCCGAGCAGATAGGAAAATGCTTCTCGCCCTTAACCTATAGCGGCCGGACGATAAAGCTGAGAGCGCTGGGCCACGGGAGGGGTTCGATCTCCCCCACGAGGGGGGAGATTGGCAGCTTCAATGGCAGGGTCAACCTACCCCACGAACCCAACCTTTTTATGCGACCCATCGCAATACGGCTTGTTCGCCGAATGGCCGCAGCGGCATAGGAAGGCGCGTTGCGTGCGGTCGACCGTGTGGCCGGTGCCGGTGACGATTTCGACATTGCCTTCGAGCTTGAGCGGCCCGTCTTTCGTCGGCGTAACCTTGAGTGGCCCGTCGCGCGCGTCCAGCGCCGGCGTGTCCTTCAGCGCCGGCTCGCCGGTGGCGGCAAACCCTGATTTGTTGTGGCTGCCGTCGCAGAACGGCTTGTTCTGCGACGCGCCGCAGCGGCAGAGCGTGGCGCGGTGTAACGTCTCGCCGTCGAGCATAATCTCGGCGTGGACGGCCAGCGGGCCGTTTTCCCTGATGCGCACGGTGTTGACCACCGGCGGCCTTTCCTGCGGCCCGCCATCCTTCCTGACATAGGTAATGGCGCCTGACGGGCAGCTTTCGGCAATGGCGACGATCTTCTCGACGCTGGCCGCGTCGGGATGGATCCACTCTCCCGGCGCGTTCGGCACGAAGACATGCGGATCGCCCAGCACGCAATTGCGCGAATGGATGCAGCGCCGGCCGGCAAAGCCGACGTCTATCTTCTCGCCCTCGACCGGACCTGCCATCGCCTTGCTCCTGTTGCCTGACGCACGCCGCCTGGATGCGGCGTGCTTTGGGTGCTGTTCTTGCAGGCTATGCCCCAGGCAGGAAAAGCGTCAAGCTGGCAAGCCGGTCAGGGAACCAGTTCGATCTCCTCGGTCTCGCCGCCGCTGCAGGTATAGCAGCAATCGTCGCATTTTTCCTTGTCGCCGGGGCCGACGCCCCAATAGGTGCCTTCGTCGCCGTCGACCCAGGCGCCGTAGCAGATCGATTCGCCCTCGTCGCAAGAGACCGGCAGTTGCCTGGTCTCGCCGTCATCGAGGTAGAAATCCTTGCCGTTGCCCGGCCACACATAGTCGCGGTCCTGGCTGTAGAGCTCGAGGCGCATGGCATTGGGATGGCTGTTCTTGATGGCGAAGGTGACGTCGCCGGCATGGGCCGACGGCACCAGCAGCATGGCAAGAGACAGCGCGGCCAGCGAGCGGCGCGCATAGGCGTAGAACATGGTATCCCCCAAAAATAAACGGCCCACCCGGCCGCCTTGCGGGCATTGCACGGGGCGAGCGATCGCTAAAGGGGTCGACCGCGACAATCCCGGACTAATTTTGGGGAGATTGGCGCTACTCGACCAGGTCGACGGTCTCGGTCGAATGGTGCACGCAGATGAAACAGCAATCGTCGCAGGGCCGGTCGTTGTCCGGGCCGACGCCGGCCGAGACGGCGTCGTTGCCGTTGACCCACGCGCCGTAGCAGATGCGTTCGCCCTCATTGCACGAAATCGGCACCGATTTGCGTGAGCCGGGATCGATCAGGAACACCTTGTCGTCGCCCGGCCAGACCGTTTCGCGGTCGCGGCTGAACAGTTCGACCGCAACGGCCTGCCCGCGCTGGTTCTTGACGAAGAAAGCCATGTCGGCCGCCCCGGCCGAGGTGGCGAAGACCAATGCCGCGAGTGTGGCCGCGCGAAAGAGCGTCACGATTGGACCTTTCGAATCATGCCAGCAGACTGGCATGGCCGCCGCGAACTAGGAAGCCGCCTCCGCCGCGATCTGGCGTCCCAGCCGCAGCGTTTCCCGCACCAGCAGGTGAAGATCGTCGCGCCGGGTCCGGTGGTTGGTGATCGCCACGCGCAGGCAATGCTGGCCTTGCACCGTCGTGTCCGACAGTGCCGCAATGCCTTGTTCCTGCAAACGCAGCATGATCTCAGTGTTGAACCGCTTAAGCTCCTCGCCGGACGCCCCGGCAAGCCGATGCCGGAAGCAGACGATGTTGATCGTGGTCGGCGCCATCAGCACCAGCGACGGCTCGTCCTCGATCAGTCCGGCGAGATAGGCCGCTTGCGCGATGTTCTGGTCGATCAGGCGGCCGAATTTGTCGATGCCATGCTCCTTCAGCGCCATCCATACTTTGAGCGCGCGAAAGCCGCGCGACGTCTGCAAACCATAGTCGTGCAGCCATTCGCCGGAGGCGAGACCACGCGGCGTCGATTCCAGATATTCGGGCGTCACGGCGAAGGTACGGCGATGCGCGAGGGCGTCCCTGACCAGGGCGCAGCCGGCCTCGAACGGCGCGTGCAGCCATTTGTGCGGATCGAGCGCGATCGAATCGGCCCATTCGATGCCGGCGACGCGATGGGCGTTCTGCGGAGCGATGGCGACCAGGGCGCCGATGCAGCCATCGACATGGAACCAGAGCTCTTCCTCATGCGCCAGCTTGGCAAGCGCCCGCAGGTCGTCGATCGCTCCGGTGTTGACGGTGCCGGCATTGCCGATGACGCAGGCCGGTTTGAAGCCCGCCTGGCGGTCCTCGGCAATTGCCGCCCGCAAGGCAGCGATGTCGATGCGCAGCCCGGCATCGGTCGGTATTCGCCGCAAGGCCCGGTTGCCGAGGCCGAGCGCCTCCATGGCCTTGCGGTGACAGGAATGGAGCTGGTCCGAGCCATAATAGCGCAGGGGCTTCTCGATGGCGGCAACGCCATGCTCGCGCACGTCGATGCCGGCCTTGACGTTACGCGCCACCGTCAGCCCGATCATGTTGGCCATCGAACCGCCGCTGACCAGCGTGCCGCTGGCCGAGACGGGAAACCCCAGCATTTGCTTGCACCAGTTGACGACCTGGCAGTCCATCAGCCCGGCGGCATGGTTGCCGCCGCCGAGGTTGGAACCCTGGATCGCCGCCAGGAAATCGCCGAGCGCGCCGGTGAAGTTGCTCGAGCCCATGTACCAGGCCCAGAAGCGAGGATGGATGTTGCCCATCGGGTATGACATCACGGTGCGGGAGACCTCGCCATAGACGGCGGCCAGCCGCGCCGGCGTTCGCGGCAGGGGTGCGGCGAAGACCTCCCTCACGTCAGCCGGCACCTCCCGCCAGACCGGACGGTCGCGCACGTCGCGCAGATAGTCGACGGCATCGTCGATGACCCGGTGCGACAGGGCCTGCACATCGGCCCAGTCCAGGGGGTCAAGCGTCTCCTCGGCCACAGTGCCAGGGGTTTCCTGCGCGACGTCCATGACAGCCTCCCGTCAAGTCGCCGGGAACTGGCAGCCGGGCGTCGAGCGCGACAGCGCCGTCTCGTCGGCGTCCATCTCGGCATCGATGCCGTCGAACAGCGGCGTCGTCATGTAGCGTTCGCCTGTGTCGGGCAGCATGCACAGGATCACCGATCCGGCCGGCGCCTTCTCGGCGACCTGCCGCGCCACGGCGAAGGTGGCGCCGCCGGAAATGCCGGTGAAGATGCCTTCCTTCTGCGCCAACGCCTTGGCCCATTTGATGCCCTCGGGCCCGGCGATCGGCATCACCTCGTCATAGAGACCGGCATCGACCGCTTCCTGCAGCACGTTGGGGATGAAATCAGGCGTCCAGCCCTGGATCGGATGCGGCTCGAAGGCCGGGTGGCTGGCGGCGGGCGCCCCGTCGACACCGCGCTGCTGCGCCTTGCCGCTGCCGATGAGCTGGGCGTTGGCCGGCTCGGACAGGATGATACGGACATCCGGCCGCTCACGGCGCAGCACGCGCGCCACGCCGACCACGGTGCCGCCAGTGCCGTAGCCGGTGACGAAGCAATCGAGCCGCGAGCCGGCGAAATCATTGATGATCTCGCGCGCCGTCGTCGCCTCGTGGATGGCGGCGTTGGCCCTGGTTTCGAACTGTCGCGCCAGGAACCAGCCATTGGCCTCGGCCAGCTCCACGGCCTTCTTGTACATGCCGAACCCCTTTTCGGCGCGCGGCGTCAGCACCACCTTGGCACCCAGCATGCGCATCAGCTTGCGGCGCTCGACGGAAAAACTGTCGGCCATGGTGACGACCAGCGGATAGGCTTTCTGCGCGCAGACCATGGCGAGCCCGATGCCGGTGTTGCCGCTGGTCGCCTCGACGATGGTCTGGCCCGGCTTCAACGCGCCGCTGCGCTCGCCCTCCTCGATGATGTTGAGCGCCAGCCGGTCCTTCACCGAGGCAGCCGGGTTGAAGAACTCGGCCTTGACGTAGATCGTCGCGTGGGCCGGGCCAAGATTGTTGATGCGGATGACCGGCGTGTCGCCGACCGTGTCCAAAATGCTGTCGAACAGGCGGCCGCGGCCGGCCGTGGTTCTGATTCTTGCTTGCTGCAACATATCTGTCTCCTCGTCTGTGTTGGTACCTTGCGGTCACGGGCCGGTTACAAACCGGCGGCTTGGGCGGCGAGGTTTCGAGACCTTGCCGCGCTAGGGTCGCTCGACGTGCCGGCAATGCGGCTGCCCGCATCCCGGCGCGCAACTCGCAACCGGGTGCGTTCATGCCGTGTTCGGTGATAAACGAGGGCCGACCGGCCAACGTGGGAGGAAGCGTGGGAGCAAGCGTGGAAATGCACGTGGAATCCGCTCGACCGAGCCTGGATCGCGGCAAGCCCGCTCTTGCCGTGCGCCTGCTCGGGCCGTTCGCGGTCGTGCGCGATGGCGTGCGGGCCGAATTGCCGGCATCGCGCAAGCTGCGCGCGCTGCTTGCCTATCTGGCGCTGGCGCCGCATCCGGTGGGACGCGCTCGGCTGTGCGAGCTCTTGTGGGATGTTCCGAACGACCCCAGGGGCGAGTTGCGTTGGTGCCTCAGCAAGCTTCGCACCGTCCTCGACGAGCCGGGGCACCGTCGGGTCGAGACACAGGACGACACGGTCGCATTGCGCCTCGACGGCTGTTTCGTCGACGCGCTGGAGGTTAGCGCCGCCGCCGCGCAAGGGATCGCCTCCCTCGACGCGGAGCGCCTGCGATCGCTGTCGGAGCTGTTCGCCGGCGACTTTCTCGACGGTCTGGAGCTCGACCGCAGTCCGTTTTTCGAGAGTTGGCTGATCGCGCAGCGCCGCCGCTTCCAGTCGTCTCACGCCGCCGTGCTGGAGCACCTTGTCGCGGCGGTTCCGCCCGGTTCGGAGGCGGCAGCAGCCGGTCTTGACCGATGGGTGGAGCTGGCGCCGTTCGACGGCCGCGCGCATCTGGCGCTGCTCACGCATCTGGCCGGGCGCGGCGCCATCGGCGCGGCCGAGCAGCACCTGACGGCGACGGCGCAATTGTTCCAATCGGAAGGGCTCGACTTCGGACCGGTGCGCGCGGCTTGGCAGGCGCTGCGCGACAAGCCAGCGGAAGATCGGCCAGCGGAAGATCGGCCGTCGGATCGGCCGTCGGTAGATCGGCCGGCGGTAGATCGGCTTGCGGCGCAGCCCGCCGGCATCGCGGCATCGCCGCCGTCGCCCGCTCCGGCGGGCGTGGAGCCCAGCCACGCCTCGCTGGCGGTGATGCCGTTCGTCGAGACTGCCGGCCCTTGCGGCACGCGCGGCGGGATCGCCGACGGCCTGACCCATGACATCATCACGCGTCTGGCCAAGCTCAGGGATTTCTTCGTCATCGCGCGCGGCTCGGTCTTCGCGCTCGCCGAGAAAAACATCGCGCCGCAGGAAGCGGGGCGGCAGCTGAATGTGGACTATGTCGCCACCGGCACGGTGGGCACCGTGGCCGGCCGCGTCATCATCGCCGTCGAGCTCATCGAGGTTCGCACGGCCAGGATCGTCTGGGCCGAGAGCTTCGAGCGCCGGGCCGACGATCTCTTCGGCGTGCTCGACGATATCGGCAACGCGATCGTCTCGTCTATCTCGGCCGAGATCGAGACGGTCGAGCGCAACCGCGCCATGCTGAAGGCGCCCAACTCGCTCAACGCCTGGGAGGCCTATCACCGCGGCCTCTGGCACATGTATCGCTTCACCCAGCCGGAAAACGAGTTGGCGCAGCATTTCTTCAGCGTGGCGACGGCGCTCGACCCGACCTTCGCCCGCGCCCATGCCGGCCTGTCCTTCACCCATTGGCAAAGCGCTTTCCAGCGCTGGGGCGACCGCGACCACGAAAGCGCGCTAGCCTACGAGACAGCGGGGCACAGTCTCCTGGTTGACGAACAGAACCCTGCCGCGCACTGGGCGATGGGCCGGGCGCTGTGGCTGCGCGGCGAACAGGACGGATCGCTCTTCGAATTGGAACGGGCAGTGGAGCTCAGCCCCAATTTCGCGCTCGGCCACTATGCGCTGTCCTTCGTCCACTCGCAGTCAGGCGATCCGCAGGCGGCGATCGGCTCTTCCGACCATTCGCGCCATCTCAGCCCTTTCGACCCGCTGCTGTTCGGCATGCTGGGCGCGCGCGCCATGTCGCATGTGCGGCTCGGCCAGTTCGAGGAAGCGGCAGAATGGGCGCTGAAGGCGGCGGCGCGGCCCAATGCCCATGCCATCATCCTGGCGATCGCAGCACACTGCCTGGCGCTGGCCGGGCGGCTCGACGAGGCACGCAATTTCGCCGCCGCCCTTCGCAAGGCGCTGCCGGACTACCGCGCCGACGATTTCATCGGCACGTTCCGTTTCGAGGCGGACGCGGAGGCATTGTTCCGGCAAGGCGCAAAGCGGATCGGATTGAACTGAACCAGCGCAATTCCCGCCGATTAACGATTTCGGAAGGGGTTGTTTAACCGTTCGTCGCTATGTCAGCGCCCGGGAGGGGCATGACAGAGAGTGTATGATGAGCGACAGCCCTGACAAGCGCAATGAATGGCGCGCCATTCTTTACGTGCAAGCCCGCGTGGCGGTCCTGTTCGTCCCGGTCGTCGCCAGCCTGCTGATCATCGCCGCACTTGCCGGCAACGACCGCAAATCCGTTCCCGCCGTCGACCGGACGGTGACAGGGTCCGTGCGATAAGGGCACGGTCATCGACAGCGCACGTTTCCCGCCGGGCGTGCGCATGATGTCGGGCAAATCCCTGCGGCTTTCTGTCGGCGGGAATGACCAGGCGATCGGTCGCACAGGCAACAAAAAAGCCCGGACGAGCCGGGCTTTTTCTGCGAGTCTCTGAACCGTCGAACGGTTCAGAGACGGGAATTTGGTGCCCAGAAGAGGACTCGAACCTCCACTCCTTGCGGAACACGGACCTGAACCGTGCGCGTCTACCAATTCCGCCATCTGGGCTGGTGCGGGCTCAATAAGCGGGCGAGCGGTGTGTGTCAACGCGGTTTTTTTTCGAGGGCTGCCGCGCGCCGGCTCAGTTTCGGGCGTTGGCGCCGCCCCTCACCTGCCTGCCGGCATCCTCTCCCCGTATAGTGACGGGGAGAGGGGCGCTTTCATCAACGGTTTCGCCAATCACCAGCGTTGCGGCCAGCCCTTTCTCCCCGTCACTATACGGGGAGAAATGTCCGGCAGGACAATGGGGGGCGGCGCCGACTTTGACAATTTGGTGACCGGGACGCTTGCCGGTCAGCCCTCCAGCACTTCCTTCGACGCCACGGTGGAATCGGCGTTGAGCGTGTAGATGACCGGCACGCCGGTGCCGAGCTCCAGCTTGACGATCTCCTCGCCCGACTTGCCGTCCAGCGCCATGATCAGCGCACGCAGCGAATTTCCGTGGGCGGCGACCAGGACCGTGCCGCCGCGCAGCACATGCGGCTGGAGGTCGTGCAGGTAATAAGGCCAGACGCGGGCGCCGGTGTCCTTCAGGCTTTCGCCACCGGGGGGCGGCACGTCGTAGGAGCGGCGCCAGACATGCACCTGCTCCTCGCCCCATTTCTTGCGCGCGTCGTCCTTGTTGAGGCCGGAGAGGTCGCCATAGTCGCGCTCGTTCAGCGCCTGGTCGCGGACGGTTTCCAGGTCGCTCTGGCCGACGGCGTCAAGAATGTGCTGGCAGGTTTTTTGCGCCCGGACCAGCGCCGAGGTGAAGGCGATGTCGAACTTCAGGCCGCGTGCCTTGAGCTTCTGCCCGGCTGCCTTGGCCTCGGCGTGGCCCTGTTCGGTCAGGTCGACGTCACGCCAGCCGGTGAACAGGTTCTTCAAATTCCATTCGCTCTGGCCATGGCGCACGAGCACGAGGGTTCTCGACATTTTTGCTCCTCTGGGATCTGAGCAATTCCAGCAGAAGTGGGAAGCGGTTTTCTGTCCGGAATTGCATGTGGATGAAGATGGTCCGGGGTCGTTTCAGGCAAGCCCGAGCACGTCCCGCATCGAGTAAAGGCCGGGCTTCCTGCCATGCGCCCACAGGGCTGCCTTGACGGCGCCGCGGGCGAAGATGGTGCGGTCCTCGGCATGGTGGGCCAGCGTGATACGTTCGCCGGTGCCGGCCAGGATCACGCTGTGGTCGCCGACCACCGAGCCGCCGCGCAGGGTTGCGAAGCCTATCGAGCCCGGCTTGCGCACGCCGGTGTGGCCGTCGCGGACGCGCACATCGTTGCCGGCAAGCGGCACGCCACGCCCCGCGGCGGCGGCTTCGCCCAGCAGCAGAGCGGTGCCGGACGGCGCGTCGACCTTGTGCCTGTGATGCATTTCGAGGATCTCGATGTCGAAATCCCCGGCGTCGAGGGCGCGCGCGGCCTGTTCGACCAGCACCGCCAGGAGATTGACGCCGAGGCTCATATTGCCCGACTTGACGATCGTCGCATGGCGCGCCGCGGCGGCGATCCTGGCATTGTCGTCGACCGAGCAGCCGGTCGTGCCGATGACATGGACGATGCGCGCCTGCGCCGCATAGCCGGCGAATTCGACGGTCGCAGCCGGGGCGGTGAAATCGAGCACGCCGTCCGCCCCGGCGAAGGCCGGCAGCGGATCGTCCGATATCGGCACATTGATGATGCCGATGCCGGCAAGCTCGCCCGCATCCTTGCCGAGATAGGGCGATCCTTGCCGCTCGATCGCGCCGGCGACGCGTGCGCCCGGCATTGTGTGGATGGCGCGGATCAGCGTCTGGCCCATGCGGCCGGCGGCGCCCACCACCACCAGGCCCATATCGCCCGCGGGTCTGTCGGCTGTCGGCGTTTCACTCATCTCGCGCTCCCGGCGATGCCCTGCGTCTCGATAGGTTGCGTCGGCCCTGGCGCCGGAGTTTGGATCGGCGCGCCGTCATCGACAAGCCCCAGGCCCTTCCTGCCCTGCACCCGGTGGAAGCGGGAATAGACGCTGTGCGGGTCGGCCATCAGCGAGGCATGGGTGCCCTGTTCGACCAGATGGCCCTGTTCCAGCACGATGATGTGGTCGGCATTGACCACCGTCGACAGCCGGTGGGCGATGACGATGGTGGTGCGCCCCTCCATGACGTGGGTCAGCGCTTCCTGGACCTTGGCTTCCGCCTCATTGTCAAGCGCCGAGGTCGCCTCGTCGAGCAGCAGGATCGGCGCCTGGCGGACGATGGCGCGGGCGATCGACACACGCTGGCGCTGGCCGCCCGACAGCGACGCGCCGTTTTCGCCGACGGGCGTGTCGTAGCCCAGCGGCTGCTGGCGGATGAAGCCGTCGGCCTGGGCCAGTCGCGCGGCCTGCTCGATCTCGGCATCTGTGGCGGAGAGCCGGCCATAGCGGATGTTATCGCGGATGGTGCCTTCGAACAGATAGGGCTGCTGCGAAACATAGGCGATGGAGCTGCGCAGCGATTGCTTGGTGATCTTGGAAATGTCCTGGCCGTCGATCTCGATCGTGCCCGACTCGACGTCGTAGAAACGCTGCAGCAGCGCCACCAGCGTCGTCTTGCCGGCGCCGGAGGCGCCGACGATGGCCGTCATCTTGCCGGCGGCGGCGACGAAACTGAGGTCCTGCAGGACCGGTGCCTCCTCGACATAGCGGAAGCTCACATTGTTGAACCGCACTTCGCCCGTGGTGAAATTGGCCTCGGCGGCTCCCGGCGCATCGCCCTGCTGCGGCTCGAGATCGAGGATTTCGTAGATCATGCGCGCATTGACCAAAGCGCGCTCCATGCCGACCTGCATGCGCGCCAGCCGCCTTGCCGGGTCGTAGGCCAGCATCAGCGCGGTGATGAAGGAGAAGACGGCGCCCGGCGGCTGCCCGAGGACGAGCGCACGATAGCCGGAATAGGCGATGACGCCGGTGACGGCGAGACCGGCCAGCATGTCGGAAATCGGCGACAGCCGTTCCGAAACCCGGGCGATCTTGTTGCCGCGGTGCTCGGCGCTGTTGGCGAGCTGGCTGATGCGTCGCGATAGCTCGTCCTCCATGGTGAAGGCCTTGACGATGGCGATGCCTTGCGTGGCTTCCTGCATGGCGCCGATCAGCCGGGAGTTGATCTGCACCGATTCGCGGGTGATGCGGCGCACCCGGCGCATCAGGTAGACAACGGTGTAGATGAGCGGCGGCCCGATCACCAGCGAGCTGAGCGACAGGACCGGATCCTGGTAGATCATGACGCCGAGCAGCCCGAACAGCGTCACCCCGTCGCGCGCGATCGACGTCAGCGTCATCGACAGCAGGTCGCGAATGCCGTTGACGTTCTCGTTGACCTGCGCCGCCAGCCGGCCCGATCTCGTGTCGTTGAAGAAACCGACGCCGAGCTTCATCAGGTGATCGAAGATGCGGCGCTGGTAGCGCGCAACCAGATTGTTGCCGACGGTCGCCAGCGTCACCGCCTGGCCGTAGCCGGCGAAACCGCGCACGAGAAAGGCGCCCATGACGCCGGCGCAAATCCACACGATCAGATCGCCGCGCCGCTCATAGAAGATCTGGTTGACGACCGGGCTCATGATCCAGGCGGTGAAAGCGGTCGTGGCGGACACCGCCAGCAGGCAGGCCCCGGCAAAGATGTAGGACCACAAATAGTCGCGGCCGTTCTCGGCGATGATGCGGCGCAGCACCGCCCAGACCTCGCCAGGGGTGGCTTTCTGCTTATGTGGAGCCTGGAGTGTCAAATCGGGAGCGCTTCGTGGTTTCCGCTTGGTGGGACGGGCTGCACACGGCATCCCTTCTGGCGCCCCTCTTAGCGCCAAGCGGCCGGCTTGCCTATGCCTGCGGCTGATTAACTTCGTCGCGGGACCGGACGGACGCCTGGTCCGTCATGCGACCCAGCCTAGGCCTGCCAGCGGCGGCCCGCGGTCTGCACACCGAACAGCGAAGGGTTCCTGGCGTAGGCGGCGAGGCCCAGAAGGGCCGCCAGCGGATGGGTGATGACATAGACGGGCATGGTGCGCATCAGTTCGCTGTGCGGGGCCTTGTCCTCGAAGGCGGCGCGGAAATTGCCCTGTTTCAGCGCCGGCACGATCTTCTGCGCGATGCCGCCGGTGAGAAAGACGCCGCCACGGCTCATGAACACCAAGGCGAGATCGCCGGCGGTGCGCCCAAGGCAGGTGACGAAGATCTCCAGCGCTTCCTGCGCAACCGGATCGGTCCTGGCAAGTGCCGCTGCGGTGATCTCGGCCGGCGTGGTGAAGGGCGACGGCTTGCCGTCCGCCTTGGCTACCGCCCGGTAGACGTTGACCAGACCGCGTCCGCACAGGATCTGCTCGCCCGAAATGCGGCCCTCGATCTTCTCGATGTGCGGGAAAACCTCGAAATCCCTGCTAGAACGCGGGCCGATGTCCATATGGCCGCCCTCGCCGGGCACCGGGATCCAGTGGCGCAGCGCGTGCACCAGCCCGGCGACGCCGAGCCCGGTTCCGGGACCGAGCACCACGCGGCCTGCATTGGGCTCCGGCGCGCCGCCGCCGATCTTTTCCATGTGCTCTTCGCCGAGCGCCACGACGGCCAGCGCCTGCGCCTCGAAATCGTTGAGCACGACGATGTCGCTGAGGCCGAGGCTGGCGAACATCTGCCGGGGCTTGACGATCCACGGGCAATTGGTGAGCTCGATCTCGTCGCCGTCGACCGGGCCGGCCACCGCCAGCACCGCCGAATTGGGGCGGACCGAGGAGCGGTCGAGCACCGCCGCTTGGATCGCCTCGTCGATTGTGTTGTAGCTGGCGGTCTGGACGATCGCCGGCTCGCCGGCTTCCGAATTGGCGTCGAGCACGACCGAGAAGCGCGCATTGGTGCCGCCGATGTCGCCGATCAGGATCGGGAACCGCAGCGCCGTGTCGTCGTCGCCTGTGTTTGGCATGCTTTCTCGTCCGTCCCCGGCGCCCGACGGCCCATTGCCGTTCTCCCGTTGACTAGCGCATGAGTTTGAAAAGGGAAACGGTTTTCGAAACCGATGGTGCGCACGACCGATTTATGAAGTCGAACGGCCGCGACTAGGCTGCCGCCTTGTGCTCCTCGCGGGCAGCGGACCAGACCTCGCGGGCCGCATCGGCGTTCATGGCGGCAATTCCCAGGCCGACAATCAGGTCGGGCCACGCAGAATGCCAGATCACCGCGGTGAGAAGGCCCGCGGCGATTATGGCGACGTTGGCAAAGGCGTCGTTCCGCGCGGAGAGGAACGCGGCCTTTGTCAGGCTGCCGCCGTGATGGCGGAAGCGCGCCAGCATGAACGCGCAAGACAGGTTCACGGCCAAAGCCCCGGCGCCCGCAAGCGACAGCGGCAGCGGCGACGGCGCGACCGGCAGGTTGAACTTGACCCAAGCCGTCCAGAGCGTTGCCAAGGCAGGCACCAGAAGAATCGCCGCCAGAGCCATGCCGACCCTTGCGCGGCTGCGTGCGCCCCAGCCAAGGGCAACGAGAATAAGCAAATTGAGCGAGGCATCTTCCAGGAAATCGACGCTGTCCGCGAACAGCGACACGGAGCCGATCGCAGATGCCACGGCGAACTCGACGATGAAGTAGCCCAGGTTCAGAAGGGCCACCCACCGGACGACGCGGCGAAGGCCTATATCCTGCGTTTGCAATGCCGGCCCTCCTGCTCGCGGGGTGACGAATGAACGGCGGCGAAGCGCCGGGGCGTCAACTGACGCGGTCAGTTTCCCGGCCGTGGCCGCGGCACCGGTACGCCGATCTCGGGCGTCGCGGTGAAGGCGTTCACCATGCCCGGCAGGCCGGCCGTGCCGCTGGCCGCGGTGGCGGGCAGCGACGGCGCCTCGGGTTCGGGCGCGGCGACCGCGACCGGTACGGCGCCGCCGTGATAGGTGGCGGCCTCGACCGAAGCCGGCCCGGGCGCGTCGAGCACGGCGCGGCATTCTCTCGGCAGGTTCGCCATGGTCATCAGGTCGCGCGCCTTGGGCGCATCCGGGTTCTTGTTGGGCCGCCACGGTTCCTGCGTGAACCACCAGGCCAGCGGCTTGCCGCAGCCGTCGTCGGCAGGGGTCGCTTCCTGCGCCTTGCAGTTGGGCGAGCCCGGCTGGCAGCCGATGCGCATGTGGAAATGATAGTCGTGGCCCCAGAACGGCCTGATCTTGCGCAGCCAGGAGCGGTCGCCCCTGACGGTGTCGCAGAGCTTCTTCTTGATGCCGGGATTGACCAGGATGCGCTCGACCTCGGGATAGCTCGCCGCGCGCTTCAAAAGCCGCGTATGCGCCGACGTCCACAGCGCGTCCTTCACCAGATGCGTCTTTTCGTCGACCATCAAGGTCGCGCTCATCGTCTCGCGCCGCGCCATCGACAACGGCCGGCTGGGCATCGGCGTCAGCCAGATGTCGGCATCGAGCCCGATCTGGTGCGAGGCATGGCCCGTCAGCATCGGGCCGCCGCGCGGCTGCGCGATGTCGCCGATCAAAAGGCCCGGCCAGCCGTCGGCGACGGCATCGCGCGACAGTTTCTCGACCAGCGCGATCATCGCCGGATGGCCCCAGCGGCGATTGCGCGACGGCCGCATCACCTGCCAGGTCGGGCCGTCCATGGGGATGGCGACGCCGCCGGCAAAGCAGCCCTTGGAGTAGAAGCCGAAGGATTGCGGGGCGGTCGCAGCCGGCAGTTTCTCGGCGCCGAAGAGGTCCTTTGCCCGTTCCTCGGCCATTGCCGGCCGCACGGCGAGACTTGTGAGGGCGAGCAGGCCAAAAGCCGCCAGCTGTGAACGCTTGCCGAGCCGCATCGCTGTCTCCATGAACCCCCGCCGCAAACCCAAGCCCGAATCATAGCACGCAATGGACGTTGCTTCGATCGCCGGAGCGGTTCCGTTTTTCACAAACCGGTCAACCGCCCTGTTTTCTTTTCCGACGCATTCCGGCCCGAAACCGTGTCACGGCATGCGTCAGCGCTTCATCGGGCTGCGCGGCGCGCCGTCGCGCCAGTCGCCACTTGCCCACATATGGTCGAAGGCGGCGCGGTAGTCCGGGAAGCGGAACCGGTAGCCCGCCGCCTTGAGCGCCGCGTTGGCGACGCGCTTGTTCTCGCCATAGAAGGACCGCGCCATGGGCGAAAGTTGGGCGGCCTCGAAGGGAATTTCAGGCGGCGGTGTGATGCCCATCAGCGCGGCGGCATACGCCACGACGTCCTGCGGCGGCGCCGGCTCATCGTCGGTGACGTTGAAGATGCCGGCTGTGTTGCCCCCGACGAGATGCCACAGCGCGCCGGCTATATCGTCGCAGTGGATGCGGTTGAACACCTGGCCGGGCTTGACCAGCCGCCGCGCGGTGCCGTTTTCCAGGTTGACCAGGGCGTTGCGGCCGGGGCCGTAGATGCCGGAGAGCCGCAGCACCGCCACCGGCCGGCCGATCTCGCGGCCAAGCCGCAGCCAATCCTGCTCGGCCGCCACCCGCATCGCCGAGCGTTTCGACACCGGCCGGCATTGCGCCGTCTCGTCGACCCAGGCGCCGCCATGGTCGCCATAGACACCGACGGTGGAGAGATAGCCGATCCATTCGAGCGCGGGCATCCGCACGATCGCCTCGCGGGCGGCATTCAGCACGGGATCGCCGGCCTCCTCGGGCGCGATCGAGATCACCAGATGGGTTGTTGTCGCCAGCGCATCGCCGATTTCGCCGGTCAGCGCGCCATCGAACAGCAGCGGCGCGATGCCGGCCTGGCGGAGCGCCTCGAATTTTTCCACGGAGCGCGTCGTGCCGCCGACCGTCGTGGCGGACTCCCTGTTGGTGCGCGCAAAAGCCTTGCCCGAATAGCCGGCGCCGAAGATGAATATCCGCTTTTCACTCATGCAGGCGCCCTGGCTGGAACCGGCCGCGCCCATTCCTCACGCACGGCCGCGTCGCTCTCGGTTTCCAGGCCGGTCGCGGCGCGTTCGGCATATTCGGCCTCGGGCACCAGCCGCGCCAGCGCCCATATTGCCGCGCCCCGCACCAGCGGCGAGGCGTCGGCGAGCAAGGCGCGCACCGCGCCGGCAAGCGCGGCATCGCGGGAATTGCCGGCGGCGATCAGCACGTTGCGGACAAAGCGGTCGCGGCCGATGCGCTTGACCGGCGAGCCGGAAAAGAAGGCGCGAAACGCCGCGTCGTCCAGCCGCAGAAGATCGGCCAAGGTCGGCTCGCGCAGGTCCTCGCGCGCGGCGAGCTTGGCCTCGGACGCCACCTTGGCGAACTTGTTCCATGGGCAGGCGGCGAGACAGTCGTCGCAGCCATAGATGCGGTTGCCGATCGCCTCGCGGAATTCATGCGGGATCGGCTCCTTGTTCTCGATGGTGAGATAGGAGATGCAGCGCCGCGCATCGAGCCGGTAGGGCGCCGGGAAGGCGCCGGTCGGGCAGGCGTCGAGGCAGGCGCGGCAGGAGCCGCAATGGTCCTCCTCCGGCATGTCGGGGACCAGTTCGGCGGTTGTGAAAATGGTGCCGAGGAACAGCCAGGAACCGTGCTGCCGGCTGACCAGGTTGGTGTGCTTGCCTTGCCAGCCGAGCCCGGCGGCCTCGGCCAGCGGCTTTTCCATGACGGGCGCGGTATCGACGAAGACTTTGACGTCGCCTCCCGCCCGCGCCACGATCTTGCCGGCGATTTCCTTCAGCCGGCCCTTCATCACATCGTGATAGTCGCGGTTTTGCGCATAGACCGAGATCGCGCCCCGGTCGCGCCTGGCCAACAGGTCACGCGGATCGTGGTCCGGCCCGTAATTCATCGCCAGCACGACGATCGAACGCACCTGCGGCCACAGGCTTGACGGCTCGCTGCGGCGTTGCAGCGTCTCGGCGATCCAGCCCATGGAGCCGTGGAACCCGTCCGCGACGAAGGCGGCGAGCCGGGCCGGCGCCAGCGGGATCGCATCGGGGGTGGTGACGGCGACCGCCTCGAAACCGGCGCGCCGCGCCTGCGCGTCGATCAGAGCGCGCAGTTTTGCGGCGTCAGAAGTCGAGGTCCGCATAATGCGACACCGGCGACAGGCCGCGCACGCGGTCGGTCAAGAGCGGCCGGAACGAAGGCCGCGACTTGACCCGCGTGTACCATTCGCGTGCGGCGGTGTGCTCGCGCCAGTCGATCTCGCCGAGATAGTCGAGCACAGACAGGGTGGCGGCGGCGGCGAGGTCGGCATAGGTGACCCTCGAGCCGGCCAGCCAGTGGCGGGTGCCGGCGAGCCAGTTGGTGTATTTCATGTGCTGGCGGATGTTGGCCCGCGCCGCGCGGATGGCGGCCGAATCGGGCGAGCCGCCGCCGGCGGTTTCCGGCATGACCGGCTTCAGCACGCGCTCGCGCACCAGATGCCGGGTGACCTCGCTCTCGGCCTTGTGGAGATACCAGTCGGTCAGCCGGCGGATCTCGGCGCGCTGCATCGGGTCCTCGGCGAACAGGCGCTTGTCGCGCTTCAGGACGCCGCGCGTCTCGTCGAGATATTCCGAGATGACCGTGGCGCCGACGATCGGCACGTCGCCCTCGGCCAAAAGGATCGGCAGCGTGCCGGCCGGGTTCAGCGCCAAGAACTCCTTGCGCCGCGTCCACGGCTTCTCCTCGATCAGCGCCAGCTCCTCGCCATACTCGCCGAAAGCGAGGCGCACGAACCGGCAGGAGGCGAACATGGGATGATGGAAAAGCGTCAGCATGGTTCCGCGATGATAAAGCGCACTGGTGGTTTGGATTTGAAGTTCCTGTCCCCTCAACGGCATCCGCGTTCAGGAACTTCAAATTCAAACCACACCAGAACTTGAAGTTGGCAGTGTGGCTCAGAATCCGGAATTCGCGCATCGCGCTCCTCCCGGGTATGGCGAATTCCGGATTGCCACACTGGCGAATCGCCGGGCGCACCGGTAAGTCTTGGCCGCCCGGTAAGCGGGCCGTCAGGGTGTTGCGACCTATAGGGGGAGTTCGGCGCCATGACAAGCAAGCCCTGTCAGCCCATCCAGCGAATGCCGAGGTAGCCAATGGAAAGCCAGACAATCGTCGAAGCCCTGCTGCTCGGTCTGCTGGAGGGATTGACCGAGTTCATTCCGGTGTCCTCGACCGGGCATATCCTGCTCGCCGGCCACTTTCTCGGCTTCCACTCGACGGGCAAGGCCTTCGAGATCCTGATCCAGCTCGGCGCCATCCTGGCCATTCTGAGCGTCTATTTCCGGCGCTTGTGGCAGATGCTGCTCGACCTGCCGCATGACCGGCTGACGCGGCATTTCGTCATCGGCATCCTCATCGCCTTCCTGCCGGCGGCCGTCATCGGAGCGCTGGCGCATGATTTCATCAAGACCATCCTGTTCGAATCGCCGCGGCTGATCTGCATCATGCTGATCATCGGCGGCGTGGTGCTGCTCGCCGTCGACCGCATGAAGCTCAAGCCTATGTACCGCGACGTCGAACGCTTCCCGACGCGGCTTTACCTGCAGATCGGGCTGTTCCAGTGCCTGTCGCTGATCCCCGGCACCTCACGCTCGGGATCGACCATCGTCGGCGCGCTGCTGCTTGGCGTCGACAAGCGGGCGGCGGCGGAATTTTCCTTCTTCCTCGCCATCCCCACCATGGTCGGCGCCTTCGCCTTCGACCTGTTCAAGAACCGCAACGTGCTGACGTCGGCCGACCTGCCGATCATCGCCGTCGGCTTCGTCGCCGCCTTCGTCACCGCGCTGCTCGTGGTGCGCCTGCTGCTCGATTACGTCTCGCGCAAGGGCTATGCGCTGTTCGGCTGGTGGCGGCTGGTGGTCGGCATCGTCGGGCTGGCCGCGCTGATGATCTGGGGGTGACCTCGTCATCCACGGGCGAAGCAAGGAGCGCAGCGACGCCGCGCAGGCCCGTGGATAACGAAGGTGAAGGCCTTCGCGCGCCCCCTTCATGCGAACCTCCTGCGGAGCAGCGCACAAGTCCTGCGGATTCCAGAACACTCCGCTGCGTAAGCTCGCCCTATCATCCCTCAGGCAATGGCGTCCGGCGAGCCGCATCCGCCCCCGCGCACGCGGTCGGCCGGGCGCCCAACAAGAGGGAACGACGATGAAATTCATGCTGACCGACAGGAAACTGCACCCGAAAGCCAAACCCGTCGCCGAGGATTTCAGGAGCGGCGCCATCAACCGGCGCGAATATCTGGCGCTGATGGCCGGGCTCGGCGTCAGCGCCGCCGGCGCTTTTGCCCTGGGCGGGCTGGCGCCCACGCCCGCCCGCGCGGCGGAGCCCAAGAAGGGCGGCGTGCTGCGCGTCGCCATGAACGTCAAGGGTTTCAAGGACCCGCGCACCTTCGACGGCGTTGAAATGTCCAATGTCGCGCGCCATTGCAACGAATACCTCGTGCGCTGGAACACCGACTTCTCGTTCGAGCCCTGGCTGCTCGAAAAATGGGAGATGAGCGACGACGCCAAGACGCTCACGCTGCATGTGCGCAAGGGCATCACCTGGTCGAACGGCGACGCCTTCAACGCCGACGATGTCGTCCACAACCTCACCCGCTGGTGCGAGGCCGGCGTTGCCGGCAATTCGGTCGCCGCGCGCATGGGCGCGCTGGTCAATGCCGACACCAAGAAGGTGGTCGATGGCGGCATCGAGAAGGTCGACGACTACACGATCAAGCTGAACCTGCCCAAGCCCGACATTTCGCTGATCGCCGGCATGGCCGATTATCCCGCGCTGATCATGCACCGCTCTTATGAGGGCGATGGCGACCCACTGAAGGCACTTTCGATCACCACCGGCCCTTGCGAGCTGGTGAAGTGGGATGCCGAGACGGGAGCGGAGGTGAAGCGCAAGGACAAGCCCTGGTGGAAGGGCGAATTCTGGCTCGACGGCATCCAGTGGATCGATTACGGCTCCGACCCCAACGCCATGCTGTCGGCGTTCGAATCCGGCGAGATCGACACCGACCACGAGACCGCCTCCGATGCCGTCTCGCAGACCGAGCAGATGGGCCTGAAGAATTCCGAGATCGCCACCGGCTCCACCATCGTCGCCCGCTTCAACGTCGCCAACCCGCCCTATGACGATGTGAAGGTGCGCCGCGCCGCCCAGCTCGCCGTCGACAACTCGGCCGTGCTGGCGCTCGGCCTCGGCGGCCGCGGCAAGCCCGCCGACAACCACCATGTCGGCCCCATGCACCCAGAATATGCCGATATCGGCCCGGCCAAGCGCGACGTGGACGCCTCGAAGAAGCTGCTCGCCGAATCCGGCAAGGCGGACCATGAATACGACCTCATCTCGGTCGACGTCGAATGGCAAAAGAGCACCGGCGACGCCATAGCGGCGCAGATGCGCGAGGCCGGCCTCAAGATCAAGCGCACCGTGCTGCCCGCCGCCACCTTCTGGAACGACTGGAGCAAATATCCCTTCTCCTGCACCGAATGGCTCGGCCGCCCGCTCGGCGTCCAGGTGCTGGCGCTGGCGTATAAATCGGGCGCCGCCTGGAACGAAAGCGCCTACGCCAACAAGGAGTTCGACGAACTGCTCGATAAGGCGCTCGCCACCCCCGACGCCGCCCAGCGCAAGGAGATCATGGCCGGCATCGAGAAGAATTTGCGGGACTCCGGCATCATCATCCAGCCCTACTGGCGCTCGGTCTACCGGACGTATCGCAAGGGCGTCGAAGGCTGCGAACAGCACCAGGCGCTGGAGCAGCATTTCGAGAAGGTTTGGTTGGAGGGGTGAGGCCAGCGCCGACCTGATTTCCTCGCTCCGCGAAAGCGGGGGTCCGAAGGACGGGCGAGACCCGTGGCTCGCCCCGGCAGGGTGGCCCGGCGAAGCCGGGACGGAGAGGGGTGCTCCAGCTTGGCGCGGGCGTCGACAACCGCCGAATCAAAGCAGATTCACCATCACCTCACTCCGCTGGAACACCCCTCAACCGTCTCGGCGCTGCGCGCCGATCCACCTTCTCCCACAAGGGGAGAGGAAAGCTGGCCGCGACGCCGGCGCTCTTTCTGCAGGGCTGGCGATTGGCGAAAGCGGTGGCAACAGCGTCCTTCGCCCCGTTTACGGGGAGAAGATGGCGGCAGCCAGATGAGGGGCAGCGCCAACGCCTGAAATTGAAGCGCCCCCGCGCGCGGTGAGCCGAATCCAGAGCGCAAAAAGTACTGGGCTCGCTGACCATGACCAATGCCTCCGTCCGCCGCGTGATGTCGCCGACATAGGAGGGCACGCTGGCCTCCAGCCCCGCCGCATTGCCTGCCGCAGCGGGCTCTCGCCGGCAAGGAAGGTTAGGAAGCTCGCGGCTATCGAGCGGTACCCACACTGACACCACGTTGTCAGAAGCACGGGTTTAGCCTGCCGATTCGTTAAAGCGATGCGATAACCAAGCCAGAAAGCCTGGAAACATCAGAACAAATTTTCATGATGAATATCCTAGCTAAAACGCTATATCCTAAAGTGGCCGTTCGCTGGCCATCTGGGGGGATGTTTTACGTGAATGTCTATAGTTCCAAGCCGGGGCGCTTTCTTGAGAGAATTGTCTTTGACGATATCGACATTCCCCAAAGAAGCGCGTGCTGTGCTGGTTTCGAATTGCAGGCATGGAGATGCAAACCATTCGTCAACCATTTGATTGAATGGCTTCCTGACTATGCGTTAGCCGAGAGCGAACTCCACGTAAATCATGCAAATATTTATGTAAAACTTCAGCAGGCCGCCGCTCGTGTATATACCAGTGCTAAGTATCAGAAGCGAGGAGAGGCGGGTGAAATTGCTTTACACGCGATCTGCCGCGATTATTTCGACACAATCCCGATAGCACCGAGAGTGTTTTACAAGAACTCGTCGAATGATGTGGTGAAATCCTTCGATATGGTTCACGCTCGATTCCCTTCTACCGGTGGTGTCGAGTTATGGCTTGGGGAATCGAAACTTTACACGAATTCAATGGCCGCAATCGCAGATGCCATTGCGTCAGTTCGCGCGCACCTGGATCAGGGCTTCCTTACCAATGAAAAGCTACTACTTGGACCGCAGATATCTCGAAGTACCCCTCACTACGATGAAATTCTGCACATTTTTAAATCTCAAACTAGCCTCGATCAATTTCTGCGTTCGTCCGTGTTTGTCATCGGCATAGCGTCCGATAGCGATGCGCTATCTACTGCGACGGAGCTAGACGACTCCTACAGATCGGCTATCTCCGCTGAGCTTGATGCTCTGGCCAGCAAAGTCTCGTCTTCGTCATTGCCCGCTACGATTAAGGTAGTCCTGATCTATGTTCCTCTGTTGAGCAAAAAGCGTTTCCTGGATGAGTTCGACAAAAAGCTCAAAGGGCTACAGACATGATTACGCAGCAGGGCTGGGAAGAAATACAGCTACTAAGCGGCAATGAACTTAAGACCCGTGTTTTCTCCCTTATTAGAGAGATCGCTGGAGCGATTCAGGAGCGAGAAATTGACGACCCGGACGTGACCGGCTCTGTCCCTCGCTTGGCCAAGTTAATACTTGAAAAAAAGGAGCTATTTTCGTATCGCGAAATCTTTAGCACGCTCGCCCGCTCCGTGGGTTTGTGGAACTACATCGATACCGAGGCCGCCGATACCCGCGACGAGATAATAGCAGAATCGGTGACCGTCCCGGAGCTTGGAGGGATAACGCTGCATCGCGAGCAGGTCGCGGCGCTAAACACACTGCTGTCCGGAAAAAATTTGATTCTGAGCGCGCCTACAAGTTTTGGGAAGAGTTTACTGATTGACGCGCTTATCGCCTCCGGCAGGTACCAGAGACTTGCAATTGTTCTTCCAACGATAGCGTTACTTGATGAGTTTCGACGACGCCTAATTAGCCGGTTCTCGGAACAGTACTCGATAGTTATGTACCATTCCGAGGTGGCACCGGCAGGCAATGTTATTTTTTTGGGGACACAGGAGAGGTTGATTAACAGAAAGGACTTGGGGCGCCTGGACATTGCTATCGTTGACGAGTTTTACAAACTTGACCCGAACCGGCAAGACGATCGCAGCATGACCTTGAATGCCGCTGTTTATCAACTCCTGCGCCGTTCGAATCAATTCTTCTTCCTCGGCCCCAATATCGAGGGTGTTCGTTTCTCCACGGATAGTCGCTGGCGGTTTGAATTCCTCAAGACTCGTTTTTCCACCGTAGCGGTCGATACGTTCGACTTGGCCGACGTCGACAACAAAGAGGAGCGGCTTACCCAAGAGGCTTTCGAAGAGCGAAATTGGCCGGTGCTGGTTTTTGTCTCGTCGCCAGACCGAGCAAACTCGCTGGCGGATCAGCTATCTGAGCATGAGGAGGCGATTGGGGAGGGTGGTGAAATTTCAACTTGGTTTGATAAGAACTTTGGGATGGGGTGGGCATTGAGCCGATCGCTCGCAACCGGAATTGGCGTGCACCATGGGCGGATACCAAGAGCCCTTGCGTCACAATTTGTAAGAATGTTCAACAACGGGGGGCTGCCGATACTTATTTGTACGTCGACCCTCATCGAAGGGGTAAATACCGCAGCTAAATCGGTGCTCATATACGACAAAACAATAAATAAACAGGATTATGACTTTTTTACTTTCTCTAACATTCGAGGCCGTGCTGGCCGATTAGGACAACATTTTGTAGGCTCGGTGTTTCTGTTTAATTCTCCGCCACCTCGTCTGGATGTTGAGGTTGAGCCTCCTCTCTTTGGAGATCTAGATGAGGCACCCGACGAGCTCGTTGTTCACATTTCGGACGAGGATCTCTCCCCGCGGCTAACTGACCGATTAGACGATATTGCGGAACGGCTGGATCTTACGCAAGAAGAACTTCGGATCGCTTCCGTAGTCGGACTGGATCAAGCTATCGCTATACGACAACACGTCGATGTGGCCGCCCGAAACGGTGCGGACATATTTTGGCATGGTTATCCGAGCTATGAACAGATCGGTGCCGTTTGTGAGATCATTTGTAATGTTCGGCAACCGTCGAGTTTTGGGGTGTTCACACACAAGCAACTTACATTTTACCTTCATGAATTGCGGAAATATAGGCCGATTAGAGACTTCTTTTTTTGGTATACAAACAACTACAAAGGCGGAGACGCCAATCAAGATAATATATTTAAATTTCTTCGTTCCTGTGAGTACGGCCTGCCACAGCTCTTTTCAGTGGTCGAGATGTTTGCGCGACGTAAGCATGAGGATACAAATTACGGACTGTTTACTGCAGAGATGCCCAGATGGTTTCGACCGGAGGTGTTAAAGAATTTGGATGAACAAGGTATCCCGATCCAGATTTCAGAGAGATTCTATTTGTTGGACGACACTGTCGCAAAACTGTCTAAGCGTATACGTGATGCGGCGCAAATTGGAGACAGCCGCTTAACCGAATTTGAAACTGGGTGGATATTAGCGGCGATCCCAATTTAGCATCCCCTCAATCCCCCATCTTCAAGGCCTGGATAAACGCCTCCTGCGGGATATCCACCTTGCCGAACTGGCGCATCCGCTTCTTGCCCTCTTTCTGCTTGTCCAGCAGCTTGCGCTTGCGGCTCACGTCGCCGCCGTAGCATTTGGCGGTGACGTCCTTGCGCAGGGCGGAGATGGTTTCGCGGGCGATGACCTTGCCGCCGATCGCGGCCTGGATCGGGATCTTGAACAGATGGTGCGGGATCAGCTCCTTCAGCTTCTCGCACATCTGGCGGCCGCGCTTTTCCGCAGCGGTGCGGTGCACCAGCATGGAGAGCGCGTCGACCGGCTCCTCATTGACCAGGATCGACATCTTCACCAGATCGCCCTCGCGATAGTCGGTGAGGTGATAGTCGAACGAGGCGTAGCCCTTGGAAATCGATTTCAGCCGGTCGTAGAAATCGAAGACGACTTCGTTGAGCGGCAGGTCGTAGGTCAGCATGGCGCGCTTGCCGACATAGGAGAGGTCGGCCTGGATGCCGCGCCGGTCCTGGCAGAGTTTCAATATGCCGCCGAGATAGTCGTCGGGGGTGAGGATGGTGGCGCGGATCCACGGCTCCTCGATGGCCGAGATCTTCACCACGTCGGGCATGTCGGCCGGGTTGTGCAGTTCCTTCACCGAGCCGTCATTGAGCAGCAGCCGGTAGACGACGCTGGGTGCCGTGGCGATCAGGTCGAGGTTGAACTCGCGCTCCAGCCGCTCCTGGATGATTTCCAGATGCAGCAAGCCAAGGAAGCCGCAGCGATAGCCGAAGCCGAGCGCGGCACTGGTTTCCATTTCATAGGAGAAGGAGGCGTCGTTGAGACGCAGCTTGCCGACGGCGGCGCGCAGATCCTCGAAATCCGCGGCGTCGACCGGGAACAGGCCGCAGAACACCACCGGCTGCGCCGGCTTGAAGCCGGGCAAGGCGTGCGCGGTCTGGCGCTTGTCCTCGGTGATGGTGTCGCCGACGCGCGTGTCGGCCACTTCCTTGATCGAGCCGGTGAAGAAGCCGAACTCGCCGGGGCCGAGCTCCTCGACATTGATGCGGGCGGGCGTGAACACGCCGGTGCGCTCGACCAGGTATTTGGCGCCGGTGCCCATCATGCGGATGGTCTGGCCCTTTTTCAGCACGCCGTCGATGACGCGCACCAGCACGATGACGCCGAGATAGGCGTCGTACCAGCTGTCGACCAGCATCGCCTTCAAGGGCGCGGTCGCGTCGCCCTCGCGCGGCGGCGGCAATTGGTGGACGATGGCTTCGAGCACATCGGGAATGCCAAGGCCGGTCTTGGCCGAGATCAGCACGGCGTTGGAAGCGTCGATGCCGATCACCTCCTCGACCTGCTCGCGGATGCGCTCGGGCTCGGCGGCCGGCAGGTCGACCTTGTTCAGCACCACGACGATCTCGTGGTTGTTGTCGATCGCCTGGTACACATTGGCCAGCGTCTGGGCTTCGACACCCTGGCTGGCGTCGACCACCAGCAGCGAGCCCTCGCAGGCGGCGAGCGAGCGCGACACTTCATAGGCGAAGTCGACATGGCCGGGCGTGTCGATGAGGTTGAGGATATAGTCCTCGCCATTGTTGGCGCGGTACTTCAACCGCACCGTCTGCGCCTTGATGGTGATGCCGCGCTCGCGCTCGATGTCCATCGAGTCCAGCACCTGCTCCTTCATGTCGCGCAGCTCCAGGCCGCCGGTCAGCTGGATCAGGCGGTCGGCAAGGGTGGATTTGCCATGGTCGATATGGGCGACGATGGAGAAATTCCTGATGTGGTCGAGGGGCGTGCTCATGCCGCGCGCTTTAGCAGGGGCGGCTTGCTGCGGCAAGGCTTGCGGCGCAAGGCGCCCCCCGGTCATCACAAAGCGGTGAGCCGGGCGGAAAAGCCCGAAACGGCCGGCGGGCACGGCCGGATGCTTAAACTTTGAACGATCCTCTTAGACCCCGGTTTGCCGGCGCATGTTAGTTCCCCCGCAGGTAACCGTTTTTGGGGTAAGAAAAAATGCCGGGGCTTGCAGGAAGGTTCGCCCGCTCTCGCGGCGGCTCAATGATGCCGCTGTTCTTCATCAGCCTGGTGCCGCTGGTCACCGTCGTCGGCTTCTCGGTCGATTATACGTCGGCGGTCCAGACCCGGTCCAACATGCAGCAGGCGCTCGACGCGGCGACGCTGGCCATCACTACGCTGCCGAAGACGACGGCGCTGGCGGCCCGCCAGCAGATGCTCCGGGACACCTTTGCCGCCAATGGCGGGCAAGGCACAGCCACGCTGGTGAGCTTCACCATCGCGGCCAACGGCACCGCCACGGCGCAGGCCTCGGCAAGCTTCGCCATGCCGACCGACTTCATGCAGATCGCCAGGATCAACACCGTGCCGGTCGGCGTCACCTCGGCGGTCAACAAGGCGCCGGCCCTGGTGCAGACCACCTTCAAGATCGAGAAGGCGTCGGGCTGGTGGGACAAGACCATGTATCTCTACGGCACGCGATTCGGCTCGACCACGAAGCAGAAGCTGATGCAGATCAGCTATGTCTACAACAAGGGCGGCGATCCCAAGGGCTATGGCACCACCACCGTCTCAACCGTCAGCGGCACCACGCTTACCCAGGTGCAGCAGCAGGTGTGCAACACCACGACGGTCGCCAATTTCAACAACACGCCCTCCGGCGCCATCACCAGCACCGACGGCAACGGCGTCATGCGGCAGACCGTCTGCACCACCAGCCCGGCCAACAGCACCGGCGCGGTCATCGACGTCAGCCAGATGGACCAGCTCTATCTCGAGATGGACGTGCCTTCCGCCGCGACGGCCAAACCGGCTCAGCCGACCACGCTCAGGTCGAACGACCCTAAAACCTCGGACCGGCTCTATATCGGCACCAGCCCGACCGACATGCCCGAAATCGCCACGGGCCAGACCGTCGATATCTTCACCGCCGTGCCGTGCGGCCAGACAGGCTACCAGGCCTGGGAAGACGGCGGCTCGGCCGTGCCGGCGCCTGTCGTCAACGCCGACTTCTTCTACACCGTGATGGGCAAATGCGACTTCAACCAGCGCCCCTCGCAAACGGTGCTGACGCAGTAGAGGCGAAGCTGCCGATCTCCCCCCTCGTGGGGGAGATGGCCGGCAGGCCAGAGGGGGGCGCTGCCCCGCCGGCCTTGCCTGGGTCCACGGAACTCGTCCTCCACTTTCCCGATCTGCCGCCTACTCTTTGCCGTCGCGACAACGGCTGTCGAACCGCGTCCAGGTAGGTGCTCTACGACGCCCCCCTCTGTCCTGCCGGACATCTCCCCCACGAGGGGGGAGATCGGCTGTCGCGACGGCCTTTGCCAATCTCCGGCCTCTTGGAGTCCGACCAACCTTCATCACAAACCAGTGAGCGCTGTAACGAAGCGACAATTGGCGGCGAAGTGGGGACATCACCGGCGCATCGCGGCGCCGTCACCACGGAGCAATCCCATGTCGCAAGCCAAACGCAGCAGGTTTCTCGCAGTGTCCAGCCTGGGCGCGCTTGCGCTCGCGGCGTCGCTCGGTGCGGCCGCGGCGCAGCCGCTTACCATTGTCGAGCTGTTCACCAGCCAGGGCTGTTCGTCCTGCCCGCCGGCCAATGCCAACCTGATCAAGGTCAAGGACCAGCCCGGCGTGCTGGCGCTGTCCTTCAATGTCACCTACTGGGACTATCTCGGCTGGAAGGACATTTTCGGCCGGCAGGAGTTCACGCAGCGCCAGGTGAGCTACGAGCCGCCGCTCGGCCGTGACGGGCCGTTCACGCCGCAGGTGGTGGTCAACGGCCATGCCGACGCGGTCGGCGCCGCGCCCGGCGAGATCGAGCGGCTGATTGCGGCGAGCGGCCGCATCAAGGGACCGTCGCTGTCGCTCGATGGCGGCAAGGCCAGCATCGGCGCGGGGAGCGTACCGGGCGGCAAGGCCGACATCTGGCTGGTGCGCTATGCCAGGGGCGTCGTCGAGGTGCCCGTGGCGCGCGGCGAGAACACCGGCCGCACCTTGCCGCACGGCAATGTCGTGCATGCGCTGAAGAAGCTCGGAAGCTGGACCGGAGAGGCCACGACGCTCGACGTGCCGGCGGCCGCCAACGGCCTCAGCACCGCAGTGCTGGTGCAATCGCCCGGCGGCGGGCCGATCCTGGCCGCCGCCGCCGATTAGCTTACCTCCGGGAACTTCCCGGTTGCGGGGAGAGACCATGCCCGATCAGAAATTGCGCAACGCCGCGCCTGCGGCGCCGCAACAGCCGGCCGCCGCGAGGGCGCGCCACCCAACCAAGGAGACCATCATGACCGTTCTTTCCCGCCTGACGCTGCCGGCGCTTGCGCTCGCTTTGTGCTCGACGGCATTGCTGGCCGGCGGCATCGCCCGGGCCGACGAGGCCACCAACGCCATGAAACCCGCCGCCGACGCGATGAAACCGGCAACCGATGCAATGAAGCCGGCCGACCCGATGGCCACCAATGCCATGAAGCCCGCCGCCGATGCGATGAAACCGGCGGACGCCATGAAGCCGGCGGCTGACGCGATGAAGCCGGCGACGGATGCGATGAAGCCTGCCAACTAGGTCAAGCCGCGGCGGAGAGTTACGCACCCGCTGGGGCCGCACGAGAATGTGAGCCTCCGCCGCAACTCGCGCATCGCACCGGCTCCGCTAATTCAATAGACTGGACCCTATGCAAGCCATGAGGAGTGCAACCATGACCGACATCAAGAACCGTTCGAGCGGCCTCGTCCGCGGCGCGCTCGCAGCTTTCGCGCTCGCCGTCGCGGGCGCCGCCTTCTGGCTCACCCCAGCGGTTTCGGCGGAGGATGCCGTGGTGATCCCGCCACCGGCGCTGGATGAAAAGGCCGCGGGCGGCAGCGAGACGGCAGTGTTCGCCGGCGGCTGCTTCTGGGGCGTGCAGGGCGTGTTCCAGCACGTCAAGGGCGTCACCAAGGCGGTCTCGGGCTATACCGGCGGCGCCAAGGACGACGCCGTCTACGAGACGGTCGGCACCGGCCGCACCGGCCATGCCGAATCCGTCGAGATCACCTACGACCCCTCCAAAGTCACCTATGGCCAGCTGCTGCAGGTGTATTTCTCGGTCGCCCACAATCCGACCCAGCTCAACTATCAGGGGCCCGACTCCGGCACGCAGTACCGCTCGACGATCTTCGCCGAGAACGACGCGCAGAAGAAGATCGCGCAGAGCTACATCGCCCAGCTCGACCAGGCCAAGCTGTTTTCCAAGCCCATCGTCACCACGATCGAAACCGGCAAGACCTTCTACCCGGCCGAGGAGTACCACCAGGACTTCCTGACGCTCAACCCGACCTATCCCTACATCGTCTACAACGACCTGCCCAAGGTGGCGAATTTGAAGACGCTGTTCCCGCAGCTTTACAGCGACAAGCCGGTGCTGGTGCTGTCGGCGAGCAATTGAGTCTTCGCAGGGTGAGAAGAACGACAGGTCGGCGGGACGGCGCCCCCCTCTGCCCTGCCGGGCATCTCCCCCACGAGGGGGGAGATCGGCGGCCTCGCCGTCCCGCCCCGCTGTCAACGTTAGAAATTGGCGAAAGCCGTCGCGACATCCAATCTCCCCCCTCGTGGGGGAGATGGCCGGCAGGCCAGAGGGGGGGCGCGAGGGATCGCGGCCTCTCCTGCGAAGAAGGCTACACCCTCTTCCGCCACGGCAGGCTCCAGCGCGCCTTCTCCAGCGAGGCCTTGGCTTCGACCGTGGCCGGGGCGGCCTGGGCTTCGCGGTATTGCACCGAGCCCGGCGGCGGATAGGGCAGGCTGTCGTTGAGCTCCAGCCTGTCGAGCTGGCTGAAATCGGGGAAAGGCAGTTTTTCCTCCTCGCGCCAGGCGCTGACCCGCTTTTCCGCGGCGATGCGCTTTTCCTGGTCGAGCGGCAGGTCGGCGGCGCTGTATTCCAGCTGCGCCGGGAATGCGAACTGGGCGCCGGCCTCGTCCATCACCGCGATCATCGACAGCAATATATCCTCGCGGATGGCGAGAAACTCCGAGCCATCCGCGGTCGTGATGTAGGTGAAGACCTCGATGTCGAGTGAATAGGGGCCGAAGCCGACGAAGCGCACGCGGCACGGGTCGTCGATGACGCGCGGATGAGCGATCAGGAGCTTGCGCAGCGCCGCCAGCGTGTAGCGCAGCTGGTCGGGCGTCGTCTCGTAGCGCAATTGCAGCGTGGTGGCGAAGCGGGTGCGGTCGCGATGGGCGTAGTTCTCGATCTGCATGCCGGCGAAGTCGGAATTCGGCACCGAGATCACCGTGCGGTCGACCGAGCGGATGCGGGTCGAGCGCATGCCGATATGCTCGATGGTGCCGGACTGGTTGCCGAATTTGCAGAAGTCGCCGACGCTGACCGGCCGGTCGGCATAGAGCGTCAGGCCGGAAAGAAAATTCTGCAGCGTCGGCTGCGCCGCCAGCGCCACCGCCAGGCCGCCAATGCCGAGGCCAGCCAGCACGCCCTGATAGGGGATCGCCAGCACCTCGGCCAGGAGCAGGAAGGCGACCACCAGGGCGGCGATGCGCGCCACGCCGGTCAACAGCGAGATCAGCGTCTCGTGGTAGCCGGGCACGTTGAAGGTGGCGCGGTAGCGCTCGGCGATCTTGCCGATAAGGTGCCAGACGACGGGAACCGCGCCGATCAGGATCAGGCTCCAGGCCGCCGCCTTGGCGGATGCCGCGATCACCTGCGGCAAGCCGAGCGGCCGCAGCGCAAACAGCAGGAACAGGCCGAGGAAGATCGAGCGCACCGCCCATTCGACGACGCGGAAGAAGCCGGCCCGCCCCGAACTCCTGCCGCGGCGGGCGAAGAACACGATGACGGCGTTGGCAAGGAAGCCGAAGGCGATGCCGGCAAGCACGGCAATGCCGAGCCCCAGCCATTGCCAGCGTTCGATCGGCCCGGCGCGGGTCAAAAGGGCAGGGCTGATCTCACGGGCAAGGCCCCTCGTGGCGAAGAAGGGATCGTTGCTGGCGAAGGCGGTGAATTCCGGCGCCACCGGCGCATCCTCGATATCGGCATAGAGCGTGCGGATGTTGGCCAGCGTTTCCGGCGTGAATTTCCACAGCTTGCCGCCTTTCTCAGTCCCCACCGGAGCGACGACGATGTTGCCGGCCGGGTGCTCGAAATACACATAGGGCGTGTTGCTTTGGGGATCGTCGGGAATTTCCTGCCAGTAGACGTAGCCGATGCGGTCGATGACTTTCTTGAGATAGCTCTCGAGCAGAACCGCCTCGTCGGACCGCACCGCCGGATTGTAACCGCGCATGTCGAGCGCCGTTTGCGTCGAACCGCCATTCTGGTCAGCGATGCCGCCGAGCAGCATCTTGAACGTGTCGCGCGGCGAGGCGAGCTTGGCCGGATCGTCGACCATGTCGGGGGCTTCGCCACGCGCCGCCTGGAACTCGGCGAGCTTGGCCTGCAGCACGGCGAGCTGCGGCCCGACGATGAACCATTCGCCGGCCTTGCGGCGGAAGGTGACGTCGAAGAAAACCTTGCTGCCATATTGCTGCAGCCTGGCTGTCACCTCGTCGCCGGGGATCGCATCATGCGGCAGGTTCCACAGGCGCAAGGTGGCGTTGTCGATCACCGAAAACAGGAGCTTGGTGTAATCGGGCATGTTGAGGCCGCCGCGATCGGCCTCCGTGACGTCGACGAGGCCGGCCGCCAGCGCGGCAAGGCCCATGCCGCCGCCGGTGGCGCGCGGCACATTGTCGGCGCCGCTCTCGTTCATGGTCTGCAGGAACGAGCGCATCGTCGTCATCGGGCTGGTCTGGTCGACCTTGAGGGTCTCGGCGGCGTCGACGCGCACGCCCGTCCACCATTCGGCGGTGGCGGATTCGAAACGGCCCATGAAGCTGGCGCCGTCCGGCGCCATGACGAAGCTGAACTCGCCCTGGCGACTGCCCTCGAACCAGCGGCCGAACAGCTTTTCGCCTTCGGTCTTGGCTTCGATGCGGCCGCCATACAGGGGATAGACGCCCTTCACCTCGGCGCCGTCCTGCTCGAAGGTGATCTGGGCGCCGCCGCCGCGCCATTTGGTGTCCCAGACACCGGCCCAGTTGGCCGTCTGCTGGGCATGAGCGGGCTGAATGACAGGCAGCAGGCCGGCCAGCGCAAGCGCGGCGATCAGCGTGACCAGGCGGATCAGGACCAGAGCAATTCCAGGAAAGCGGCGTAGCGATTTTCCCGGGAAAACTGCGTAGCGCTGCCGCGCCTGCGGATCGTGTTCTATCGAGGCAACCGGGACACCGCGCATTGCATTGCCCTTCTTCTCGGACCGCTGCCATCAGGCCGCAGCATGTCGCGGAAGGTTATTCCGCGTGAAGATGAATATTGTCTTTCCGGCAGGCGACAGGCGGCAGGCGGAGGCGATGATTTCGCGCCGTCGCCTGGCCCTTCAATCGTAGGTCAGGTCCCTCGCCTTGCCGCCGAACACGCGGTAGGCATAGAAGGAATAGAAGATGATGATCGGCAGCACAACCACGGTGCCGGCCAGGATGATGGCCAGGCTTTCGGGTGCGGAAGCCGCCTGCCAGATGGTCAGCCTGTCGGGCACCACGAACGGATAGAACGACCAGGCGAGCCCGGCAAAGCCCAGCGCGAAGATGGCGGCCAGCGTCAGGAACGGCGTCAGCGAATGGCGGTCGTCGGGCCTGGGCAGATGAGAGGTCTGCCGCCACAGCCACAGGAACAGCAGCGCCGACAGGATCGGCAGCGGCGACAGATAGAGCATTTCGGGCAGCACGAACCATTTGGCGAAGATGCGCGGGCTGGCGAAGGGCGTGGCCAGCGACACGGCAGCCATGCCGAGCGCGGTCAGCACCAATGTGGTGCGCAGCCAGCGCACCGCCTTTTTCTGCAAGTCGCCTTCGGCCTTGTAGATGACCCAGGCCGCCCCCATCGCGGCGTAGGCCGCCGCCAGGCAGAACGCCACCAGCACGCCGAACGCCATGCCGCCCAGGCCGAAGTCGAGGCCAAGCACATAGACGCCCAGCATATAGCCTTGCGCCAGCGAGGCGATGAGCGAGCCGAGGAAGAAGATGCGGTTCCAGCGATGCTTGCGCTCCGTCGCCACCTTGGCGCGGAAGTCGAAGGCCACGCCGCGCAGGATGAGGCCGACCAGAAGCACGAACACCGGGATATAGAGCGCGCTGAGGATGACGCCATGCGCCATCGGAAAGGCGACCAGCAGAAGGCCGACGGCCAGCACCAGCCAGGTCTCGTTGGCATCCCAGAACGGGCCGATGGCGGCGATCATGGTGTCCTGCTCGGCGTCCTCGGCCGCCGCGAACAGGATGCCGATGCCGAGATCGAAGCCGTCGAGAATGACGTAGATCAGGATGGCGAGGCCCATCAGGCCGGCGAAGATGAGGGGGAGCAGGGTCGGCCAGTCATAGGTCATTTCTCTCTCTCCTACTCGCCAGCCGCGGGCTGCGACATCGGCTTGTTGAGCACGCCCGGCAGCGGCGAGGTGTCGCCGTCCTTGGCCGCCTTCAGCGCCAGGTGGACCAGAACGCCGAGATAGGCGATCAGCAACAGCACGTAGAGAGCGAGATAGACGGCCAGCGTCAGCGCCACATGGCTGCCGGCCACCGGGCCGACGGCGTCGGCGGTCCTCAGCACGCCCGTCACCAGCCAGGGCTGGCGGCCGATCTCCGTCGTATACCAGCCGGCGAGCGTCGCCACCCAACCGGAGATGGTCATCGGCACCATGAGCAGCGCCAGCGGCCTCGGCAAGCTATGACGGCGCTTGAGGAAGAAGGCGGCCGACCAGGAGACGGCGAGCATCAACAGGCCCGTGCCGACCATGACGCGAAAACCCCAGAACACCGGGAAGACGGGCGGATGGTTGCCGGGATAATCGTTGAGCCCCGGCACCACACCGCCGGCGCTGTGCCGCAGGATCCAGCTCGCCCCGTCGGGAATGGTCACCTCGAACCTGTTTTCCCTGGCCGCTTCATCCGGAATGGCAAACAGCACCAGCGGCACGTTGGGGCCGGTGTTCCAGTTGGCCTCCATGGCGGCGATCTTCTGCGGCTGGTGCTCGAGCGTGTTCAGGCCGTGCTGGTCGCCGGCAAGGATCTGGATGGGGATGAGGATGGCGGCGGTGAAGACGCCGGTGCGCAGCGCCTTCCACATCGATTCCGAGCGGTCGCCCTTGAGATAGCGCAGCGCCGACAGGCCGGCTATGAGGAACGATACCGTAAGCCCGGAGGCGAGCAGCATATGGACGAGACGGTAGGGCATGGAGGGATTGAAGAGGATCGCCCACCAGTCGACGGCGTGGGCGACGCCGTCGCGCATCTCGAAGCCGACCGGCGTCTGCATCCACGAGTTCAGCGCGATGATCCAGAAGGCAGACACCGTGGTGCCGCCGGCCACCAGCACGGTCGCCAGCGTGTGGATGCGGTTGGAAACGCGGCGGAAGCCAAACAGCATGATGCCGAGGAAGGCTGCCTCGAGGAAAAAGGCGGTGAGGATTTCGTAGGCCAGCAGCGGCCCGGCGATGTTGCCGACCGTTTCCATGTAGCCCGGCCAGTTGGTGCCGAACTGAAAGCTCATGGTGACGCCGGAAACCACGCCCATGGCGAAGGACAATGCGAACACCTTCACCCAGGTGAAATAGGCGCGCATCCAGGCCGAATCATTGGTCGCGTTGTAGCGGAGCTTGAAGAAAAGCAGCACCCAGCCGAGTGCGATGGTGATGGCTGGAAACAGAATATGAAACGAAATATTCGCACCGAACTGAATGCGCGAAAGGATGAGCGGGTCCATGGCGGGCTCCGGCTGCTTCTAATAAGCGGAGAATAGGCTTGTAGGGCCAGCCGGTCAAAGCGGCGTCCCGCCGCGAGGCGGAACGCCGCAGCGCCATGCGGCGGCAATGTCGAGAACTGTCAGCAACGGCATTGACTTGCGGTTGCATGCGGCGACATTCGTCCTATATCTGGGGTCCTCTTTCAAGCAGCCGTTTTCAGCCATGCAGCCTGTCATCTCCATTTCCGGGGTCACCAAGACCTACGCCACCGGCTTCAAGGCGCTGAAGGAAATCAATCTCGACATCGAGCGCGGCGAGATTTTCGCGCTGCTTGGCCCCAACGGCGCCGGCAAGACGACGCTGATCTCCATCGTCTGCGGCATCGTCAACCGTTCGTCTGGCAGCGTCACGGTGGATGGCCACGACATCACCAGAGACTATCGCGCCGCGCGCGGCCTGATCGGGCTGGTGCCGCAGGAGCTGACCATCGACGCCTTCGAGAGCGTCTGGGCGACGGTCAACTACAGCCGCGGCCTGTTCGGCAAGCCGGCAAACCATGCCTTTGTCGAGAAGGTGCTGCGCGACCTGTCGCTGTGGGACAAGAAGGACGCCAAGGCGATCACGCTTTCGGGCGGCATGAAGCGGCGGCTGATGATCGCCAAGGCGCTGTCGCACGAACCGCGCGTGCTGTTCCTCGACGAGCCGACGGCCGGCGTCGACGTCGAACTGCGCCAGGACATGTGGGCGATGGTGCGGCGGCTGCGCGAGGACGGCGTCACCATCATTCTCACCACCCACTATATCGAGGAAGCCGAGGCGATGGCCGACCGCGTCGGCGTCATCAACCGCGGCGAGATCATCCTGGTCGAGGGCAAGGCCGAACTGATGCGCAAGCTCGGCCGCAAGCGCCTGGTGATGGAACTGCGCAGCCCGCTCGGCGCCATTCCGGACGCCTTCTCGCACTACGCCCTGGAATTGTCGCCGGATGGCGGGCAGATCACCTACACCTATGACAACCAGAGCGACCGGCCGGGCGTGGCGTCGCTGATCCGCGATCTCGAGGCCGCCGACATCCAGTTCCGCGACCTGGACACGCAGAACAGTTCGCTGGAGGAGATCTTCGTCAATCTTCTGAGGCAAGAGCCATGAACCTGCGCGCGGTATGGGCGATCTACCGGGTGGAGATGGCGCGCGCGCTGCGCACCGTTTTGCAGAGCATCGTCTCGCCCGTGCTGTCGACGTCGCTGTATTTCGTCGTCTTCGGCTCGGCCATCGGTTCGCGCATCACCGAGATCGACGGCATCAGCTACGGCGCCTTCATCGTGCCCGGGCTGATCATGCTGTCGCTTTTGACGCAGTCGATCTCCAACGCCTCCTTCGCCATCTACTTCCCGAAATTCGTCGGCTCGATCTACGAGCTGTTGTCGGCTCCGGTCTCCTATCTCGAGATCGTCCTCGCCTATGTCGGGGGCGCCGCCACAAAGTCGATCATCCTCGGCCTGATCATCCTGGCGACGGCCTCGCTGTTCGTGCCGCTCTCCATCCAGCATCCGTTCTGGATGCTGGCCTTCCTGGTGCTGACGGCGGTGACCTTCAGCCTGTTCGGCTTCATCATCGGAATCTGGGCCAGGAGCTTCGAGCAGTTGCAACTGGTGCCGCTGCTGATCATCACGCCGCTGACCTTCCTCGGTGGCAGCTTCTATTCCATCAACATGCTGCCGGGCGCCTGGCGCACGGTGACGCTGTTCAATCCGGTCGTCTATCTGATCAGCGGCTTCCGCTGGAGCTTTTTCGGAAAATCGGACGTTTCGGTCGGCATCAGCCTCGGCATGACCGTGGTTTTTCTGCTGATCTGCGTGGCGACCGTCGCCTGGATATTCAGGACCGGCTACCGGCTGAGGAATTGAGGGGCGAAGCCACGCCGAGCCGCGGTCAGAGCTAGATCGCCTTCACCAGCCGCAGCAGGCCCAGCATCTCGACATAGGTTCCCTTACGGAAGGCGACGTAGACCGGCTCCTCGATGCCGTGGAAACGACGCTTGAACGCCGCCTGCCCCTGCAGGTTGAAGCGGCGGCGGTTGACCCAGGGCGAATCATAGGCGCGCTGGAAGGCGTTGCGCCAGAAATCGCTTTCGGCGAATCCGCTGGGGCCGACGTCGACCAGCGGCGACAGCCCGAGCGTGACGACCGAAATGCCTTCCTCGCGAAAGCGGTCGACGGCGAATTTGGTCAGGCCGACCTCCGCATGCGGCGAGGCGTCGATGTGCTTGCGCTTGAAGGCTGTGGTGTAGCCGATGACCTTGTCGCCGCGAAACAGCGGATCGAAGTCGAGCAGGGCGACCAGTTCGCCATCGGGGCCGTGCAGCACGAAGCGGCGCATGTCGACGCCCACATGATCGGCGAAGTGCCGGTTGAGGAAGCCCATTTCCCAACGCTTGACGATGCGGTCGCCGCGCCAGTTCGCCGAAAGCCGGGAGATCTCGTCGAGAAAGATCGTCCGCTTGTCCTCGGCGAACGAAAAGCCCTTCTTCAACAGCCAGCGCTCGGAGTAGCGCACGGTTTCGTTGCGCTTGCCGGAAAAATCGTGTTCGGGCAGCGGCAGACGGGTGTCGATGCCCAGCCGGTTGACCTTGTAGCCGAGCCCGGCCAGCACCCGCGCCGACTGTTCGCCGATCTGCACGAACCAGGGGCTGCCGGCGGTCTCGACGAAGCGCCTGATGTAGTCGGCCCGATGGGCCGGATCGGCGACCGGGTCGCCGAGCGCGAAATGATGCTTCATCTTGGTGCCGAAAGCGATGTAGCCGTCGGCATCGCCGAAATAGGAGAGCCTGCCTTGCACGGCGGAGGAGTAGGCGAGTGAGAAGTCGCCGTGGCGGCGCACCAGCGCCAGCCGTTCGGCATGGGTGAACGCCTGGCGCTCGACCTTTGGCGAGGCACGCTCGAGGATTTTGTCGAGATAGATCCGCAAGGAGGGCATGGGTCGAGATTCCGCGTGCATCTGCGGCGCGCACCCGGGTACGCTATACGCCGTGGCGCCTTGATTTTGCACAGGAAGCCGAAAAAAGCGTTTCGAGGACTTCGGATTCCTGTACCGGTAACAGAGATCCGCCAGCCCCCGGATCTCGAATCAATCACATTGCCGCGACCTGATTATCGCCGATCTCGCGTATATGCCATATAGGACGCAACCGCGGTGCGGCGCATGGCCTCGAAATCCGGGGCCGATCTGCTGTATGGATCATGCGCGGGAGGGCGTTCTGCCGGTGTCGGCGGAAGCGCCACAAGGGTGGAATGGGGTTCGTGAGCGAATGGCAGATACGACAATCAGACCGGCAGCGCACCAGACGGTAACCATCGAACCGGCGATCGTCATCGGCGCCGGCGCCGCCGGTCTCGCGGCAGCGCAGGCCTTGGTAAAGGCCGGCGTGGCGACGGCGATCCTGGAAAAGGAGAGCCGGCTGGCGGAGCCATGGCATCGGCGTCACCAGCAGCTGCGCCTCAATACTCACCGCGACCTTTCGGCACTTCCCGGCCTTGCCTATCCGAAGGGCACGCTCGCCTTCCCCCACAGAACCGCCGTCATCCGCTATCTGAACGATTTCAGCGAGGCGAACCGGCTGCCGGTGGAGCTCGGCGTCGCCGTCGAGGCGGTCCTGTTCCGGGGCGACCACTGGGCGATAGAAACCAGCGCCGGGAAGCGCCTGGCGCGCCACGTCGTGATCGCCACCGGCCGCGACAGACAGCCGTTCATCCCCGAATGGAAAGGAATGCGGGATTTCGCCGGCCGCATCATCCATTCGGCGGATTTCGGCGACGCGAAGGACTATGCCGGCAAGAAGGTGCTGGTCGTCGGCGCCGGCAATTCGGGTATAGACGCGCTCAACCACCTGGCCCAGGCAAGCACCGCCTCGCTGTGGCTGTCGGCCCGCAATGGTCCGTCGGTCCTGCCCAAGCGCATCGGCAAGATTGCCGTGCACCGGCTGTCGCCGCTGATGGCGCGGTTGCCTTTGCGGGTCGCCGATGCGGTGATCGCCTTGACGCAGCGCCTGGTTTTCGGCGACCTGACGAAATTCGGCGTGCCGCCGGCACCGGTGGGCGGCGCCAGCCGCCTGACCACCGACTACACCGCGATCGCCGCCGACGAGGGCGCGATCGACGCCATCCGCTCGGGCAGGATCACCGTCGTGCCGGCGGTGCGGGAATTCACCCGCGACGGCGTCATCCTGGCCAATGGCAGCCTGATCGATCCCGACATCGTCATTGCCGCGACGGGATACCGCACCGGGCTTGAGCAGATGGTCGGCGATCTCGGCGTGCTCGACGGCAAGGGCGTTCCGCTCTTCAATGGCGGGGATGCCGATCCGAAACTGCCTGGCCTCTGGTTCACCGGCATGCGGCCGAGCATCCGCGGCTGCTTCGCCAACGCCGCCATCCAGGCCAAGGCGATCGCCGAGCGGATTGCCCGGCGGATCGCCAATTCCGGCCCCTGAACCGGGCTGGAGGTTCGTTTTACGCGTCGGACGGAACCCCACTTTCCTGGAATTGCCCTCTAAATCGCGATCTTGCCGCCGCCTTGCCTGGTAATGGCGACGACCGCCGGCCGCACCGGCATGTCCGGCTTGAAATCGGGCCAGCGCGTCGACGGATCCTCATAATAGGACGGGCGGCCGAACGCCTCCCAGTCCTCGCCGCCGTCGCCCGGATGCTGGACGGCGACGAAGGCGGTCTGATCGTCGGGCGCAAACAGCGGCCCGCACATTTCAGCGCCGATCGGCACGCGGAAGAACAGTTTTGACGTCGCGCGCGCCGGCCCTTCGGTGTCGACCGCCCACAGGCCGTCAGTGCGGCCGGTAGCCTTCGGCCCTTGGCCGTCGGTGGCGACCCACAGGCGCCCGGCCGAATCGACCGCGCAATTGTCGGGCATGCCGAACCAGCCATTGGCCGTGGTGGCGGTGGAGAAGGTGGCGCCGACATCGGCAACCGCCGGATCGCCGCATTTCAGGAGCACCTCCCATTTGCCCCTGGTGCCGGCGAAATCGCCGCCATCCTCCGATATCTCGATGATATGGCCGAAGGCGTTGTCGGCGCGCGGGTTGGCGGCGTCGACCTGGTCGGCCTTGCGCTTGGAATTGTTGGTCAGCATGACATAGACCTTGCCGTTGACACGATTGGGCTGGATGTCCTCGGGACGGTCCATCTTGGTGGCGCCGAGCAGGTCGGCGGCACGCCGCGTCTCGATCAACACGTCGGCCTGGCCGGCAAAGCCGTTCTCGGCCGTCAGCGGGCCCTGGCCGAAGACGATCGGCAGCCAGTCCACCGTACCGTCCGCGGCGAATTTGGCGACATGCAGCGTGCCGTCGTCGAGCAGGTTCATGTTGGCGGCGCGGTCGTCCGGATCGAAACGGCCCGCGGTGACGAATTTGTAGACGTACTCGAAGCGCTCGTCGTCGCCGAGATAGAAGACGACGCGGCCATCCTTGGCGACGATCGATTCGGCGCCTTCATGCTTGAAGCGGCCCATTGCGGTGCGCTTCCTGGGCGTGGATGTCGGATCGTTGACGTCGACCTCGACGATCCAGCCGAAACGGTTGGGCTCGTTCGGCTCCTTGGCGAGGTCGAAACGATCGTAATGCGCGCCCCATTCATAGGCGCCTTCCGGAATGCCGAGGCGCTTGTAGTTGGCGGCTTCCTTATGGCCTTCCGGCAGTTCACCGGAGAAATAGCCGTGGATGTTCTCCTCGGCCATGACATAGGTGCCCCAAGGCGTGACGCCGCCGGCGCAGTTGTTGAATGTGCCGATGACCTTGGTGCCGGATGGGTCGGCATTGGTCTTGACGCGGTCATGACCGGCGACCGGGCCCGACAGCGCCATTTCGGTGTTGGAGGTGATGCGGCGGTTCAACTTGCCGTCGCGCACCACCTGCCACTTGCCGCCTTCCTTGCGGATCTCGACGATGGTGCCGCCATGTGCCGCCATCTCGACATCGACCTGCTCCTTCGAGAGCGGCGCGAGTTCGGCCGCCTTCTTGCCGTCCTTCTCGACGATCTTGACGATGCCCGGGAACATCAGATGCGGATTGGTGTATTCGTGGTTGACGACCAGCAGGCCATGCTCGGCGGAGCCACCGATCCCGATATAGCCGACATAGTCATTGTTGTAGCCGAATTGTCTTGCCTGGGCCTCAGCCGACTGCCTGGCCGGGTCGAACTCCGGCGAATCGGCAAACAGCGGATCGCCCCAGCGCAACAGCACGTCGGCATCGTAGCCCGGCGCGACATGGTGCTTGTCGTCGATACCGGCTTCGAGTTCCTCGAACGAGAAGGCGGAGCCCTCGGCGGCACGCGCATCGTCGGCGGCCACGAGCGCCAGCGGGCTGACGGTGGCGGCAATGGCCGAGACGGCCAGCGAGCCCTTGAGGAAGGCGCGGCGGGAGAACCGCTCGGCAATGATTTCGCCCATGGTGCGGTTTTCGGTGGGGTTGGTCGCCGGACCGTCGTTTTCCTCAAGCAGGCTGGTGCGGAATCGGGCGTCGGGCGAGCGATGGTCGGTCATGGTCTGCCTCTGGCTGGATGGCTGGAGCGTGTCACGCGTTTCGACCCCTTATAGACGATCGGTCACACTTTCGTGACATTCGTGCACCCGCCAGCTTGACCGCGAACCTCGCGCCACATCCGGTTTGAAACTCGGACCAAGGTCCTAAACCGATCGGGGCGAAGGTCCGGATTGCCGCGGCATCGGTCGTGGGCCACTTACACGAACACGCCATGTCGCCGATGGTCGCGTACCTGCACGAGATGGCCTCTGAATTTTGCCGGTCCGATCAAGTGAGGGACTGATGCGCAGCTCGATCATGGCTCATTGTTGCTGGCTGGCCCTGAGAGCAGTGCCGGCACTGGCGCTGACCATCGCCCCCTATCACCTCGATTTTCACGGTTCCGCCGCAGGCATTGTCGCGTCCAGCGCCCAAGCCAAGCCTGGCGGGAACAGCGGCAATGGCGGTGGTGGCGGTAACGGCAATGGCGGCAATGGAAATAACGGCGGCGGCAACAATGGCAACGCCGGAGGCAACAATGGCAACGCCGGAGGCAACAATGGCAACGCTGGCGGCAACGGGAACAATGGCGCCGGCAACAACGGCAAGGGGAAGGGTGCCAACAGCTCCGGCAAGCATGTGAACGCAACAACCGGCGATCGTGTCGAAATAGACGACAACAAGATCGTGGTGCAGCACCCTAACGGCTTCGGGGAAGAGATCGAGAAGGGTCGCTTCAAAATGACCGACGCTCTGGGCCGCACGATCGTCGAGCGCCCTGCGACGGCGGCGGATATAAGCCGCCTCAAGGGGTTGTAGAGCGGGCAATAGGCATCGCCCGCTTTACGTGTCACCTCCGCCGCCCCCCGGCGGAGGTGACCTTGTCGCTCCGGCCCCGTATAGGGGCCGTCTTTTTTGCCCTGGAGCGTTCCGCTGCTGCACCGCGCTTCAGGTTTTCATTTATGCGTGTCGTTATCCCAAACCGGGGATCCCTTGCGGCCGACCAGGATTAGCTGCCGGCCCGATCCCGCGCTTCGCGCATCAGCAGCGCCGCCTCGGTGCGATTGCGGACGTTGAGCTTGGACAGCACACCGGTCATGTGATGCTTGACCGTTTTTTCCTGCAGTGCCAGCCGCAGCGCCACTTCCTTGTTGCTCAGCCCTTCCGCCACCAGCTGCAGGATCTCGGCCTCGCGTCCGGTGAGCTGACGCAGGCGATCCGTCCTGCCGTTGGCCGGCTGCAGCGATTGCAGGTCCGAAAGCAGGCGAGCCGACAGGGTCGGCGACACATAGGTCTCGCCGGCCGCGACACCATGGAGGATTTCGGCCAGCATGCGCGAGCCGACCCCCTTCAGCACATAGCCGCGCACACCGGCATTCAGCGCCCGCGCCACGTCGGCATTGGCCTCCGAGACCGTCAGCATGACGATCTTCTGTCCGGGATTGGCACCCAGTATGCCGGCCACCGACGCAAGGCCGTCACCCGGCATGCTGATGTCGAGCAGCAGTATGTCGGGCTGCAAAGTCGAGGCGATGCGTTCGGCATCCTGCGCCGTGGCGCCCTGGTCCACCATTTCGAAGCCGCCGATCTCCGACAGGCTGCGGGTAACGCCTTCGCGAAACAGAGGGTGGTCGTCGACAATGGCGACACGGATGGTACCGATCATGGTTGATCCTCGACGGCTAGCGTAATCATCAATCGTGTTCCCTGCGGCCCGGTCGTGGTCTCGAACTGGCCACCAATGCTTTCGATACGCTCCCTGATGCCGGCGAGCCCCAGGCCCTCGGCTCGCCTCGGGTCGAATCCGGGCCCGCCGTCCGACACTTCAACGAAGAACTTGCCGCCTGTCATCCCGGCCTTCACCTCCTGATCCTTGCCCTGCCCATGACGATAGGCGTTGTTCAGCCCCTCCTGGACGAAGCGATAGATGCTGATCTTCTCCGAAGCGCCCAGTTCGGGCAACTGCCTGGATAGGGTCAGCGCCACGGAACTGCGGGTCCTGCGTTGATGCTCGTCGACGGCAAGACGCAGAATGTCGCCGGTCGCGGCCGTTTCTATCTGCGGCAGGACGAGGCCGTTGCAGATGCCGCGGATTTCACGCATCGCGTCGTCCAGCGCCATGCGGATCATGGCGATCTCGGCGTTGCGGCTGTCGCTGGAGGCACCCTCGCCGGAAATGGCGGGGCTATCCACACGCAGCGCCGCCAGCGCGACGAGCTGAGCCGGCCCGTCGTGAAGGTCGGCGCCGATGCGACGCAAGTATCGTTCATTGAGCGCCGTGGCACGGCGCGACGCCTGCTGGACGCGCAGGCGCAGCGCCCGGTTTTGCGAAACCAGCGCCTGCAGCTCGGAGACCTGGCCCTGCAGAACGCCGCGCTGCTTGTCGATGGTGCGGCTGCCACGTATGACGATCCCCGACAACAGCAGCAGCGCCGCCAGCGTGGCGCCGGCCACGATCAGCCAGCTCGACAGCAAGGCGGAAGCCAGAGCTGCCTGGAAATCGTCGGCGATCTCGTAGAATTCGGTGACGGCGACCACCTCGCCCGACCAGGGTTCGCGGACTGGATTGTAGATTTCCAGCAGCGGCACGCCCGCGGCCCTCTCCTCCTTGTCGTCCTCGTCGCCTAGCTCGTTGAACTCGGCGACGACATTCCCGGCGAAGGCGGCACGCAGGTTGGCGCTCGGGCCGAACTGCCGGCCGATCAAGGCCGTGTCCTTCGAATACAGCACCGTGCCGTCCCGACGCCACAGCTTGAAGGAAAACAGCCGTTTGCCGAGCGCGCCTTGGCCGAGGGTCTCGTCAAGCGCCCGTTTGACGGCGTCATCGAGCTGATGGTTCGTGCGCAGATCGGGGAGCAGCGGAGCGATCACGCTGTCGACATAAAGGGCAGTCGTGGCCGCCGAATTGTGGAGCACGCTTTCGCGGATTTGCGCGGTGACCCAGAAGCCGACCACCAGCATCACCGCAAGCAGCCCGAAGCCGCCGGCAATGATGAACTGCAGCGCCAGCGTAAGCCCGTTCCAGCGCCGCGACAAGGTTTCGAGAAATCGCACGCCACGCTCCTCGCCCCCACCCGCAGGGGCAGGGTAGTGGCCGCGACTTTGGCGCTTCGGTCCTGCCGACACAAGAGCCTGGTCCCACGGCAGCTGCTTGACGTCCCGACGCGCTTGCGAAACAAGGCACGGACGACCGGCATCAATATCGAGGGCAGGGTGAGTTTTTCGGGGTTACTTCAGCTCGGTCTTTCGACCGTGATCTTTCTGCTGGCGGCGGCGGCCGCCAAGCAATGGGGGATGGCGCCCAGCCTGGGCAAGATCGTGCTGACGCTTGCGCTCTATTCGCTGGGCAACCTGATCATGCTGCGGCTGATTCGCGAGTTCGGCATGTCGGTGTCGTTCAGCCTGTCGGCCGTCATCCAGCTGGTATCGGTCAATCTGGTGGCGCTGATATTCTTCGGCGAGCGCATCAATACGCTGCAAGCGGCCGGCATCGTGCTGGCGATTGCCGCCGTGGCGCTGATCACGCTCGGGCCCTATGTGCAAGGGCGATGACCGGCAAACCATGGTTGCGAAACGAGGTTCGATGAAGACTGCGGCAAAGGCTCTGCTGAGCCGGGTCGAATTCCCGGTGCTGCTGGCCGGCCTTGTCGTCGCCGCCGGCCTGTGGGGCTTCGTGGAGTTGATGGAGGTGGCACGGGCCACCACGCCGCACGCCTTCGACGCTGAAATCATGCTTGCCTTCCGCCAGGCCGGCCAACCCGGTATCCCGATCGGCCCGCCATGGATGGAAGGGGCGATGCGCGACATCACCAGCCTCGGCAGCACCAGCGTGCTGGTGCTGATCACGGCGGCGACGATCATCTATCTGCTGTTGATCCGCAGGCCCGGGACCGCGCTTCTCATCTTCGTCGCCGTGGCGGGCGGCCAGATGCTGTCGAGCCTGCTGAAGCTCGGCGTCGACCGGCCGCGGCCCGAGCTCGTCTCGCATCTGGTCAACGAGACCTCGCTTTCCTTCCCGAGCGGCCACGCGATGCTTTCGGCGGTGACCTATCTCACATTGGGCTCGCTTGCGGCGCGCTTCCTGCAGGGCCGGACGACGAAGATCTATGTTCTGGCGCTCGCCGTGCTGACGACGGTGCTGGTCGGCATCAGCCGCATCTATCTCGGCGTCCACTGGCCGTCGGACGTGCTGGCCGGCTGGTGCGCGGGCTTTGCCTGGGCCATGCTGTGCTGGTTGGCGGCAAGGGTCCTGCAACGGCGCAGGGTGGTGCGTGACGACGTCTGACGACGCTCGACCGGGAAGCGGTCAGATCAGCCGGTTGATCAAGTGTCCGCAGCCCGTTAGCAGAAGGACCACCGATACCAGGCATGCCGATGTCGTCAATGTCTTGAAAATGGTCAACCACGTTATCCCCTGCCCCAGATGGAACACCATAGCTCTCAATGCTCGGGAAGTATCCGAAAAATGCTCGATAGCGATGATGATCAAGGCTCAAGCGTACATCCTGATGCTTGAAACATCATAATGATCGTATTATACATCATATCCGCAGACTCAGACGGGGATTCCGGCCGATGATCACTGCCGCGCAGATGCGCGCCGCGAGGGCGCTGGCCGGCATCGATCAGAAGACGCTCGCCGAGCGCGCCGGCGTTTCGCTTCCCACCATCCAGCGCATGGAAGCGAGCGACGGCGTGGTCAGGGGTGTGGTCGATACGCTGATGAAGGTCATCCAGGCCCTCGACGAGGCCGGGGTGGAGCTGATCGGCGAGAATCAACCCAGTGAGCGCGGCGGCCGGGGCGTGCGCCTCAAGCCTGCCGTGCCGCCCAATCCGAAAGCTGAGCCGGCATAAGTCGCGACGGCGACCGCCGACAGTCCTGCCGACGATCCCGCCGCCTTTCAGGTGCGGAAGGAAGTCCATGGACGAGATCGGGCAGACGCTCAACGAAACCGCGCGCAAACCGACCCATGGGCCGGCAAAGCCGACTTTTTCCGAACTGTTCACACCGAAACTGGTGACGGTCTGGCGCGAAGGCTACAGGCTCGAACATCTCAGGGCCGATGCCATTGCCGGGCTAACCGTCGCCATCGTCGCCTTGCCGCTGTCGATGGCAATCGCCATCGCATCAGGGGTGACGCCGGAGCGCGGGCTCTACACATCGATCATCGGCGGCTTCATCATCTCGGCGTTCGGCGGCAGCCGTTTCCAGATCGGCGGCCCCGCGGGCGCCTTCATCGTGCTGGTGGCGGCGACGGTCGCGCGGGTCGGCGTGGACGGGCTGTTGCTGGCGACGATGATGGCCGGCATCTTCCTCATCGCCATCGGCTATCTGCGGCTCGGCACCTACATAAAGTTCATTCCCTATCCGGTGACGGTCGGCTTTACCGCCGGTATCGCCGTCATCATCTTCTCGGGCCAGATCGTCGAACTGTTCGGGCTGAAGCTCGCCGGCAAGGAGCCAGGCCCGCTGGTGCCGAAGCTGACGGCGATCGGCGAGGCGGCCGGCACGATCAATCTCGCGGCGACCTTCGTGGCGGTGCTGACAATCGCAACCATCGCTTTCCTGAAGCGCTGGCGGCCGAAATGGCCGGCGATGTTGATCGCCATCGGTCTGGCGTCGCTCGCGGTGGCGCTGTTTGCGCTGCCGGCCGAGACGATCGGCACGCGCTTTGGCGGGATCCCGCGCAGCCTGCAATGGCCGGCGCTTCCCCCCGTCAGCCTCGACAGGATGATCGACGTGCTGCCGGACGCCATCGCCTTCGCGTTGCTGGGCGCCATCGAATCCTTGCTGTCGGCCGTCGTCGCCGACGGCATGACCGGCCGCCGGCACCGTTCCAACTGCGAACTGGTGGCGCAAGGCTTCGCCAACATCGCCTCGGCCCTGTTCGGCGGCATCTGCACCACCGGCACCATTGCCCGTACCGCCACCAATGTGCGGGCCGGCGCGCACGGGCCGGTTTCGGGCATGATCCACTCCATGATCCTGCTCGTCCTGATGCTGGCGGCAGCGCCGCTCGCCAGCTACATCCCGCTCTCCGCCCTCGCCGGCGTGCTGGCGGTGGTGTGCTGGAACATGTTCGAGAAGCAGGCTTTCGCCACGCTGCTGCGCGCCTCGCGCGGCGATGCGCTGGTGCTGATGGCCACCTTCCTGATCGTGGTCTTCCGCGACTTGACCGAAGGCATCGTTGTCGGATTCGCGCTGGGCTCGATCCTGTTCATCGACCGCATGGCGAAATCCATCGCCGTCGAGGCCGACCAGACGCTGGTGCCTGAGGACGTCGCCGACCGCAAGAGCGTCTATGATTCCAGGGACGCGACCGACGCCAACACCGTCGTCTACCGCATCTCCGGCGCATTCTTCTTCGGCGCCGCTTCGACCGTCGGCGCGGTGCTCGACCGCATCGCCGACCAGCGCAAGAACTTCATCCTCGACTGCTCGGCGGTGCCGTTCTTCGATTCGACCGCGGCCAATGTCATCGAGGGTGCGGCGCACAAGGCCAGGCGCGCCGGCGTGCGCTTTGTCATATCTGGCGCTTCGCCGCAGACAAGACGCACGCTGATCAACCACGGCCTCAAGCGCCCGCTGGTGACCTACGCCGCCTCGATCCGGGCAGCGCAGGCGCAGTTGGAGGGAAAAAGGGCAGCGCAGTAGCTTGCATTCATCTTCCTTTCAACGCGCCGGGAAGCACCTCTCATGGGTTGAGCGATCGTGAACCGCTGACAAACGGACTTCCCCGGACGTAAAATCGCAGCAGGCGGTCGGCATCCTTCGAAATGCCGATCCGAACGCCCTGCCCGATTTCGCCGGGGTCGCGGCCATCGCTTGCAAGCCATAGAGGGCCTTCCCGGCAAAGATCGAGCCCGTCGAGCGAACGGTCGATCCGCAACGCCATGGCGAGCCTTCCCGGTCCTCGCGCCAGGTCACGCAGGCGCTCGATGCCGCGATTGAGCTGCATGATCGGAATGCCGTCGAGCGGCTCCAGTGCCCTGATCAGGACGCCGGTTCCGATGCCGGGCATCTCGCTCGAGACATTCAGCATGTATGAGATGCCGTAGGCGAGATAGACATAGGCATGCCCGCGCTCGAGGAACAGCGAGCGATTGCGCGGGGTCATTCCCCTGAAGCCGTGCCCGGCAGCATCGCCGGCGACATACGCCTCGGTCTCGACGATGCGGCCGCTGGCAATGCCTTCGGGCAATTCCCGGACCACGATCTTGCCGATGAGATAGCGCGCGAGAGCGGCCGTATCGTGCGGCAGTTCCGAACGAGCGAGCGGGCGGCGGACGACCATCCTCATGGCGGCTGGTTTTAGATCCGCCCGGCCCATGTGGCAAAGGCTCTCGTGCGGCCGGCTCCGAAAATCTTCTCAATCCAGCTTCAGCGCCGCGACTTCGCCCTCGTTCATCAGCGGGATATAGAGGATCGACTTGCCGTCGGTACCGATGCCGGTGCGCGAATGAAGGGCCAGCCCCTCCCGGCGAGCCATACACGGCCAATGCCGGCATGACCGGCGATGAATGCCGTTGCGTCACCTCGCCGCCAATTCCTCCGCGGGCGGAGCGCCGGCAAGATCGTCGCGCGCCTTGCGGGCCAGCTTCTTCGTCGAGCGCCTGGGACTGTCGCCGAACAGTTCGGCCGCCTCGGCAAGGCAGGACTTCCTCAGGCTCTTTTCGGAATGCTTCAGGAGTTTGCCAAGGAGTTTCGTATCCCCGGGCGGCCCAAGCGGCTCGCCGCCGGCCTCCAGCATCGCGCGCATGACGAAGACGTCGTGCAGTTCGCCGAGTTGCTCTGCGAGCTTGTCGACCGCCTTGCGACGAGCCTTAATTGGCGTCGGCCACAGGCGGCCGAGCAGCGACAGATGCATGCTGTGGGTCTTGGCCGCCTTGCGCAGGTCGTGGAAATCCTCGGCCCCGCCGCTCGAGGCCGCCTTGTCCAGTGCTTTGCGCGCGCGCCGCAATGTGGCGCGGGCGCCCTCCGCCAGAATGTCGGCGGCCTGCTCCGGCTGGTCCGGCAAGGACAGCCTGTCGACGCGTTCGACGCCCTCCTGGCAGGCGGCGATGGCAGCTTTTATGGCCGCGTCGAGACCGGCGCCGGCATGAAGCGCGTGCTGGCGCATCACCAGGCGATCGCGGGCGGGGCCGAGGCCGTGACCGGCGCTTTGCCCCGGAAAGGTGTCGGCCAGGCGGTCGATCGTCTCGATCAAGGCGGTCGCCTCGCGCGGTCCGGCGAGCAATGCCGAGACCTGCCTATAACATTCATTCTCCGTGCGGCAGAATGTTTCGTCACCGGAACGAACCAGACGCAACAAGGCACGCACGCTCTTCAGTCGTTTGCGGGATTTGTGCAATCCCTGTTCCGGCCTGTCACGCGCCATGTCGAGATGAGCAAGCGCCTTGCCGATTTCCTCGGCCAGGATACGCCTGACCTCGCCGGTCAGCGGCAGGCGCGGATCGATGCGAAAGCTCATGCGGCGATCTCCGGAATCCCCCCGAGGGCGAGCGACGCGTTGTAGAATTTCTGTTCGCCAGTCACTTCGCGGCCGAGCCAGTCTGGCAGCATTTCATCCGGAACATCGTCCGGCGTTTCGAGTTCGGCCATCACAAGCCCCGCCAGCGCGCCGCCGAAGACATCGACTTCGTAGAGATAGCCGCCATGCCTAACATGATGACGTGTCTTCTCGATGACACGCCCGATGGCGAAGCCGAGCATCTCCACGGCGTCGGCCAGCGGAATGGGATATTCGAATTCGTCGCGCTCCCGCGCCGTGCTGCCGAATTTGAGCGTCAACCTGGCCGAGGCGCCGTTGCTGATGCGCACGCGCACCGTGCGTCCTGGCGCGGCGGCGAGATAGAACTGGAGGATGCGGATGTCCGTCTCGACCAGATCCCGCCATGCCGTGCCGGAGACCAGGAACTTGCGCTCGACTTCCTTGCCCATGGCCGCGCACTAAAGCCCGCGCGGGCCGGCATGGCAAGCCATGTCCGAACTCGGATTTGACTTTAATCAATCGATTGATTAAAGTATGCCACATGATCAAGCCGCCCGAAGCCCGAACTCCTCGCCGTGAGCCGCCCGCTGCGGAGATGACGCGTGAAGCGCTGGTCCGCGCGGCGCTCAAGCTGTTCGGACGACAAGGCTTCGACGGCACCTCCACGCGCGAGATCGCGGCGGAGGCCAAGGCCAATATCGGTTCCATCGCCTATCACTTCGGCAGCAAGGAGGGGCTGCGCCTCGCCGCCGCCGACCATATCGTGGACACCATACAATCGGTCGCCGGCCAGGCACTCGGCGAGACGCGGGCGCCGGCAATCGCGAACGCCGAGACGGCGCGCGCGCAGCTGTTCGCCGCGCTGGAGCGGATGGTGGCATTCGTTGTGGCGCAGCCGCAGGCCGGTGAGATCGTGCAGTTCGTGCTGCGCGAGCTCTCGCACCCGACCGCGGCGCTCGACCGCATCTATGACGGCGTGTTCGAGCCGACGCATCGGCGCCTGTGCCTGCTCTGGGAACAGGCGACCGGCGAGGCGGCCGAGAGCGAGGCGACCCGGCTCACCGTGTTCACGCTGATCGGACAGGTCATCTATTTCCGCATCGGCCGCGAGGCGGTCATGCGCCGCATGGGCTGGCGCGAGATCGGCGCCGCCGAGGCCGCCAAGGTGGCGGCCGTCACATCGGAGAACCTCAGCGCCATACTGGCCGCCCGGAAGGGATCGAGACGATGAGCTTTCTTTGTTCGCTGCCGCTTGCCGCTCAACTCTTCGGCGCCTGCGCACCGGCTTCTCCGCTGGCCGTCGGGTATGTCGAAGGCGACTATGTGCTGCTGGCGCCGATCGAGGTGGCGCAGGTCGAGACCGTCGCGGTCAAGCGCGGCGATCGCGTCACATCGGGCACCACGATCGTGACGCTGGAAAACGCCGACGCGAAAATCGCGGTCGCACAGGCCACGGCAAGTCTCGCCCAGGCGCGCGCGCAGCTTGCCGATCTGCAGGTAGGCAAGCGGCCGGAAGAAATCGCCGCCCTCAAGGCCCAGGTCGACATGGCCAAGGCGCAGGCTGACGATGCCAGACGCAAATACGACCGCGCCGCCGACCTCTTCAAGCGCGGCACCGGCACGCAGGCCGACTACGACACCGCCTCGGCCACGCTGGAGACGGCCAACGCGCAGGTCGGACAGGCGCAGGCCAATCTCGCCGCCGGCGGCCTGCCGGCGCGTCCCGAGACGATCAGGGCCGCCGAAAGTCAGGTCAAGCAGGCACAGGCCGCGCTCGACCAAGCGGCGTGGCGGCTATCCAAGCGCACCCTGGCGGCCCCTTCTCCGGGCCGCGTCAGCGACGTCATTCGCAATCCGGGCGACACGGCAGGTCCGACCGCGCCCGTCATCTCCGTGCTGCCCGACGGCGCGGTGAAGCTCAGCGTCTATATACCGGAAGCCGCCTTCTCCTCCGTCAAGGTCGGCACCTTGCTCCGCGTCCATTGCGACGGTTGCGGCCCGGATGTGAAGGCGCGCGTCAGCTATGTCTCGCCCGATCCGGAATTCACTCCGCCGGTGATCTATTCGCTGGAGAACCGGCAGAAGCTGGTCTACCTCGTCGAGGCGCGGCCGGAGGGCGGCGCCGGCGCCTTGCAGCCGGGCCAGATCGTCGACGTCGAGCTGGCGGTTTCAGGAAAATGAACGTCATCGACGTGCACGGCCTGGTCAAGCGCTTCGGCGACAAAACCGTCGTCGACCATGTCACGATGACGGTGGCGGAAGGCGAGATCGTCGGCTTCCTCGGCCCCAACGGCTCGGGCAAGACCACCACCATCCGCATCATGTGCGGCCTGCTGACCCCGGACGAGGGCGAAGGCACGGTGCTGGGTTTCGACATCCTCACCGACAGCCTGCGCATCAAGCGCGAGGTCGGCTACATGACGCAGAAATTCTCGTTCTACGAGGATCTGACGATCGGCGAGAACCTCGAATTCGTGGCGCGGCTCTACCGGCTGAAGCCGGTCGAGGAGCATGTCGCCAGGACCCTGGAGGAGCTCGGCCTGACGACACGCCGCAACCAGCTCGCCGGTACGCTATCGGGCGGCTGGAAGCAGCGGCTGGCGCTGGCCGCCTGCATCATGCACAAGCCCAAGCTGCTTCTGCTCGACGAGCCGACGGCCGGCGTCGACCCCAAGGCGCGGCGCGAGTTCTGGGACGAGATCCACCGGCTGGCGAGCGGCGGGCTGACCGTGCTGGTCTCCACCCACTACATGGACGAGGCCGAGCGCTGCCATCGCATCAGCTATATCTCCTACGGCAAGATGCTGGCGACGGGCACCGTCGCCGAGGTGGTCAGGAATGCCGGCCTGACCACTTTCGTCCTGCAGGGCCCGCGCCTCGACCAGGTGGCGCAAGCGCTCGAAGGCCGGCCGGGCGTCGACCAGGTGGCGCCGTTCGGCGCGACGCTGCATGTCGTGGGAGCCGACAGGAAGAAGCTGGAGACGGCGCTGGCCGATGTCGAGAAGGAACACAAGGGCGTGACGGTTGCGCCGGGCGAAACCAGCCTCGAGGACGTCTTCATTCAGTTCATGTCCGGCTCGAAGGACAACATGGCATGAACGCGGTCTTCTCCTTAGCCCGGCTCGGCGCGCTGCTGATCAAGGAGTTCATCCAGATGCGCCGCGACCGCATCACCTTCGCCATGATGCTGGGCGTGCCGCTGATCCAGCTGGTGCTGTTCGGCTACGCCATCAACAACGACCCGAAGAGCCTGCCGGCGGCACTCGTGGCGACGAGCAGCGATCCCTATACGCGCGCCATGGTCTCGGCGCTGCAGACCACCGGCTACTACCGTTTCGACCATGTGGCGCAAAGTGCCGAGGAGGCCGAATTCCTGATGGCGCGCGGCGACGTCGCCTTCGTCGTCACCATTCCGGCCGATTTCGCGCGGCGGGTGGAGCGCGGCGACAATCCGCAGATCCTGATCGAGGCCGACGCCACCGACCCGGCGGTTGCCAGCGGCGCCATCTCGACGCTCAGCACCGTCGCCGGCCAGGCGCTGCTCAGAGCGCAAGGCATGCAGGAGGCCGCCGCCGAGGCCGCCCGGGGCCAGCTCGATGTGGTCGTGCACCGGCGCTACAATCCGGAGGGCATCTCGCAATACAACATCGTCCCCGGCCTGCTCGGCGTCATCCTGCAGATGACGATGGTGATGATGACCTCGATCGCGCTGACGCGCGAGACAGAGCGCGGCACGATGGAGAACCTGCTCGCCATGCCGTCCAGCCCGCTCGAGATCATGCTGGGCAAGGTGCTGCCCTATCTGGCGGTCGGCGCGGTTCAGGTCGTGGTGGTGCTGGCGGCGTCGAAGCTTCTGTTCGCCATCCCCTTCACGGGGTCGATGACGCTGCTCTTGTCGGCGGTGCTGGTGTTCGTGCTGTCCCTGGTGCTGCTCGGCTACACGATCTCGACCGTCGCGCGCACGCAGATGCAGGCCTTGCAGCTCACCTTCTTCTTCTTCCTGCCGTCGATCATGCTTTCGGGTTTCATGTTTCCCTATCGCGGCATGCCGGGCTGGGCGCAGATCTTTGGCGAGATCTTTCCCCTGACGCATTTCCTGCGCATTACCCGTGCCGTCATGCTGAAGGGCGCGCAGCTGCCGGCGGTGGCCGTGGAGATCGGCTGGCTGATGGTGTTCGTGGCGCTGTTTGCCGGCGTCGCCCTGGTCCGCTTCCGCCGCACGCTGGACTGAAAACAGCCGCTGGGGCGGTCCAGGGTTCCATCGAGCCCTGGACCCTCCCGTTGGAACCATGCTTCTGCCCCGGCGTTGTCGATCAGCCTCGCCGCTGCCACTTGCGGGCCAAGACGGCCCCCTCAGTGCAAGCGAAGCCTTTGGCATCTCGAGTCCGGCCGCATCATCTGGCGGGGTGCGGAATGCCACCAAAACAACGAGATAGAGCCGAGACTTGCAACTGTATTGCGCTCTATCGACCAGCAATGGAGGCAATGATGAGACTGTATCTTTCCGCCACCGCGGCCGGGCTTCTGCTAGCCGCCGGCATCGGTGCCGCCGCTGCTCAGGACGTGATCATCGAGCCGCAGCAGGAGACCGTTATCCGCGAATATGTGCACAAGAAGCCGATCGCCTCGGTCGACCTGCTGGGCGTCCAGCTGGCCATCGGCTCGACCTTGCCGGACACTGTTGAGCTGCATGCGATCGATGTTCCTGATGTGCAGTACCGCTATGTCGTCGTCAACGGTCAGACCGTCCTCGTCGATCCCGGAACCCGTCGCATCGTGAAAGTCATCGACTGACGGCACCGTCATCAGCTGACGGGCACTGGGCAATTCCAGGAAAAGTGCGCAGCGGTTTCCATCCGGAATTGCGAAACAACAAGGCTGCCCGCCCTGCCATGCAGGGCGGGCGTCAAGCGGCAGCAGCCATGATCTTGGCATAGGCGTCGAAATCGACATTGCCGCCAGACAGCACCACGGCCACGCATTTGCCGGCCAAGTCGATCCTGCCCGACGAGAGCGCGGCGAGCCCGACGCAGCCGCCGGGCTCCACGACGAGCTTGAGATGGGCCATGGCGTCGCGCATGGCCTGCTTCGTCGCCTCCTCCGAGACGGCAATCCCGCCGGCCAGCGTCCTGCGATTGATCTCGAAAGTGAGCGCGCCCGGCTCGGCGACGAGAAGTGAATCGCAGATCGAGGTGTGGCCGGGCTCATTCGCTACCCTGGTGCCCTTGGCCAGCGACCGGCTGGTGTCGTCGAAAAATTCCGGCTCTGCCGCCCAGACGGCGGTGGCGGGCGAACCGTCCTTGACCGCGATCGAAATCCCGCTGCTCAGCCCGCCGCCGCCACAGGGAACGATGACGGCGTCGAGGCTCACGCCAAGCGCCTTGGCCTGACGCAGCAGTTCGAGGCCGATCGTGCCCTGGCCGGCGATGATGGCGGGATCGTCATAGGGCGGCACCAGGACCATGCCCTTCTCCACGTAAGGCCGCACCACGGCCACGCGGTCTTCGCGGACGCGATCGAAGGCGACCACTTCGGCGCCCATCTTGCGGACATTGCCGATCTTCATGGCCGGTGCGTCCGACGGCATGGCGATGACCGCCCTGACGCCGAACATGGCGGCGGAAGCGGCAACGCCTTGCGCATGATTGCCCGAGGAAAAGGCGACCACGCCGCGGCCACGCTCCTCGGCCGATAGCGAGGACAGCTTGTTGTAGGCGCCGCGGAACTTGAACGAGCCGGTACGCTGCAGCGTTTCCGGCTTGAACAGGATGCGGCCGCCGAAGCGGCTGTTGAGCTCGGGCGATTCGATCAGCGGCGTCTCGACGATAAGGCCGGAGAGCCGGGCGGCGGCGGCGTGGATATCGGCGATGCCGGGAGGCGTGGTCATGGCGGGTCCTGTAAGATGTGGTCCGGCCATGGTGCACGCAAAGGGCCGCGCGAGGCCAACAAAAAAATGTAACCCTCACAAGGTTTGAGATCACGACGGCCGGCAGTGCTGGCAGTCACCTGCCTGCCGGTCCGTCCAGTTCAACCCTCACCCCAACAACGTCCGCTGCCGCTTGTTGCCGCCGGCCTTGCGCCAGGCGTTGAAGCGATGGGTGGCGGCGGCAAAGGAAATCTTCATCTGCTGGGAGACCGAATAGCGCGACTTGCCTTCGTCGAACATGCGGTAGCAGCACTCGACGCCTTCCTCGGTCAGCTTGCCGTCGAGGGTCTTGTTGTGCGGGTTGGCGGGATCGAACTTCTCGATCTGCTGCTCGACCAGACCTTTCAGGCGCTGCAGATCGGCCTCGATGCTGGCTATGAGGTCGAGGACGGGTTTCGGGTCGAAGTGATGGGCGTCCGGCTTTGCAGTCATCGGCGGCTTCCTCGGTTGTTGGCTTGAGTTTGGTCATATAAGTGAACATTTGCCGATAATGAAGAGGCGGCGCCGAATGGCGGCTTCAACAAATCTTGACCACTGCCCAGGCGCACGATTGACCGATGCGGCAGCAAACTTTAGTTTAGAACAATTCTAAACTAGGGTGATTTCCTCATGCTTTCCCGTGTTTTCGGCTTCGGCCGCCGCTCCTTCGATTCGCTCTCCGAACAGGAGATCCTGGCGCTTGCCATCTCGTCGGAAGAAGACGACGGGCGCATCTATCGCGCCTATGCGGATGGGCTGGCGGAGGATTTTCCGCAATCGGCCAAGATGTTCGAGGACATGGCCGAGGAGGAGGACGGTCATCGCGACGCGCTGATCGAGCTTTTCCGCAGGCGTTTCGGGGAGCGCATTCCGCTGATCCGGCGCGAGCATGTGAAGGGCTATTACGAGCGCAAGCCCGACTGGCTGGTCAAGCCGCTCGGCATCGAGCAGGTACGCCGCCAGGCCGAGGCGATGGAGCGGCAGGCCTATCTGTTCTATGTCGAGGCGGCCAGGCGCACCACCGATGCCTCGACCAGAAAGCTGCTCGACGAACTGGCGGCGGCGGAACAGAGCCATGAGAGCATGGCGCAGCGGCTGGAGCAGCAGCACGTGCCGGGCACCGTGAAGGTCGAGGAGGCGACGGCCGAGCAGCGCCAGTTCATCCTCACCTATGTGCAGCCGGGACTGGCCGGACTGATGGACGGCTCGGTATCGACGCTGGCGCCGATCTTCGCCGCCGCCTTTGCCACGCATGACACGTGGCAGACGCTTCTCGTCGGCCTCGCCGCCTCGATCGGCGCCGGCATCTCGATGGGCTTCACCGAGGTCGCCTCCGACGACGGCAAGCTGTCGGGTCGGGGTTCGCCGGTCAAGCGCGGCCTGACCGTGGGCATCATGACGACGCTCGGCGGCCTCGGCCATGCGCTGCCCTACCTGATCCCGCATTTCTGGACGGCGACAGCGGTTGCCGCCGTGGTGGTGTTCTTCGAACTCTGGGCCATCGCCTTCGTCCAGAACCGCTACATGCAGACACCCTTCCTGCGCGCCGCCTTCCAGGTGGTGCTCGGCGGCGCGCTGGTGTTCGCGGCGGGCGTGCTGATCGGGAACGCATAGGGTTCATCCTTCTCCCCTTGTGGAGAAGGATGAACCTGCCGATTAGCCGTTCACGGCCCGGCTATCCACCGGCGCCTGTTGCCTTTCACTCAAGCCATAATCGCGCACGACGTGCGCGATGCGCAGGCGGTAGTCGGCAAAGATGCCGCCGCGCCCGGCCTGCTGCGCCTGCCGGTGTTCTTGCGTGTTGCGCCAGGTCTTCACCGCATCCTCGTCGCGCCAGAACGATAGTGACAGGATGCGGTCCGGATTGGCGAGGCTCTGGAAGCGCTCGACCGAGATGAAGCCATCGATGCCTTCAAGCAGCGGCCGCAACTGGGCGGCGATGCCCAGATAGGCGTCGCGCCTGCCCGCGGCCGGCTCGACCTCGAAGATGACGGCGATCACGGCAGCACCAGCTTCGCGTGCGGGCCGGACGCCAGTTTCAGGAACATGCGGTCCTCCTTGAGGATGAATTTTTCACGGCGGGCGAATTCGTAGTTTGCCTTGCCGGCCGGGTCGGCGGCAAGCCGGGCCCTATAGGCTTCATAGGCGGCCAGGCTTTCTATGTTGTAGGCCGCATAGGCGGTCGTGGCCGAGCCTTCATGCGGCGCGTAGTAGCCGATCAGGTCGGCGCCGCAGCGCGGAATGGCCTGGCCCCAGTTGCGGGCATATTCCTCGAACGCGGCCTTGCCGAACGGATCGATCTCGTAGCGGATGAAGCAGGTGATGGTCATTCCGGTCTCCCTGAGTTGACGCACAGATAATTCGATCTCTGTCGAAACGTCGCCTACGCCGGTGTGCTAAGCAGTTTCCTGTCAGGAGCATCGTCAGCGCTCCTTGAGCTCAGCGAAGGATAGTGATTATCTGGCGAGAATGCTTCGATAGGGATGAAACTATGCGCGAAGGACCCGACATTGCCCGCATCGCCAGCCTGATCGGCGACCCGGCCCGCGCCAACATGCTCAACGCATTGATGGGCGGCACGGCGCTGACGGCAAGCGAACTGGCGCTCGAGGCCGGCGTATCGATGCCGACCGCCTCCTCGCATCTGTCGAAACTGATGGAAGGCGGGCTGCTGACCGTGGCAAGCCAGGGCCGGCATCGCTATTACGGGCTCGCCGGGCCGCAGGTGGCTGAAATGATCGAAGCCATCGCCGGCGTCGCCGAAACCATCGGCCCCAGGCGCGTGCGGCCGGGCCCTCGCGACGGGGCGATGCGCGTGGCGCGCGTCTGCTACGATCATCTTGCCGGCGAGCAGGCGGTGGCGATGCTCGACCGCCTCATCGACCGGAGGCTGCTGCTGCGAGACCGCGGCGAAATCCGCTTGGCGCCTTCGGCCGCCTCGCATTTCGCGGCGATGGGCATCGATGTGGAGGCAAAGGCCCGGCGGCCGGTGTGCCGCGCCTGCCTCGACTGGAGCGTACGGCGCTCGCATCTCGCCGGCACGCTGGGCGCCGCCATCCTCGACAAGATCCTCACCGAGAAATGGGCGCGCCGGGAGAAGGACAGCCGCGCCGTGATTTTTTCGCCGCCCGGCAAACAGGCGTTCGAGAAGGTGTTTTTGGCTTGAGCTATCGGCGCTGTTGCCAGCATCGATTCGCCGGCGGGACAGGCGCGAAGGATCGCCGCGCTGCAAATGCGGGCAGGATTACCCCCGCTTCAACACCTTCCCCTTCTTGAAGAAATCCTTCCACGGATCGGCTTCCGCGAGTTGCTTCAGCGTCGTCTTGTCGCCGATGGGGAATGCGTTCGGCGGCAGGCCGGCTTCGATCTCGGCCCAGGTCACCGGCATCGACACCGTGGCACCCTTCTTGGCCCGCGACGAGTAGGGCGCCACCGTGGTCGCGCCGCTGCCATTGCGCAGATAGTCGACGAATATCTTGCCGGTGCGCGCCTTCTTGGACAGCGTCGCGGTGTAGCGGTCGGGCGCGCCCTGTTCCAGCGCGCGCGCGAAATCATGGGCGAAGCCTTTCACCTCCTCCCAGTTGGCCGACGGCTTCAGCGGCACGACGATATGAAAGCCCTTGCCACCCGACGTCTTGACGAAATTGGGCAGCGACAGCTCGTCAAGCTTGCCCCTTATGTCGAGTGCCGCCGCCCGCACCGCCTTCACGTCGACGCCTTCATCGGGGTCGAGATCGAAGACGATCTGGTCAGGTCGTTCGAGCTCGTCGATGGTGCAACCCCAGATGTGGATCTCGACCACGCCGAGCTGGACAAGTGCCGCGACGCCGTCGAAGTCACGGATAAACAGGATTTCCTCGCCATCCGTGGGATCCCTCGTTTTCTCGATCTTGTCATGCATGCCTGGCGAGGCATGCTTCTGGAAGAAGCGCTGGCCGCCGACACCGTCGGGGGCCCTGACCAGGCTGAGCGGGCGGTTGACCACGAATTGTTTCATGCGCGGCCACACCAGCGCGTAATGATCGAGCAGCCCCTGCTTGGATATCTTTTCGTCGGGCCACAGCAGCTTTTCTGGGTGGGACAGCTTCACCGTGGTGGTTGCCGCCCTTGCCGGCGTTGCGCCGCTTGACGCCGGCTTGGCCCGGGCCGTGCTTTTGCCTGTCGGTGCCTTCGGCTTTTCCTGCACGACTTCCTCCGCCGGCTTGTCCTCGCGCAGCCCCTGGAACGAGGCGTGGCGTACTATACGGTCGGAGGTCCAACTGCGGAACTCCACTTCGCCGACAAGCTCCGGCTTCACCCAGACCAGGCCCTTGCCCCTCGGCACGGCCTTGTCGAAGGGCGACGACTTCGTTTGCAGCGCATCGAGCTTCTTCTTCAGGGCATTGGCGCCGCCGGTCGAGAAGCCGGTGCCGACGCGGCCGGCATAGTGCAGCTTGCCGGCCTCGAAATAGCCAAGCAGCAGCGAACGCAGCCCGCGCCCGGTCTTGTCGGACGGCAGGTAGCCGGCGATGACGAACTCCTGTCGCAGCGTGCATTTCGACTTCACCCAGGACGGCCCGCGCCCGCTGCGGTAGACCGCGTCGGCGCGCTTGGAGACGACGCCCTCCAGTCCCATGCGGCAGGCATGCTCGAGCATGACCTTGCCGGGCTCGGCGAAATGGTCGCTGAAGCGGACCGCCGAATCCTCCGGCTGGCCGGCCAGCAATTCCTGCAAGGCCTGCTTGCGCTCGACCAGCGGCTCGCGGCGCAGGTCCCGCCCATTCAGCCGCATCAGGTCGAAGACGTAGTAGATGAAGCGATCCGTGCGCTTCGCCGACAGGTCGGCCTGCAAAAGCGCGAAGGAAGAGACGCCGCTGTCGGCCAGCACCACGATCTCGCCGTCGATGATGGCGTCGCTGCATTTCAATCCGGCGAGCTCGGCGACGAGCGCGTCGCCGAATTTCTTCGTCCAGTCGAGGCCGGTGCGGGTGAGCAGCCGCACGTCCGTGCCGGCGATCTGCGCCTGCATGCGATAGCCGTCGAACTTGACCTCATGCAGCCAGTCCTCGCCCGGCGGCGCTTCCCGCTCGAGCGTGGCCAGTTGCGGCTCGATGAAGTCGAGGCGCTTTGCGTGTCCGGCCTTGGCCTGGGCGGCGGCCGGTTTGTTGGAGTGCCAGACTTTCGCCTTCTCCCCTTTCGCGGCCTTGCCCGCCCCGACCTCCTCGATCGTCAGGCCCGACTTCACCGATTTCGGCGCTTCCTCCAGAATATCCTCGCCCGGGCGCGCCGCGCCATCGTCCGACTTGATCAGCAGCCAGTTGTCGCGCTTCTCGCCGGGGCGCGGTCTCAGCCGCACCAGGTGCCAGCGGCCGTGCAGCTTGTGGCCGTTGAGCTCGAAGTTGATATGGCCCTTCTTCATCGCCTTGGCCGGATCGCCCTCGGGCACCCATGTGCCCTCGTCCCAGACGATGACCGAGCCGGCGCCATATTCGCCCTTGGGAATGGTGCCCTCGAACGGCGCATAGTCGATCGGATGGTCCTCGACATGCACGGCGAGCCGTTTCTCGTGCGGATCGAGGCTGGGCCCGCGCGTCACCGCCCAACTCCACAGCACACCGGCATGTTCGAGGCGCAGGTCGTAATGCAGCCTGGTCGCGGCGTGCTTGTGGATGACGAAGATGCCGCCGGCCTCGCTCTTCTTGCCGCGGGCGACCTTGCCGGAGGGTTCGGCGGTTTTCCTGAAATCGCGCTTGGCATGATATTGTTCGAGGCTGGCCATCGCTACGTGTCCTCACGCCGATTTGCGCTTGGGCGCGGCTTCTTTAGGCTTGCCGCGTTTGGCCGCCGGCTTGGCTTTCGCCGAGGCCTTGCCGCGACGTTCGCCCGATCCGCCATCCGACGAAAGGCTCTTCTTCAGCGCATCGAAAAGATTGACGACATTGGACGGCTTGGGCGCCGCCTTGGCCTTCGGCGCCTTGCGGCCCGCCTTCTTGGCGCGGATCAATTCGAGCAGCGCATCCTCGTATTTGTCCTCGAATTTCGAGGGATCGAACTTCGCTTTCTTCTTGTCGATGATGAGCTCGGCCAGATCGGTCATCTCCTGATCCGTCTTTACCGATTCGATGTCGCCGAAGACGGTGTCCGGCTGGCGCACCGTGTTGTCGTAGCGCAACGTCGTCAGCACCATGCCCTTGCCGAGCGGTTCGATGAGCACGGGACGTTCGCGCCGATAGAGCACGATGCGCGCCAGGCCCGCCATCTTCTTGCCGGCCATCGCGTCGCGGATGACGGCGAAAGCGTCCTGCGAGACCTTGTCGGCCGGCGCGACGTAATAGGGCGTATCGAGATAGATCTGCTCGATGGAGGATTTGTCGACGAAGCCGTCGAGGCTCATTGTGTGCGAGGACTCGATCTGGATGGCCTCGATCTCGTCCTCTTCGATGTGGATGAACTTGCCATCGTCGTCCTCGTAGCCCTTTATCTCGTCGCCATCCTCAAGCGGCTTGCCGGTTTCGGCGTCGACATAGATCCGCTTCACCGTGTTGCCCGTCTCACGGTTGAGGATGCGAAAAGAGGCCTTCTCGGCATGGGTGACGACATTGGTCAGTTCGATGGCGCAGGTGACCAGCGAAAGCTTCAGATAGCCTCTCCAGGCGGGACGCGGCGCCATGATGATTTCCTGTAGAGAAAGACCTGGCTGGAACGGACGACGACCCCAACGGTTCCAATCCGGTCGAGCCAAGGCCGGCGCGATTGCCACCGGCCCCGGCTCTTTCAGCCCCTATTCGGCGGCCTGCAGGTTGATCTTGCTTTCCGCTATTTCGGTCAGCTTTCGATCCGTCGCCTGCTCTTCCTTGAGGTTCTTGGCCAGCACGTTGGCGCAGTCGCTGCGGCCAAGCTGCTTGGCCCAGGCGATCAAGGTGCCATAGCGGGTCATCTCATAGTGCTCGACCGCTTGCGCCGAGGCGATCAGCGCCGCATCCAGCACCTCCTTGTCGTCGACGTCGCCGCTGACGTCGTCGGCTTCCTCGAGGATGCCGTCTATGGCCGGGCAGTTGACCTCCTTGGCCTTGACGCCGTGCAGTTCGAACACCTGCTCGACGCGCTCGACATGGCCCCTGGTCTGCTCGAGATGTTTCTCGAAGCCGGCCTTCAGCTGCGGATCCGTCGCCTTGTCGATCATCTTCGGCAATGCCTTCTCGATCTGCTTTTCGGCATAATAGATGTCGCGCAGCGTGTGCACGAAGAGGTCGTCCAGGGTTTTGATGTCCTTCGAAAAGAAGCCCATGATTGCGGCCCTTCCTTTGCTCTTGCGGTTGCGGGTTAGCGTGGGGCCGCAGGTCGGCGGCCCCATGGGCCGGCCATGCCGGCTCGAAGAATCAACGTCTCGTCCCAGGCCGGGTTCCGGACTTGCGGCGGCGAGCAAGGAAAATTCTCCCGCCAGGGCGAAAGCTGAAACGCAACCGCACCCAGGCGACATCCAAACGAAACATATGTGATGCAAAAGTCACACACGCCGAAATGGCGACAAAAGGCGTGGAAAGACCCCGAATCAGCCGCATTCCGGCCATGAAGCGACGGGTTTTCGACCAGAAATTAACATCGCGTTCACCGACTATTCACGCCTCGACGCTATGATTTCCGCAATTCGGAAGGGACACCCGAAAGTCGGGACAGGGACAGGTAAAATGAACTTCCTCACGCACCTCATCGGCTATGCCGCAGCCATCCGCGAATTCGTCGCGCCGACCTATCGGCCCGAGCGCTACTACATGCGCGGGCCGGGCCCGGCCTGCGCTCGTCGCGGCACCTCGCTGGGCGCGCACTGACCATGACTTTCGAGAGCCGACACAACAGCCGCATCTGCAGGCCTGACGTCGAGTCGCGCGCCACCACCTATCGCGCCGAGCGCCCGACCTTCGCCGATCGGCGGCGTGCGACATCGCCGCGGCTTTGAGACCGCCTTCGCCGGCTTAATGTCTCAGGACACGAGCCGCCGAGGCCCGCGTAAGCGACCTTCTCCAGTCCAGTCGGCCCCAGTCCAGTCGGCCCCAGTCCAGTCGGCCCCAGTCCAGTCGGGCCCAGTCCAGTCGGGCCCAGTCCAACCCGTCCTTCTGAATACCCTTCGATGCAAGCCATCCGCTGACCGTCTTCGACGGCGTCGGCTCCAGCCGGGATGATCGTGCGCTACCGCGGCAGGCTCGTGCCGTCCGGAGCACACGGCTCCAGCACGATCGTGCCGCCGGCCACCTTGCCGAGTTCTCGGCAACCCTGATCTGCGCACAGTGTCCAACCATCACCGGTCGCGCCGGAGGCGGCGAGCATAAGGCTTCGCTGCGGCCCGACCTTCGGAGCATAGACCCACCAGCCGTCTCGCAGCACCGCGCCCTCCGGTGGTTCCATGCCGGCGCCCGAGCCCTTTATGCGCGCCTCGGTGACTTGCAGGCCGGAAGGCATCACCTTCCAGTGTTCCTCCCAGCGCGTGCGCTCCACCGAGTGCGTCCAGGAGAGGGTGAAGGCGGCGGCCGCCAGCGTCACCGTCTTGCCGGCGGCAAGGATACACAGGCTCATGCTTGGGCCGTCGCCCGCCGCGCACGCCAGAAATGCCAGCCGATCCAGGCAAACGACAATGCCCAGCCTGTCTCGTCGGTGAGCGGGATCGCCGCGACCAGCAGCACGCCGGCACAGAAGGCGATGAGCCGTTCCCACCACGCCATGCGCCTGGCAAGGAAGCCGACGGCGGCGGCGCCCCACAGCACGATGCCCATGCACGCCTTGACGACGATGTAGGCGACCTCGACGGGGTAGCCGAACTGGGCGGCGATCGGGCCTGGATCCTGCAGCATGAGCGCCGGCGTGTAGACCGCCATGAACGGCACGACGAAGCCGGCAATGGCAAGCTTGGTCGCCTGGATGCCGATCTTGAGGCCGCTTTCCCTGGCCATCGGGGCGGCCGCGAAGGCGGCCAGCGCCACCGGCGGCGTGAGATCGGCCATGATGCCGAAGTAGAAGACGAACATGTGGCTGACCACCAGCGGCACGCCGAGCGACAGCAGCGCCGGGCCGGCCAGCGAGGAGGTGATGATGTAGTTGGGAATGGTCGGGATGCCCATGCCAAGCACCAGGCAGGTGAGCATGGTCAGCACCAGGGACAGGAACAGATTGTCCTGGCCGATGGAGATGATCCAGCCGATGAAAGTGGAGGCGATGCCGGTGAGCGTCAGCGTGCCGATGACGATGCCGACGATGGCGCAGGCGATGCCGACCGGCAGCGCGTTCTTAGCCCCTTCGGCAAGTGAATCCACGCAGATCCGCAGCGTTTCGCGCCCGCCCTTGAAGGCGAAGCAGGCGACGACGAGAGCGGCGATGACGAGGCCGAGTATGTTGACGCCGAAGCGCATGAACGAGGCGGCGGCAAGCCCGAGCGCCAGCCAGAAGACGACGCGGAAGGCGAGCGGTCCGATCAGGGCCGCCAGTGGGGTGCCGAGGATGAGCACGATGGTCAGCGCCAGCCCCATCGTGCCGGCGAAGATCGGTGTGTAGCCGGCAAACAGGAGATAGATGAGGGCCGCCAGCGGCAGCACCAGCGGCCAGTGCTGGCGCACGGCATCCCAGGGATTGGGCAGTTCGGCCTTGGCCATGCCGTGCAGGCCGGCCTTGCCGGCTTCCAGATGCACCTGCCAGAAACAGGCGCCGAAATAGAGCAGCGCCGGGATGATCGCCGCCTTGACCACTTCGGCATAGGGGATGTTCAGCGTCTCGGCCATGATGAAGGCGACCGCGCCCATCACCGGCGGCATGATCTGGCCGCCCATCGAGGAGGTCGCCTCGACGGCGCCGGCGAAGGCCGAGCGGAAGCCGAAGCGCTTCATCAGCGGGATGGTGAACTGGCCGCTGGCCACGACATTGGCAACGCCGGAGCCGGAGATGGTGCCCATCAGCGCCGAGGACAAAACGCAGACCTGCGCCGGGCCGCCGCGCCACGAGCCGACCAGGCCGAGCGCGAAATCGTTGAACAGCGCGATCATGCCGGCGCGTTCGAGGAAGGCGGCGAAGACGACGAAGATGAAGATATAGGCGGCCGAGACATAGACCGGCGTGCCGTATATGCCTTCGGTGCCGTAGGCGAAAGTGTCGACGAGCTGGGCGAAATCGTAGCCGCGATGGATGAAGGGCGGCGGCAGATGGTTGCCGACGAAACAATAGGCGAGAAAGATGAAAGCGATGATCGCCAGCGGCAGTCCCATCAGCCGCCGGGCCGCCTCGAAGACCAGCACCACCAGCACCGCGCCGACGACAAGATCCGGCGTGGTGAGGAAACCGGAGCGGCGGATGAGGTCGGTGTAGAACACCCAATTGTAGAGGCCGGTGCCGAAGCCGAGCACGCCGAACGCCCAGAACACGGCCTTGGCCGGCAGGCTTCGGGCGCGCAGGTTGGCGATCAGGCCAAAGCCGAGCAGCAGCAGGAAACCGACATGCATGGCCCGCACCACCTGGCTCGGGATGCTGCCATAGGCGGCGACGTAGATCTGGAACACGGAAAAGGCGACGGCGATGAGGAAGGCAGCCTTGCCGGCGATGCCCTCGCCAAAGCCCGGCGGCAAGCCTTCGACCTGCTCTTCGGCGACGGGGAGATGGAAGGTGGAGGATTTGCCGTCGGCTGTCGTTCCATGCGTTGTTTCGCTCATCCGATGCACTCCAAAATGAGCGAATGACAGTGCGAAGACATCTCAGATAGTCCTCCGCCTACTTCAGCAGCCCCTTCTCCTTGTAATAGCGTTCCGCGCCCGGATGCAGCGGCACCGGCATGCCGTCGAGCGCCTTGGCAGGGTCGATCGCCTTGGCGGCGGCGTGGGCGGCGGCTAGTTGGTCGAGATGCTCGAACATCAGCTTGGTCATCTGATAGGCCGTCTCGTCGGAAACATCGGCGCGGGTGACGAGGAAATTGCCGACGGCCGCGGTCGCGACGTCCTCGGCCTGGCCCTCATAGGTGCCCTTGGGGATAACCACCGACAGATAGGGGGCGCCGATCTTGGCGACATCCTCGGCCGGCACCGCGACGACGTTGATCGGCACCGAGGTGGCGAGATCGCGGATCGAGGCGACCCCGAGGCCGGCCGACTGCAGCGTGGCATCGAGCTGGCGGTTCTTGATCAGCTCGACCGATTCGGCGAAGGGCAGGTATTCGACCCGGCCGAGATCCTCGTATTTCAGGCCGGCGGCGGCAAAGATGGCACGCGCGTTGAGCTCGGTGCCGGAGGCCGGCGCGCCGACCGACAGGCTCTTGCCCTTGAGGTCGGCCAGCGTCTTGATGCCGGATTCCTGGCTGGCGACGATCTGGATATAGTTGGGGTAGATGGCGGCGATGCCGCGCAATTTGTCGAGCTTGCCGGGGAAGCCGGCCTCGGCATTGCCTTCGGCGGCCATCTTGACGGAATCGCCGAGCGCGAAGGCGATCTCGCCCTTGCCCTGCTGCAGCAGGTTGAGGTTCTCGACCGAAGCCTTGGTGGCCTGCACCTGGGTGCGGGCGCCTGCGATGCCCTTGCTGTAGATTTCCGACAGCGCCACGCCGAGCGGGTAGTAGACGCCCGACGTGCCGCCGGTCAGCACGTTGATGAATTCCTGTGCCCTGGCCGAGGCAATGCCGAGCCCAAGCGATAGCGCCATTGCGCCGGCCGCAACGAACTTCGTTCTGAAATGGAACATCCGGTTTCCTCCCTGAAATATTGGCTGCCGCACCACCTCCTCGATGCGAACCGGCCAAGTTTAGACGGCGGGCCGCAAATGCCAACCCGCAATTGCATTCATTAGACGAACGGTTGAATGGATGCGGAAACAGCTCCCGGCTTGCGCGGGACGCGACCGTGGCCGAAAGATTTTTTCCGGCACCTGTCGAAATCGGCCCTTGCCGCGCGACATATGTCCGGCTCGCAAGGACGCGGCCTACGAAACCACGGGAGAAGACCCATGCGATACATGCTTTTGATCAACAACGACGAAGCCGCACTGGCGAACACGCCGATCGAGAAGGCTCAACAGATGAGCGCGGCCTATGGCGCCTATACCGAAGCGTTGAAGAAATCCGGCGCGTGGCTGGCCGGAGAAAGGCTGCGCCCGACTCAGGCAACCACCTCGGTGCGGATCACCGACGGCAAGACCAACGTGATCGACGGCCCCTATGCCGACACCAAGGAGCAGCTTGCCGGCTTCTACATGATCGAAGCGGCCGACATCGATACCGCCATCGAATGGGCGGCGCGCTGCCCGGCGGCCAGCACAGGCACGGTCGAGTTGCGGCCGATTTGGGAAATGGCCGAATACATGCCCAAGAAATGACGATGTGATGGACAGCAGCTCGCAGATTGCCCGGGCAGCCGCCGAGGCCGCCGCCCGGCAAAGCTACGGCAAGCTGGTCGCCTGGCTCGCGGCGCCCACGCGCGACGTGGCCGCCGCCGAGGACGCGCTGGCCGACGCCTTTGCAGCGGCGCTCGAACGCTGGCCACGAACCGGCGTGCCCGAAAAGCCGGAGGCCTGGCTGCTTGCCGTGGCAAGGCGGCGGCGTGTCGACGCGGTGCGGCGGCGGCTCACCAGCGAAGCCGGCCGCGACCATCTCAAGCTGATTGCCGAGGAGGCGGAGGCGTGCATGACCGACCAGGACCTGCCCGACGAACGGCTGCGGCTGATGTTCGCCTGCGCGCATCCGGCGATCGAACCTGGCGTGCGCGCGCCGCTGATCCTGCAGGCCGTGCTTGGTTTCGACGCCGCGACGATCGCCTCCGCCTTCCTGGTTCCGCCGGCGACAATGGGCCAGCGCCTGGTGCGGGCCAAGGCCCGCATCCGTGAAGCCGGCATTCCGTTCCGCGTACCGGAGCGGGCCGAACTCGGCGAGCGCCTGGATACCGTGCTGGAGGCCATATACGCGACCTTCGCCGAGGGCTGGTCCGACCCGGCGGGCACAGAGACGCGGCGCCGGAACCTGGCCACCGAAGGGATCTGGCTCGGCAGGCTGGTGGCCTCGCTGCTGCCGGACGAACCGGAGGCGCTGGGCCTGCTTGCGCTGATGCTGTTCGCCGAGGCGCGCCGTACCGCGCGCCGCGATGGGTCCGGAGATTATGTGCCGCTCGCCGAGCAGGATCATGCGCTTTGGGATCATGCCTTGATCGACGAGGCGGAAACCCTGCTCGGCCGCGCCGCCTCCATGGGCGTGATCGGCCGCTACCAGCTCGAGGCGGCCGTGCAGTCCGTTCACGCGGCGCGGCGGCTGAGCGGCGAGACCGACTGGGTGGCGATCCGCGAATTCTACGACGCGTTGCTTTCGATCGCACGATCGCCCGTGGTGGCGATCAACCGCGCGGTGGCGATCGCCGAAGCCGAGGGCGCCGTGGCGGGGCTGGCGGCGCTGTACGTGCTTGGCGACGACAAGCGGCTCAATGATTACCAGCCCTATTGGGCAGCGCGCGCCGGCCTTCTGGCCAGGCTCGGCCAGGTGCCGCAGGCGGTCGAAGCCTATGACCGTGCGATCGGCCTTGAAAGCGATCCGGCGGTACGCCGCTTCCTGCAGGGAAAACGCGCGACGCTCAGGCATTGAAATGCCTGAGCGCGGTGCTTTGCCGATGAATTGTTCAGCCCGGCCACATTTCGTGCGATGCGTTGAGCGTCTTCATCAGCGGGTGCTCGCGAAGCCTGGCCCACAGGCGTTCGATGTCGGGCCAGGCAGTGCGTGCCTTGCCGCTGTCGGGATGCCAGGCCACCAGCATGGCCAAATAGATATCGGCCACCGACATCGCCTCGCCTGCCAGCCAGTCGCGGCCGCGCAAGGCGGCATCGACGACGGCAAAGCCGCGGTCCATCTCGGCCACGGCCGCCTGCTTGACGGCCTTGGCGCCGTCGGCGTCGGCCGTGTAGCGCGGCGCGTAGTAGAAACGCAGCACCGCCGGATAGAGGGCGGACGACATGAACGCCATCCAGCGCAGGAAGTCGGCGCGGGCCGGTTCATCGGCCGCCGGCGCCAGCCCGGCCCGCGGATGGCGTTCGGCGAGCAGGATGCAGATGGCCGCCGATTCGGTCAGCGAGCGGCCGTCCGGCAAGGTCAGCACCGGCACCTGGTTCAGCGGGCTGATGTGGAGGAAAGCGGGATCGGGCCGATCGGATTTCGGTACGTCGATCTGCTCGAACGGCGCCTTGGCCAGCGCCAGGGCCGCCTCGACAACGAAGCCGCCGCTGCCGGGACGGGTGTAGAGCTTGTACATGAGGTCCTCCGCCGGCCCTGCGGGGGCCGGGGGCGATATGAACCGGAAGCAGGGCGCTGCTCAAGCCCGTGGCATCCGCCACGGCGGGTTTTTTCAGCGGGCCAGGCTAAGCACCTTTGTGTTAGGCGCTCGGCAGGGGGCGTGTCGAAACTTGACAGGCGACGCGTCGTATCGCTTCGCCCAACGAAGACCCTAAGCGCCCAGCCCTTCGAACAGGATCGTCGACAAATAGCGCTCGGCGAAGGACGGGATGATCACCACCAGGTTCTTGCCCTTGTTCTCCGGCCGCGAGCCGACGACGATCGCCGCCTGCAAAGCGGCGCCCGAGGAGATGCCGACCGGCACGCCTTCCAGCCGGGCGACGAGGCGGGCATTGGCGACCGAATCCTCGTTCGAGACCGTGACGATTTCGTCATAGATGGTGGTGTCGAGGATTTTTGGCGCGAAGCCGGCGCCGATGCCCTGGATCTTGTGCGGGCCAGGCTGGCCGCCCGACAGCACCGGCGAGGTTTCCGGTTCGACCGCGACGACATGCAGCGAAGGCTTGCGCTTCTTCAGCACCTGGCCGACGCCGGTGATGGTGCCGCCGGTGCCGATGCCGGAGACGATGATGTCGACCTCGCCATGGGTGTCGTTCCAGATCTCCTCGGCAGTCGTCGTGCGATGGATCTCGGGATTGGCCGGGTTCTCGAACTGCTGCGGGATGATGGCGTTGGGGATGGTGGCCGCCAGTTCGTCGGCCTTGGCGATGGCGCCCTTCATGCCTTTCGGCCCTTCGGTCAGCACCAGTTCGGCGCCGAGCAGCGCCAGCATCTTGCGGCGCTCGACCGACATGGTCTCGGGCATGGTGAGGATCAGCTTGTAGCCCTTGGCGGCGGCAGCGAAGGCAAGCGCTATGCCGGTATTGCCCGAAGTCGGCTCGATCAGCGTCGTCTTGCCGGGAGCGATCTTGCCCGATGCCTCGAGCGCCTCGATCATCGCCACGCCGATACGGTCCTTGACCGAGGCGATCGGGTTGAAGAATTCGAGCTTGGCAAGGAGATGGGCAACGATGCCCTTCTCCTTGGCGAATTTGTCGAGCCGCACCAGTGGCGTGTCGCCGATCGTATCGGTGATGGAATTGTAGATGCGGCCACGGCCGGGAACACGAGCGGAGGCGGCGAACTTGTTCATTGGTTTGGCTCCCAGAATGTCAGGCGGATGGAACTGATCTCAGACGGATGGCCGCCAAGATAGGCCTTCCACGGACGCAAGATAGACCGTCGCCCGAAAATATCCGAGTGGGGCCCGTGTCTAAAACGCCTCGGCCTCGGAAAAGCGTTCCCGCAAAAGCCAGTCCGGCGGAATGCCTTGGCAAAAATGGCCCTATTGGCGGGCGGCGATCGCCGCCGCCGCGCCGACCATGAAACCGGCCGCGGTGCGGTTCAGCGCCTTCAGGGCGCGCGGCGAGCGCAGGAACCAGCGCGCCTTGGCCGCCAGCGCCAGATAAGGCACCAGCACCACGAACAGGACGAGGACGGTGAGTGCGGCGAGGATGCCGTAGTCGGCCAGCGTGATGGTCTTGAGGTCGACGATGGTCGGCGTGATGGCGAGATAGAAGATCATCGTCTTCGGATTGCCGAGCGTCACCGTCAGGCCGGCGAGGAAGCTCGACGCTAGCCCGCCCTTGCCTTTCCTGGCCTCGACCGTCTCGGGCGTGATGCCGGCGGTCCAGAAGCGCCAGCCGAGGAAGGCGAGATAGGCGACGCCGGCCCATTTGACGGCGAGGAACACCAGGCCGAAGGTCTGCGCGACAAAGGCAAGCCCAAGCACCACGGCGGTGAGATAAAGGAGGTCGCCGAGCATCAGGCCGAAGGACATGGCCAGCGACGAGCGGAAGCCGGAACCGAGCGCGCGCGCCACAAGCGCGGTGATGCCGGGGCCGGGAATGGCCGCGGCCAAGCCGAGGGCGGCGCTGTAGGCGAGAAAGCCGGTGAGGGTCATGGATTGAGCCTTGCGTCCGCGAAACTGCTGGGACGGCGCCTTGTCGCACAGAGTTTCGCGGGCGGGAATTGCCTGGAGCCGGATTTGGTTGCACCAGGCATGCCCCGTGCTCGAGGCCTCCCAGCGGATCAGGACCGGCCGTCGCCGTAGGTCACGCGCCAGATGGTGCCGTTGCCGTCCTCGGTGACGATCAGCGCGCCGTCGCTCGCCACCGCCACGCCGACCGTCCGGCCCCAGACCTCGCCGCCGGAGGTGACGAAGCCGGTCATGAAATCCTCATATTCGCCGGTCGGCTTGCCGTCCTTGAACTTGAGCCGCACCACCTTGTAGCCGGTCCTGTTGCCGCGATTCCACGAACCGTGCAGGGCGACGAAGGCGTCGCCCCTGTATTCGGCCGGAAAACCGGATCCTGCGCGGACATTCCTGCCGTCGTAGAAGGCGATGTTGAGCGGCGCCGAATGCGCCTGCATCAGAATGTCGGGGACGGTGACCTTGCCGGCAAGGTCGGGACGCGCGCCCTTGTGGCGCGGATCCTCATTGTCGCCGATATAGTACCAGGGCCAGCCGTAGAAGGCGCCTTCCTTCACTTCGGTCGCATATTCGAACGGCACGTTGTCGCCGAGCGCGTCGCGCTCGTTGACCACGCACCACAGCGCGCCCGCCGCCGGCTGGACGGCCATGCCCGAACAATTGCGCAGGCCGGTGGCAACGATGCGGCCATTCCTACCGTCCGGGTCGAAAGCCCTGATGTCGGCGCGGCCTTCCTCCGCGCCCCAGGTGGCGCCGAGCGGCTTCGACCTGGCCCAGGCGTCGAGCCCGCCCCGCGGTTTCCTTGCCATGTCCTGGGCGGCGTTCGAGCCGGAGCCGACCGAGAGATACAGCGTCTTCCCGTCCGGCGAGAAGGCGATGTCGCGGGTCCAGTGATGAGTGGCCGGAATATCGCGGACGATGGTTTCCGGCTCGCCGGAGGCCTTCAGGTCGCCATCGCGGTAGGGAAAGCGCACGATGCTGTCGCTGTTGGCGACATAGACCCATTGCGGGTTGTCCCCTGGCGGGTAGAAGGCGATGCCGTAGGGCTGGTTGAGATTGCGGGCGAAGATGCCGTCCCTGACAGGTTTCGCGCTGCCCTCGCCGAGACGGTAGACGCGGATCTGGTTGGCCTCGCTGTCGGCGACGAACAGGTCGCCGTTGGGGGCGATGCGCACGACGCGCGGATTATCGATGCCCGAAGCGATCAGTTCCGCCGAAAAGCCCGCCGACAGCCGCGGCTCGGCGCCTTGCGGCCTTTGCACCGGACCGGCGCTGTTCGAGGCGGATCTGGTGACATAGGGCCTGGGCTGGTCCTGCGGGCTGATCAGCCGGCGCACGCCCGGCTCGTCGGCCCGCCAGTCACCGAATGCGGCCGCGCCCTTCAGAACCGGCTCTGCCTGCTGGGCCAATGCCGTCGCGGCGAAAAGCAAGGCAGCAGCGATTACCACGGCGCCGGCAAGTCGGATCATCCCAGTCTCCAGCTTCTCGCTTCTTCATGCATGTCGTTGTCCCAAGACCGAAGTCACATGCATCAAGGGAACGGGCGGGCTCGGCAGTCGTTCCGGACGACACGGGGAGTTGAAGGAATTCGGGTCAGCTATCCGCGTCGAGATCGAGATCGGCGTCGAGGTTCTTTTCCAGTTCGACGAGATCGGCCGGCAGCGGCATGCCCATGGCGCGGATTTCGCGCAGCTTCTCGCGCAATTGCTCCTGCACTTCGCGCACATCCTCAGGCTGGTTGACCATCTCCTCCAGCAGCAGGCTGATCTGGGCCTTGAACGATTCCAGCGCCATCTTTTCTCTCCTCGGCCGTCTGGATCGATCCCAGCTCTCAGCGCAGCATGCGCGATATCAGCTGCGCCGTATAGTCGACCATCGGGACAATGCGGGCATAGTTGAGCCGGGTCGGGCCGATGACGCCGAGCGCGCCGACGACGCGGGCGTCCTTGTCGCGGTAGGGTGCCACGACCAGCGACGAGCCGGAGAGCGAGAAAAGCTTATTTTCCGAGCCGATGAAGATGCGCACGCCCGGTCCCGCCTCGGCGAGGTCGAGCAGCTGGATCAGCCCGTCCTGAGTCTCCATGTCCTCGAACAGGTGGCGCAGGAGTTCGATGTCGGCCTGGGCGGTGACGTTTTCGAGCAGATTGGCGCGGCCGCGCACGATCAGGCGCGCCGGCAGGCCGCTTTCCGCGCCGGCCCACACCGCCAGCCCTTTCTCCACCAGGTCCTGCGACAGCGTGTCGAGCGCTGCCCTTGTCTCTTCCTTGATACGCTCGACCTCCGCCCGCGCCTCGGCCAGCGTACGGCCGCGAATATGGGCGTTGAGGAAATTCGAGGCCTCGTGCAATTGCGAGACGGTGATGCCGGCCGGCAGATCGATGACCCGGTTCTCGACGTCGCCGTTCTGCGACACCATCACGGTCAGCGCCTTGGTCGGTTCGAGCTGGATGAACTCGATGTGCTTGAGCGCCACCTCGTTCTTGGCGGCCAGCACCAGGCCGGCGCCGCGCGACATGCCCGACAGCATCTGGCTGGCCTCGGTCAGCATGTGTTCCAGCGTGGCGCCCGAGCCGGAGGCTCGCACCTGCGCCTCGATGCTGCGCCGCTCCTCGTCGGAGAGGTCGCCCAGTTCCATGAAGGCGTCGACGAAGAAGCGCAGACCGGCCTGCGTCGGCAGGCGACCGGCCGAGATGTGCGGCGCGTAGATCAGGCCGAGATGTTCGAGATCGCTCATCACGTTGCGGATGGTGGCGGGCGACAGCGAGGACGGCAGGATGCGCGAGAGGCTGCGCGATCCCACGGGCTCGCCGTCCCTCAGATAGGAATCGACGATACGCCGGAAGATGTCGCGCGAACGCATGTCGAGCGCCTGAAGTGCGGGCGCCTGAAGTGCCGGCGTGTGAAGAGCGAGCGACTGCGAAGCGGGATCGACTGCCTTGGTCATTGCGGCCATAACCTCCGGTTCAAGGATATAGACTTCGCGGCGCTGCGCGCAACCCGGTGTCGTGTTGCGCGATCGCCCCGGTGTCGCCGCGTTTGCGGCCGCCGGTCCATTTTCCTTTACGCCGTGCCCCGCATGCGTCTAAAAGCCGGCCAAGATTCAAAAAAGCTGACAAGAAAGCAGGCCGAATGCGCCCCTCCAAACGCCAGTTCGACGAAATGCGCGCCATCTCCTTCGAGCGCGGCGTCTCCAAACATGCCGAAGGCTCGTGCCTGGTGAAGTTCGGCGACACGCATGTCTTGTGCACGGCAAGCCTGGAGGAAAAGGTGCCGGGCTGGATGCGCAATTCCGGGAAAGGCTGGGTGACGGCCGAATACGGCATGCTGCCGCGCTCGACAGGCGAGCGCATGCGCCGCGAGGCCTCCGCCGGCAAGCAGGGCGGGCGCACGCTGGAGATCCAGCGGCTGATCGGCCGCTCGCTGCGCGCCGTGGTCGACCTGCAGGCGCTGGGCGAGCAGCAGATCACCGTCGACTGCGACGTCATCCAGGCCGATGGCGGCACCCGCACCGCCTCCATCACCGGCGGCTGGGTGGCGCTCTACGATTGCCTGCGCTGGATGGAAGCGCGGCAGATGGTGAGCGTCGCCAAGGTGCTGAAGGACCATGTCGCGGCGATTTCCTGCGGCATCCATGACGGCCAGCCGGTCATCGACCTCGACTATCTCGAGGATTCCTCCGCCGGCACCGACGCCAATTTCGTCATGACCGGCAAGGGCGGCATCGTCGAGATCCAGGGCACGGCCGAGGGCGAGCCCTTTTCGGAAGGGCAGTTCGCCGAGCTGATGGGCCTGGCCAAGAAAGGCATCCAGAGGCTGGTGAGTTTGCAGCAGATGGCGGTGGCGTAGTTTATTCATGCGGAGCCTGGGCACCCCCCTCTGCCCTGCCGGGCATCTCCCCCGCAAGGGGGGAGATCGGCTGTTGTCTAGAGCTTCGCCAATAATCAGAATAGAATACCATGAGCCGGCGCTCACGCTGCCAATCTCCCCCCTTGCGGGGGAGATGGCCGGCAGGCCAGAGGGGGGTGCCTCGTGATCCCCTCTGCCATTCTTGAATCCGCTCTTTACGTCACCGACCTCGCCGCTGCCGAAGCCTTCTACACCGACACCTCGGCCTCACTCCTCTCGGCAAGGTCGAGGGCCGCCATCTCTTCTTCCGTTGCGGAGCCGGCGTGCTGCTGATCTTCAACGCGGAGGCGACCAAGGTCCCGCCCGCGCCCGACGCGAGGCTGAAAGTGCCGCCACACGGCACATCGGGCGAAGGCCATCTCTGCTTTGCGGCGACCGCCGATGAAATCAGCCGCTGGAAATCCCATCTGAAGGCGAAGAACATCGCTGTCGAAAGCGAATTCGAATGGCCGCAAGGCGGCCGCTCGCTTTATATCCGCGATCCCTCCGGCAATTCGATCGAATTCGCCGAGCCGAGAATCTGGGGACTTTGATGCATTCTCTCGACGGAAAAAAGATCGTCGTCGCCAGCCACAATGAAGGCAAGCTGCGCGAATTCGCCGATCTGATGGCGCCATTCGGATTCGAGGCGAAATCGGCGAAGGACTATGGCTTGCCCGAACCCGAGGAGACCGGCACAACCTTCGAGGAGAACGCCTATATCAAGGCCTTCGCCGCGGCCAAGGCGACGGGCCTGCCGGCGCTGTCGGACGATTCGGGCCTGTGCGTTGACGCGCTCGACGGCGCGCCCGGCGTCTACACCGCCAACTGGGCCGAAACGCCTGATGGCAGCAGGGATTTCGGCATCGCCATGCAGCGCACCGAAGTGGCGCTGCAGGAAGTCGGCGCCGCCACGCCCGCGCAGCGCACGGGACGCTTCGTCGCCGTCATCTGCCTCGCCTTTCCCGATGGCGAGGCCGAATATTACCGCGGCGAGGCCGAAGGCACGCTGGTCTGGCCGCCGCGCGGCGAGCTCGGATTCGGCTACGACCCGGTGTTCCTGCCCGACGGCTTCGAAAAGACCTTCGGCGAGATGAGTGCCGAGGAAAAACACGGCTGGAAACCCGGCCAGGCTACGGCGCTGTCGCACCGCGCCCGCGCCTTCCAGAAATTCGCCCAAGCCCGATTGGGTCTGGCCCGGTTAGGCTCGGCATGATCAGGCCCGGCGCCACCATGCCGCTCGACCGCAGCCCCGGTTTCGGCGTCTATGTGCATTGGCCGTTCTGCGCGGCCAAATGCCCCTATTGCGACTTCAACAGCCATGTCCGCCACCAGCCGGTCGACCAGGAGCGCTTTGCCGCCGCCTTCGAGGCGGAACTGGCGACGATGCGCCAGCGCACCGGCCCACGCGAGGTGACCAGCATCTTTCTCGGCGGCGGCACGCCGTCGTTGATGAAGCCGGAAACGGTGGCCAGGGTCCTGGACGCCGTGGCGAAGAACTGGACGGTGCCCGACGGCATCGAGGTGACGCTGGAGGCCAATCCCTCCTCGGTCGAAGCCGAACGCTTTCGCGGCTATCGCGCTGCGGGCGTCAACCGGGTCTCGCTCGGCGTGCAGGCGCTGAACGACAAGGATTTGCGCTTCCTTGGCCGGCTGCACAATGTGGACGAGGCGCTGCACGCGATCGGGCTCGCGCGGGAGATATTCCCAAGGCTCTCCTTCGACCTGATCTACGCACGGCCAAGCCAGACGCCGGAGGCCTGGGCATCGGAGCTCGAACAGGCGATCGGCCACGCCGCCGACCATCTGTCGCTCTATCAGCTGACCATCGAGGAAGGCACGCCGTTCCACGCGCTGCACGCGGCGAAGAAATTCATCATCCCCGACAACGACCACGCCGCCGACCTTTATGCGCTGACGCAAGAGGTGACATCAGCCCATGGTTTGCCGGCATATGAGATCTCAAACCACGCCCGGCCGGGTGCCGAAAGCCGGCACAATCTGACCTACTGGCGCTATGGCGAATATGTCGGCGTCGGCCCTGGCGCGCATGGCCGCTTCGTCGAGAACGGCCACCGCGTCGTGACCATCGCGGAGAGGATGCCGGAAACCTGGGCCAATCTGGTCGAGGCCAAGGGCCATGGCGTCACCGGCGGCGAGACCCTGACGCGCTCCGAAGAGGCTGACGAGTTCCTGCTGATGGGACTGAGGCTGGCGGAAGGCATCGACCTGTCGCGTTACGAAGCGTTTTCCGGGCGCGGCCTGTCGAGCGCGCGGCTGTCGGTGCTGCAAGGCGAAGGGCTGGTGGCGCCGATCGGCAACGCCCGCCTGCGCGCCACGCCCGCCGGCATGATCGTGCTCGACGCCGTGGTGGCCGATCTGGCACGGTAGGCTGGGATGCTGCTCCCAATCTCGAAGCCAAGATTACGCTTCTGGAGGCGGCTGTTTCGCGGTATCTGAGTTGAGACCCGACCGGTGAGGCTATCCGAATGAACCTGCCGCTCTCCTGGCAATTCTGGGCGCTGTTGTCGGCGACTTTCGCGGCGCTGACGGCGATCTTCGCCAAGGTCGGCATCGAGACCATCAATTCCGATTTCGCCACCCTCATCCGGACAGCCATCATCCTGGTCGTGCTTGCGGCGATCCTCGCCGCCAGCGGCCAATTCCAATCGTGGGCCTCGATCTCCGGGAAGACCTGGCTTTTCCTTAGCCTGTCGGGACTGGCGACCGGAGCCTCGTGGCTCTGCTATTTCCGCGCGCTGAAAATCGGCAATGCGGCGCAGGTGGCGCCCATCGACAAGCTAAGCGTCGTGCTTGTGGCGGTGTTTGGCGCGGTCTTTCTCGGCGAGCGGCTCACCGGTGCGAACTGGCTTGGCGTCGCCCTTATCGCGGCGGGCGCGGTGCTGGTCGCTTATCGAGGGTAGTGCTGCGCCGTGGCGGGCGTTCTTGGTTTCGAGACGGGTGATGAAAATATCGAAGCGATTGGGCATCGTCCGGTCAGTGCTCCGTCGTGCTGTCGGGTTCGTTATCGGGTAGCTTGATCTCTGGTGGCGGGCGGCGCGCGGGCCCCTGCTTGCCGTCCGTGGTGGCGGGCGGCTTCCCGTCTCCTTGCGCGGCAAAGCGCTTGCGGCCTGCATAGTAAGGCTCGAAAGCGTCCTGTATGGTCAGTCTGTCCATCCTGTCCTCCCGGGGGAATCAGGGGCTAAATCTGCGAAAGACGGTTTCGTTCCCTACTGTGGCGAAGGAATGGCGCTCGCCTTGCATTACAGCGGCTTTTGCAACCCGGCGCGGGCCGTGCCAAACAGGGCGGATAATTTCGGAACGTCCTTCGCGGCTCCATCTGGACGCGGGCGCGCCGCTGACGGAGAAGGCACCGGTGACTGGCGAGACGGGAAAGCGCAGCTATGTGATCGGGCAGACCGAGATCGCGGCCCGGCCGCTCGAACCGGCGCTCTATCTCGTGGCGACGCCGATCGGCAATCTCGCCGACATCACGTTGCGCGCGCTTGAGACGCTGGCCGCCGCCGACATGGTCGCCTGCGAGGACACGCGCGTGTCGCGCGTGCTGCTCGACCGCTACGGCATCCGCCGCCGCACCACGGCCTATCACGAGCACAATGCCGGCGAGGCCGGGCCAAAATTGATAGCGGCGCTCCAGTCGGGGCAGAGCGTGGCGCTGATCTCGGATGCCGGCACGCCGCTGGTTTCCGATCCCGGCTACCGGCTGGTCGGCGAGGCGCTCGACCAGGGCATTCGCGTCGTGCCCATCCCCGGTCCGTCCGCGCCGCTTGCCGCGCTCACCGCATCCGGCTTGCCTTCGGATGCCTTCCTGTTCTCCGGCTTCCTGCCGGTCAAGGCGGGGCAGCGGCTGGCGCGGCTGGACGCGCTTAAAGCGGTGCCGGCGACGCTGATCTTCTTCGAATCGCCGCGCCGGCTGGCCGAGTCTCTCGGCGCGATGGCCGAAGCGCTTGGCGGCGAGCGCAAGGCAGCGATCGGCAGGGAATTGACCAAGACCTTCGAGGAGATGCGCACCGGCACGCTGCGAGCGCTGGCCGACCACTATGCGGCGGCCGACACGCCGAAGGGCGAGATCGTGGTGTGCGTCGGCCCGGCCGAAACCAGAGCGGACGAGCCGGCCGATATCGACCGGATGCTGTTGTCGCTCGCCGCCGAAATGCCGGCTTCGAAGGCGGCGGCGGAAGCGGCGAAGATGACCGGGGGCCAGAAGCAGGCGCTTTACCGACGGCTGCTGGAACTCAGGGATGCCTCTGGAGAGGACCGTGGCTAGGCTCCCGAGCGCCAGCCGTCAAAAGGCCTACCGGCGCGGCCATCGCGGCGAATGGCTGGCAGCGGCGGCGCTGGTGCTGAAGGGCTACCGGATCCTGGCGCGCCGCCATCGCACCCGTTTCGGCGAGATCGACCTGATCGCAAGGCGCGGCGACCTGGTGCTGTTCGTCGAGGTCAAGGCCCGCCGCACGCTGATGGAGGCAATGGAGGCGATCGCCCATGAATCGGAGCGCCGCATCGAAGGCGCCGCCGACATCTGGCTGTCGCGCCAGCCGGATTACGGCAGGCTGTCGATACGGTTCGACATGATCGCCGTGCTGCCATGGCGCTGGCCGGTGCATGTCCCGAACGCGTTTTACGGGCGCAATTGAGGGCTGCGTCGCTCGGGTTCAGTGTTCGACGGGCCATTCGCCCGCGCCAAGTGCCGCGATCGCCGCGATCGCCGCGATTATGCGCCGGAACGCCTCGGCGGCAGCCGGCACGGTGGTGCGGGCGCGCAGGAAACTGTGCACGAGGCGCTTCTCCTCGTGCCAGCTCGCTTTGCCGCCGGCGGCCAGGATGCGGTCGCGATAGGCCTCGCCGTCCGACGACAGCGGGTCGCATTCGGCGGTAACGACAATGGTGGGCGGCAGGCCGGAGAAGTCGGCGGCGCGCAGCGGCGAGAAGGTCGGATCGTCCGGCGCCTGTCTCTTGGCCGAGCGGACGTGGCGGTAGAAAGCGACGTCGCCGGTCGACAGAAGCGGCGCCTCGGCATGCTCGATGTAGGAGCGGGCAGTCTCGTCGCCGCCGAGGCCGGGATAGATCAGCACCTGGCCGGTCGGCCTCTTCGCGCGAGCGCGCGTCGCGTGACTGACCGCCGCCGCCAGATTGCCGCCGGCGCTCTCGCCGGACAGCAGCAGTGGCCCGTTCGCTCTAGCCGCCGCCCATTCGAAGGCGGCCAGAGCGTCGTCGAAGGCGGCGGGGTGGAGATGTTCGGGCGCCAGCCGATAGTCGACCGAGAGCACGGCAAAGCCGGTGCCGGCGCAGATCTCGGCGCAGATGTCGTCATGGCTGTCGAGCCCGCCCAGGATGAAGCCGCCGCCATGGTAATAAAGCACCGTGGCCCGCGCGGCCGTGCCTGCCATCCCGTAGTGCCGCACCGCGATGTTCCGGCCGGGGGCGGCGATGAGGTCGTCGCTCGCCGTCACCCCCGGCGGATAGGGCTGGCGAAGCGCCCGGCACATCCTGTCATAGATCGCACGCTGCTTGGCGATCGGCAGGTCGATCGTCTCGGGCGGATACCAGGCGTTGATGCCGTCTATATAGGCCCACAGCGCAGGGTCGAGCCGCGTCGCGTATTTGCTGCGACCGGTCATTTCAGTGCTGCCCACGGTTTCGGAAGGCATTGCCTCAAAGCTCGCTGTAAAGCCTGGCCGCGTTTTCAAAGCTGAAGCGCAGCGGCACCGAGCCCTCGACCTGCCAGACGGCGACGCTCTCGCCAGCCAGCAGCAGGCAGGCGCCGTCGGTGTCGGTGACGGCGCCGCCATAGAGCCGGTTGGCGAGGTTTAGGATTGCGGTCTGGTGCATGGCGGCACTGCCGCTGCCGCAGGCGTCCTTGACCAGCAGCACGCGAAAGCCGCGCGCCACGGCGTCCTTCACGGTGGCATCGATGCAGGCCTCGGTCCACACGCCAGATATGACCAGCCATTCGACGCCGGAAGCCTTGAGCCGATCGGCGGCCGGTCCCGCGCGGAAGGCGCTGGCCTCGGCCTTGATCAGCAGCGCCTCGCCATCAGCAGGCGCCACCTCACGGCAGATCTCGGTCAGCGGATCGCTCTTGTCGGAGAAGGCCGACTTGCCGTCGGTTCCAACAGGGTGAAAGGGCCGCTCCTGCTTGTCGAGATCGACAATGTAGGCCCAGTGATAGAGCGGCACATTGTTCTGCCGCGCCGCCGCCTGCAGCCGCTGGACGTTGGCGAGAATCTTGTCAAAACCCTCGACCAGGTAGCGCGGGTCCTGCCGGTGCTCTTCCTGCAGGTCGATGAAGACAGCGGCCACGGTGCCGCGCTTGACGGAGATAGGGCTTTTCATGCGGATGCGCCTGGCCCCCAAGATACTTCCAAACGCTGGAGGGACAGAGGGGGGCGCCAAGGAATGAGGCGCTCGTTCTTCAGCTGCGGTACGTCAACTAAACCGGCCGCTGGCATCAAACCTGCTTCTCCAGAAACTCATCCTCATAGGGAAAGCGCGACAGGAGCTCGGTGCCGGTCTCGGTGATCAGGATTTCGTCCTCCAGCTTGACGCCCTCGCGGCCGCCCTTCTCGCCAATATAGCTTTCCACGCTCACCACCATGCCTGGCACGATATGGCCGTCGCGACCATAGGTTTCGTAGTCCATGGCGTGCGCGATGAAGGGCGTCTCGCCATGCATGCCGACGCCGTGCATGACCGAGGTGTAGCGCTGGTCGACGAAGCGGTCGGGGATCTTCCAAGCCTTTTCGGCGATCTCGCGGAAAGCCATGCCGGGCTTCACGATCGAGATATTGTGCTGAACCTGGTCGTGCGCCATGCGGTAGAGCGATTTCTGATAGGGGGTCGGCTTGCCGGGCCCGCAGCGGAAGGTGCGCGAGAAATCCGAATAATAGCCATAGCAGCCGATCGTGTCGGTATCGAGCGCCAGCAACTCGCCCGGCCGGATTTTTCGCCCGCTGGCCTCGTTGAACCAGGGATTGGTGCGCTGGCCCGACGTCAAGAGCCGCGTCTCGATGAACTCGCCGCCCTGGCGGATGACCTCGCCATACATGATGGCGAACAGCTCGTTCTCGGAAACGCCGGGCTTGATCGCCTCGCGCACGGCATAGACGGCGGCTTCCGCGCCGGCCATCGACACCTGCAGGCATTTCACTTCCTCCGGCGTCTTGACCGCGCGCACCGCCAGGATCTCGCCCTGGCAATCCCGGACCTCGCAACCGCGCTTTTCCAGCGCCAGCGCCTGCAGATGGCTGCAACGGTCGAGCCCGAGTTTCATCGAGCCGCCGCCATGCTGCTTCAGGAGTTCGGCGATCTCGTCGGCGAAGGGACCGGCGGTCTCGTCGTCGCGGCCCGATACCGACGACCAGACGAGCTTGGAAGGACGCGCCTCGTCGATCGTGTCGAGCACCATCGAGACATGGTAGCTCTGCGGATATTCGAACAGCACGATCGGCCCTTCGGTCGGAATGAAGAAATAACGGGTCGAGTTGCGCAGAAAATAGCCGAACATGTTGCGCGAGCCGGTGGCGTAGCGCTGGTTGTACGGGTCGAACAGCACCACGCCGCCATAGCCGGCCTCGCGCATCCAGCCGCGCAGCTTGGCCAGCCGGCCTTTTCGAAGGGCGTCGGCATCGATGAAGGACGGCTCGGTGTCGGACAGCCACATGCCGCCCGCCGAATCGGCCGCCGCGGGGTGGCGCATGCGGTCCTTGAAGTCGACGTCTTCAGTGCTGTCGGGGTCGAATACGACGATGCTCATGGGGGCTGACCTTGGGTGGTTTGCAAGATCAGACCATGGCGCAGGAGGGGCAGGGGAATTGTGCGGAAAACCGCGTGGGTTGTGCGGGATGCCGCTGGGGTAATGAGAGATGCAGGTGCCAGTCGCCCCCCGCTGTCCCGCCAACGTCTCTCAGTGCCAGCAGGACCTCTAATGCCGTCGCGCCAGCTTCGGCGGATGGCCGTGCTCCTCGCGAAAGGCACGCGCGAAGCTAGACATCGAGGCAAAGCCGCAGGCGAGCGCCACGTCGCGCACGGCGAGCGTCGAGTGCGCCAGGAGATCGGCGGCGCGTTTCAGCCTGAGCCGCCGATAGTAGCCATTGGGCGAGATGGCGAGTTCGGAGCGGAAGGAGCGTTCGAGCTTGTCGGACGACACGCCGAGCCGCGCAGTGAGCTCCGCCATGCCGAGCCGCTCCTCGACCGCGTCCTCCATGATGGCGATGGCCGACAGCACCAGCTCGTTCCGGACGCCGGTACGCAGGCGCAGCGGCATCAGCTTGCGGTCGACGCTGGAGCGCAGCTGGCTGTGCACGAACCATTCGGCGACGCCGGCCGCAAGCTCGGCGCCGTAGTCGCGGGTAATGATCTCCAGCATCATGTCGAGGCTGCCGACGCCGCCGGCCGAGGTGAAACGCTTGCGGTCGATGACATAGAGGTCGCGCCTCAGCTCGACATTGGGAAAGGCCTCGGTGAAGGCCGCCTGGCTGGTCCAGTGCAAGGTGCAGGCATGGCCGTCGAGCAGGCCGGCGCGGGCGAGGAAGAAGGCGGCGTCCGCCACCGCGCCGATATGGGCGCCACTGCGCAAGCTGCGGCGGATCCAGCTTGCCGCATCCTCGGCGACGAGATGATCGGCATCGCCGCCTGAGCAGACGACGATGCGGTCGACCTTCGGCGCATCCCCGGCATAGAAGCGCGGCTGGATGACGACGCCGTTCGAGGCCTCGACCGCGCCTTGGGTAGCGCCGACGATGATCCAGCGATAGCATTCCCGCTTCGCCAGCACATTGGTCGCGCGCAGCGGCTCGATGACCGAGCTGAACGCCATCATCGGAAAGCCGGGGAAGACCAGCACCGCGAAAGTGAGGGGAGCGTCTGGAGATGTGTCGCGCGTGGCCATAGGCTCTACATCTCGGGCAGATGGGATTTGGGGTCAACGGGGTTGTGGCTGGCTTTCTGCGAAGTTGGCGCTGCCCCTCATCCGCCTGCCGGCACCTTCTCTCCGTATAGTGACGGGGAGAAGGGAGATACCGCAACCCCGGCTCCCTCTTGCCGCCGTTGATAATTGGCGCAAATCGAGACACAGCGCCCCTCTCCCCGTCACTATACGGGAGGATGCCGGCAGGCAGGTAAGGGGCAGCGCTGGCTTGGAGACTGGCTCGTCTCAGCGGGAGCGCCGCCGCTCAGCCCCCCAGCGCCTGCTCCAGGTCCGCGATCAGATCGTCGCCATCCTCGATGCCCGCCGACAGCCGCACCAGCGAATCCGATATGCCGATCTCTTCGCGCTTCTCCGCCGGGATCGATCCATGCGTCATCAGCGCCGGATGCTCGATCAGGCTCTCCACGCCACCGAGGCTTTCGGCCAGCGTGAACAATTGCGTGCGTTCGAGGAAGCGTTTCGTGCCGGCGAGGTCGCGGTCGAGCACGGCTGATATCATGCCGCCGAACGCATGCATCTGCTGGACGGCAACGGCATGCTGCGGATGGCTGGCGAGGCCGGGATAGATGACCCGGCGCACATCCTTGCGGGCTTCCAGCCACTGCGCGATCTTGAGGCCGTTCGACGAGTGCCGCTCCATCCTCAGCGCCAATGTCTTGAGGCCGCGCAGGGCGAGAAAACTGTCGAACGGGCCCGAAATGGCGCCGATGGCGTTCTGCAGGAATTTCAGGCGATCGGCCAGATCCTTGTTGTCGCCGACAACAGCCACGCCGCCGACCATGTCGGAATGGCCGTTGAGGTACTTCGTCGTCGAATGCACCACGACGTCGATGCCGAGCTCCAGCGGCCGCTGCAAATAGGGGCTGCAGAATGTGTTGTCGGCGACCGAGAGGATGCCCTTGCGCCTTGCAAGGGCTGCGACGCCTTCGAGATCGACGATGCGCAGCAGCGGGTTGGTCGGCGTCTCGACCCAGAGCATTTTCGTCTCCGGGCGGATTGCCGCCTCTATAACCGCAAGGTCGGTGCAGTCGACGAAGCTCACCTTGAGATCGGCGGAGCGCTTGCGCACACGCTCCATCAGGCGGAAGGAGCCGCCATAGATGTCGTCGGTGGCGACGATGTGGGCGCCGGAATCGAGCAGTTCCAGCACGGTGGCGATCGCCGCCAGCCCGGAGGCGAAGGCGAAGGCAGCCGAGCCGCTTTCGAGATCGGCCACCGCGCGCTCGAAGGCAAAGCGCGTCGGATTCTGGCTCCGGGCATATTCAAAGCCCTTGTGCACGCCGGGCGACTGCTGGCCATAGGTCGAGGTGGCGTAAATCGGCACCATCACCGCTCCGGTCAGGGGATCGTGGCTCTGGCCGCCATGGATGGTGCGGGTGGAGAAGGCCAGGCGGTTCTTTCCGGATGCGGTCATCGTGCACGGCGCCTCAAATGGTTGATCAGGTCGATGCGGGTTATCAGGCCGACGAACTCGTCGCCGTCGAAGATGATGGCGACCTCGTTGCGGTCGAATACCGGCAGCAGCGCGTCCAGCGTCTGGCTGGCCTGCAAAGTATGCAGATTGGAGGTCATCGCCGTGCGTACCGGCGCGTTGAAGCGCTCCCAGCGGCCCTCATAGGGGCCGTCGACCTTGGCCAGAATGTCGCTTTCGTCGACGATGCCGACCAGCTTGCCGTCGTCGAGCACCGGCAGCTGCGAGACATCGGAGCGGCGCATGCGGCCATAGGCGTTGAGCAGGCTTTCGTCCGGACCGACATAGACGGTGTCGCCGGTGCGGTGCGTGCGCATCACCAGGTCGCGCAGGTCACCATGCTGCTCGTGCTCGGCCAGCCCCTGCTCGGCCAGCCAGAAATCGTCGAAGACTTTCGACAGATATTTGTTGCCGCTGTCGCAGACGAAGGTGACAACGCGCTTGGGCGACGTCTGCTCGCGGCAATAGCGCAAGGCGGCCGACAGCAGCGTGCCCGAAGATGAGCCGGCCAGGATGCCTTCCCGGGACAGGAGATCGCGCACCGCCAGCATGCTCTGCTTGTCCGATATGGAATAGGCTTTCTTGACCAGCGACAGCTCGGCATTGGGCGGCACGAAGTCCTCGCCGATGCCTTCCACAGTCCAGCTGCCGGCCTCCACCATCTTGCCGGTCTTGATCAGCGGCGCCAGCACCGAGCCGACCGGATCGGCCAGCACCATTTCCGTCTTCGGCGATGCCTTGGCGAAGAACCGGCCAAGGCCGGTCAGCGTGCCGCCTGAGCCGACGCCGACCACCACCGCGTCGACATCGCCGTCGAGCTGCGAAAAGATTTCCGGACCGGTGGTGGTTTCGTGCGCCTCAGGGTTGGCCGGATTGGCGAACTGGTTGGCGTAGAAGGCGCCGGGCAGCTCGGCCGCGATCTTTTCGGCCATATCCTGGTAATATTCGGGGTGGCCCTTGCCGACATCGGAGCGCGTCATGCGCACTTCCGCGCCCAGTGCGCGCAGGTGCTGGATCTTCTCGCGCGACATCTTGTCGGGCACGACCAGGATGATACGGTAGCCCTTGGGGATGCCGACCTGGGCCAGGCCCAGCCCCGTATTGCCGGCCGTCGCCTCGACGATCGTGCCGCCTTGCTTCAGCCTGCCCTCCTTCTCGGCCGCCGCGATCATCGACAGTGCGATACGGTCCTTGATCGAGCCGCCAGGATTCTGGCTTTCGAGCTTGATGAACAGCCGGCACTTGCCGGTGTCGAATTGGGTCAGTTCGACCACGGGGGTCTGGCCGATCAGGTCGAGCACCGATCCGTAAGGCGGCCGCAGGCGCGACATTGCGTTTTCCGAAGCGGCGTTTTCCAAAGGGGCGCTATCCGAGGGCGCGATCTTGTGCCTGCTCATATCGATGCTCCATGATCAAGCGGCCGCCTCGTGCAGGGCGGCAGCGTATCCTCTTTTCCAGCCCTTTGCAGTGGGAAAGAAGATAGATCGTGCCAATCGACCGGCTAGATGGAGAATGAAATTCCGGGGCGGGCTCCGTCGTGCAAATCGCCCGCAGGCTTGTGGGGCGGCGTAGAACGCCGACGCCCTACCCCAGCAGCTGCTTGCTCAGCCTCGCACACTGGACGCGAATATCCGGGATGGCGTCGATCTCGAAGAAGGTGCCTCTGGTCAGCGGGCCGACGGCGAGGATTTTCCTGGACACCGTGCCGTCGCCGGCGATGATCTCGCAATTGGCCGTAACGTCGAGGCCGATGCGCAGCGGATCCGGCCGCGCCAGCCCGCGGTCGACCAGCGAGCGCACCACGCTGTTCGACGAGCCCGAGATGTCCCTGACGATGCCGGAGCAATCATAGATGCGGGCGACCTCGAATCTCTCCAGCCGCTTGGTGTGGCGCGACTGGACCTGGACCGTGAACTCGTCGCCCGCCGCGATGTCGACGACACGGCCGGCGACGAGGCGGATGCGGCCGGACTGCACCGCTTGCGTGACGCGGGCATGGACCTCGGGCGCCATGCGGTGGCGGTGGATGTCCCACCACGCCTTGGTGTGCTCGACGAAACGGCGCTTGGCGGAGGCCGGCCAGTTCTGCCAGATCTTCTGGTTGAACGGACGCAGGCCGTCGACGACGTCGCGCCAGTCGATGCCGGCCTTCTGGTTTTCCCGGATCAGGTCGCGGAACCAGCCGACGAAATAGGAAAGCTGGGTGCCGAGCGGGATATCGGCGACGTCGAGCTTGATCGGATTGCCCTTGCGGTGCGGCGAGGGCAGCAGGCCGCGCCGCGACACCGCGACGATCTCCGCGCGGTGGCCGCGCTGTTCGAGCGCCAGGAATGCGTCGACCATGCTGAGGCCCGTTCCCAGCACCATGACGCTCCGGTCGGGATCGAGCGCGGTGTCGGCCTCCGATCCCATCCGAACCGCATGGCCTTGCCCCATGGCCGGCACCTCGTCATGGCCGGTGGCGAGCACCGCCAGATGGGCGACGACGCTGGTGCCGTTGGCGAGCGCCACTTCGACCCCCGAGGCCGTGGGCGAGATCGACAGGCTCTCCTCATGGATCAGCCGAAGCCGTCCGGTCTCCCTCTCGCGCGCCTCGAGATCGTCCAGCAATTCGCCGAGATAGCGGGCATAGATGCTGCGCGGCGCGTAGACCGGCGCCTGCTCGGGCGTTGCCAGGCCGCGTTCCACCAGCCAGCGCCAGAAATTGCCGGGATCGTCGGCATAGGCGCTCATACCGGCGGCGCTGACGTTCAGCACATGCGCGGAGAGCAATGTGGAATAGGCGATGCCCTGGCCGAAATGCGGGCGCTTCTCGACCAGCGTGACGCGAAGGTCGGGATTGGGCTGTCTCAGCAGATGCGCGGCGAGCACGACCCCGCTGGCGCCGCCGCCGACGATGATGATCGAGTTGCCGCGGCCGCTCATGCCAGCCCCGTGCGACGCGCCGGCGTCAGGCCTTCACCGCAACCGAGAGGTCGTCGAGGCCCCTTGCGACCCCAAGGTCGTCGAGGCCGATGTCGCGCATCTCGGCGAGGCTGCGCTGGTCGAGCACCTCGGCGATCGCTTGCCGGACTTCCAGCATCAGATGTCGAACCTGGCATGTCGCCTCGTTACAGTCTTCACAGCGCTGGTATTGGGTACGGCTGGCGCAAGGGATCGGCGCCAGCGGGCCGTCGAGCACACGCACGACATGGCCGACCCTGATTTCCTCCGGTGGCCGCGCCAGGCGATAGCCGCCATCCTTGCCTTTGCGGCTCTGCACGAAACCGGCATTGCGCAATTCGCCCAGGATGGCGTCGAGAAACTTCTTCGGGATGCTGTTGCCGGTCGCGATGTCGTTGACGAAGGCAAGCTGCCCGGCCGGCATCCGTGCCAGATGGACGAGCGCCTTGAGGCCGTACTTGCCTTTCTTGGTGAGCATGATCCGAACGTTTCTCTGTCATGCGATGGCTCGAGGCCATCCTTTGCGAAACGCCTGGCGTGCCTCCCGCCGCGCTCAAGCATCCATGACACATAAATTCTACCAACATGATATACAAGCCAATCGCGATTGATCTTGCTTGATTTTCAAGCCATTGCGGCCATTTTGGACCTGACTTGTTACGCCTGGGACACAAACCGTGGCGCGACGGCCCGAGACCGGTGCCACCGGCGATCGCCGCGATACGGATGGGTATGACCTCTCATCGTCGCCTCCAAGTCTCTATGTCGATAAGTTTACTATACTTAAACGCGAACAGGCGGAACACGTTTTTAAATTCCAATCCATCTGAAGCATGGATTTGCCTTTCAAGCGGCTGCAACGTGAATTCTCGTTCGCGATCGGAGGCCGTAGCGGTGGCTGGAGCTTCCCGAACGTGATGATCTCGCCACTCTTGAAGCGCCATAGCCGCCAAATCCGCCTGGGGACCTCGGCACCGGCAGCTTTTTCCAACAAATCCGGCCCCGCTAGAAGAATTTAACTCTACAAGAACCATAGAATTAGCGGACTATCATGAAGCAATCCGGTTTTCCCCTGTTTCATGGAGCCCTTGATGTCCACCACCATTTCGCGACGCATCCTTCTCCTGTCTACGGCCGCACTTGCCGGCGCCGCCTTCCTCGGCCCGGCTTTTGCCGACGACCTCAAGATCACCATCGGCTACCAGACGGTGGTCGAACCCTCCAAGGTGCCGCAGGCCGATGGTGCCTATGAAAAGGCTACCAACGCCGCCATCGACTGGCGCAAATTCGATTCCGGCGCCGATGTCATCGCCGCGGTCGCATCCGGCTCGGTAGACATCGGCTATGTCGGTTCGAGCCCGCTGGCGGCGGCGGCGAGCCGCGAATTGCCGGTCCAGACCATCTTCGTCGTCGGCCTGATCGGGCCATCCGAGGCCTTGGTCGCACGCAACGGCGCCGGCATAGAGAAGGTCGCCGACCTCGCCGGCAAGAAGGTGGCCGTGCCCTTCGTCTCGACGACGCATTACAGCCTGCTTGCCGCGCTGAAACATGAGAATGTCGACCCGAAATCGGTCGAGATCCTCAATCTCAGGCCGCCGGAAATCGCCGCTGCCTTTTCGCGCGGCGATATCGATGCGGCCTATGTCTGGGATCCGGCGCTCGGCCAGGTCAAGACATCAGGCAAGGTGGTGCTGGATTCCTCCCAGGTCGCCGCCTGGGGCGCGCCGACCTTCGACGCCTGGATCGTGCGCACCGACTTTGCCGAAAAGAACCCGGAAGCGGTGCGCGACTTCGTCAAGGTGACGGGTGCGGCCTATGCCGAGTACCTGGCTAAGCCCGACGCCTGGTCGGCAGCGTCGCCGCAGGCGGCCGAGATCGCCAAGCTGACCGGCGCCAAGGTCGAGGAAGTGCCTGAACTGCTCAAGGGCTACGTCTTCCCGACACTCGAAGAACAGGCCTCCGACAAGTTCCTCGGCGGCGGCACGGTCAAGGCGATCGCGGCCGCGTCCGCCTTCCTCAAGGAGCAGGGCAAGGTAGACGCCGTGCTGCCGGACTATTCGAAATATGTGACATCGAAATACGTCACCGAGGCGCTGGCCTCGAACTGACCCGAGCGTTGGAGCGCCCCATGCCACGACGGGCAGGTGGCGCCCCGATGAGACGCGCGCGGCTTTCCTGACGCCGCGTGTCGTCTGTCCCGGAGCCGCTGACGAGGCGCGGCTTCGGGCAGGCGGACTTCAACGAACTCCTGCGAGGGCTCATGTCGCATCTCGTGCTCGACAGAATCTCGATCCACTATGACGGCCAGCCCGCACCCGCCGTCGAGCGGGTATCGATCGACGTCGCCAGCGATGACTTCGTCGTCCTTGTCGGCCGTTCCGGCTGCGGCAAGACCTCGCTGCTCAATGTAGCCGCCGGCTTTGTCGCGCCGGCACGCGGCACGGCCGCGATCGACGGCCGGCCGATCGCAGCACCCGGTTCGGACCGTGCGGTGGTGTTCCAGAACGACGCGCTGTTTCCTTGGCTGACGGCGCGCGAGAACGTCGCCTTCGCGCTCAGGCTGCGCGGTGTCGGGCCATCCGAGCGGGCGCGCCGCGCCGACGAATTGCTCGGCCTGGTCAAGCTCACCGATGCCGGCGACAAGCGCATCTGGGAGCTGTCCGGCGGCATGCGCCAGCGCGTCGGCCTTGCCCGGGCGCTGGCTGCCGGGCCGCAATTCCTGCTGCTCGACGAGCCGCTCGGCGCGCTCGATGCGCTGACGCGCGAGCGCATGCAGACGACGCTGCTCGACCTGTGGACGGCAAGCAAGGTCGGCGTGCTTATGGTCACGCACGGCATCGACGAGGCGCTGGTGCTCGCCACCCGCATCGTGGTGCTGGCGCCCGGGCCGGGCCGGGTGGTGCGGACCTTGGAGCCGGGCTTCTCCAGGCGCTACGCAGCGGGCGAGGCCATCCGCGCCATCAAGGCCGATCCTGGCTTCGCCGCGGCGCGCGGCGAACTGACCGACGCGATCTTCGAGGGAGAGGCGGCATGACCATTTCCTCCTACACCGAACGCTCCGGCCCCAGGACCGAAGAGGCCGACGGCCTGTCGGTGCCATGGTCGCGCCCGGTCCCGAAGCGCAAGGGCGTTTCGGCGCGCATGGTCAGCGCGGCCACCATTCTTCTGGTGCTGGCGCTGTGGACGCTGTCGGCCCGCCTGCAACTGGTGTCGCCGGTATTCCTGCCCTCGCCTGTCGCGGTGTGGAACAAATTCATCATCGTCGCCCGCGATGGCTTTGTCGACGCAACGCTCGTCCAGCATATCGCCGCCAGCCTGGGGCGGGTGTTCGCCGCGCTCATCGCGGCGCTCCTCGTCGGCGTGCCGGTTGGCCTCGCCATCGGCATCAGCACCGTCGGCCGCGGCATTTTCGATCCGCTGCTGGAATTCCTGCGGCCGATCCCGCCGCTCGCCTATCTGCCGCTGGTCATCATCTGGTTCGGCATCGGCGAGCCGTCCAAGGTCCTGGTGATAGCCATCGCCATGCTGGCGCCGGTGGCCTTGTCGACCGCGTCCGGCGTCCGCGGCGTCTCGCAGGAGCGCATCAACGCCGCGCGTTCGCTTGGCGCGACGAGGCGCCAGGTGGTCCGCCACGTGATCCTGCCCAGCGCGCTGCCGTCGATCCTGACCGGACTGCGCATCGCGCTCGGCGCCGGGTGGTCCACGCTGGTCGCCGCCGAACTGGTGGCGGCGACGCGCGGGCTTGGCTTCATGATCCAGTCGGCGGCGCAGTTCCTGGTCACCGACGTGGTGGTCATGGGCATTTTGGTGATCGCGGCCATCGCCTTCGTCCTCGAATTCGCCATCCGCAGGATCGAGCGCGCGCTCGTGCCGTGGGCGGGACGCGAATGATCGGGAAACGGAGATGACGATGACCCATTCCACCGCCATGCTGTTCGCCCATTTCGGCACCTGGCTGCTGGGCCTGACATCCCATGAGAAGGCGATAGAGGAGGACAAGGCGACAAGGGAGGACGGTCCGCGCTCGCCGGCGCCCGTCCAACTCCCGGCCGGGCGTGACCGCCTGCCGCCGCGAGACGAAAGCTTCTACTGGGCCTGGCAGTACTGGTCGCAGTGAGAGCGGCTCAACCGCGCGAACGGTTCGCCCACACGAGCCCGGCGAGACCGACCAGCATGACGATGATGCCGATGGTGAGCCATTGCGACTGGCCGGTCATGAAGCTGCCGCCGATCGCGCCGATGCCTTGCAGCGACCACAGCGCGCCGACGGCCAGCACAATCAACGCCAGCAGATTTTTGATCAGTCTCATTGCCGGATTCTCCCTTCCGAAGTTGATCGGTCGCGTCTTCGCCGTCGCGATGAAAGAGGCAAAGGAATCGGTTCGGCAGCAGCATCTTCTACTTGGATGTTGCCGCTCGATCTTGTCAAACAAGACATGGATATCCGCTGGAACATCATCGTGAGTTGATCGCTGACCGCCGGGAAATCACTGACAGACTGTTACCGGGCGACTCCAAACGTGTGCCGGCGCCATGGAACCGCCAGATGATCGCCGCATTTCGTGCCTTATTGTCTCCGTAACGGCTGGGGCCTGTCAAAAACGGAGCCTTCCCCCAAATATGAATAACAACAACCGGACCGCGCTTGCCGCGGTGACGATCGCTGCTGGCCTGATGGTCGGCGCCTCCGCCACTCCAGCCGCCTCCGCCGCCGGTCAATGCGGCCGCGCTTCCTGGTACGCCCTGCACTCCAGGACCGCGTCGGGCGAACGGATGAACCCTTCGGCCTTGACCGCCGCACACCGCACGCTGCCTTTCGGCACCAAGCTGCGGGTCACCAACCAGAACAATGGCCGCAGCGTCGTGGTGCGCATCAACGATCGCGGACCGTTCATCCGGGGACGCGTGCTCGACCTGTCGAAGGGTGCCGCCGGCCAGCTCGGCTTCATCGGTTCGGGCCACACCGCGGTCTGCATGGCGCGCGTCTGACCACCACTGCCCGGCCCGAGGGCCGGGCCGCCTGGCCTTCGCACCTGCACAATGAGCCGGCTTGTACCGTCCAAGGCTGATTTCCAACGCTTTGGACCAAGAATGCGTATAGATCACGCCACGTGACGTATTGCATCGCAGCAATTAGTTGTTAACTTCCCCGCGAGACAGTTAGGGCCAGGCACTGCTCGCCGCCCCTTCGGTCGCAGGCCGCAGCGGGGTAAACGGATGTTCTACCAGCTCTATGAAATGAACCACGCCGCCCTGCAGCCGGCCCGTCTCTATGCCGATGCGGTGCGGCTGTTCTATTCCAACCCGCTCAATCCGTTCTCGCACACGTCCTGGGGCCGCTCGATCGCGGCGGGCGCCGAGTTGTTCGAGCGCACCACGCGCCGCTACGGCAAGCCGCAATTCGGCCTCGACAAGACGGTGGTCGACTGGAAGAGCGTGGCAGTGACCGAGAAGGTCGTCTGGTCACGACCGTTCTGCAACCTGGTGCGTTTCGAGCGCGCCGTGCCCGCCGGGCGGCGGCGCGATCCGAAGCTTCTGATCGTGGCGCCGATGTCGGGCCACTATGCGACGCTGCTGCGCGGCACGGTCGAAGCCATGCTGCCCCATGCCGACGTGCACATCACCGACTGGATCGACGCCCGCATGGTGCCGACGGCCGACGGCCAATTCGATCTCGACGACTATATCGACTATGCCGTCGACATGCTGCATGTGCTGGGCCCCGACACGCATGTGATGGCTGTTTGCCAGCCTTCCGTGCCGGTGCTGGCGGCCGTGGCGCTGATGGAAACGCGCGGCGACCCCTTCGTTCCTGCGACGATGACCCTGATGGGCGGGCCGATCGACACGCGCCGCAACCCGACCGCGGTCAACCTTCTGGCCGAGGAGAAGGGCATAGACTGGTTCCGCGACAATGTCGTGATGCGCGCGCCCTGGCCGGTGCCGGGCTTCGGCCGCGAGGTCTATCCAGGCTTCCTGCAGCTTTCGGGCTTCATGAGCATGAACCTCGACCGCCACATCATCGCCCACAAGGACTTCTTCATGCACCTTGTGAAGCATGACGGCGACAGCGCCGAGAAGCACCGCGACTTCTACGACGAATATCTGGCGGTGATGGACCTGACGGCTGAGTTCTACCTGCAGACGGTCGACACGGTGTTTGTCCGGCATGCCTTGCCCAAGGGCGAGATGACGCATCGCGGCACGCCCATCGATCCCTCGGCCATCCGCAATGTCGCGCTGTTCACGGTGGAGGGCGAGAACGACGACATTTCCGGCCTTGGCCAGACGCGGGCGGCGCACGATCTGTGCGTCAACATTCCCGCCGACAGGAAGGCGCATTACATGCAGCCCGCGGTCGGGCACTACGGCGTCTTCAACGGGTCGCGCTTCCGCGCCGAGATCGTGCCGCGCATCGTCGACTTCATCACCAGCTATGGCCGCCAGAACCGGGTCGCCGTGAAACCGAAGCTGGTCCGCACCGCCAAAAGATAGGCAGCCTGCATTGCCGGCCCGATAGCGCCGGACAGGCCGGGCAGGCCTGTCGCACGGGTGCCGCTGCCATGCGTCTCGCGGGTAACCATGTCGCAAATCACCCAATCGTGGTAATTGACACGGACTGTAGATCGCCCTTAACCTTTCATTAATAACAAGGGCGAGCGGGGACAATGAATTCCTCACCAATGGCGCGAGCGCTTCGTGCGTGCGCAGTAGCCGGACTGGCGACAATGATGGGAGGCTGGGTGGCACCGGCCCTGGCGGCCGGAGCGATGACGACCGGCGGCGTCGCGTCGCAACCGATCGGCCATTATGATTTCTGCAGGCTCAATGCCCGCGAATGCGCGATCCGTCCCGGCAATCTTGCGCCGGCCGCGATGACGGACAGATTGTGGCGCAAGCTGGCCAAGGTCACCGCCAGGGTGAATGCCGCCGTCAAGCCGATGAGCGACATGGACATCTATGGCAAGGACGAGGTCTGGGCCTATCCCGCCAAGGGCGTCGGCGACTGCGAGGACTATGTGCTGGAAAAGCGGCGCCTGCTGTCCCGGATGGGTATATCGCTTGCCGATCTTCTCATCACCGTGGTGCGCAAACCCGACGGCGAAGGGCACTCGGTGCTGACGGTGCGCACCGACAGGGGCGACTATGTGCTCGACAATCTGACCGACAAGGTCAAGGCCTGGGACGACACCGGCTACCATTTCCTCAAGCGCCAGGCGATCGACAACACCGGCCGCTGGGTCTCGATCCGTGGCGGCCAGCAGGTGCTGGTCGGGTCCGTGGAGTAGGGACTGCGGCGGGCGGCGCGCCCAACCGCCGGATGTCGGCCCCGCCCCTCATTGCCCTGCCGGGCATTTCTCCCCGTATAGTGACGGGGAGAAAGACGCTGTCATCGACGATTTCCCCAATTGCCGACGTCGCAAGAAATACGCCAAGGGCGCGGCTGTCTCCCTTCTCCCCGTCCTATACGGGGAGAAGGTGCCGGCAGGCGGATGAGGGGCGGCGCCGACGTTGCAGTCACGCGCCTCGCGCACTCCCCAAAAAAATTCCCACACCCTCCATGAACCATTTCGGCCCGGCCGGCGACACACAGCCGTGAACCGAAACCAACCATGGAGACTTCAAATGACTGCTTTCCTGCGTAACACCCTTCTCGCCGCCGTCGCGGTGTCGGGCATGGCCGGATCCGCTCTGGCCGATCAGACCATTCGAAGCTGCGCCAACACCAATCTCAACGACCTGTGGAGCGGCCGCTGTTGCGGCGCCGCCGGCGCATCGGACTGCCTTGGCGGCGGCAATGGTGGCCGCGGCCATGGTGATCACGGCCGCGGTGGCAATGGCGGCAGCACGGCCGGCAAGAACTGATCTCATCACGGCGGCCCGCCGGCTGCTGCTGGCGGGCCGCCGTTTCGCGATCGGGAGCTCAGCCGCCGCGAGAGCCGGGCAAACCCGGCCTACCGCCGTCGTCCCAGCGCCGCTCGGATAGAGAAGGTTATGCCGCGCAGTTCCTCCTCGTCGAGCTTTTCGATGTTCTCGGCCAGGAGGTTGGCAAGCTCGGTCGCGGCCGGGCTCAGGCCCGACGTGTCGAGCCTGACGCGCGGATGCGAGCCTTCGGCCAGTCGCGCCAGTTCCTCGGCGTCGTCCCAGATGATGTTGAAATAGCCGATGATCTTCTGGATAAGCGTCCAGGTCGGCGCGCCGCGCCTTCCATGCTCGAGCGCCGACAGATAGGCGGCGCTGACGCCGATGGCGGCGGCCATGTCCTTCTGGGTGACGCCGCGCTCGGCCCTCAGCGCCCGCAGCCTCTCGCCGAACGGGGTCACGACCCCATCCTCACGACCGGACCCGCCGCAGCCTGACATAGAGCGCGCCCGAGCCGCCATGGTTGCGCGCGGCGTGGTCGTGACTGGAGACCAGCGGCCGGAACGCCGGCGTCGACAGCCAAGCCGGCACCGCGCGGCGCAGCACGCCGTCGCCGCCCGACGACGAGCCCTTGCCGGTGATGACCAGGACGTAACGAATGCCGCCGGCATGGGCGCGGTGCAGGAAGGAGAACAGCAGCGAATAGGCTTCGTCCTGCGTCATGCCGTGCAGGTCGACCCGGCCTTCGATGGGCAGCCGGCCTTTCGACAATTTGTCCAGCGTCGGCTCGTCGAGTGCATGGGAGACATGCTGGGCCTTCGGCTTAGGCGCGCCGGCCGGACCGGCAACGGGCCGGGCTTGTTGCGCCGGCGCCGGTTTCGCCTCGATGCCGAAATCCGGGACAGGCACGGCGGCCTTGCCCTTCAGCGGCTTGGCCGTGCGCGCCACCAGGTTCCACAGCACCCGGTCGTCCTCGCTCAACCTGTCGCTGCGGCGGGTCATGGCTTCGACCCCGAGACGAGCGGGCGCGGCACCAGCGCGTAGAAATCGGCCGGATTGCGCACCACGCCGGCGATCTCGCCGGCGGCGTCGCCCGAGCCGGCGAAGAGATCTCCGCGCGCCGGCCCAGTGATGGCGGAGCCGGTGTCCTGCGCGATCATCAGGCACCGGAACGGTTTTGCCTCGAAAGCCGTCAGCGATGGCGCGTCGATGTAGAAGGGCGTGCCGAATGTGTGCAGCAGCCGGTCGACGGCGATCGAGCGGCCCGGCGTCAGCGGCACCTTGGCGGCAGCGATCGGCCCGAGCGTTGCGTCCTCGACCGCGGCCTCGCGGAAGAAGATATAGGAACGGTTCCGCCACAGGATCTCGTCGACGCGGCCCGGATGCGCCCTGAACCAGGCGCGGATCGACTGCATCGTCACGTTTTCCAGCGGGATCTCGCCCAGTTCGCTCAACACCTTGCCGGGCCCGGTGAAGCGCTGGCCGGACTTGGCGGCATAGGTGACGCGGCACAGCCGGCCGTCGGTCATCAGAAGCCGCGCCGCGCCCTGCACATGGATGAAGAAGGCGTCGACCTTGTCGGCCAGCCAGGCGATCTCCAGCCCCTTGCCGGCGAGCGCGCCGCGCTCGATCGCGCCACGGTCGAAATATTCGGCCGGCCCGTCCGGCGTCCGGCGCGCGAAAGCGAGATAGGGGTCCATTCCGTCGGGCCGGTTGGCGTCGTCGACATCGACGAGATCGGCGGGACGCGACAGAAGCGGCACGGCAAAACGCTCCGTGCGCACCGGCGAGGCCTCGACCTCCGGTTCGTAGAAGCCGGTGACGAGGCCGGCGCCGGTCTCTGGACGCACCTGCATGGGGACGAAATGACGCTCGAAGAAGGCGCGGGCCTCCGACCGGCTGGCAGGAGGGGCCGCGCGCGCCTCGGCATAGGCACCGGCAAAGGCGTCAAAGTCGACGCCGAGCGCGCCGCTGCGATAGGGCTTGGCCAGGACATGGAAGGCGGAGCGGCGAAAGGCCTCGAAGGCCGCCAGATGGTCGTCGTCATCCCAGCCGGGCAGAGCGCCGAAGGATCTTTCGCTGAATGCCTGATGGAAGGACACGACAGGCCCGCCGCGGTCAGGGATTCAATCTTCTTCTTCGGTGGCGACGAGCTTCCAGTTCGGGTCGCGCGAGCGCGTGTCGCGGGCGAAGGTCCAGACGTCCTTGACCTCGGCGACGGTTTCGGGGTCGCCGTCGATGACCGCACCGGCCTTGTCGCGCGTCGCCGAAATCAGCTCGCTGATGATGCGCAGCGTGACATGCGCCTCGCCGCCCTTCATCTCGGCCGAGACGATGTCGGCCTTGTCGATGCCGACGAAGGAAGACTGGATCTTTTCCGACCGCGCCTCGCGCTCGCCGATCGCGGCGACGAAACCGTCATAGACATCGCGCGACAGAAGGTTCTTCAGCGTTTTGCGATCGCCGTCGGCATAGGCCATGACGATCATCTCGTAAGCCATCTTGGCGCCGTCGACGAAACCCTTCGGGTCGAAGGACGGATCGTTGTCCTTGATCGTGCGCAGGCCCTTGTTGAGGTCGGTTCCGGGCTTGGCAAAGGCGTCGATGGCCGCATAGACCTCGCCGGCCGGCTCGCCGGGCTGGCGCTTGCGCGGCAGCGACACGACGTTCTCGGACTTCTGCGCATCCTTGTCGCCGGTGCGGGCGGCGGTATAGGGATCGAAAGGCGGCCGTTCGCTGCCGGTACGACGGCCCAGCACATTGCGCAGCTGGAAAAAGATCACAACTGCCGCAATCAGAAAGAAAATCGTGCCGAAGTCGAAGAAACCCATATCTTCCGCCAATCAATCCTGCCCTCGGCCGGACCGCCCGGCCAACAGGGCAGCGGTCGCATAGCGTTCAACATGCAAACCATATAGAACGCAAGGCGCAATCATTCAAATCAAAGGCAGCCATACCTATCTAACAGCCTCGGCGCCAGCGGCCGGCGGCCGCTGGCAGGCAAAGCAGACCAACGCCAGAACGATCGGAAGGATCGGCAAGACTTGCGCATTTCGTTATTTCCCGTTTTTCTTCTGGCGCTTCCGCTGCTGGAGATCGCCGGCTTCGTCATCGTCGGGCGCCAGATCGGCGCGCTGGCGACGGTCGGCCTGGTGCTCGCGTCGAGCATCGCCGGGGCGCTGCTGCTCAGGCATCAGGGTTTTGGCGTCATGAGCCGCATCAGCACCGAGATGGGCGCCGGCCGCGATCCGAGCCGTCAGCTCGCGCACGGCGCCATGATCGTGCTCGCCGCGATCCTGCTGATCATCCCGGGCTTCATATCGGACATTTTCGGCATTCTCTTGTTCCTGCCGCCGGTGCGCGATCTTGCCTGGCGCAGGCTCAAGGGCCGCATCGTGGTAGCGACGAATTTCTCGGCCGGCGGCTTCCGCGGCCGGCCGCGCGACAGGGTCATCGACCTCGACGACGGCGATTATTCGCGCGAAGACGATTTCAAGCGCGGGCCGGACCACAATTCGCCATGGCGCCGCCTGAAGGACGACTGAGGCTATATTGATGTTCAGGTGATGCCGGCCTGACCTGAATCTCGACGCAGTCTGGATCCCCTCCGGTCGCAAGGCGGCAAACCTTGTCTTGTCATGCCGGCCATGGTAGCGAACGCCCGATTTCAATTCGGTCAGCAATGCTGCCCAGGCAAAAGGACACAAGGCTCATGGCCAGCAAAGATGACGCGCCGGTCGGCGCCAACGGAAACGGCAACACGGCGCAGCCCTCGCTCAACGTCCTTGCCCAGTATGTGAAGGACCTTTCCTTCGAGAGCCCCGGCGCGCCGAACTCGCTGCGCGGCCGCGATAAGGCGCCTGGCATCGCCATCAACGTCAACGTCAACGCCAATCCGCTCTCCGACAAGCAGTTCGACGTCAACCTGACGCTGAACGCCAAGGCGTCCTTCGACCAGGAAGTGCTGTTCAATGTCGAGCTGGTCTATGGCGGCGTTTTCGCCATCAGTGGCTTCCCGCAGGAACACATGCTGCCGATCCTGTTCATCGAATGCCCGCGGCTGCTGTTCCCGTTCGCCCGGCAGATCATCGCCGAGGCGACGCGCAATGGCGGCTTCCCGCCGCTGATGCTCGACCCGATCGATTTCGCGCAGATGTTCCAGCAGAAGCTGGCGGAGGACCAGGCAGCGTCGAAGGTCCAGGTGAGCTGATTCCGGCTCGTACGAATATTGCAGAAAGACCCGGCCTCGCGCCGGGTTTTTCGTTTTAGAGGCTGGTGTGGCCGGTTTGGCCGCAGAGCCCCCGACCTCGTCATCCTAGGGTCTCCGCGACGTCGCTTCGCTCCTGCTCCGCCGTAGGATGACGAATGCGAGGAGAACGGCGCGCTTAGGCGCCCATCACCTTCAGCCAAAGCGCCTTCTCGCCAAGCGTGGCGACCATGCCGGCATGCGCAGCGCGCTCGGCTTCGCTCAGCCGCGGGGGCAGGGCGATCGGCCGTGCGCCGACCGAGATATCGATGTCTGCCACTTCGCCCGCGCCGTTCATCTGCACTGAAACGGTGTCCAGGATCAGAGCCGTCTGCTTGCCGCCGATCAGCTCGATATAGACTTCGGCCAACAGCTCCGAATCCAGCAAGGCGCCGTGCTTGGTGCGCCGCGCATTGTCGATGCCGTAGCGCCGGCAGAGCGCGTCGAGCGAATTGGGACCCATCGGATGCCTGCGCCGCGCCAGCGCCAGCGTGTCGACGACGCGTCCGATGTCGACGGCCGGATGGCCGAGCCGGCCGAACTCGACATTGAGGAAGCCGATGTCGAAGGTGGCGTTGTGGGCGACCAGCTTGGCGCCGTCGGTGAAGGCGATCCACTCCTCGACGATCTCGGCAAAGGACGGCTTGCCTTGCAGGTCCGCCATGCTGATGCCGTGCACGGCCTGCGCCTCGGCATGGATCGAGCGGCCCTGCGGGTTGATGTAGTGGTGGAAGGTCTTGCCGGTTGGAAAGCGGTTGACCAGCTCGACGCCGCCAAGCTCGATGATGCGGTCGTCGCGCATGTCGAGGCCGGTGGTTTCCGTATCGAAAATGATCTCACGCATCGAATCAGTCGCTCCTGGCGAGCAGAATCGTGAGAGCGGAACAAAATGGCAATGGGCAATGACTTTTTTCCTTCTCCCCCTGTGGGAGAAGGAAAAGAGGCGCCGATCTAACCTCTCAAATCCGCGATGATAGCTTTGACCTCAGCCCGCGCGGCATCCAGGCCCTGGCTGGTATCGATGACGAAGTCGGCCTGGCGGCGCTTTTGCGCATCCGGCACCTGGCTGGCCAGGATGGAGGCGAGTTTCTCTTCGCTCATGCCGGGCCGCGCCAGCACGCGCTGGCGCTGGACTTCGGCCGGCGCGGTGACGACGACGACCTTGTCGACGCGGTCGCGGCCGCCGGTTTCGAACAGGAGCGGAATGTCGAGGACGGCAAGCGGCGCGCCGGCGGCGCGGTTGCGCGCCAGGAACGCGTCGGCGTCGGCGCGCACCAGCGGATGGATGATCGCTTCCAGCCTTTTCAGCGCGGCCGCATCGCCAAGCACCCGAGCGCCGAGCTTTGCCCGGTCGACGCCTCCGGCGCCGGTGGTTCCTGGAAACGCGGCCTCGACCAGGGGGGCTGCCTTGCCGGCATAGAGGCGATGCACCGTCTCGTCGGAATCGTGGACCGGGATGCCGGCCTCGGCAAACATTTTCGCGGTGGTCGACTTGCCCATGCCGATCGAACCGGTGAGGCCGAGCACGATCATGGTTTTGGCGCCAGATCGGCTTCGACGAGCGCGCGCAATTCGGGTGTGACCTGGGGCCGCACGCCGAACCAGCGCTCGAAACCCGGCACCGCCTGGTTGAGCAGCATGCCGAGGCCGTCCACCGTCTTCAGCTTGCGCGCGCTTGCCGCCGCAAGCAGCGGCGTCTCGAGCGGCACATAGACGATATCGGTGACGATCGCGTGGTCCGGCAAAAGGGCCGGGTCGGCGGCCAGACCCTCATTGCCTTGCATGCCGAGCGCCGTGGTGTTGATGAGCAGGCCGGCATCGGCAAGCAGTTCACCGGTCGCCGCCATACCATGCGCCGAGACACCGGCGCCGAACCGGTCGCGCAATTCCACCGCCCGGGCAAGCGTGCGGTTGACGATGCGGATATCGCGGATGCCGCGCTGCTTCAGCGCGTGGATGACGGCGCGCGAGGCGCCGCCGGCGCCGAGCACCACCGCCGGGCCAATGGACGCCCAACCCGGCGCATGATCGTCGAGATTGGCGGCGAAGCCATGGCTGTCGGTGTTGCCGCCCCACAATTGGCCGCCCTCCAGCCACAGCGTGTTGACGGCGCCGATCTGCTGGGCTGCCTCATCACGGCGCTCGATCAGGGCGAACGCCGCCTCCTTGTGCGGGATGGTGACGTTGCCGCCGAGATAGCCGTTCGCTTGCAATGTGCTCAGGAATTCGGCGAAATCCTGCGGCGCGACATCGATCGCCTGGTAGCTGCCGTCGATGCCGTATCTGGCCAGCCAGTGGCCGTGGATCTTCGGCGAGCGCGAATGCTTGATCGGGTGACCGGTGACGAAGGCCTTTTTGGTCGCCTCAGCCATCGATCGCTCCCAGCGTGCGCAGTTCGGCCAGCAGCGGCAGCAGCGGCAGGCCGACAATGGTGAAGTGGTCGCCCTCGATCTTCTCGAAGAGCTGGATGCCTTCGCCTTCGACCTGGTAGGCGCCGACGCTCGACAGCGCCCTTGAGCCGACGCGCGCCAGGTGGCGGCCGATGAAGGCCGGATCGAGCTTGCGCATGGTGAGGCTGGCGATGCCGACATGGCGCCACAGCACCTCGCCGTCGCGGACCAGGACCGCGGCGCTGTTGAGCTGATGGGTCCTTCCCGACAGCGCCAGCAGATGGCGGCGCGCCCCTTCCATGTCGGCCGGCTTGTGGAACACCTCGTCGCCGAGCGACAGCGTCTGGTCGCAGCCGAGCACCAACGCGCCGGGCCTGCGCTCGCTTACTTCGGTGGCCTTGGCTTCGGCCAGCACCAGCGCGACATCCTCGGGCGAGGCGCCGCTGCCTTGCAGGGGCGCCTCGAGCGCGCGCTCGTCGACATCAGGCGCAACCGCCTCGACGTCGATGCCGGCACCGAGGAGCATCGTCTTGCGGAACGGACTGCCGGAGGCGAGGATGATTTTTTCGGTCATGCTGGTTCACCCAGGGTTGGCGTTCCATCGCGCACCCCTCACTTCTCTCATCTGCACCTACCGCGTCTTCCCCCGCAGGGCAACGATTGCCGCCGCCGTCTCCTCGATCGAGCGGCGGCTGACGTCGATCATCGGCCAGCCATGGCGGGTACAGATCTGGCGGGCATAGGCGAGCTCCTCATTGATGGCGGCGCGGTCGACATAGTCGCCTGGCACATAGGCGCTGCTGTTGCCGAGGATGCGGTTCTGGCGGACATGCGAGATGCGTTCGGCGGTGGCGACAAGGCCGACGATCAGCGGCGTCCTGGCGTTGACCAGGCTTTCGGGCACCGGCACGCCGAGCACGATCGGAATGTTGGCGGTCTTGATGCCCCTGTTGGCGAGATAGATGCTGGTCGGCGTCTTGGACGTGCGCGAAATGCCGACCAGCACGATGTCGGCATCGTCCATATTGGCCGGCAACTGGCCGTCATCATGTTCCATGGTGAAGTTGAGTGCGTCGATGCGGCGGAAATATTCGGCATCGAGGACGTGCTGGGCGCCGACGCGGCGGCCGGCCGGCGTGCCCAGATAGGACTGGAAGACGGTGAGCACCGGCTCCAGCACGGAGACGCAGGGCAGGCCCATGGCGGCGCAGCGCTCGTCGATGCCGCGCGCCAGCTTCTGGTCGACGACGGTGTAGAGAATGATGCCCGGCTCCTCCTCGATGTCCTCGAACACTTTGGCCACCTGTTTTTCGGTTCGGATGAGCGGGTAGATGTGCTCGATGGCGCGCGCATCCTTGTATTGCGCCGAAGCCGCGCGGCCGGCCGCGAGCAGCGTTTCGCCGGTGGCGTCGGAGATCAGGTGCAGGTGGAAGAAGCTCTGGGGTTTGTTCACAGGGTTTACCTAGGGCTGTGGGCGGATGTGGATAAAGCAGGGTTCGGAAAACCCGCCGGCCGGAGCGACTGTATCAGATGCCGGTTTGTCCACAATTCGATGCGCTGTAGGCTTCGTCGGGCGGCTGGGGACAAGTCCGTGGACGGAGATTTCTGCCTTTTGTCCGTCCACAGGACGTACCTGCAGGATCGCTGCTCTAGCGTGTTGAGTCCAATGGAAGATTCCGGCTCGTCCCCAGAACCCTGCAAGGGGCGATTGGAAATGCGCGACAATATGCTTGCTGGTGTTTTGACGGCCAAAGCGGGACAGGTGACAACCACCACAACCAACAGACTCTTAGAATCAGAAGATTCTTTAAAATAAGATATTTGATTAAAGGGAAGCCGGGAGAGGCGAGCGCTCTATGCCTGCAAGACGGATCATGCTGGACGTGCTGAAGGGTGGGACAGTGTTTCCGCCGCCGCTCTGGATGATGCGCCAGGCCGGGCGCTATCTGCCGGAATACCGCGAGACGCGCCGACGCGCAGGTTCATTCCTCGACCTCTGCTATGATCCCGACCTTGCCTTCGAGGTGACCATGCAGCCGATCGAGCGCTTCGGCTTCGACGCTTCGATCCTGTTCTCCGACATCCTTGTCGTTCCGCATGCGCTTGGCCGCGACGTACGCTTCGAAGAGGGGCGAGGGCCGCTGCTGACGCCGATCACGGCGGCTGAAATCGCGGCCGTGGACAGCACGATGTTTCACGTGAATCTCGAACCGGTCTACGAGACGGTTCGCCGGTTGCGGGCGAAACTGCCCGATGAAACCACCCTGATCGGCTTCTGCGGCGCGCCGTGGACGGTGGCGACCTACATGATCGCCGGGCACGGCACGCCGGACCAGGCGCCGGCGCGGCTGTTCGCCTATCGGGAGCCGACGGCGTTTCGTCGGCTGCTCAAGGTGCTGACCGATCATTCGGCCGCCTATCTCATCAGGCAGATCGAGGCCGGTGCCGATGTGGTGCAGATATTCGATTCCTGGTCCGGCGTGCTCGACGATGCTTGTTTCGAGCTGTTCTGCGTCGAGCCGGTGGCCGAGATCGTGAGGCAGGTTCGGGCGGTCCATCCCGATGTGCCGATCATCGGTTTTCCCAAGGGCGCCGGCGCGCGCTACCGGAGCTATCGCGAGAAGACCGGCGTTACGGGGCTGGGGATCGACTGGACGGTGCCGCTGGAAACAGCGAAGGCGTTGCAGCGGGAAGGGGCCGTCCAGGGCAATCTCGATCCGCTGCGGCTGGTCGCCGGCGGCAAGGCGCTGGCCGACGGCGTCAGCGCGATCCTGGAGAGCCTGGGAAGCGGACCGTTGATCTTCAATCTTGGCCACGGCATCCCCCCGGAAACGCCCGTGGCGCATGTCGAGGCGATGGTGAAACTGGTGAGGAGCGCGACACGCTGATGGCCGGGATGAGCAACACCAACAGCACGGGCCAGGCGATGATGCGCATGGTGATCGGCATCGCGGCCCTGGTCGTGCTCACCGCGCTGCTGTTTCTGGCGGCCCCAGACGGCTTCTATCTCTGGGCCAAGGCGATCCACGTTCTTGCCGTCATCTCGTGGATGGCGGGCATGCTCTATCTGCCGCGGCTGCTGGTCTATCACGCCGATGCCGAGAAGGGTTCGGTGCAGTCGGAGACTTTCAAGGTGATGGAGCGCCGGCTGCTGCGCGGCATCATCAACCCGGCGATGATCGTCACCTGGGTGTTCGGCCTGTGGCTGGCCTGGAAAGGTTTTGGTTTCCAGGGTGGCTGGCTGCACGGCAAGATCGCGCTGGTGCTGGTTCTGTCCGGCATCCACGGCTATCTGGCCGGCGCGGTGCGAAAATTCGCCGAGGATCGTAACGAAAAACCCGCGAGGCACTGGCGGATCGTCAACGAGGTCCCCACATTGCTGATGATCGCTATCGTGATCCTGGTCGTCGTCAAGCCGTTCTGAACCTTCGGACCTCTCTCACGACCTGCTAAAAGGCGGCTTGCTCTTTCAGCCGGCCGACGATAAAAGACGGGTCTTCCTTCCCGTCATGCGCCGCCCTTCATTGCTTTTGGCCGCGCCCGGCATTTATCGCATCCCGCCGATTTCCTCCCAAAAGCCTACCCAGAGTCTATCCTAATGCAAGAAATGAAACTCACCGAGTTCAAGAACAAGAAACCGCCAGAGCTGATCGCCTATGCCGAATCGCTCGAGGTGGAGAACGCCAGCGTCATGCGCAAGCAGGAGCTGATGTTCGCAATCCTCAAGAAGCTGGCCGCCCAGGACATCGAGATCATCGGCGACGGCGTGGTCGAAGTCTTGCAGGACGGTTTCGGTTTTCTGCGCTCGGCCAACGCCAATTATCTGCCGGGTCCCGACGACATTTATATTTCGCCCTCGCAGATCCGACGCTTTTCGCTCAAGACCGGCGATACGGTCGAGGGGCCGATCCGCAGTCCGAAAGAGGGCGAGCGCTATTTCGCGCTGCTCAAGGTCAACACGATCAATTTCGACGATCCCGAAAAGATCCGCCACAAGATCCACTTCGACAATCTGACGCCGCTCTATCCGACCAAGCGGCTGAAGATGGAGATCGACAACCCGACCTCCAAAGATATCTCGCCGCGCGTGATCGACCTGGTGGCGCCGATCGGCAAGGGCCAACGCGCGTTGATCAACGCGCAGCCGCGTACCGGCAAGACGGTTCTCATGCAGAACATCGCCCACTCGATTACCGCCAACCATCCGGAATGCTACCTGATCGTGCTTCTGATCGACGAGCGGCCGGAGGAAGTGACAGACATGCAGCGCTCGGTGAAGGGCGAGGTGATCTCCTCGACCTTCGACGAGCCGGCGGTGCGCCACGTGCAGGTCGCCGAGATGGTCATCGAGAAAGCCAAGCGGCTGGTCGAGCATGGCCGCGACGTCGTCATCCTGCTCGATTCGATCACCCGCCTCGGGCGCGCCTACAACACCGTGGTGCCGTCTTCCGGCAAGGTGCTGACCGGAGGCGTCGACGCCAATGCGCTGCAGCGGCCGAAGCGTTTCTTCGGTGCTGCCCGCAACATCGAGGAAGGCGGTTCGCTGACCATCATTGCCACCGCGCTGATCGACACCGGCAGCCGCATGGATGAAGTCATCTTCGAAGAGTTCAAGGGCACCGGCAACTGCGAAATCCAGCTCGACCGCAAGGTGGCCGACAAGCGCATCTACCCGGCCATGGACATTCTGAAGTCGGGTACCCGCAAGGAAGACCTGCTCGTGCCGCGCGCTGACCTGCAGAAGATCTTCGTGCTGCGCCGCATCCTGGCGCCGATGGGAACCACCGACGCGATCGAGTTCCTCATCGACAAGCTGAAGCAGACCAAGACCAATGCGGACTTCTTCGATTCAATGAATACGTAGTTCGCAGAGCGAGCTCCACTTCTTCGTCATCCTCGGGCTTGACCCGAGGATCCATGCCATGGCCTCTCCCAAAGAGCGCGGCGGACTGGATCTCCACCTGTTGCAGCGCTCGAAAGTCACGGCATGGATCCTAGGGTCTCCGCGACGGAGCTTCGCTCCTGCTTCGCCCTAGGATGACGAACTCTATGGTCTTCGTCGCAACAACCCTTCCAATTCATCCGGATCGCTCACCGCCGGCAAGCACACCTGCCCCGTGCACAGCCACGCGCCCGGCCTGTCGGCGGGAGGCAGGATCCCGCTTGGCAACAGCGGTCGATTCGCCTGCGTACCGACTGACACGACGATATCCACCCGACGCGGATCGGGATTGCGATTCGCTACCGGAACGAGCGTTGGATTTGTCAAATCGTCCACAAGCACCAGCTTTAGCGGCTCTATGGCGAGCGCCGAGGCGTTGACGATGCCGGCCTGGCCATAGGCCTGGTGCGCCGCGCGGCCGGCGGCATGTTCGGCGACTTTCGTCGCTTTCTCCTGCAGGTCGAGATCGCCGGTCAGCGCGGCGAGCCGGACCAGCGCCTCGATGACCTGACCGGTGGCCGACGCAATAGCCTCGTCGACATCGCCCCTGATGCGGATCGGCACGTCGATGCTGTCGGATGCCGTGAGATAATAGCCGGTGCCGTCGGCATCGGCGTGCCAGCGGTCGAGCTGCTCGACGAATTGCCGGGCCCGATCGGCGTAGCTCCAGTCGCCGGTGGCTTCGAACAGGGCGATCGCCGCATTGGTCATCGACGCATAGTCGCTCGACAGCGCCGGGAACAGTTTCTTGGCGCCGAGCATGGAATGCGGCAGCCGTCCGCCCTCGGCGGAGGAGGCGATATGGTCGAATGCGGCCATGGCCGCGTCGATCCAGTCTTGCCGCGCCAGCGAGCGGCCGGCCTCGGCGAGTGCTGAGATCATCTGGCCGTTCCAGTCGGCGAGGACCTTGCCGTCGCGGCCGGGCCTGACGCGCCGTTCACGGACCGCCAGCAGCCTTGCCTTGAGAACGGTCAGAAGCGGTTGCTCGGCAATGCCTTGCCCCTGCTGGGCCGGCGTCTGGTGGACAACGGGCTTGCCTTCCCAGCCGGGTGGGCTGGAGAGTGTGAAGTGATTGAAAAACAACGGTGAATCGTCGCCGAGCGCGGCCTCGATCTCTGCCCGGCTCCAGGTGTAGAAAAGGCCCTCCTCGCCCTCGCTGTCGGCATCCAGACTGGCGGCGAAGGCGCCGCCATCGACGCGCATCTCACGCAGCAGCCAGTCGACGGTCTCCTCGATTCGGACCCGGAACAAATCCTTTCCGCCCGCGGCATGGGCCCAGTTGCAAAAACGGATGAGCTGCGCGTTGTCGTAGAGCATCTTTTCGAAATGCGGCACCAGCCATTGCGCGTCCGTGGAATAGCGGCTGAGCCCGCCGCCGACGTGATCGTAGATGCCGCCGGCCAGCATCCGTTCGAGGCTCAGGAGGACATCGTCGCGGTGACCGGCATTGCCGTCGCGCCGCCACGACAGCCACAGTGTCTGCATGAATGGCGCATTGGGGAATTTCGGCGCGCCGCGCAGGCCGCCGAGATCCTTGTCGATCATGCCGTCTATGCCTCTGGCGAGCGCGGCAAGCGTGTCGCGGTCGAGCGCGGTGCGGGCATGCGCGCCGGCGAGCCGGGTCTCGACATGCGAAGTCAGCCCGTCGGCGCTCTGGTTGAGGCTTGCCCTCTTCTCGCGCCACGCCTTGTCGACCGCCTCCATCACCTGGATGAAGCCCGCGCGGCCGTAGCGCGGTTCGCGCGGGAAATAGGTGCCGCCCCAGAAGGGCTTGCCGTCCGGCGTCAGGAACATGGTCAGCGGCCAGCCGCCCTGCTCGCCCATCGAGGACAGCGCCGCCATGTAGATCTGGTCGATGTCGGGGCGCTCCTCGCGGTCGACCTTGATATTGACGAACAGACGGTTCATGACGGCGGCGACGTCGTCATTCTCAAAGCTTTCATGGGCCATGACGTGGCACCAGTGGCAGGCGGCATAGCCGATCGACAGCAGGATCGGCCGATCCAGCGCCCTCGCCTCGTCAAGCGACGCCGGCGACCAGGCCCGCCAATGCACCGGATTGCCGCTGTGCTGCTGCAAATAGGGGCTGGCTTCGTCGGCAAGCAGATTTTGCGCAGGCAGTGTCACGATGAGCGGTCCGGCGAAACAGGGGTTGGATAGTGAAGCTAGGGCGGTCCAACAAGGCGGGCAAATGATTTCGGCCGACACCATCGTCGCGCTTTCCAGCGGCCGCCTGCCGGCCGGCGTCGCCGTCATCCGCATTTCGGGGCCAAAGACTCGATTCGTTGTCGAAACGATCGCCGGCGGTATGGTTAAGGGCCGCGTGGCCAGCCTGCGCGAGCTGCGGGCGCCCGATGGCGGCGTGCTCGACAGTGGCCTGGTGATCTTTTTCCCCGGCCCCGGCAGCTTCACCGGCGAGGACGTGGCGGAATTCCAGGTGCATGGCGGCCGCGCGGTGGTGGCGAGGCTGTTGGAGACGATCGCCGGTTTCGAAGGCGTCAGGCACGCCGAAGCGGGCGAGTTCACGCGCCGGGCCTTCCTCAATGGCAAGGTCGATTTGGTAAGGACGGAAGCGCTGGCCGATCTGGTCAACGCCGAGACCGAGGCGCAGCGGCGCTTCGCGGTGCAGAATGCCGAGGGCGCGCAGGCCGAGCTTTATCTGAGCTGGCGGCGGCGGCTGATCCATGCGCGCGCCATGATCGAGGCCGAGATCGACTTTGCCGACGAAGACGACATTTCCGGTTCCGTTTCGGATACGGTCTGGTCTGATGTTTCGGCGATGATCGGGGAGATTGAGCGCCACATTGCCGGGTTTCGTGCCGGCGAAATCATCCGCGACGGGTTCGAGGTTGTTATCCTCGGCGCCCCGAATGCCGGCAAGTCGAGCCTGTTCAACGCCTTGGCGCGGCGCGATGCAGCTATTGTAACGGATGAGCCGGGCACGACGCGGGACCTGCTCGAGATCGTGCTCGACCTCGAAGGCCTGCGGGTCAGGCTGACCGACACCGCAGGCCTGCGCGATGCCGCCGGCAAGGTGGAAGCGATCGGCATCGAGAAGGCGCGAGCCAAGGCGCATGGCGCCGACCTCTTGCTCATCCTCGAGGATATGGCCGACCCGCATCCCGTTGCTCTTCAACGCGAGGGAATCGCGACCTTGCGCGTGGGCACCAAGCTCGATTTGGTGCAGGAAAGAGCCCCCGCCGGGCTTACAGGCGGTTATGATCGCGTCATTTCGACCAAAGACGGGACGGGCGTGACGGAACTGCTGGCCGAAATCGCCAGGCTCGCGGCCGCGCAGGTCGGCAAAGCGGGCGACATCCTGCCCTCACGGCTTCGCCATGTCGAGTTGCTAGGCGAAGCCAACCGCTTCCTATTGCGCGCGGCCGAGAGCCCGGACGCCGGCCAGGAACTGCGCGCTGAGGATCTCCGGCTGGCCGCCGACCGGCTCGGACGGATCGTCGGCACCGTCGATGTCGAGGACATGCTGGATGTGATTTTTTCACAGTTCTGCATCGGGAAATGATTCACGTGGAACATCGTGGCCGTCGAGCCTCCCTTCTCCCCGTCACTATACGGGGAGAAGGTGCCGGCAGGCAGGTGAGGGGCAGCGCTGACCTCGGCTTTATCATGAAGCGCCCGGCCGATGACTCACGTGAAACAGGAGGGCTCTCCGACCCGACGTTGTTTCACGTGAAACGGCTGCGCCGAGCCAATCGCCAGCGTCGGCGCTGCCCCTCACCTGCCTGCCGGCATCCTCTCCCCGTAAAGTGACGGGGAGAGGGGTGCTGTCATCGCCGGCTTGGCCAATTGCTAACGTTGCAAGAATGGGCGCCGGCGTTGCGGCCGATTCCCTTCTCCCCGTCACTATAGAGAAAAGGTGCCGGCAGGCGGATGAGGGTCGGCGCCGACCTTAGCGCTTGACTCACGTGAAACACGCAACGAGGCTCGCCGTCCTGTTTCACGTGAAACTCCCGCGAAGTTTCTTGACACCGTCCCGCTGCGGGGACATCTCTCCACCAAACTTCGGATCCAGGACGTTTGAAATGACCGATCACTATGATGTGGTTGTGGTGGGTGGCGGCCATGCGGGCAGCGAGGCGGCCAGCGCGGCTGCGCGTGCGGGCGCCAGGACAGCGCTGGTGACGCTGCGTTTCGACACGATCGGCGTGATGTCCTGCAATCCGGCCATTGGCGGGCTCGGCAAGGGCCATCTGGTGCGCGAGATCGACGCCATGGACGGGCTGATGGGCCGGGTGGCGGACGCGGCCGGCATCCAGTTTCGCCTGCTCAACCGGCGCAAGGGGCCGGCCGTGCGCGGCCCGCGCACCCAGGCCGACCGGAAACTTTACCGGCTCGCCATGCAGGAAGCGATCCGGCAGCAGAACGGTCTCGATGTGATCGAGGGCGAGGTGCTCGACTTCGACATCGACGATTCGGGATGCCTGCGCGCCGTTCTCCTGGCCGATGGCCGGCGCCTTGCCAGCGGCGCGGTGGTCCTGACCACCGGAACCTTCCTACGCGGGCTGATCCATATCGGCGAGAAGAAGATTGTCGCCGGCCGCATGAACGAACAAGCGAGCCTAGGGCTGTCGGCGACGATGAGCCGCGCAGGCTTCAAGCTCGGCCGGCTGAAGACCGGCACGCCGCCGCGCCTCGACGGGCGCACCATCGACTGGGCGTCGCTGGAACGCCAGGCGGCGGATGACGAACCGGTGCCGTTCTCGCTGCTGACCGACCGCATCGAGACGCCGCAGATCGAATGCGGCATCACGCGCACGACCGCGGCCACGCATGAACTGATCCGCGCCAATCTCGGGCGCTCGGCCATGTATTCGGGCTCGATCGAAGGCGTCGGGCCGCGCTACTGTCCGTCGATCGAAGACAAGATCGTCAAGTTCGGCGACCGCGAAGGCCACCAGATTTTTCTCGAGCCGGAAGGCCTGGACGACGACACGGTCTATCCCAACGGCATCTCGACCTCGCTGCCGGAGGAGGTTCAGCTCGAAATCTTGAAGACCATCCCGGGGCTGGACCGAGCGGTGATGCTGCAGCCCGGTTATGCCATCGAATATGACCATGTCGACCCGCGCGAGCTCCATCCGACGCTGGAGACAAAGCGCGTCGGCGGCCTGTTCCTCGCCGGGCAGATCAACGGCACGACCGGCTATGAGGAGGCCGCCGCGCAAGGCCTGCTCGCGGGCCTCAATGCCGCAAGGCGGGCGTCGGGCAGCGAGCAGGTCGTGCTCAGCCGCACCGAAGCCTATATCGGCGTCATGGTCGACGATCTGACCAGCCGCGGCATCAGCGAGCCTTACCGCATGTTCACCTCGCGCGCCGAATTCCGGCTTTCGCTGCGCGCCGACAATGCCGACGAGCGGCTGACGCCGCTGGCTGCAAGGCTGGGTATAGCGTCAGCCCGGCGGATGCAGCGGTTCGGCGAGGTGGAGCAGCGCCTCGCCGAAGCGCGCCGGCTGGCGCTCGGCGTAAAGCTGACACCCAACGAGGCGGCGCGCCACGGGCTGGAGGTCAATCGCGACGGCGTGCGCAGATCCGCCTATGAACTGCTCGCCTATCCCGGCGTCGACGTGGCCTGGCTGGCCCGAATCGATGGGAATTTCGGGACGATCGACGCCAGGACGGCGGAGCGCCTCGAAACGGAAGCGAAATATTCAGTCTATCTCGATCGCCAGAAGAGCGACGTCGCCCAGATCCGGCACGAGGAAAGCCGGCTCATCCCCGAGGCGCTCGACTTCGCCGAGGTGCCGGGACTGTCGAACGAGCTGAAGCAGAAGATGCATGCGCGGCGGCCGCGTTCGATTGCCGACGCGCAGCGCATGGAGGGTATGACGCCGGCGGCGCTGGCCATCATCGTCGCTCATATCAGGCATTCCGAGAGCGCCGGCGCGCAAAGGGACGTCGCGTGAGCGCTGCTTCCTGGGAGAGCCTGCGCAACGCTGCCGGTCCGGTTTCACGTGAAACATTCGATCGCCTGGTGGCGTTCGAAGAGATGTTCCAGAAATGGAACCGCAGCATCAATCTCGTCGCGCAGTCGACAGCAGGCGATGTCTGGCATCGCCACATACTGGACAGCGCGCAGCTCTGGCGAATCGAGGACAAAGCGCGGCGATGGGTCGATATCGGCTCGGGCGGCGGATTTCCGGGACTGGTGCTGGCGTTCCTGCTTGCCGAGCGTGACGGCGCCAGCATCGACCTGGTCGAAAGCAATCGCAAGAAAGCGGGATTCCTGCAAGCCGTCGTCGGCCAGTTCGGCCTGCCGGCGCGTGTCGTGGCGCGCCGCATCGACGAGAGCCATGCGCTTGTCGCGGCACCGGAAATCGTCACGGCGCGGGCGCTGGCGCCGCTTTCGACCTTGCTTGAGCTGGCGGGGCCGTGGCTGACATCAGGCGCGCGCGGGCTGTTCCACAAAGGCCGGGATTACCGCGCCGAAGTGCAAGAAAGCGTTAACCGCTGGAGCTTCGATCTGGTAGAACATCCAAGCATGACCGACCCTGGCGGCGTCATCCTTGAACTGTCCAATGTGCGACCTGTCTGAACAAAGACCTGTCCGAATCCGTGTTGGCGACCCAAAATGAATTCCTGGCATAGACCCATGATGAAGAACGGCCCTCGAATCATCACCGTAGCCAACCAGAAGGGCGGTGTCGGCAAGACCACCACCGCCATCAACCTGGCCACCGCGCTGGCGGCGATCGGCGAGAAGGTGCTGATCGTCGACCTCGATCCGCAAGGCAATGCCAGCACCGGCCTCGGCATCGACCGCAAGGACCGCACGGTGTCGTCCTATGACGTGCTGACCGGCGAGCTGGAGCTGGAGGAGGCGGCGATCCCGACGGCCGTGCCCGGCCTGTCGATCGTGCCATCGACCCTCGATTTGCTCGGCATCGAGATGGAGATCGCCTCGGCGCCGGACCGGGTGCTGCGGCTGCGCAACGCCCTGCGCGCCGCGTCGGCGCGTTCGGCTGGTTTCGGTTATGTGCTGATCGACTGTCCGCCGTCGCTCAATCTCTTGACCTTGAATTCGATGGCGGCGGCCGATTCCGTTCTGGTGCCGCTGCAATGCGAGTTCTTCGCGCTGGAAGGTCTCAGCCAGCTGCTCGAAACCGTCGAGCAGGTGCGCCGCTCGATCAACCCGGATCTCACCATCCAGGGCATCGTGCTGACCATGTACGACGGCCGCAACAACCTCGCCAACCAGGTGGTGCAGGACGTGCGCGAGCATATGGGTGACAAGGTCTACGAGACCATCATTCCGCGCAATGTGCGGGTGTCTGAAGCGCCGTCCTACGGCAAACCGGCGATCCTCTACGACCTCAAATGCTCCGGCAGCCAGGCTTATCTGCAGCTTGCGTCGGAAGTGATCCGCCGCGAGCGTAAATTGCGCGCCGCTTAACAAGCGGCCGCGCATGGAGCAAAAGCCGATTCGATACCGAAACAATCTGGAACCGAAATGAGCGAAGACCTTTCGAGAAAGAGACTGGGCCGCGGGCTGGCGGCGCTGATCGGCGAGATCGACCGTCCGAGCGCGCCGGAGAAGCCTGGGATGAGTGCCGACGGCAAGGTACCGATCGAGTTCCTGACGCCCAATCCGAAAAACCCGCGCCGGCATTTCGGCGACGCCGAGTTGACCGACCTGGCGCAATCGATCCGCGAGCATGGCGTGGTGCAGCCGGTGGTGGCGCGGCCTTCGCCGTCGCAGGCCGGGCGCTACGAGATCATCGCCGGCGAGCGGCGCTGGCGTGCCGCGCAACGCGCCGGATTGACCGAGATCCCGGTCATCGTGCGCGAGGTCAACGACCGCACGGCGCTGGAACTGGCAATCATCGAGAACGTCCAGCGCGCCGACCTCAACCCGGTCGAGGAAGCGCTCGGCTATCAGCAGCTCATCGACGATCACGGCTACACCCAGGCCGATCTCGGCCAGGTCATCGGCAAAAGCCGCAGCCATGTCGCCAACACGCTGCGGCTGCTGAAGCTGCCCGACGTGATCCGCGACATGCTGGTCGACGGGGCCTTGTCGGCGGGCCATGCCCGCACGCTGGTGACGGCGGAGGACCCGGCAGGGCTTGCCAAGCGCATCGTCGAGGAAGGGCTCTCGGTGCGCCAGGCCGAAGCGCTGGCGCAGATGCCGGCCGGTCCGACCCCGGCGAAGCCGAAGCAGGCGAAAAGCGCGCCGGAAAAAGACGCCGACACGCTGGCGCTGGAAAAGCTGATGACCGGCACGCTCGGCATGATCGTGACCATCGACCACACGAACAAAGGCGGCGAGATTCGCGTGGCGTACCGGACGCTGGAGCAGCTTGACGAGCTGTGTCGGAGATTGAAACAAGAGCGGTAGTTAGCCGGCGAACTTCAACAAAGCGGAAGCTACAACGCAGGGAAAACGAGGGCTGGCTGTCCGCCAGCCCTTTCGTTTGAAGCGCTGGCGATTGGCGAAAAAGCAGCGCCATCGGCATCCGTCGCCAGCCGCGCTCGCGGCTTGACAGTGCCCGGCAACGGCGTAACCTCTATTAGACAAGGCTTAAATTAATTGCCCTAGCGTGCCGGTCAGTCGCGGCGAGGGCTATCTGCCATTCCTGCAACAGGCGTGAAATGGCACCGCCTCGCCAAAGCAATATGCCGACGCGCGCCTGACGCAAATGGGAGGTGCAAATGGCAGTCCGTTGGCAATTGTCCGGAAGTTACTTCGAAAACTGTAGCTGCGATGTCGTGTGTCCTTGCCTGCTGTCCACCAACGCGCAGCTGACATCAAGGCCGACGAAAGGCTTTTGCGACGTCGGTCTGGTCTTTCATATCGATACGGGCAGTTACGGCGACGTTCGGTTGGATGGGCTCAGCGTCGCCATGGTTGCCCACACGCCGGGTCCGATGGCAGACGGCGATTGGACGGCCGCCGCCTATATCGACGAACGGGCCGATGACAGGCAGACAGAGGCGCTAGGCGCCATCTTCACTGGCGTCGCGGGCGGCCCCATGGCGGTGCTGGCACCCTTGATCGGCACGAATCTCGGCGCCAAGAAGGTGCCGATAAGCTACCGGATAGACGGCAAGAAGCGGTCGGCGGAGATTGCCGGCGTCATGCGAATGGCGGTCGAGCCGCTGCCGACGATGCGCGAGGACGGGCAGATGTGGGCGGCCACTGGCCATCCCGTCAATCCCGACTGGCTCGCCTTGGCGATGGGGGCGGAAGGCAGTACATTCAGCGACCATGGCATGAGCTGGGACAATTCCCGCCGGAACGGACATTACGCCCCGATCAACTGGTCCGGCCAGCAGTAGCCGTTGGCCGCAGAGTACGGGACGTACTTCGTCCATGGTGCAGACGTTGCAGCGATACATCATTCTCGCGCTGCTGATCGCTATCGCGGCGGCGGCATGGACCTTGCTCATCCGGCAGCAGACGGGCATGGACGCGGACATGCGCATGGAAATGTACTCGCTCACCATGGGCATGAAGGCGCCGCTGTTTCTTGCCGTCTGGATGATCATGATGATTGCCATGATGTTTCCGACGGCCGCCCCCATGATCCTGACATTTCACCGGGTCCAGGCCGGCAAACGGGGCCGGGGCGAGACCTTTGTTTCGAGCTGGGTGTTCGTGGCCGGGTACATGCTGGTCTGGGGCGTGATGGGCGTTATCGCCTTTGCCGGCGCGGCGGGTGCGGAGGTGCTCGCCGGGCATGTGGGATTGTCCACGGCGACGGCCGCGCGTGTCGGCGGCGCGCTGCTGATGCTTGGGGGCGCCTATCAACTTTCCCCACTGAAGGATCTGTGTCTGGCCAAATGCCGCACGCCGATCGGCTTCATCCTGACCTCATGGCGCGATGGTTACTGGGGCGCGGTTCGCATGGGCCTGGAGCATGGACTTTTCTGCCTCGGCTGCTGCTGGCTTTTGTTTCTCGCCCTCTTTCCTCTCGGGATCATGAACGTTGCCGCAATGGCCGTGGTCACCTTGCTGATATTCGCGGAAAAGACCCTGCCGTCTGGAAATGGGATCGCGAAGCTGTCGGGGATCGCTCTGCTGCTCTATGGCGCGGCGGTGCTGGTCTTTCCACAGGCGCTGCCGACCTTTGAGCCGGTAGGCGCCATGACAATGAATTGACCAACGGAAGGAATTGACCAACGGAGGCAGGCGCCCGGTGCCGAAAGGGCCTAACGTTGCGCCAATCTCGCGCTCTCCACCGCGATCCCGAGCAGCGCCTGCCTTGCCAGCGCCACCGACAGGTCCGGCCTTCGCCGCGTCTGCAGCACGGCGGTCTGCAGCCGGGTCAGCGCGCGGCCGAGCGCCTCGACGCTCCAGCGTTCCAGCGCCTTCTCCACCAGCTTGCGGCGCGAGAAGAAAACCGGCGGGCGCGCCGCCGCCACCACCGACGCGGCATTGCGGCCGCCGGCCTCCATCTGGCCGCGCATGGACTGCATCGCCTGAAACTGCCGCATCGCCGAGGACAGCACCAGGAAGGGTTGGCCGCCTGCCTGGCAATGGCGGGTGAAGGCGGTGTCGAACTCGCCGACCTTGCCTTCGAGAAGCGCGTCGACGGCATCGTCGAAGGACGCGCCGGAAACGTCGCCGGACATCGCCCTGACGTCGTCGAGGCCGATTTCCTTCTGGCCATGGACATAAAGCAGCAGCTTGTCGATCTCGCCGCGAGAGGCCAGCCGGTCGCCGCCGAGATTGCGGCGCAGCGCCTGTCTTGCCTCAAGCGTCATCGTCGCGCCGGTCTTGCGCAGCTCATCGTCGATGACGGCATCGATGTCCCTGGCCTCGTCGGCATAGCAGGGCAGCGCCATGGCGTTGTCGGCCGCCTCGACGACGGCGCGCAGCCCGACGCCCTTCTTGAGATCGCCGGCTTCGATGAGGATGATCGCGTCCCGCACGGGCTCCGCCGTCAGCGCCTTGACGTCGTCGGCCAGCGCCTTCTGGCCGCCGGCATTGCGCACCCACAGCAGGCGGCGGTCGGAAAACATCGGCACGGTGCGCGCCTCGTCGAGCAGCCGGCCCTCGTCGCGCTCGACTTCGGAGCCGTCGAGCCTGACCACCGAGAAGGGGTCGTCGAGCGGCAGGCCGGTCGCGGCGGCAAAAGCCTTGGCGCGCTCCGAGACGAGGCCGCGATCGGGGCCATAAAGCAGGACGATCGCCATGCGCGGGTCCGGCTTCGCGAGCCAGGAATCCACTTCGTATGCTTTCTTCTGTGCCATCGAGGGTGGTTAGCATGATGTTGGGGCGGAGTGAACGTTTTCCAGTTCACCTCGGAAGAACTGCTTCGAGGGAAGATCGACCCCCACCCCGTCGAGCTTCGCTCGACACCTCTCCCCCGATCGACGGGGGAGAGGAAGGGTGCGAGCTCGCCAAGTTTGACGCCTTTCCTCTCCCTCCGGAGGGGGAGAGGTGGCCCGGCGCAGCCGGGACAGAGTGGGGGGAAGCCGTTTGCCAAACGCGCCGCCGCTCCAAGACACGCGCAATGACCGGCGAGGAAGAAAACCGGGTAATCAAGCGGAAGCAATGCTTCGAGGGAAGGTCGACCCCCACTCCGTCGAGCTGCGCTCGACACCTCTCCCCCGATCGAGGGGGGAGAGGAAGGGCGCCACGGTTGGCGGACCCGCGATTCTCCTCTCCTTCCGCAGGCGTGAAAGTGGGCGCGGCAGCCAAGCTTGCCAAACAATCACCTATCTGGCGACAAACCTCACGCGACCTTGCACCTAATTGCGCGGCGCCGCCCAACATCGACAAGAAATTTCGCCGACATATCTTCATCTTGGTGCGCGGCAGGCTGTATCGGCCGGCTTGGCCGGCCCGATGCCCGGAGGCTTGCCCGGTGAATTCGCACTGGCGGCGCGGATATGCAAATATCGGTGCCGGGCGACATGGAGGACGAAGGTCATGGCCGATGCTGGGATGTTGCGCTTCCATGTTCCGGAGCCCGAGGTGCGGCCGGGCGGCACGCCTGATTTCTCCAACGTGACCATCGCCGCCGCCGGCTCGGTGCCGCGCCCCGAAATCGACGTCGATCCACGCGCCATCCGCGACATGGCATTCTCGATCATCCGGGTGCTGAACCGCGCCGGCGAGGCGGTGGGGCCGTGGGCGGGGCTGCTCTCCGACGAGGAACTGCTCGAAGGCCTGCGCCACATGATGACGCTGAGGACCTTCGATGCGCGCATGCAGATGGCGCAGCGGCAGGGCAAGACCTCCTTCTACATGCAGCATCTGGGCGAAGAGGCGGTGAGCTGCGCCTTCCGCAAGGCGCTCGCCCCCGGCGACATGAATTTCCCGACCTATCGGCAGGCCGGGCTGCTCATCGCCGACGGCTACCCGATGGTCACGATGATGAACCAGATCTATTCCAACGAGGCCGACCCGCTGAAGGGCCGGCAATTGCCCATCATGTATTCGTCGAAGGAGCACGGCTTCTTCTCGATCTCGGGCAATCTGGCGACGCAGTATATCCAGGCGGTCGGCTGGGCGATGGCCTCGGCGATCTCGAACGACTCAAGGATCGCCGCGGCCTGGATCGGCGACGGCTCGACGGCGGAATCCGACTTCCATTCGGCGCTGGTGTTCGCCTCGACCTACAAGGCGCCCGTGGTGCTCAATGTCGTCAACAACCAGTGGGCAATCTCGACGTTTCAAGGCATAGCGCGCGGCGGCGCGGGCACTTTCGCCGCGCGCGGGCTGGGTTTCGGCATCCCGGCGCTGCGCGTCGACGGCAACGACTATCTCGCCGTCCACGCCGTGGCGAAATGGGCGGCCGAGCGCGCGCGCAGCAACCTGGGGCCGACGCTGGTCGAATACGTCACCTACCGGGCCGGCGCGCATTCGAGCTCGGACGATCCCTCGGCCTACCGGCCGAAGACCGAATCCGATGCCTGGCCGCTCGGCGACCCGGTGGTTCGGCTGAAGAACCATCTCATCCGGCTCGGCGTCTGGTCGGAGGAGCGGCACAAGCAGGCCGAAGCGGAAATCCTCGACACGGTGATCGCGGCGCAGAAGGAAGCCGAAAGCCACGGCACGCTGCACGCCGGCGGCAAGCCGTCGACGCGCGACATGTTCGAGGGCCTCTATGCCGAGATGCCGCCGCATCTGCGGCGCCAGCGCCAGCAGGCGGGGGTCTGAGCCATGCCGAGGCGGACCATGATCGAGGCCATTCGCGACGCGATGGACGTGTCGATGGGGCGCGACGAGAAAGTGGTGGTGTTCGGCGAGGATGTCGGCTTTTTCGGCGGCGTGTTCCGCTGCACGCAAGGCCTGCAGGCGAAATACGGCAAGAGCCGCTGCTTCGACGCACCGATCAATGAATCCGGCATTGTCGGCTCGGCCATCGGCATGGCCGCCTATGGTCTGAAGCCGTGCGTGGAGATCCAGTTTGCCGACTACATGTACCCGGCCTACGACCAGCTGACCCAGGAAGCCGCGAGGCTGCGCTACCGCTCGAACGGCGACTTCACCTGCCCGATCGTGGTGCGCATGCCGACCGGCGGCGGCATATTCGGCGGCCAGACGCACAGCCAAAGCCCGGAAGCGTTGTTCACCCATGTGTCGGGGCTGAAGACCGTCGTGCCCTCGAACCCGCATGACGCCAAGGGGTTGCTGATCGCGGCGATCGAGGATCCCGACCCGGTCATCTTCCTCGAGCCGAAGCGGCTCTACAACGGCCCCTTCGACGGCCATCACGACCGGCCGGTGACGCCGTGGTCGAAGCACGAGCTGGGCGAGGTCGCCGACGGCCACTACACCGTGCCGCTCGGCAAGGCCGCGATCCGCCGGGCCGGCTCCGCCGTCACGGTGTTGGCGTACGGCACAATGGTCTATGTCGCGCAGGCGGCGGCCGAGGAGACCGGCATCGATGCCGAGATCGTCGATCTCAGGACGCTGTTGCCGCTCGACCTCGACACCATCGTGGCGTCGGTGAAGAAGACCGGACGCTGCGTCGTGGTGCACGAGGCGACGCTGACCTCCGGCTTCGGAGCGGAGCTGGTCGCGCTTGTGCAGGAAAACTGCTTCTACCATCTGGAGGCACCGGTGGCCCGCGTCGCCGGCTGGGACACGCCCTATCCGCATGCGCAGGAATGGGACTATTTCCCCGGTCCGGCCCGCGTCGGCCGGGCGCTTACGGAAACATTGGAAGCCTAGAACGGGGAGGCCCGACATGGGCGAACACATCATCAAGCTGCCCGATGTCGGCGAGGGCGTCGCCGAGGCGGAACTCGTCGAATGGCATGTCAAGGTCGGCGACATCGTGCGCGAGGACATGATGCTTGCCGCCGTGATGACCGACAAGGCCACGGTCGAGATCCCTTCCCCCGTCGACGGCGAGATCCTGTGGCTGGGCGCCGATATCGGCGACACGGTGGCGATCGGCTCGCCCATCGTGCGGCTGAAGGTGGCCGGCGAGGGCAATGTCGTTGGCGGTGCGATGCCGGCGGAAGTGACGGCTGAAAGTATCTCCGATGATACGGGGGCTCGCCCGGTCTCGGACCTGGAGCCGTCATCGCCCAATCTGTCGCCGTCATCCTCGGGCTTGTCCCGAGGATCCGCCGTCCCACAGGGATATGACGCGACCAGTTCCGGAAGGTCGGTAGATCCTCGGGACAAGCCCGAGGATGACGGCGCCAGGTCCAAGGTCAACAGCGCGCCGCGTGCGCAAGGTGAAAGGCCGCTGGCCTCGCCGGCCGTGCGGCTGCGTGCGAAGGAAGCGGGCATTGACCTCAGGCAGGTCCAGGGAAGCGGCCCGGCCGGTCGCATCGGCCATGAGGACATCGAGGCGTTCCTGGCGCGCGGGCCGCACATGGCCAAGGCATCCGGCCTCGCCCGCAACGATGCCGTCGAGGACATCAAGGTGGTGGGCCTGCGGCGCAAGATCGCCGAGAAGATGACGCTGGCGACGTCGCGCATCCCGCACATCACCTATGTCGAGGAGGTCGACGTTACCGCGCTCGAGGATCTGCGCGCCGCGCTCAACAAGGAGAAGCGGGCGGCCAAGGGGGTAGAAAGGCCAAAGCTGACGCTGCTGCCGTTCCTGATGCGCGCGATGGTCAGGGCGATCGCGGACCAGCCCAACCTCAATGCGCTGTTCGACGACGAGGCCGGCATCATCCACCAGCATGGCGGCATTCATATCGGCATCGCCGCGCAGACGCCGTCGGGACTGGTCGTGCCCGTCGTCAAGCACGCCGAGGCGCTGGACATCTGGGAATGCGGCGCGGAGGTCGCCAGGCTGGCCGAGGCGGCCAAGTCGGGAACCGCGACGCGCGACGAGCTCTCCGGTTCGACCATAACCATCACCTCGCTCGGTGCCATGGGCGGCGTGGCGACGACTCCGGTCATCAACCACCCGGAAGTCGCGATCCTCGGCGTTAACAAGATGATGGTGCGGCCGGTATGGGACGGCACCCAGTTCATCCCGCGCAAGATGATGAACCTGTCGTCGAGCTTCGACCATCGCGTCATCGACGGCTGGGACGCGGCGGTGTTCATCCAGCGCATCAAGACGCTCCTGGAAACGCCGGCGCTGATTTTCGTGGATTGACGGTGGATCATTCGAGATGATGGCGGGAGAGCGCCCCCCTCTGCCTTGCCAGGCATCTCCCCCACAAGGGGGGAGATCAGATGTCACGCCGGCTTTCGCCAATCACCAGCGCTGCGGGATTGAGCGAGGCGCCGAAGCCTCCAATCTCCCCCCTTGTGGGGGAGATGTCCGGCAGGACAGAGGGGGGCGCGAAGAATCTCGACGGAGCGTTTCCTCGGATCGAAGGGTCACGTCATGAAAGAAATCTCCTGCAAGCTGCTGGTCATCGGCGCGGGGCCGGGCGGCTATGTCTGCGCTATTCGTGCCGGGCAGCTCGGCGTCGATACCGTCATCGTCGAGGCCGGCAAGCCGGGCGGCACCTGTCTCAATGTCGGCTGCATTCCCTCCAAGGCGCTGATCCATGCAGCGGAGGAGTTCGAGAAGGTCGCGCAGATGGCGGGCGGCAACAGCCCGCTCGGCATTTCGTTGGCCGCTCCGGCGCTGGATCTGGGCAAGACGGTCGCCTGGAAGGACGGCATCGTTAGTCGGCTTAACAGCGGTGTCGCCGGCCTGCTCAAGAAGGCCGGGGTGAAGACCGTGCACGGCTGGGCGACGTTTCGAGACGGCAAGACCGTCGCGGTCGAGACCGAGACGGGAAGCCAGGTGATCCGCGCCGAAGCGGTGGTGATCGCCACCGGCTCGGCGCCGGTCGAATTGCCGTTCCTGCCGTTCGGCGGACCGGTGATCTCGTCGACGGAAGCGCTGGCGCTGAAGGAGGTGCCGCGGCGGCTGGCGGTGGTCGGCGGCGGCTATATCGGCCTGGAGCTCGGCACTGTCTTCGCCAAGATGGGCGCGGCGGTGACCGTGGTCGAGGCCTTGCCGCGCGTGCTGGCGCAGTATGACGCCGAACTGACGCGGCCGGTGGTCAAGCGGCTGGCGGCGCTCGGCATCGAAATGATGCCAGGCGCCAAGGCCAAGGGCCTGTCGACGAAAGGCGATGCGCTGCTGGTCGAGACCCCGGACGGCAAGGATGCGAGGATCGCCGCCGACAAGATCCTGGTCACGGTCGGCCGCAAGCCGGTGGCGGAAGGGTGGGGGCTCGACCAGATCGACCTCGACATGGCGGGGCGATTCATCCGCATCGACGAGCAGTGCCGCACCTCCATGCGCGGCATCTTCGCCATTGGCGACGTCACCGGCGAGCCGATGCTGGCGCACCGGGCGATGGCGCAAGGCGAGATGGTCGCCGAAATCGTCGCCGGCCATAAGCGGAGCTGGGACAAGCGGGCTATCCCCGCCGTCTGCTTCACCGATCCGGAGCTGGTCACCGTCGGCCTGTCGCCCGAAGAGGCCAAGGCGCTCGGTGGGGAAATCAAGGTCGGGATGTTTCCCTTCGCCGCCAATGGCCGCGCGATGACCAGGATTGGCGAGGACGGCTTTGTCCGCGTCGTCGCCCGCGCGGACAATCATCTGGTGCTGGGCATCCAGGCGGTCGGCCAAAGCGTGTCGGAACTGTCGACGGCCTTCGGCCTGGCGCTCGAAATGGGCGCGCGGCTGGAGGACATCGCCGGCACCATCCACGCCCACCCGACGCAGGGCGAAGGCTTCCAGGAAGCGGCCCTGAAGGCGCTGGGACACGCGCTGCATATCTAATTCGGGACGGCGGAAAGCACCCCCCTCTGTCCTGCCGGACATCTCCCGCTCAAGGGGGGAGATTGGCAGCTTAGGCGCCCCGCACATCCCGCCTACGATGCGCAATTCGGAGTTAATTCGGCGCGCTCATCGCCTTGTCGAGCGCTGCCTTTACGTCCGCCGGCCAGGTCTTCACCGGGGGCTTGGCGTCCGGCTCGTCATTGTCGCCGCGGCGGGCGAAATAGAGCTTGTGCTGGCCCGGGTCGACCGCCATGAAGCCGTCATTGCCGCCGCAATCGTGCGGCACGCAGCCGCTGGCGTAGAAGGCGCCGGACGCGGTCTTTTCTGTGCCGCCACCGACCAGCAGGCTGGTCGCCATGTCGGGCATCTCCTTGCCGAGCAGCGTCTCGGCCGCCTTGTAGACGGCCTCATTGTGGAAGGCGTCGATGATGTTGTCGTATTTCGACGGATCGATGTCCTTCCAGTCGGTGCCGGGTTCGGGCATGTAGGTCAGATTGCCCGCGATCGTCAGCCCCGATGTCGGCGACCATTGCAATGCCGGCTTCGAATCGCCGGGCAGGAGATAAGGCACGAAATAGATGGCGCTGTCGGAGACGGCCGTGGGCGGGGCGCCGCACTCGTCCTGCTCGACGGTGGTGCTCTGGATCTCCGCGCCTTCCGGTTTCCAGACGATCACCGTCGCCGGCCCGCACTGATTGCCTCCGTCGCCGACGTCGAACAGCGCCACCTTGACGCCGCCGACCTCGACGATCTTGTCGAAGAAGACGTCGTAATTGCTGGCCAGATGCTTGCCGTCATAGGCAAGCACCTTCTCGCCATACTGTTCCTGCTGGGTGATGGTGAACTGGCCGCCCTCGAACGGCACCGGCGCCTGTTTGTCGTCGTCGGAAACGTCGGCGGCTCCCTGATCCGTGGCCGGCGTCTCGCTTGCTGCCGGTGGCGTCTCGGCCTGCGCATGCGCGCCGGCCAGCGTCGCCACGGTCATGGCCAGGGCGCAGGCACTGGCAAGAAGCGGGCGTGTCATGACTGTTCCTCCTTCAGCTGCCGCAAACCCGGCCAGCGACGGCCGGGCCGATGTCGTCAGCCGCGCCGTTCAGGCCCAGGGGCGTAGCTCGGCGTTCTTCTTCTCGAACGAAGCGATGGCACCGGCCTTCTCCATGGTCAGGCCGATGTCGTCGAGGCCGTTCAGCAGGCAATGACGCTTGAAGTCGTCGAGGTCGAACTTGACCACGCCGCCGTCGGGCCCGCGAATCTCCTTGGCCTCGAGGTCGATCGACAGAGTGGCGTTGGAGCCGCGCGAAGCATCGTCCATCAGCTTGTCGAGATCCTCGGGGCTGACGGTTATGGGCAGCACGCCATTCTTGAAGCAGTTGTTGTAGAAGATGTCGGCGAAGGAGGTCGAGATGACGCAGCGTATGCCGAAATCGAGCAGCGCCCACGGCGCGTGCTCGCGCGAGGAGCCGCAGCCGAAATTGTCGCCGGCGACGAGGATCTGCGCCTTGCGGTAGGCCGGCTTGTTGAGCACGAAATCCGGATTCTCCGAACCGTCGTCCTTGTAGCGCATCTCGGCGAACAGGCCGCTGCCGAGCCCGGTGCGCTTGATCGTCTTGAGATAATCCTTGGGGATGATCATGTCGGTGTCGACGTTGACGATCGGCATGGGCGCGGCGACGCCGGTGAGCTTGGTGAATTTTTCCATGGTCTTTGCCCGTCTTCCTGGCATTGCGGGGGATTGCTGGCGCCCGGTTTACACAAAGCCGGCGACAAATAAAAGGCAGGTGTTCGCGCGCGTCGGCACGGGGTGCCGCACAAACGGCTTCGAATTCACGGCCCGATGGTGCAGTCTGGCTGTGATGGCTGAAAAAATCCTCTATGCACGCGAACCCGCGCTCGACGTCGCCGAATTCCGCCGCGTGCTGGTGGACTCCGGCCTTGGCGAGATCCGTCCCGTCGACGATGCCGACAGGCTGCGGGCGATGCTGTCGGGCGCCAATCTGGTGCTGACCGCGCGGCTGGATACCGAAGGCAAGCCGCTGGTCGGCGTCATCAGGGCCGTGACGGACTTCTCCTGGGTCTGCTACATCTCCGATCTCGCCGTTTCCGGATCGGCGCAGGGGCTCGGCATCGGCAAGGGACTGATGGACGAGGCGCGGCGGCAGCTCGGCCCGTCCGTCGCCATCAGCCTGGTTTCCGTGCCCGACGCCGCCGGCTTCTACGAGCGCATCGGCATGATGCGCATGGCCGACGCCTTCTGGTTCTCCCGCACGCGCTGACATTTTTCTCCTGTGGCCGGATTCAGCAGCCGTTGGCATGACATGTCGCCTTGACATGCAACCAAATGGTTGCATATTAGAGCCATGAGCATGGACGCCGTCTTTCGCGCTTTGGCCGACCCGACCCGCCGGCAATTGCTGGACAGCCTTCATGACAGGAACGGGCAGACGCTGAACGGGCTGTGCGCTGAGATGGATATGACGCGCCAGGCGGTGACCAAGCACCTGGCGATCCTCGAGGAGGCGAACCTTGTCACCACAATCCGCAAGGGGCGCGAGAAGGAGCACTACCTCAACCCGGTTCCGATCAACGAGATCGCCGAGCGCTGGATCGGCAAATTCGAGCGGGGGTGGCTCTCCGCCCTCGGCGACCTGAAGAGACGCCTCGAAAGGGAAGACTGATGAGCAACGCCTTCGTTTATGTGACCTACATCCGCACCACGCCCGACAAGCTTTGGCAGGCGCTGACCGAACCGGAATTCCACCAGCAATATTTTCTCGGCGCCCGCATGCAGAGCGACTGGAGAAAGGGCTCGGCGTGGAAGATGGTCTATGCCGACGGCCGGGTGACCGACAGCGGCGAGATCCTCGAGATCGATCCGCCAAGGCGCCTGGTGATCAAATGGCGCAATGAGTTCATGCCGGACGTGAAGGCCGACGGCTACACCACCTGCACCTTCGTCATCGAGCAGGAGGGCGACATGATGAAGCTGGCCGTCACCCATGCGGCCGACGGCCCGCACAAGCTGCTGGAGCATGTCGGCAATGGCTGGCCGCTCGTCCTGTCGAGCCTGAAAAGCCTGCTCGAAACCGGGCAGGGCCTGTCTCGGCCGGCGTCGAAAGGCTGAAAATCATCGTTTTCGAGCCGAAACAATCATCCGGAGGCATCGATGTTGCATGTCCCAGTGCCAACTTCAGCCGTGCAGAGCATGACCAATGGCGAGACCGTTATGGCCCAGGCCGAGATCGACGCGCCGGCAGAGCGCGTCTTCCGCGCGCTGATCTCCGACGAGGTCGAACAATGGTGGGGGTCCGCGGACACCTACCGGATGGTGAAATGGTCGGCAGACCTTCGCGCCGGCGGCCGATGGGCCGTCACGGTCCGTGAAGCCGACGGCAGGGAGCTGCCGGCCAACGGGGAATTCCTCGATATCGAGGTGCCGCGGCGGATCGTGCAGACAAGGCTCTATGCCTGGGATCACCCGACGCTTGGCCGCCGGCAAACGACGGTCGCCTGGCTGCTGGAACCAACCGCCGCGGGCACGCGCCTCACCATCTGCCATGGCGGCTTCGCCGGGCTGGCCGAAGCGGCGGCCGAACATGCCGAGGGCTGGGGACGCGTGCTGGGCTGGCTACAGGCGTATTTGGGTGCGGGAAGCCGAGTGGCGGCTTAGCCGACTGGTGGCGGTGCAGACCCTTTTGATGTCAGCGTCAAAGAGGGACCTTGACTCGGCTCAAATCACATTCAACTCGCGGAACGCCCGCCCTTCGGCAACGCGTTCGTAGCCAAAGGGGGAGCAATCGATCGTGCGGTAGCCGCCATGGACGATCAGCTCGGCCAGCGCCTTGCCCACGGCGGGCGCCTGCTGCAGGCCGTGGCCGGAAAAGCCGTTGGCGAAGAGGAAATTGCCGACTTCGGGATGCGGGCCGATCACCGCGTTCTGGTCGAGCGTGTTGTAGTCGTAATGACCGGCCCAGGCGCGCGTCGGCTTGATCGCCTCGAAGGCCGGGATGCGGGTCGCCAGCACCGGCCAGATCACCTCTTCGAACAGCGGCCAGTCGACGTCGAAATCGGCGGGATCGGCCGGGCCGTCGCCCTCCTCCGGCTCGGCGCCGCCGGTGAGATAGACCGAGCCTTCCGGCCTGACATAGATGCCGGACGGGTCGACCAGCAGCGGCATGTCGGCATATTTCTCGCGCGCCTCGAAGACGAAGACGTTGCGCTTGCGCGGCTCGACCGGCAGCGCCAGCCCGGCGAGTGCGGCGACCTTGCCCGCATTCGGCCCTGCGGCATTGACAAGGATGCCGGCCTCGAGCCGTTCGCCATTGTCGAGGCTGACGCCGGTAACGCGGTCACCCTGCCGCTCGATGCCCGTGACCGAAGCATTGATGAAGTCGATCTTCTTCTCGCGCAACGCCTTGCGGAACAGCATCAGCATGGCATGCGCGTCGAACCAGCCCTCGCCGCTGCGGCCATAGGCGCCGGCGGTGATGCCGTCGGCCGACAGCCAAGGGAAACGGCGCACGAGTTGTTCGGCGTCCTCCAGCAAAATGTCGGCGCCTTCGGCAAGCTGTGCCTCGTGGTTGGCCCTGAGGATCGGCAGCCCGGCCTCGCCGGCGAGAATGAGATAGCCGCCCTCGCGAAAACCGATGTCGGCGTCTGCGCCGAATTCTTCCTTCAGCCGGCGGAACAGTTTCAGCGTGAATTGCGACAGGCGGATATTTTCCGGAATGGAGAATTGCTGACGGATCGAGGCCATGGATAGCGTTGTCGCCGCGTGGGAAAATTGCGGGTCGCGCTCGACCAGCGCGATCCTGCCGGAAAAGCCCTCCTCGCGCAGATAATAGGCGATCGAGGAGCCGACGATGGCTCCGCCGATGATGACGATGTCGTAGCGCACTTTTTTCTCCGATCCGCTGCCGGCGTCCTTACGCAACCGGCAAGACAATCTCGAAGCGCGTGCCGCGCTCGGAGTCAACCAGCCTGATCGTGCCATCCTGCGCTTTCAGGAGGGCCAGCACGATGCCGAGCCCCATGCCGGTGCCCCCGGTAGAGCACCGCGCGATGCCGCCTGCTCCCTTGCCTCAACCCGCGGCAGGCGGCATAGATCTGGCATGACGACCGATCTCTACCGCCCGCGCCGCTCGGTGCTCTATGTTCCCGCCTCGAACGACAAGGCGCTGGCCAAGATGGCGCAGCTTGCCTGCGATACCGTCATCATCGACCTGGAGGATGCCGTCGCCCCGGCCGAGAAGGTCGCGGCGCGCGAAAAACTGGCCGGCATCTTCAGCAATCGTCCTGATACCAACCATAGTGGCCGGCGCTGCGAGATGGTGGTGCGCATCAATGCGCTCTCGAGCGAATGGGGCGGCGCCGACCTGCTGGCGGCGGCCAAGGCGGAGCCGGACGGCATCCTGCTGGCCAAGGTCGACACGCCCCGCGACGTGCTCGAGGCGGGTGACGTGCTCGACGACAATTCCGCCCCCGACAGCGTGAAACTATGGGCGATGATCGAGACGCCGAAGGCTGTGCTCAATGTCGGCGCCATCGCCGAACTTGGCCGCGATCCTGCCTCGCGGCTTGTTTGTTTCGTTGCCGGAACGAATGACCTGACCAAGGACACCGGCATTATGGCGACGTCGGACCGGCGTTATCTCCTGCCGTGGCTGATGCAGATGGTGCTGGCGGCGCGTGCCGGCGATCTCGATATCGTCGACGGCGTCTTCAACGATTTTCGCGCGCTCGATGCTTTCAGCCGCGAATGCACGGAAGCGGCCGCCATGGGCTTCGACGGCAAGACGCTCATCCATCCCGCCCAGATCGAGGCGGCGAACCGCGCCTTTGCGCCGTCGGCGGAGGCGGTGGCCAAGGCCCGCGCGGTGAAGCAGGCCTTTGCGCTTCCGGAAAATGCCGGCAAGAACGTGATTGCGCTGGAGGGAAGGATGGTCGAACGGCTGCACCTTGCGCAGGCCGAAAAACTGCTGGCGAAGGCGGCGGCCGTCGGCGCATGATGTGCCGTGTTGGATTGCCGATCGCGGGCGATGGACTGACGACAGGAATTGAATGATGAAACTCTACCGCTTTCTCACCGCTCCGGACGACGCCAGCTTCTGTCACAAGGTGACGGCGGCGCTGAACAAGGGCTGGCACCTGTTCGGCTCCCCCACCTACGCCTACGACAAGAAGACCAAGACCATGCGCTGCGGCCAGGCCGTGGTGAAGGATGTCGAGGGCCAGGAATACGGGCCGGACACCAAGCTCAGCGACTGGTAGCCCCTCGCATCCACAGCCACGCCGCCAGCCAGGCGATCGATGCCGCAAGCATCGCCAAGCCCAGGTCAAGAGCCAGCTCCGGAACGAACGCACGAAGCGCGATCGGCACCGCGCCAATGAGATAAAGAGCGAGAGGAATGCGCGGCACGCCTCTTGCAACGGCGAGAGAGATTACAAACGCGAGCGTTCCAACCAGAAAAAGAACCGAACTGGCGACCAGAGCCAGACCGAGCGGTCCGGCTCGCAGCTCGACGATGGTTGTGAGCGGAAGCTTCGAAAATACCAGATTGATCACTGCTTCCACGCCTACCAAACTTGCCAACGCAACGAAGTTGATGACAAACGCGATAGTGCCGAACAGCCCCGCGCGCCGGCCAAACGCAAGAAACAGGCCCACGACGAGGCCAAGTGCCAATATCTCGGCGACTGGTGCGAGAAGTTGCGTCAGATCGGTGGTCGCGATGAGCGAGCTGCGTTTAGCCGCGTTGACCAGAAGAATAAGCGCGCTTCCCATCCCGGCGACGGCGGCAAGCCGATAAAGCGTGAGGCTGGGCACAGTCGCGCTCGACTGAACAATCGCGAAATTCTCCTGCTGAAGTTCTTCGGCTGGACTCTGATGCGAAATGACCGATTGCGGGCGGGGTGGGGCTGTTCTGGCGAGCATGTTCGTCTCCTCAGCTGGGAGTTCGGGAGCCGCGAAGACCGTAGGCCTGTTCCGATCCCATCAGTAATCACTGCTTACATCCTCTGGCCGGGATTGTAAACGGCGATTACATAAATCGCGGAATCATGCTACAGAGGCGGGAAGCTGCTCCACGGAACGAAGGGAAAGAGATGGCAAAAGCCAAGGCGCCTCATCGCACTGGTTACCACCATGGCAATTTGCGGGAGGTCCTGATCGATGCCGCGGTTCAACTGGTCGAGGAAGGCGGCCCCGACAATGTGAGCGTGCGCGAAGCCGCAAAACGTGCCGGGGTTTCCCCCGGCGCGCCATTCCGTCACTTCAGCAACAAGACCGCGTTGATGACGGCTGTCGCGGAGCAGGCAATGAGCCGATTCCGCTCGGAGATCACGAATGCGGTCGAGAAGGTTGCGACGGACGATCCGATCGAACGCTTTGCCGCTGTTGGAATCGCCTATTTGCGCTGGGCAATTCGAAACCCCACCCACTTCCAGATCATCTCGACACGCAATCTTATTGATTGGGATGCTTCGGAGTCGCTGCGTCACGATAATGAAGCGGTGCGTTCGCTGATGGAAGCGTCAATGGCAGAAGCACAGCGGCGAAACATGCTCCGGTCGGACGACATGGCAGAGACCCAGATAGCCGCGAGGGCGCTCGTCTACGGGCTCGCACGCATGTACATTGATGGACATTTTGCGCAATGGGCAGTGGCAGGACATACCGGGGAGCAGACTGTGCAGAACGTATTAAAACATTTCATCACACTCATTGTGAAATGACGGCCTGACGTAGAACCGGTCACTCGGCTGCCTCTTCGATCTTCTCCATATCGTCGTCCGAGAGGCCGAAATGGTGGCCGATCTCGTGGATCAGCACATGGGTGACGATGTCGCCCAAAGTCTCCTCGTTCTCGGCCCAGTAGTCGAGGATGGCGCGGCGATAGAGCGTGATGCGGTTCGGGCCTTCGCCGGTCTGCGGGTTCCAGCGCTCGGCAATGCCGCGTCCCTCGAATAGGCCGAGCAGGTCGAAGGGCGTTTCCAGCGACAGGTCGTCCATGATCTCGTCGGTGGGGAATTCGGCGATCTGGATGACGATCTCGCCGGTCAGCTTGCGAAAATCCTCGGGCAGATGGGCGTAGGCCTCCAGCGCCAGGAACTCGATCTCGTCCATCGACGGCGAAAGCTGGTCGTGCCAAATGCGGGTCTTGTAGATGCGGGCCATGCTTTGTCCTTTGATCCCGGCATATAGGCTTTTGGGCCACAATCGGCAAATGACGCGGCGGCCAACCCCAGGATTGCTTACGGCACCCGGAGCCGTTTGGCATGGCTTGAGGCGCGGCCGGCTGTCCGACCATGTTGGCCCTCTTATCGGAGAGGAATAAATTCCCCATGAGTCTGCTTGACTCTTCGGGTCGCCTCTGGAATCTATAAGAACATAACAGGAACAATTGTGAGTGGACACTGACCGTCATGGCGATGACCGCCGTGGCGCGGGAGACTGTTTTTGCCCTGCGCCGCCAGATCGCGAAGATCGAGGGAACGCTGCCCGAGCGCCTGCAGGCGCCGGCCGGCGCGGCTTCCGACGCCGGCACGGCCGACGCGGACCGCACCGTGGTCCGGCGCGGCATCGCCGTAGCCAGGCCGGATGCTTTCCTGCGCACCGGCGTCGGCCGTCTCGATGCCGCCCTCGGTGGCGATTTGGGCGGCGATTTGAGCGGTGGCCTGCCGAAAGCGGCCTTAAGCGAAATCCATGGCGTCGAGACCCGCGATGCCGGAGCCGTCGCCGGCTTCGCCCTGTCGCTCGCCAGCCTGATCCTCAAGCCCAGCCTGATCCTCAAGCCCAGCCTGATTCTCAAGCCCAGCCTGGTTCTCAAGCAAGGGCCGCGATTGCCGGTGCTGTGGATCGGCACTCAGGAGGTTTTTCGCGAAGCGGGTTTTCCCTATGCCCGGGGCCTTCACGCCGCCTTCGGCATCGAGCCGGAGCAATTGCTGTTTTCCGAGGCGCCAAGGCTCGCCGATGCGCTGTGGGTCGCCGAGGAGGCGGCCCGCATGAAGGCGCTCGCCGCCGTCATCCTTGAAGTCCGCGGCAATCCGCAGCGGCTGGACCTGACCGCGACGCGCCGGCTGCACGCCCGCGCGCAGAGCGCCGGCCGGCCGGTCTTCCTGCTGCGGCAGGCGGCCGAACCCGAACCCACGGCGGCGCCCGTCCGCCTCATCGTCTCGCCGGCGCCGGCAGGGCCGCGCGACACGGTCGCCGGGCCGCTTGCCGGCTCGATCGGCCGCCCCGCCTTCACCATCAGCATCGGCAAGAGCCGCACGGCCCTGCCAGGACAATTCATATTGGAGTGGAACCCCGATGAACGCATATTCGATGAAAGACGGATTGGGGAAGAACGAGCAAAGAATCCTGTCCCTGTGGTTTCCCTATCTCGCGGCCGAACGGATCCTGCGGCAGCGCCTGGGGCGGTCCTGGCGTTCCCGGCCATCGGATCACCGGCCGCTGGTGATCAGCCATCGCGACAGCAACGCGCAGCGCATCTTAGCCCTCGACGAGCGGGCTGAGGCGCTGCATCTGAAGCCCGGCATGGGCATCGCCGATGCGCGCGCCATGCATCCGTCGATCGACATAATGGAGGCCGATGCCGAAGCCGACCGGCGCCTGCTCGAAGGCCTTGCGGACTGGTGCGACCGCTATACCCCGCTGGTGGCGCTCGACGGGACCGACGGCCTGTTCCTCGACGTCACCGGCTGCACCCATCTTTTCGGCGGCGAACGCGCCATGCTGGACGAGATCCTGTCGCGCTTCTTCCATCAGGGCTTCGACGTCCGTGCCGGCCTTGCCGCGACACCCGGCGCCGCCTGGGCGGCGGCGCGGTTCTGCGGCGACCGCATCGTTGCCGGCGGCGAGGAGGAAGCGCTCCTGGCGCCCTTGCCGCTGGCGGCGCTACGCATCGCGCCGGAAACCCGCGCCAGCCTGGAAAGTGTTGGCCTGCGCACGGCGGGCGCGGTGATGGCCGCGCCGCGCGCGCCGCTCGCCCGCCGCTTCGGTGCCTCCCTGCTCTTGCGCCTCGACCAGGCGCTCGGCCGTCTCGACGAGGCGGTGTCGCCGCGCCTGCCCGTCGCGCCGCTTTCGGTCGAACGCCATTTGGCCGAGCCCGTCACGCTGACAGAGGACATAGAACGGCTGGTGGGCATGCTGGCGACGACCCTGAAGATCGACCTCGAGCGGCGCGGCGAAGGCGCGAGAAGCCTGGCGCTGCTCTTGTTCCGCGTCGACGGCGCCGTCAGCCGCATCGCGCTCGGCACGTCGCGACCGATGCGCGAACCCCGGCTGATCCAGAAATTGTTCCATGAGCGGCTGGCCGCCCTCGAGCAGCATATCGATGCCGGCTATGGCTTCGACCTGGTGCGGCTTTCGGTGCTGGCGGCGGCGGCCTTCGACATGCCGCAGGCCGACCTGACAGGCGAAACGACCGACGACGGCGCCGATATCGCGCTGTTCGCCGACCGCATCCGCGCCCGGCTCGGCGAGGGCGCGGTTCTCAAGCCGGTCGCCGTGGAAAGCCATCTGCCCGAGCGTGCCGTCGCCACCATCCCCTTCACGGAAACCCCGCGCCGCATCACGCCGCCGAAGAAACCGGACAGGATGCAGGCGCCGATGACCATCTTCCCGCCGGAGCGGCCGATCCGGCTTTTCCGCTCGCCCGAGCCGATTGAGGTGCCGGCCACCGAAATGCCCGAGGGACCGCCGCTGAATTTCCGCTGGCGGCGTGCGCTCTACAGGGTCGCCCGCGCCGAAGGCCCTGAACGCATCGCGCCGGAATGGTGGCGTGAATTTTCGAGCGACGAAGCGGCGTCGACACGCGACTATTTCCGCATCGAGGATGCCGACGGCCGCCGCTACTGGCTCTACCGGCAAGGTCTCTATGGCGGCTCTGAAATCCCGCCGCGCTGGTTCCTGCACGGGGTCTTCGCATGAACGCGCTGACCGCCATTCCCTATGCGGAATTCGGCATCCAGTCGAATTTCTCGTTCCTGCGCGGCGCCTCCAAGCCGGAGGAGCTGGTGGTCGCGGCCAAGCTCATGGGGTTCTCCGCGATCGGGCTCGCCGACCGCAACACGGTGGCGGGCGTGGTGCGCGCCTGGCAGCAGGCCAAGGTCGAGACGCTTGCCTACCACCCCGGCAGCCGGCTGGTTTTTTGCGACGACACGCCTGATATTCTCGCCTATCCGCGGAACCGCAAGGGCTGGGGGCATCTGTGCCGCATGCTCACGCAAGCCAATCTGCGCGAGGAGAACGAAAAGGGCGCGACCCTTCTGCGGCGCGACGACCTTCTCGAATGGGGGGATCTGATGTCGCTGTCGGTCCTGCCCGACCTGGCGGCGGGGGCCGAGGGCACACTAGCCCTGCTTGGCGAGCTCAAGGACCGTTTCGGTAAAAACCTGCGGCTTGGCGTTTCGCCCGATTATGCGGGAAACGACCGCTTCAGGATCGAGCAGGCGGCGGCGATGGCGGAGCTGGCCGGCCTGCCCTTGATGGCGACCAACGACGTCCTCTACCACACGGCCGAGCGGCGCCCGCTGCAGGACGTGCTGACCGCGATTCGCCTCAACATTCCCGTTTCGGAGGTCGGGCTGGAACTCACGGCGAATGCCGAGCGCCATCTGAAGCCGCCGCTGGAGATGGCGCGCCTGTTCCGCAGGCACCCGGAGGCACTGGCCGAAACGCTGCGCTTCGCGCAGGAGCTGACCTTCTCGCTCAGCGACCTTCAGTACAATTACCCCGACGAGCCGACGCAATCAGGGCTCGGCCCGCAGGCGGAGCTGGAAAGGTTGGCGCGGGAGGGGGCGGCCAGGCGCTATCCCTCGGGCGTGCCGCAATCGGTGACGAGGCGCATCGAGGAAGAGCTCGCGCTCATCGAGCGCCTGAACTATGCCCGTTATTTCCTGACCGTCCACGACATCGTCAAATTCGCCCGCAGCCAGGATATTCTCTGCCAGGGGCGCGGTTCGGCCGCCAATTCGGTCGTCTGCTTCTGCCTCGGCATCACCGAGGTCGGGCCGGAGCGGATCGACACGCTGTTCGAACGCTTCATTTCCGAGGAGAGGAACGAACCGCCCGACATCGACGTCGATTTCGAGCATGAGAAGCGCGAGACGGTCATCCAATATATCTACGAGAAATACAGCTCCAAGCGCACCGCGCTGGCCGCCGCCGTCATCAGCTATCGCGGCCGCTCGGCGCTGCGCGAAGTGTCGAAGGCGATGGGCCTGTCCGAGGATGTCAGGGCATCGCTCTCCGGCTCGATCTGGGGCTGGTCGACCTCGGAGCTCGGCGAGAAGGAAGCCCGGGCCGGCGGCCTCGATCGCGCCGACCCCATATCGCGGCACGTGATGGAGCGTGCCAACGAGATCATGGGCTTTCCCCGTCACCTCTCCCAGCATGTCGGCGGCTTCGTCATCACCAGGGACCGGCTCGACGAGATCGTGCCCATCGTCAAGACGGCGATGGAGGAACGCAAGATGGTCGAATGGGACAAGGATGATCTCGACGCGGTCAAGATCCTCAAGGTCGACGTGCTGGCGCTCGGCATGCTGACTTGTCTCAAACGCGCCTTCACTCTGCTGACGGACCATTATCCGCAGGCGCGAGACCCTTACGGGCAGCCCTATGTCCTTGCCACCCTGCCGGAAGAGGACGAGCAGGTCTATAAGATGATCGGTCGCGCCGACACGATCGGCGTCTTCCAGATCGAATCGCGCGCGCAGATGTCGATGCTGCCGCGTCTCAAGCCAAAAGAATTCTATGACCTTGTCATCGAGGTGGCGATCGTGCGGCCCGGCCCGATCCAGGGCGACATGGTCCACCCCTATCTGCGCCGCCGGCAAGGCAAGGAGCAGCCCGAGTATCAGAAACCGGAGCTGGAGGCGATCCTCCACAAGACGCTGGGCGTTCCTCTGTTCCAGGAACAGGCGATGAACATCGCCATCGTGGCCGGTGGCTTCAAGCCTGGCGAGGCCGACGAGTTGCGCCGCGCCATGGCCACCTTCAAGCGCACCGGCACGATCGGCAATTACCGCCGGCGCATGATCGACGGCATGGTCGGCAAGGGCTACACCCGGGATTTCGCCGAACGCTGTTTCAAGCAGATCGAGGGTTTTGGCGAATACGGCTTTCCCGAAAGCCATGCCGCCTCCTTCGCGCTGCTGGTCTATGCCTCCTGCTGGTTCAAGACCTTCTATCCCGACGTGTTCTGCGCCGCGATCCTGAATTCACAGCCGATGGGATTTTACCAGCCGGCCCAGCTTGTTCGTGATGCGCGCGACCATGGCGTCGACATCCGCGAGGTCGACGTCAATTTCTCGGTCTGGGACTGCACGCTGGAACAGGCGGCTTTCGACCCGGCCCGCATCCTGCCGCGCCATACCGAAATGCGCGGCGTCATCGCGACGCAGCACGCGGTGCGGCTCGGCTTCAGGCAGATCAAGGGATTTTCCAAGGAGCGCATGGACGCCTTCGTCGAGCGGCGCGGTTCAGGCTACGCATCCGTGCGGGATGTCTGGCTGCGCTCCGGCCTCAATGTCGCCGAGATCGAGAGACTGGCGCAGGCCGATGCCTTCCGCTCGCTCGGCCTCGACCGCCGCGCCGCGCTTTGGGCGGTGCGCGCCCTCGACGGCAAGAGTGCCGCCGAAAAGCTGCCGCTTTTCGACCGGCCGGCGCTGCGGCTACGCGAGCTGGAGCCGGAGACGAAGCTGCCGAAAATGCCGCTCGGCGAGCATGTCATCCACGATTACCGCTCGCTTGGCCTGTCCTTGAAGGCGCACCCGGTCGCCTTCCTGCGCGAACGGCTCGACCGGGCCGGCGTGACGCCCAATGCCAGGCTGTGCTCGGTGCGGGACGGACGGCGCGTCTCGGTCGCCGGGCTCGTTCTGGTGCGGCAGCGCCCCGGCAAGGGCAATGCGGTCTTCCTGACGCTGGAGGATGACGAGGCCGTTGCCAACGTCATCTTCTGGCAGCGGACCTTCGACCGCTTCCGGCCCATCGTCATGGGCGCGCGCTTCGTCAAGGTCACCGGCAAATTGCAGTCGGAATCGGATGTCGTCCACATCGTCGCCGAGAAGATCGAGGATCTGACGCCTTGGCTGACGGTGCTGCTGGAGAAGGTCGACCAGGCCAGTTTGCCGGGCGCCGGTTCTCAGGGGCACGCCTCGAGGGAGGATCCGGATCGTCCCGGCCGGCCCGCGATGCGGAACCCACCGGCCGGGCAGGATTTGGCAACACTGTCGGAAGAAGCGGAAAGCGTCATGCCCAGGGGCCGCAATTTTCAGTAGGCACATCGGTGCCTTCGTCATCCACCGGCGGAGCAAGGAGCGAAGCGACGCGGCGCGAGGATTCATGCCGCGACGTCTCCGCACCGCAGCGGTGCGAAACTTGACGCTGGCGGGCGAGCCCCCCTCTGGCCTGCCGGACCCGGCCCTTCGCTGTCGCTTCGGGCGCTCTTCGTTCGCAAAGCCAAGCAATTGGCTTTGCGTCCACTTCATGGACCACTCCTCGCCCCCTCAAGGGGGAGATTGGCAGTTTCAACGCTCCGCCAATTCCTGCAACAATGGAGATTGGCGAAGGCGGAGGTGACATTCGATCTCCCCCCCTTGAGGGGGAGATGCCCGGCAGGGCAGAGGGGGGCGCCGTAGAATGCCGACCTTGATAATTTTCACGTCGAGCCGGCCGGCCCGCCCAGCCGCGGCGGCAGCACGTCTTCCGCCGAGATGCTCCGTGCCTCCGAAGGCAGCATGATCGGGATGCCGTCGCGCACGGGATAGGCGAGCTTGGCGACCCGCGAGATCAGTTCGCCGCGCTCGGGATCCCAGGCCAGCGGCCCCTTGGTCAGCGGGCAAGCCAGCAGCTCCAGCATCCTGGGGTCGACATTCGCTCTCTTTCCGTCACGCCCATCCGCCGCCATCGTGCCCTCTCTCAACATCCTACTGCAGGCTCGAGCCAAAATCCTCGTTCTCGCGCGCCAGCGCCATTTCGGTGATGGCGATCAGCGTTTCGGCGCGGGTCTTGAGATCGGCCGCTTCGAGCAGCGCCTGCTTCTCGGCCGGTCCATAGGGCGCCATCATCGACAGCGCGTTGACCAGCATGGCGTTTTCGGCCCGGCTGACGCTTTCCCAGTCGGCCTCCAGGTCGTTGGCCTGCAGATAGGAGCGGAACGCCCGCAGCAGCGCCGGCCGGTCGACCTCGGCGGCCGCCTGGTCGTCGTCGAGATCGGCGAGAAAGGGGGCGATCTTGCCTTGGCGGAACGGCGTCTTGACCGTCAGCTCATGGGTGACACGGAACCGGCACACACCCTGCAGCGAAATCAGGTAGCGGCCGTCGCCGGTCTCGGAAAGCGCTATGATGCGGCCGGCGCAGCCGACATTGCAGAGTTCCGGCTCGCCATCGTCGCGCAAGGCGCCGTCGAGGCTGGGCTGGATGACGCCGATCAGCCGTGAGCCGGCGATCGCCTCGTCGACCATCTGCAGGTAGCGCGGCTCGAAGATGTTGAGCGGCATGCGGCCGCCCGGCAGCAGAAGCGCGCCCTCGAGCGGAAAGACCGGGATGGTCGACGGCAGATCCCTGGCGAGCCGGTAGTGAGCGTTTCCCGCTTGCACCTCGTTCCTCCGATCGCTTCGCCTGGGAAGCGCCTCCATGCCGCGATCCGCCTGTCGCTGCCCGGGGTTGTTGGCTTCCCGAGGGAAAGGCGGGCCGGATTCGTCCTATCTGGCGCGGCCGGCGCCGGGTGCAAGCCCCGCGCGACCATTCGGCCGCGCCGGCTCAGGAAAACAGCAGCGACGACAATTTGCGCCGCGCGGCAAGCGTCGCCTCGTCGGTCATGCCCCAGGCCTCGAAGAAGCGCAGCAATTGCGCCTTGGCGCCGTCCTCGTTCCAGCCGCGGTCAGCCTTGATGATGGCCAGGAGATTGTCGGCGGCCGCATCGCGCTCGCCCCTGGCGTTCTGGACCATGGCCAGATCGAAGCGGGCCTGATGGTCGCCGGGATTCTCAGCCAGCCGGCGCTCGAACTCCGCCGGGTTGCCGAGTTCGGACGCTTGCGCGGCCAAGGTCATCCTGGCGCGCAGCGCGGCCAGCGGCGGCGCATCGGCCTTGGCCTGCGGCGCCCGCGCCAGCATCGCCTCGGCGCCTTCGGTATCACCGGCCTCGAACAGCAATTCGCCTAGCCCCGCTATCGCCTCGATCGTCTCCGGCGCCTGCTCGAGCACGGCGTCATAGATGTCGGCCGCCGTCTGCACGTCGCCGGCAGCGCGCGCCTCGGCCGCCGCCGCCAGCGCCTCGGTTACATCAGCCGCACCATTGCCCTTGCCGCCGACCTTGTCGATGAACTGGGCGATCTGGCTCTCGGGGATGGCGCCCATGAAGCCATCGACCGGCTGGCCGTCCTTGAAGGCGATGACCGCGGGAATGGACTGGATGCCGAGCTGGCCGGCGATCGAGGGATGGTCGTCGATGTTCATCTTGACCAGCTTGACCTTGCCGCCGGCGGCACGGACCGCCTTTTCCAGTTGCGGCGTCAGCTGCTTGCACGGCCCGCACCACGGCGCCCAGAAATCCACCAGCACCGGCTGGCGGCGCGATTCCTGGATGACATCGGCGGCAAAGGCCGCGGTGGTCGTATCCTTGATGACGTCGCCGGCGGGGGCGGCGCCGGCCGCAGGTTTCTGCGGTTCCGCGCCGCCGCCATACTGCACCGTCGTGGCATACTGGCCGCCGCTGTTGCCAAAGGAGCCGCCAAACGGATTGTTGTCACTCATGTCGTCGCCCTTTCGGTGGCGCCAGCGGATCGGCGCACTGTCCTTGGTTGGAAACCGGTTTCGCCATCCATGTGGCGATCATGCCGAGACTTTCAAGATAGCAGCATCGTGCCCGGTTGCCTCGACGAATCTGACGAGGTCGCCCGATGCGATCGACGTCGTCGCCTCATTGGTCAGCGGATGCGCGTTGATCACCGCATGCCGCATCAGCGCCTCGTCGAGCACGACCCTGACCCTGTGCTGCGTGTCGTTGATCAGGCCAAACACCGTGACTGCGCCCGGGGCGACGCCCAGAAGCTCCATCAGCATCTCCGGCTTGCCGAAGGAAACGCGGCCGTCGGCGCCGATCACATGATGGATCTGCTTCAGGTCGACGACAGCATCCTCGCCGACCGTGACCAGGAAGAAGGCGTCCTTCTTGTCCTTCAGGAACAGGTTCTTGGTGTGGCCGCCGGCGATTCCGCCGCGCAGCGCCTGCGAATCGGCGACCGTATAGAGCGGCGGATGGCGTTTCGTCGAAACGGCGATGCCGAGTTCGGCAAGAAAGGCAAAGAGCTCGGCTTCGGTCCTGGGCATGGGGTTCTCGTCTTCGGCTGGTTTCCAGCCATGCCGTTTAGGGCCAATGACATGGTCGAGACAAGACCGCCGCGCGACGCGGCGCCGAATCCTTCCGGCTGCCGCCGGCGGCCTTGCCGGCCTCGTCCGGCGCATTGAAAAAAGCCTGCGATTTCCCTGTTGCAATCGCCGCGCTCTTCAGCCATATAGGCCCGGCTTGCGGCCCAAAGCCGCGCGAGCGGGTGTAGCTCAGGGGTAGAGCACAACCTTGCCAAGGTTGGGGTCGAGCGTTCGAATCGCTTCACCCGCTCCAGTTTCCTCTTGGGGAATTAAGCAATTAAAAGAAAGCGCCGCCTAGTGCGGCGCTTCTTTTTTGCGCGTAGGTCATTGATATCTCCCATGACTTGGCGAGCCAAGGCACGATCTTGTCGGCTCGCCATAGCTCTGGTCTGTTAGCGAATCGACAAGCTGACAAACGTCAACCGATCCATACCCGTGGCTGCTTTGCTGCGGATCGATGCAATCCGCCTGACTCGGACTGTCGCACCATCTCCGCTACGCACTGCCCAGAGCGATCGCGATACCCTGTCCGACACCGATGCACATCGTGGCCAGGGCCAGTCGTGCTTTTCGGGACCGCAACTCGAGCGCGGCAGTGCCGGTGATGCGAATGCCCGACATCCCAAGCGGGTGCCCGAGCGCGATCGCTCCGCCGTTCGGGTTCACATGCTCCGCGTCCTCGGGGATCCCGAGTTCGCGGAGCACGGCGATGCTTTGGGAGGCAAATGCTTCATTCAGCTCGATGATATCGAAGTCCGAAGGCGCGATGCCGAGCCGCGCGCAAAGCTTGCGTGTCGCCGGAGCCGGACCGATTCCCATGATCCGTGGGGCAACCCCGGCCGTCGCGACGCCCAGAATCCGGGCGATCGGTGTGAGCCCGAATGCCTTGACGGAGGCTTCGGACGCGATGATCAGCGCTGCCGCGCCGTCGTTCACGCCAGAGGCGTTGCCCGCGGTGACGGTGCCGCCTTCCTTTTTGAACGGCGCTGCAAGCTTGGCGAGCGACTCGGTTGTCGTTCCGGCGCGTGGATGTTCGTCGCGATCAACCACGATCGCATCGCCTTTGCGCTGGGGCACAGTCACCGGCGTGATCTCCAGCGCGAGCCGGCCATTTTCCTGAGCGGCGGCGGTCCTGGCCTGGCTGCGTGCGGCGAAGCCATCCTGATCGGCGCGGCTGACCTTGAAGGCTTCCGCAACGTTTTCACCCGTCTCCGGCATCGAATCGACGCCGTACTGCTTCTTCATCAATGGATTGACGAAGCGCCAACCGATCGTGGTGTCGTAAATCTCGGCGTTGCGCGAGAACGCCTCGCCCGCCTTCGGAAGCACGAACGGCGCGCGGCTCATGGATTCGACGCCACCGGCGATGATCAGGTCGGCTTCGCCGGCCTTGATGGCCCGTGCAGCGATGCCCACGGCGTCCATTCCAGAACCGCACAGGCGGTTGACGGTGCTGCCGGGGACTTCGATCGGCAGTCCAGCCAACAGCGATGACATGCGCGCGACATTGCGGTTGTCCTCGCCTGCCTGGTTGGCGCAGCCAAAGATGATCTCATCCACCGCGGACCAGTCCAGGCCTGGATTGCGGTGCCGCAGCGCTCGCAGCGGCACCGCGCCGAGATCGTCGGCCCGGACCGAGGACAGCGAACCGCCAAACCTGCCGATCGGGGTGCGGATGTAGTCGCAGATGAAGGCCTCGGTCATTCAGAGCTCCGGTGCCGCCAAGGATTTGATTTCGCCATCGACCTTAAGCTCTGCGCCGGTCAGCGCCTGCAATTCATCGAAGCTCATCGCAAGCAGCTTCTCGCGCAGCACGAAACGACAATCGATGATGTCTATGACCGCAAGGCTCGTGTAGACCCTCGTCACGCAGCGCACGCCGGTCAGGGGAAGGCTGCAGGCTTTCACCAGTTTCGGACGACCGTCCTTGGTGACGTGATCGGTGATGACGGCCACGCGTTTTGCTCCGTGCACCAGATCCATGGCACCACCGACCGCTGGTATGCCCTTGGGTCCTGTGCTCCAGTTCGCAAGGTCACCGGTCTCGGCCACCTCGTAGGCGCCGAGAATGGCAACGTCGAGATGTTCGCCACGCACCATCGCGAAGCTGTCGGCATGGTGGAAGAACGAAGCGCCCGGATTGAGCGTGACCGCCTTCTTGCCCGCATTGATCAGATCCCAGTCCTCGTCGCCTGCCGCCGGGGCTTCGCCAAAATTGAGGATGCCGTTTTCGGTGTGGAAGATCGCCCGGCGCCCAGGCGGCTGAAAGCTCGCCACCATCTCGGGAAAGCCTATGCCGAGGTTCACATAAGCGCCGTCCTCAATGTCCTGCGCGGCGCGCCATGCAATCTGCGCGTTGGTCAGCTTGACTGTCATGCGTATGCGACCCCTTGGCGGATAAGCGTCTCTTCCTGCATCGGGTTCGAGACCTCGATCACCTGGTCCACGAAGATCCCGGGCGTCACGACCAGCTCAGGATCAATCGCACCGGGCTGGACGATCCGGCGCGCCTGAACGACGGTCGTGCGTGCGGCCATCGCCATCAGCGGCGAGAAGTTGCGTGCCGCCTTCCTGTAGGTGAGGTTACCATGAGGGTCGGCAAGTTCCGCCTTGATGAGGGCCACATCCGCCTTCAGCCAACGTTCCTGCACATAGTGGCGCCCCTCGAACTCGGCCACAGGCTTGCCGGCCGCGAGGTCGGTCCCGTAGCTCGTCGGCGTGTAGAAAGCCGGGATGCCCGCGCCACCGGCGCGGATTCGTTCGGCCAGGGTCCCCTGTGGAACCAGTTCGAGCGCGATTTTCCCGGCGAGGTACCGCTCGGTGAATGCCCGCGGATCGGACGAGCGCGGGAACGAGCAGATCATCTTGGCGACCATGCCATTGTCGATCATGGCGGCGATGCCGATCCGTCCGTTCCCTGCATTGTTGTTGACGATCGTAAGGTTTTTCGGGGCGCCGGTAGCGCGAAAATGGTCAATCAGGGCGTGGATCAGCTCTATCGGAGCACCTGCGCCGCCGAAGCCGCCGATCATGACGGTCATGCCGTCTTGGACGACTGCCACTGCTTCCGCGAGGCTCGCGATTGTCTTGTCCACGTAACCTGCCTTTCCCGGCACCAAGATGGATTTCGCCGCCACACGTATCGGCAGACGAGATCTTTCGGCAAGCCGGCTTGTGCGATATCATTCGTTTGTTGACATATCGCACAAGGTGAATGGATGCCCATTTCCGAACGAGACACGATGGGTGGCTTGGCCAAGGGGTTGTCCGTCATAGAGACGTTCACGGTGGAACGGCCACGGCAGTCGATCACGGACGTCGCGAATGCGTCCGGTCTCGACAGGGCGACAGCCAGACGCTGTCTCCTTACGCTTTCCCATCTCGGCTACGCCGACTACGACGGAAAGTTCTTCACGCTCACTCCGCGCGTGTTGAGGCTCGGGACAGCCTGTCTGGCAACCATGCCGCTGCCGCATCTGGTGCAGCCTTTGCTGGATGACCTTTCGGAGCGGCTCGGCGAAAGCTCGTCCGTCTCGATTCTGGACGGCACCGACGTCGTTTACGTCGCGCGCGCGGCGCAGCGAAAGGTGATGTCGATCGCGCTGATGCCCGGCTCGCGGCTTCCGGCATACTGCACTTCCATGGGGCGCGTGCTCCTGGCAGCCATGCCTCCGGAACGCGCTGCACATCTTCTATCTTCCCATGCCCTGCCGGCGCGGACTGCTCACACCTTGACTGACCCCGACACCATCCTTGCGGAGTTGGGGCGGGTGCGGACGCAAGGGTTCGCGTTGATCGATCAGGAGGTCGAGCTCGGATTGCGCTCGATCGCCGTGCCGTTGATGACCGTGCGCGGGACGGTGATCGCAGCCGTGAACGTTGGCGTTGCGGCGACACAAGTGGGTGTCGGCAATCTCGTTGCGCTCTACCTGGAGCCGTTGCGTGCACTCCAAGCTGAACTGCGGGCAGTGCTGCGTTAGGGCGCTGCCATGGAGGGAATTAGCGTCCAAGTCGCTCGAGATAGGAGAGCATGTTCCCACCCATGATCTTGTCGATGGAAGATCAAGGTCGCGGATCGGAGGGTGGGAGCCGGACATTCGCCGCCGTCGAGACGGAGATCGCGAAACTACATTCTCGGTTCAAAGCGCGACGTGTCTTCGCGCAAGTGACCGGCCGCTCACGCACCGCCCTGTCGCTGATCCGCGGCGGCATTCTTTGCGGCCATAGCCGATCCGTTGTAGGCGTGCATCTGCGCCAGCTTCGCCATGCGCTGGGCGGCCTCCGCGAGCGCTGCGCAATGCTGCTTGAAGTTTTGCTCTATGATCTGACCGTAGGGTCCCGTAAGTCCCACCGCGTATATCACCTCACCGCTCGTCGGCCTTATCGGAAATGCTATCGAGCCCAGGCCCGGAACATGCTCGGCCAGGTCCATGGCGTAACCCTGCTCCCGAACGTCGGCCAATTCCCTGGTCAACTCCGCGATCTTCGTTTTCGTCCGATCGGTGTAGCTGCGCAGCTCCGTCGCCAGGATCCTCTTCACGGTCTCCTGCGGATGAAACGCAAGGATCGCCTTGGCCGAAGCGGTCGCATTTACAGGCATGGCCATGCCCGGCATGACATAGGTCCGGACCGGAGTGTCGGGCGCGACGCAGGTGACCGAGCGCACTTCGGTACCGTCGAACTTCGACAGGAACGCCGACTGGCCGGTGCGGTCGGCCAAATCCTGAAGCGGTCGCTGCGCGAGCGTCGTCAGCCAGCCGCTATCCGGAGACATCTGTAGCAGCTGCAACAGGCGATCGCCGAGACGGTATGTCCGATTGCGAACGCTCTCGGCGGTGATCATCCCGCTTTCGATCAAGGCATGCAGCAGCCTGTTGATCGTGGTTTTGGGCAATCCAAGCGTCGTTTCGAGTTCGATCGCCGTCAGGCCATGCTCGAACGGCGCGACCGTCTCCATGATCGAGATGTAGCGCTCGAGGGGGCTGTCCTTGGCGCTCGGCTTCTTTGATTTCGTATTCAAGGGCACCTACGCCGATCTGACAATTGCAACTGCAAGAAGGTTATCGTTCAAAACAGACATGAGGGGCAAGGTCGGTCCCTTGTTATTCCGCCGCGCCTTGAGCCCGGAGCTGCGTGGAATAGCCGAACGGCCGCACGCCCCGATCGGTCGGGCTCGGTTAGCAATCCGAACCGGGAAATGTCCTCGCAAATTCCGAAATTCGGTATTATACCCATTTTATGGTCCCCTCGATTGACTCGCAAGCCAAATCCTGATTATCGGACTAAATACCGATTTTCGGAGGAACTTGAAATGGCTGAACTCCCGCGTGTGACCTACTCGAACATCGGAGTGGATTTTTCCCCGGTTCACGCTCACCTCGACGCAATGATCCCGGATTTCGAGAAGAACACACTGGGTCGCGAGTGGTCGACGCCGTTTGCGACTGGCGCTCGGAAAGAAATCCTGAGCCCTATCGACAAGAAGATCTCTCTCGGCAAGTTCCCGGTTTCAACCCCGTCAGACGTCAAGTCGGCGATCCAGGCTGCCCGGGCCGGCGCGAAGGCTTGGAACCGTTCGACGCTGGACGATCGCCTTGCATTCGGCGCCCGCTGGCGAGAGGCGCTGGCGGAGCGGAAGTATGACCTTGGTTTGGCAGCGCTATACGAGATCGGAAAGTCCCGCCTCGAGGCAGTCGGCGAAGCCGAGGAATGCCTCGACATGGTCGAGTACTACGCATCGGAGATGAAGGCGAACAACGGGTTCGTCCGGCCGATGAACATGTTGGTCGAAAACGAGACCGCTACGAGCGTCATGAAGCCCTATGGCGTCTTCGCGGTCATCGCTCCTTTCAACTTTCCGCTCGCCTTGTCGATCGGCATGGTCTCGGGTGCGCTGTTGACAGGCAATGCGGTGGTCTACAAGCCGTCGCCGGGTTGCGCGCTGACCGGATTGCTGATTGCCGAAACGCTTCGCAAGGCGGGATTGCCCGAAGGTGTTTTCAACATCGTGCTTGGCGATGGAGAGGTGGGGCGCCTTCTTGCCACCGACAACGGCATCGACGGCGTTGCATTCACGGGCTCCCATAAGACCGGCATGAGCATCTTCCGTCATATGGCAACGCTGCCCCACATGAAGCCCGTCATCGCCGAAATGGGTGGCAAGAACCCCGCCTACGTAACCAGCAAGGCCGACCTCGACCGTGCGGCGCAGGGGGTGGCGCGCTCCGCTTTCGGCCTGCAAGGCCAGAAGTGCTCCGCATGCTCGGTCGTGTATGTCGACGAGAAAGTCAAGGCGGAATTCATCGAGAAGCTGGTAGCATTCGCCGCAAAGCTGGTGGTCGGAGATCCTCGCAACGCCGAGACTTTTATGGGCCCTGTCTATGGCGACGCCACAGTCGCCCGTTTCCATGCCGCGCTGTCGGAAGTCGAGGGCAAAGGCAAGGTGCATTTTGGGGGCGCCGCCCTGGGCCAGGGCTTTGCGGACAACTACGTCCTGCCGACGGTCGTCGAACTTGATGGTCCGGGCCGGCTGACCCGCGACGAACTCTTCATGCCTTTCGTGGTCGTCCGCGGTTTCGATAGTCTCGATGCCGCGATCGAAGAGGGCAACGACATCGCCTACGGACTATCCGCCGGCATCTTTACCAACGACCAGGAAGAGTTGCGTCACTTCCTCGACACCGCCGAAGCAGGGGTTCTCTACGCCAACCGTGCGAGCGGCGCGACGACGGGTGCATGGCCAGGCGCGCAGCCATTCTGCGGCTGGAAGGGCACCGGGGTCAGCGGCAAGGGCGGTCTCGGCTCGTGGTTCCTGCCACAGTACCTGCGCGAGCAGAGCCACACGATCATGACCAGGTGATCGAAAGAGGTCGCGCTCTTCGCCGCGGCCATCCAAGGCTGTCTCCTTCATCGGTTTACAAGATTATGCGCCACTATCCAGATTCAATGTCGAAATCCCGCGAGATGTTCGAACGGGCCCGCAAGGTCATGCCGGGAGGGAACACCCGGACAACGGTCTTCATCGACCCGTTTCCGATCTATGCCCAGCGCGGCGAGGGCTGCCGCGTCTGGGACGTCGATGGAAACGTCTACTACGACTGCATCAACAATTTCACGGCCATGATCCATGGCTACGGCCATCCCGCCGTCACGGCGGCGGTGGTGGACCAGATGCCCCGGGGATCGGCTTTCGGAGCGCCCACCGAGAGCGAACTTGATCTTGCTGAACTGCTGGTGGAGCGCCTCCCGTCGGTCGAGCAGGTTCGCTTCGCCAACTCCGGCACGGAAGGCGTCATGATGGCGATCAAGGCGGCTCGGGCGTTCACCGAACGGCCGAAGATCGTCAAGATCGAAGGTGCCTACCATGGCTCCTACGATTTCGCGGAAGTCAGCCTGGACAGCTCGCCCGCCAACTGGGGCGACATGCCTGCCTCGACGGCATACGCGAAAGGCACGCCGAAGGGAGTTCTCGACGACGTCATCGCGGTGCCGTTCAACGACACGGAGGCGTTGCGTGCCGTCTTCGACGCGCATGGCGACACGATAGCGGGTGTTCTGATCGACCCGATGCCGAACCGCGCCGGACTTATTCCCGCGCGGAAGGACTATCTCGACGCGATGGTCGAGATCGCTCATGCCGCCGGCTCGCTGGTGATCTTCGACGAGGTGATCTCGCTCCGCCTTGGCTATTCGGGGGCGCAGGGCCTGTGGAGCATCACGCCCGATCTGACGGCTCTCGGCAAGATCATCGGCGGAGGGTTCCCGGTCGGCGCCGTCGGCGGCCGCGCCGACGTGATGGCGGTGTTCGATCCAACGCGAGGCAAGCCTGCATTGCCGCATGGCGGCACCTTCACCGCGAACCCGGTGACGATGCGAGCCGGTCTGGCGGCGATGCGCGCGTTGACCCCGGCCAGCTTCGCGCATCTGGACGCTATCGGCAGCCTGCTTCGCGACGGCATCACGGCCTCGCTTGCTCGCCACGGCCTCAACGGGCAGTGCGTCGGTCTCGGCTCGCTCTTCAAAGTCCATTTCACGGCGTTGCCGATCACGGACTATCGGTCGGTCTATCCGGGTGCGTCCGAACGCACGAAGCTCGACCTGTTCCACAAGGGTCTGCTCGACCGCGGCGTGCTTTCGGCGAGTTACGGACTCTTCGCGCTTTCCACCTCGATGACCGAGGAAGACGCACGCGAAATCCTTTCCGCAATCGACGGCGCCCTCGCAGCAATCGCGGCGAAGCAATGACGTAGCGCGTCCGGCGCCGGATCCATCCGGCACGGGACGACGCAGCAACAGATGGAAGTCACATGACAGCTTCTCCTCACGTCGTCGTCATCGGTGCAGGCACCCTCGGCATGTGCTCTGCGCACGCGCTCGCGGAACAGGGCGCTCGCGTCACCGTCATCGACGCACAATCCATTGCGTCAGGATCCAGCGGCCGCTCGGTCGGCGTCGTTGGCACACAGCTGACGGATTCGTTCGAGATCCAGCTGCGCATGCAATCCGTGCAGCGCATCCGTCGATGGCAGGAGCGCCTCGGTCTCGGCTTCAACCCTATCGGCTATCTGCGTCTGGCGCGCACCTCCGAGCAGATGGAACTGTTCGCCCGCTCGGTGGAGATCCAGCGCGATGCCGGCTTCAGGTCCAGGGTCTACCAGGCGAACGAGCTCCAGCAGCTCGTGCCGCACTTGAGTTCAGATGGGCTCGAAGGCGGCATCTTCGGGCCGGACGACGGCTTCCTCGATCCCCACGAAATGTGCACGTTGCTGGCGCAAGAGGTGAAGAAGCTCGGCTCCGAGGTTTTCCAGTTCCGCAAGCTGCTTGGTGTCGCGCGGACATCCGGTGGCTATCGGTTGGACACCAGCAAGGGTCCGATCGGCTGCGACTTCGTCGTGAACGCGGCAGGCGCCTGGGCGCCACGCGTTGCCGAGATGCTTGGACAGACGCTTCACATCCACCCCGAGCGCCACGAGGCGCTGACAATCCACCTGGACGCGCCGCTCCCCTACACAATGCCGATGGTCATGGATCTGGTGAACGGGCAGGGCACCGGACTCAACTTTCGGCACGAGAAAGCGAGCGAGCTCATCGCCGAGATACACAAGGTAAGTTCGCCCTCGCCCGAGGATCCGGACAATTACAACGAGCAGTGCGAGGAAGGGTCCAAGGTCATGCTGGCCGAGATGCTGATCGAGCGCGTGCCTGATCTGCCGGGCGCCCGGCTCGGCCGGGGCTGGGCAGGCCTCTACCCTGTCACCGCCGACCACCGTCCCCATGTCGGACCAGTCGATCAGTCCGAGCCCGGTCTGATCACCGCGGCCGGTGCGGGCGGCTACGGGATCCAGCTCGCGCCGGTGATAGGCCTGATCGTCGCGGACTGGGTGCTCAAGGGCTCTCCCGCATCGATCCCAGGCACCGAGAGTCTCGCTCCAACGCCGGAAAGAAACGTCCCCGCCGTACATACTGCGGCGGCTTGACCAGTAGGACACCGGCGTTAGCGCAAGGACAAAGAAGCCATGCCCGAGGCAGAAAACATCGTCCGCATCAAGAACATCAACGTGATCTATGGCGGCCATCACGCCGTGAAAAACGTCTCGCTCGACATTACGCGCGGCGAGGTCGTGGCGATCGTCGGACCCAGCGGCGCGGGGAAGAGCACGCTGCTGCGTGCGATCAACATGCTCGAACAGCCGTCATCCGGTACCCTCGAAGTGGGCGCCATCCGGTTTTCGGTCGACCGCAATCTGTCCGCCGGAGAGCTGTTGAGGCTCCGACGTTCCACCGGGATGGTTTTCCAGTCCTTCAACCTGTTTCCGCACATGACCGTGCAGCGCAACATTTCGCTGCCGCAGATGCGGGTTCTGGGGCGCACCAGGGAGCAGGCGGACGCGCGCACCGCCCAATTGCTCGAACGCGTACACCTTACGGACAAGGCGCACTCCTACCCGGCGCGCCTGTCGGGTGGCCAGCAGCAGCGTATCGCGATCGCACGCGCCCTGGCTCTTGACCCCAAGGTGATGCTCTTCGACGAACCCACGAGCGCCCTGGATCCCGAACTCGGGCTTGAGGTGTTGGCCGTGATGCGCGAGCTCGCCCAGGAAGGCATGACAATGATCATCGTCACGCACGAGATCGCCTTTGCCGCAGACGTCGCCGACCGCGTGATCGTCATGGCCAATGGAGAGATCATCGAGCAGGGTCCGCCTGATGCCGTGATCCGCAACCCGTCGTCGCCGCGCACGCGGCAGTTCTTCCGTGCCGTGGTCGATCGCAGATGATCGACCTGCTGGTTTCACTGCTCAGAGGCGTTCCGGCCACGCTGCTGGTGACCTTCGGCGCTTTCGCAGTCGGGGCCATCGCAGCCGTGCCGCTGGTGCTGATGCGACGTTCCCGGTGGCTCCTTCTAAGCATGCCGGCGCGCATATACATCGACGTTGTCCGGGGAATCCCGCCGATCGTCTGGCTGTTCATTATCTTCTTCGGATTGGGCAGCGGAGTGATCGTTCTCAGTTCCTATCAGGCTGCCATCCTGGGTATGGGGCTGGTATCAACGGCCTATCTCGCTGAAATCTACAGGGGTGGCTTCCTGGCCCTCTCGAAGGGCCAGCGGGAGGCGTCCACGGCGCTCGGTATGACGCGCCTGGATACGCTGCGCTACATCCTGGCGCCGCAGGTCCTGCGCGTCTCGGTTCCGCCCATGGCGACCTTTCTTGTCAGCCTGCTCAAAGACACGACCGTGGCCTCCACGATCGGTGTCCGCGACGTGATGATGTACGCATCGCAGCAGGCCCAAGGCGGAGGCGGCAGCTTCATGCCGTTCATTTTCGCTGCGCTTCTCTACATCGCGCTGTCGATACCCATTGTCGTGTTGGCACGCGCCGTGGACGAGCGGCTGCGCTCAAGAGGGCAAGCGAAATGAGCGAGATGCTGGCCAACTGGCTGGACTGGTCCCCCCAGCTTTTCCAAGGAGTTCTTGTCAGTCTCCAGTTGGCGGGCCTGGCGCTGCTGTTCGGATTGCCTATCGGTCTCGTTCTTGCGCTTGCCTCCTCCTCTGGAAACAGGCTCGTCCGCTATTTCGCGGTGGTACTGGTCGAGATCGGGCGCGGCGCGCCTGCACTCGTCGTCCTGCAGATGGTCTACTATGGATTGCCTGCTTCGGGGATGACCGTAAGTGCCTTCACCTCTGGCGTGATTGCGTTGGCGCTAACGACAGGCGCCTACACCAGCGAGATCCTTCGGGCCGGTCTGAACGCGGTTCCGCATTGTGAGATCGAGGCGGGCTTGGCGCTCGGCATGACCCGCCGGGACATCCTGCGCTTCGTGGTGGTCCCCCAGGGAATCCTGTTCGCAATACCCGCGCTGATGGGCTTTGCCATTCTCATCTTCCAGGCGACGGCCCTTACATACACGATCGCCATCCCCGAACTTCTGGCGCGCGCCTATCGCGTGGGTGCGGCCACCTACCTCTACCTCGATGTCCTGATCCTGGCGGGCCTGTTCTACCTCGCCATCACCGTCCCGTTCGGGTGGCTGGTCTCGTACACCGAACGTAGGCTGGGCAGCCATCTCGGCTGACCTGCAATCAAAAACCATCAATGTCAGAGGAGAGCAAAGTGAAAAATTGGAGTAAGATCATCTCGGCCGCAGCCATTGCCACGGCCTTGGGTGCCAGCGTCGCGTCCGCACAGGATTGCAAGCCGCAGCATGCTTTCGAAACCGTGTCGGCGGGCAAACTCACCGTCGCGCTCACCAACACCGCTCCGTATTCGCTCGAAAAAGACGGCGGCATCGCGGGTATCGACGGCGATCTCGTGAAGCGTTTTGCCAAGGAGAACTGCCTGGAGATCGCTTATGAGATATTCACATATCCAGGCGCGGTTTCCGCAGTTCAGTCGCGGCGCGCGGACATCGCGCTTGGCGGCTTCTATCGTACCGCCGCCCGCGCGAAGGTCGTCGCTCTGTCCACGCCGGTCTATCTCGACCAACTGTCCGTCACCTCGACCAACGGCATTGATACCGTCGACGGTCTGCTGGGCAAGAAGGTCGGCACCGTGGAAGGATATCTGTGGGTCCAGGACATGGAGAAGCTCTACGAAGGCTCCAAGACCTATCCGTCGTCGCTGAACCTCGCTCAGGACCTTCATGCCGGTCGTATTGAGGCGGCGCTCGACGGCTTCGGCTCCGCTGTCATTCAGAACGAAGGGCAGAACTACAAGGTGCATGTCCTGAAGCCGGATCCGCGCATCGATGCGACCATGAACCCGTCGCAGACCGCCTTCCTGCTGGACAAGAGCAATGAGGGCTTCGTTAAGGCGGTTGACGCTTCGCTCGATGTCTACCGGAAGAACGGGGCTATCGCCGAAGCGCTCAAGGCTTACGGGCTGGATCCGTCGGCCGCAGATGTCGGTGAAGCCCGCGTCATCGAGTAAGCCGCTGGTATGAAGGGCCGCCCTGCCTGCCCCGCTTCTAGGAAGAAAACCGGGTGCGGGGGGCGGCCTGTACGTTTGCCGCGCGGCTGCGATCCGCGAGCAGAATTTCGTAGTGCACCCCGAGTCTGAGACACGAAAAGGGTAACAGTCCTTCACTAAGGAGAGCTGATGAGGAAAGGAGACCCGTGGTGCAGTACAGCGCACCACAGATCCCTCCGGTCACATAAGGTTACAGCGAGGAACGGTACCGGTTCAGGCTCGTTAGCCCTGCATCCAATCCAATCATGGAGAAAAACGATGCAGGATATTTCCGGCAAGCGCGTCGCCATCCTTGCGACGAATGGTTTTGAACAGTCCGAGCTTGAGGTACCGCTGAACAAGCTGCGCCAGGCCGGCGCCGAGGTCGAAATCGTGTCGCTCGAAAGCGGCAAGATCAAGGGCTGGGACCACAAGGATTGGGGCCGCGAAGTTCCGGTCGACAAGACCTTGGACGAGGCCCGCGCCGATGCCTACGATGCGATCGTTCTGCCCGGCGGCGTCATCAATCCCGACCTCTTGCGGGTCGAGCGCAAGGCGCTGGATTTCATCAGTTCGTTCTGGTCGGCCAACAAGGTCGTCGGCGCGATCTGCCATGCGCCCTGGCTTCTGGTCGAGACCGGGATCATCAAAGCCCGCCGCGTCACATCCTACAAGTCGATCAAGACCGACGTGATCAATGCCGGCGGCCTGTGGCAAGACAGCGAGGTCGTCACCGACCAGGGGCTGGTCACCAGTCGCAATCCCGGCGATCTCGAGGCCTTCTGCGACAAGCTCACGGAGGAGATCAGGGAAGGGCGGCACGACAGGCGGGCCGCGGCTTAGCACCGAACCTTGTTCCCCAGCCGCGCCGCGAAGGATCGCGGCGTGGGTTGTTCAGGCGCTCTTCGCCCCCTCCGTCTTGCGCAGCGACGCCTGATGCACCAGCGACGTCCAGCTGTTGGTCGAAGCAAGGTGGCAGTAGAGCAGGCTGAGCGCGCCTGACTTTCTCAGGTCGAGGAAGGCCTCGTCGCTCAATCTGTTGAAGGCAGCCTCGTCTATCACCTGGAAATCGGTGAGGTTCAGCACCTCGCCTCCTTCCAGCGTCACCTTGCTCTGGCGCGGCGCGAACAGGGCATGCGCGTCGATCTTGTCGACCATCTCGCGGGTCGCCCTGAAGTCGATCTGGAACTGGTTGCAGAAGGCGAGCGCCTGCTTCGTCGCCTCGGTCGCCTCGTTGCCGCTGAAGAACGGCAGCACCTTGTCGTCGCGGAACGGCGCCAGCAGCTGGTCGATGACGCGCTCGCTCGCCCGGTCGACGCACAGCGTCAGCCGGCCGGGCTGCTTGGGATCGTCGGCGAGAATGAAGGGATAGCGGCGGACATAGGCGGGGATGTAGTGCGGCCCGGCCCAGTTGCCGTCGGCGTCGACGAACAGGTTCTCGTCCTGGCGCAGGCCGGTGATGATGACGGGCGCCTTGGCGGCGCCGATGAAAACGATTGGGTAGGAGCGCATCGCCGCCGGCATTTCCGAGGCCACCACAGGGATGGCATGCGCCGAGCGGGCGAAGGAGAAATCGCTGCGCGCCGTCAGGCCGAGCGAGCCGTGCCGCGCCGGATTGAGCGCCTCGGGCCTGGAATAGAACAGCGGCAAGGTCTCGCCCGCCGTTTCCGTCTTCGCACCGCTGTCAGCCATGTGTCCGTTTTCCTCCTCGCGCCGGCCAACCAGGCCGGCCCGTCCAGCATTGAATTCCCAAAGCGGGGTCTGTTCTTGTCGCGCCGGCCTTGCTTCGAAGCAATCCTGCGCAGGGACAAAGTACTACAGCGTCGCCGGCGCGCATAAAAGGACACGCGCTGCTGTATTTTGGCGTTTGCGCCCTAATCGCCTTGCGGGACGCCCGCAACCATGCCGGCCCTGGAGCGGTTCACCATTTCGCGGAAACGGCGAGCCGCGCTATCTCTTTGTTTTTGCGCAATTCCCCAGGGAAAGCGCTGCGCGCTTTCCCGGGAAGACCGTACACACTTTTCCTGGAATGGCTCTATGGACAGCTTGCCGCGAAGCGGCGACAGTGGCCTCGCATGGCAAAATCCGGGAGCCGTAGCGGTCTTGCGTCCGGAAATTGCGAGGATATGAGGAACCGGAGCGGGTCTGCCCTTGGCCGCCCGCTCAGCAAGCGCTTTGAGGCGGGGTGGCATGGCGTCGGCATCGGATTTCGAACAGGCGGTCGGACAGGCATTCACCGTCGAGGCCGGCGGCAGGCAGATCGCGCTCGAATTGAGCGCGGTCAACCGCATCGCCTCCAGCCCGCGCCCGGGGGGCGGTTTCTCGCTGCTGTTCAAGGGTCCGCGCGAAACCGCGCTGCCGCAGGCGACTTACCGCTTCGCCGGCAGTGGCGCGACCCACGATATCTTCATCGTGCCCGTGGCCGCCGACGCTACGGGGCGGCTGTATGAGGCGGTGTTCAATTAGAGTTTGGAAGCAGGCGTGAGCGCAGCAGCGGTGCGATTTGTGAGACGCTGGCGCGAAGGATCGATACCGAACAAGCACCGCCGAATTGTGCGACGACCGGAACAGGATTCTCGGCCCGGGAATGACGAAGCGGATGGCGTCCCCGTTCACCCACTGTCTGCGCCACCCCGCGGCGGCGCGCATGCCATGAGATCGTAGACACCCTTGTCCTCGACCGCTGCGAAGCCGAGCTCGAGATAGAGCCGCCTGGCCGGATTGTTCTTCTCGACATGGATCGAGGCCGATTTGCCCGATGACCATGCCTCGTCGATGAGGTCGCGCAGCAGTGCGGCGCCGTGGCCCTTGCGGCGATGGGCCGGCAGCAAGGCGATGTCGATGATGCGGTGCTGGCTCGGCCAGCGCTCGATGTAGAGGCGGCCTATGGGCTGTCCGGCCCGCTCCACCACCAGCCAGTCGGCCTCGGGATAATGCTTGCGGTAATGCGCGTGCTGCGCCTGGAACTGCATGTCGAGGAAGGCGGCCTTCTGCGCCTCGCTCCAGTCCGTCACGGCGAGCTCTTCCATGCGCGTCGAAGAGTAGAGCCGCGCCAGGAACGGCATGTCGGCCTCCGCGGCGGCGCGGAAAGCGAGGCCGGCCTGCCGCGACCGCGGCCAGGTCGGGAGCCGCTGCGCCTGTTTCGCTTCTGTCATGCTGCCTGACGTCACACCGGCGGCGTCAGGTCGCGCACCACGGCAATCTGCTTGAGGTTGCTGGTGGCCAGCGCCGTCCAGGTCCACTCCCATTCCGAACTGTCCATGGCCATCTGATTGATGGTCCACAGACCATTCGTGCCGTCGTTCTGGATCATCATCGAGAACAAGGCAAGACGGCCATCGGCATTGTAGTCGAGCGACAGGCGGGTGTTGGCGCCGGAGGCGTTGAAATCGCGCCATCCCGACCAGTTCTGGGTGGCGGCGTCGTATTGGGCGTTGAAGGAGTGAGCATGCTGCTGGTCGGAGGCGACCAGCATGATGTCGCCGTCGCCCTGGATGCCGGCGCAGAGCGTATATTTGGGAACCCTGCTGTAGCCGGGCGTCGCCCAGGCCGTCCAGGTGTCGGAGCCGGCCGGCAATTGCTTGGTGTGCAGGACCTGGCCCTGCTGCGTCATGGCAAACAGATTGGTGCCGCCCAGCGGACCGATGATAGGTGCCATTTCCGTGAAGGGGTAGCCGGCGTCGATCTGCACCCATGGCGTCCAGTCGGCGACCGTCAGCGCCTGGGCCTTGGCCTGCTGGCAGCGATAGAGATGGAGGGCGGAGTTGATGCCGAACAGCGCTATGCGGCCGTCTGCCTGGCGCAGCGCGGTGATCGCCACAAGCTGGCCGGTCAGCTGAATCCAGGCGCTCCACGGCTGGGCAGGCGGCCTGAGCTCGTCGACGGTGACGACGATCGGTGTCGTCGTGCCGGGCGGCGTGATGGTCTTCTGCACCTGCACGATCACATCCGGGTTCTGGTAGATCCACCAGACGCGGCCCAGATTGTCGGTGAGGAAGATCTCGATGCGGCCATCGGCATCGCGCGCCATGGAAAGCTTCTGGTAGCTGAAGGCGCCGGGCGGCGCGCCGATGCCGACCGGCGCGGTCCACTTGTCGATCGGGCCGATCTGGTTGGCGTCCTCGGTGATGAAGGACAGGCTGGTGGTGCCCGAAGGCTGCGCGACCACGGCGACGCGACCATCCTTGGTGAGACCCGCGGTCATGATCACCCAGGCGCCGGGCGCGATGACAGACCAGGCCGACGGCCATGGTCCGTTCGGCGATGTCTGTGCCTTCTGGATCAATTGTCCCTTGGCCGAATCGATGCCGACGACCATCAGCCGCGACAATTCGAAAAACGTCGCGCCGGCGGGCATGTGGCCATGGGGCACCGCCTGGGATGGTAGATGAGCGTCTTCGGTAGCCATGATCGGTATTGCCCTGTTGGCTCGGAGTTCAGCCTCTCGGCGGGAAAACGCCTTGCAGCGCGATGCAGAAATAGCAGGTGAGATAAGGCTGGAGATTGTTATGCGGCTGATCACTGCCGGCGGGCGTCAAGGCGTTACTGTTCATGGGCACAAGGTTGGCGTTTGTGGTCGATTGAAAAACCGCACCGCCAATGGACGTTGCCAGAGTAATGCCGGAGGTCAGTGTGCCTTGCGTTCCATCTTCAACAGTCCCCCTCATCGCATGATTATGCATCGGAATTTCGGATTCCAGCAATGTCACGGTTTCCGAGCCGCCAGCCTCGCCGAGATAATGCAGGGAAAGTCCAGGCCCCTGTCCTGGGTGCATGGGCGAGCGGCCCTGCAGATCGGGCAACGCAAAGTTCGACGTGCCATTGCCGCCATAAGTGGTGCCGAGCAGCGAGAACAGTGCCGTGTTCTGCGACAGCGGCAACAGCTGGCCATCGCACCACGCCCAGCCCTTGGGCGCGAAATTGAACGGAAAGATGCGGATCTCGGCGACGAACGGATCGGCCATGACAGTATCCTTCTTCAAGTCGGCGACGGAAAAATCCCGAACAGGGAGATGATGAAGTTCACGCACAGATAGGGCTGAAAATTGGTATGCGGCTGGCTGCCGCCTATCGAGGAAATGGCTGACGTTGCCATGTTGGCGTCAGCCGTTTCCAGCGCATAAAGCTTGACCAACGTCGAGCTTGCGAGAACGTTGTTCTGCGGCGAAGCTTGCGATCCGTTGCCCGTGTTTCCCAGAAACGCGTGGGAATGCGTCGGTATCTGCGAGATGGTCAGCACGGTCTCTTCGGTGCCGCCGGTCTCGGCAAGGACAAAGCCGTTGCCTTGGTGGAGCGGAAGACGACCGCGCAAATCCGGCATTGCGAAGGTGCTCTCGCCATCGCCGCCATAGGTGGTGCCGATCAACTGGAACAGGGTCTCGTTCTCGGAGATAGGCAAAAGCTGTCCCTCGCAGAACATCCAGCCGGCCGGCGCGAAATTGCCGGCAAACATACGGATCTCGCCAATATAGGGTTGTGCCATTATCGCGTTTCCTCAGTTCGGCGACGGGAAAATGCCTTGCAAGGCGATGCAGAAACTGAGCGTCAAAAAGGGCTGCATGTTGAGATGCGCTTGGCTGTCGCCAATGCCAGATACGCTCCCGGCGTTCAACGCGGCCAGGTTGCCGGGCGGGCCGTAAACATTCCCTGGATCCTTCGCGAGGACATAGCCGACGCCGCCGAAATTCGGATTGGTCGAGTTGCCCTGCGTGCTGGACGCGTTCGCGACATGCACATGCGTCGGCAGTTCCGCTATGGAAAGCGTATGGGCCTGCTCGCCGCCACGTTCGCCAAGCGCGTGACCGCTGCCGACATGGATTGGAATGCGTCCGCGACAATCGGGCAACGCAAAGTTGACGCGTCCGTCGCCGCCGAACGTGGTGCCCAGCAGTGAGAACAGCGCCTGGTTCTGGTTGATGGGCAGAAGCTGCCCGTCGCACAGTGCCCAGCCCTTGGGCGCGAAAACAAAAGACATGATTCTGATTTCAGAAAGAAATGGTTCCGCCATCACCGCCCCACCCGCGCATTGCTTCGAGCGTAAGAAATCCACGATCGCTAGAAAATATCTGCGACATGAGCTCGTCAGTAGTTAAGATTTCTGTTAATCACGGAATGCTTGTCAGTTCTTATTGAACAACCGATTTAACTACTTTGCAAGCCAGTTTATAACTTGCTCTGCCGTGATCGAATTTCGCTGGACCAATTCGTCTTGGTCAAGGCAACGGATTGGTCGTCGGCAACGGCGCAGGCCCCCCCGAGAATGTCACCGTTCCGGAGATGCTGAACTTTGTCGGGTCGGTTGAGCCGTTGGCGTTGTCAAGTTCAGTTCCAACATTGGACGCTGTTGCGGCATCCTGCGTCACCCTCACCGTGCCGGCGGTTTGCTTTATGCGCATGAATTGGCCATTTCCGGCTTGCCCGGCTACGTTCGCAAAAGAGTTGCCCTGGATATTGGCCCAGATGGTGGGGAAAGGTCCGAAACCCGCTTGCTGGTTGTCCTGGATGGTGATCGCGCGGCTGCCATTGATATGGTCGAACGTATTGTTGGTGATGGTGACGTCAGTTTCACCGCCACCCGTAGCCAGACCGGCTAGCCCGACATTGACGCTGATGCCGTTGGCAGTCGCGATCTGATAGATCTGATTACCGTCGATCAGATACTTGCCGTTGATGGCACCTTCATTCTGGATGCTGATGCCATTGCCGACGGACGAACCTGAATTGGTGACCGCATTATTGCCGATAATGTTGTTCTTGATCGTTCCGTTCACCGTCCTGTTGAAAGGCCCGTTGCCATTGTCGAAATGATTGATGGCCGTTGAACGCGTTCCGATGAACGTGTTGTTTTCGATGTCGAAGGTGAGCGATGTCGCTGCCGGATCGGTGGACACATCGACGCCCGCATTGTTGTTGGTGAACATTGCTCCCGACACGTTCACGGTCATGCCGGTGCCGCCGGAGTTGGCAAAGACGCCTGTGCCGGTGGTTGTCGGAGGAGGATTGGCGATATCCCCGTTCCAATTTCCGGTGAAGCTGCCGCCAGCGACCGTCAGCCCCATCGTCGATGTTCCCAAGCCGAGGAAGTTGACGAGGTTGCCATGGGGCGAACTGGCGTTGCCATTGATTGGCAAACCATTGCTGGAAATGGTGTTGTTGACAAGCTGGAGGTTCGTCAGCGTGCCGGAAGAGTTCGAGATTTGAATTTCGAACTCGTTGTTGTTGCTGATCACTGAGTTGCTGATCGAAGTCGCATGTGCGTCGTTCGAGGCGGTTCCGGTCAACTGCGTTATATTGATGCCGGACTCGTCGGTCGCCGCGTCGTTGCCGTTGCCCGAAATATTGAGCCGGTTCAGCACGAAGCCGTTGATGCCCGAACCGCCGATGCCGTCGCCCAGATTATTGGTGAGGTTCATGTAGGCGAGACGGGCGTCCTGGGTTGACGTCAGGCTTACGCCGTCGCCTGTCGAGCTCTGGATGGTGCCGCCCGAGCCATTGTTCGCACCGCCGCCGTCGCCCGTCACCGTCAACCCGCCGCTGGCACCGGTGTTGTTGAGCACGATGCCGTTGGCGGCGCCGTTAGCCGAAATGCTCCGGAATGTGAGACCGCTCGCGCCGATCGTCGTGTTGGCGACGTTGAGCGCGGTGCCGGTACCGGATGTGATCGTGTTCGGATTGGCGCCGGTTGTCACCGTCACCGTGCCGCCGCCCGTGGCGCCGAAGCCGGTGCCGCTGGTGGTGTTGATGACCAGCCCGCCATTGGTGAAGTTGATCGTCGCGCCGGTGTTGTCGGTCAGGTTGACACCGGCCGAACTGCCCGACGTGATCGACTTGGAGGCACCGGAGAAAGTGATGGTACCGGCGGCGTTGTCGTCGAGGAGGACGCCGGTCTGGCCGGCCACATTGTGGCTGATGTTGCCCGACAGCGTGATGTTGCCGGCGCCGGCGGCGCGATCCTGGATATTGACCGCCTGGCCGGTTCCGCTGGTGATGGTGCCGGCATAGGTGAAAGCCACCGTGCCGCCGGTGTTGGCGCTGCCGGCACCGTCGCCGATGCGGATTGTGGCACTGCCGCCGCCGACCAGCGCGCCACCGCCGAGGTTGACCGGTCCGCCGGTAACAGCGTCGAGGATCACGGCGCTGCCGCCGCCGGCGCTCGTGTTCGTGGAAGCGAAGGTCATGCCGCCGGCGCCGATAGCGACGGCGTCCATGTCGACCGCCGCGCCGCTGCCGGTCGAAATCGTGTTGCCGGAGCCGGTGATGCTCACCGTGCCACCGCCCGTGGCGCCGAAGCCGATGCCGCTCGTCGTGGTGATCGCCAGGCCACCATTGTTGAAGTTGATGGTCGCACCGGGGTTGCTGGTCAGTAACACCGCGGCGTTGGCGCCGGTCGAGAGCGTTTTCGACGCGCCGCCGAAATTGATCGTGCCGCCGGAATTGCTGAGCGCGACGATGCCCAGTCCGCCATCGTTTCGGGTGATGGAGCTGGCGTTGTCGAAATTGACCGAGCCACCAGCCATGCCGCGAATGTTGGCGACGTTGCCGCCAGGGTTGGTGATGTCGACATTGTTGAGATTGATCGTGGCGCTCACGTCGTCGTTGGTAAACGTGCCCTGGTCGCCGTCGACGGCGAACGCATGGTTCGTCAGCGCGCCGGCAACCGTGTCGATAGCGACGTTGTTGAACGTATAGGTACCGGTCGCGTTGTTCGCCACATCGCCAAGGATGGTGATGCCGGTCGTCCCGGTCAGGCTGGCGTTGTTCACGGTGACGTTGCCGGCGACACCGTCGACCACGATGCCGGTGCCGCTGGTGTCGTTGAGCCCATTCGCCAGGGCGGTGGTGAAGTTCACCGCGCCGCCGGTGGTGTCGGCGACGACGATCAGGCGCTGGCCGCCGGTACCTTGTGTGATCGTGCCGGCATAGGTAACGGTCGCGTTACCGCCATCGACGCTGAACGCGGTTCCGTTCGGGCTGGTGATCGAGGTGCCGACGCCGAAGCCGAACGTGCCGCCGGAATCGTTGAGGATGTCGACGCTGGCATTGCCGCCATTGAGCGTCGTGGTGCCGTTGAAATTGTAGATGCCGTCGGCATTGTCGAACTGCAGGCCGGGGCCGTCGGTTGCCGACAGCGTGCCCGTCTGGAAGGTGATCGTTCCCGCGGTGTGGCCGGCGATGGCGACCAGCGCGGCATTGCCGGCCTGGGTGATGTTGCCGCTATAGGTGATGTTCGCCGCGCTTGCGTCGACGTTGAAGGCCGTGCTGTTCGGGTTGGTGATCGAAGTGCCGGCGCCGAAGTTGAACGTGCCGCCCGAATTGTTGACGATATCGATGCCGGCGTCGCCGCCATTCAACGTCGTCGTGCCGTTGAAATTGTAGGTGCCGTCGGCATTGTCGAACTGCAGGCCGGTGCCGTTGTTCGCCGACAGCGTGCCCGAGAAGGTCAGCGTGCCCGTATGGCCTGCTGAAACCGACACCAGGGCGGCGTTGCCCGCCTGGGTGATGTTGCCGCCATAGGTGGTGGTTACGGTGCCGCCGCCGACGCTGAATGCCGTGCCACCGCCGCCGCTCAGCGTGCCGGTGCCGAGGCCGGCGGTGCCGGTGACATTGGTCAGGACGACACCGCCGCCGCCGGACGACGTCGAGTCGAGCGCGACGTCGAGGGCGGCATTGGTGAGATCGATCGCCTTGTAGCTGGTGGAATTCACCGTTTCGCTGCCGGCGGTGGCGATGATGTTGATCGTCCCGCCGGGGCCGGTAATGCCGGCGCCGGTGGTGGTGTCGATTGTCAGCCCGCCATTGAAGCTGGTGGTGCCGCCGCCCTGGAACAGGCCGGCCCCGCTGGTCGTATCGATGTCGGCGAGCCCGCCGACGTTGAGCGTGCCGCTCTCCCAGCCGATGCCGCCGCCCGTCGAGGCGGTGTTGTTCACCGTCACCTCGTTGAAACTGAAGGTGCCTGTATTGGTGCTGGTGGCATTGATGCCGAAGCCCGTCGTGCCGGTGACGGTGGTCGCGCCCGTGACCGTGAACGTGCCGGCGACGCCGTCGAAGATGATGCCGCTGGCGCCGCCGCTGGCGTTGACGCTGTTTACGATCATGCTGACGGTCAGCGGATCGAGATTGAACGCCACGCCGTTGATGGTGTCGACGGTGCCGCCGCTGCTGTTCAGCGCAAAGGTTGTGGCCGGGGGGCCCTTGGTGTCGACGAGGACGCCAGTGCCGCCATCATTGAACGTGGTGAACGTGCCGAGATCGAGCGTGCCGCTGGTGCTGGTGAAGGCAAGGCCGTTGCCCTGGACGCGCGCGCCTGATGTGCCGACGTCGAGCGTGCCGGCGCTGACCGTGCCGCCGGCGCCAGTGGAGTCGAACGTGACATTGTCGAAGGCAATGCCGCCGCCGGTGCCGCCGAGCACCGTGTTGCCGGCGAAGGAGCGGATGGCGATCGAATTGTCCGTCGCGCTGATGTTCTGGCCGGCGAAGGACGCGGCCAGCGCAGATCCCGTCGATCGCAGCGTATTGCCGTCGATCGAAAGCAGCAGCGTGTTGGCCGCCGCACCGGTCGTGGAGAAGTCGAGCGCCCTGCCGCCGGCTGATATGTCATTGTTGCGGAGGAAGAAACTCGACGCGGCCGACGCATCGACGGCAACACCGGCGCCGGTGCCGGTGTTGCGGATGATGAGATTCTCGATGCCGCCGGTGATCGGGCTGGTACCACTGGTCGCCAGGGTGATCACCGACCCGGCAGTGTTGCTCTGCAGGATCGGCCGCAGCGTGTCGATGCCGGCCGGTGCGGCGATGATCGGCGAATTCTGCACCGTGGTGAAGTGGAATGCCGCCGACGCGCCGCTGCTGGTGTCGACACCGAGCTGCGAGACATCGATGGCCGTATCGTTTTGCCCGAAGGCGAGCAACACCTGCCCGTCATCGAGCTGGAACGACGTGCCGCTCAGGTCGATCGTTTCCTGGCTACCGGTGCCGTTCTTGTCGATCAGCACGATGACATTGGCCGTGGACGCCTGGGCGTTGGCATAGGTGCCTGGATTGACGAAGCTGCCGTCGCCGCCGCCGGTGGCGTCGGTGGTGACGTAGTAGACCTTGTAAGCGGACAGATTCGACGTGTCGCCGGTGAAGGTGACGTCGTTGAAATTGTAGTCGCCATTGGTCGGCAGGATGTCGATGGCATGGATGGCCTGGCCGCCGGTGGTCGCGATCGTCGATTCGGCCAGGCCAGCGCCGTCGCCGAACACCAGCCTGGCGTTGGTGGCGCTGGAGAACTGGACGCCATAGCCGACATTTTCGATTTTCGAGGTCTGGCCCGCCGGATTGTTGTTGGCAGTGTCGCCGAGCTGGATCGTGCCGGTGCCGGTCGTGCCGGCCATGTCGATGCCGATAGTGCCGGCGAAGCTGCCGCCGTCGACGTCGAAATTGCCGGCCTTGATGTTGCTCGTGCCGAGCGCAGCGCCGTTGAGGTCGAAGCCGACCGCATTGGCTGCATTGAGCCCGATGTTCAGGCTGTCGAAGCCCAAGGTCGAGCCGAGCGTGCCGGATATGTCGACACCGCGCGAGGTGATGTTCTGCAGGTCGACCGCGCCGAGATCGATGGCGCCGCCGACTATATTGTTGAGCGAAACGCCGGTCGCCGCGCCATTGACCGAAACGGAATCGAAAATAACGCCGCCCGCGCCGACCGATGCGCCGTCGAGATCGAGCGCGGTTCCAGTCGTTGTCGTGATGGTGTTGCCGGTGCCGGAGATGCTGATCGTGCCGCCGGAGCCCGCGCCAAAACCCGCTCCTGCCGTCGTCGTTATGTCAAGGCCGCCATTGCCGAAGCCGATCGTGGCGTTCGGGTTGCCGATCAGGCTGACGCCGTCCGTCGCGCCCGAGCTGATCTGCTTGGTCGCGCCCGAGAAGGTCACGGTCGCCGCCGTGCCGTTGTCGATGCCGGCAACGACGATATTGCCGCCGGCGCCCGCAAGGCCATCGGTCAGGTTGCCCGACAGCGTCACAGAACCGCCGGTCAGTTCCTGGATCGAGACCGCCGCGCCGGTGCCGTTGCTGACGATGGCGCCCGCGTAGGATATGTTCGCGTTGCCGCCGCTCGCATTGGTGCCCGAGCCGACATTGAAGGCCGTGCCCAAACCGGTGTTGGTCAGCGTGCCGGTGCCGAAATTGAACGTGCCGCTGAGGTTCTGCAGGTCGATGCCGCTGCCGGAACCGAACGACGCGCTGGTCGAGGCGAAATCGATATTGCCGGCGATGCCGTCGAGGGCCACCGCCTGCGCGTTGGTGGCATTGACCGTACCCGTCAGGACATTGACCGTGCCGACGCCGCTGGCGCTGAACGCCGTCGCGCCGTTCGTGGAAATGTCCACATCCGTGAAGTTGACGGTGCCGGCGTTGTTGGTGAGCGAGACGCCGTTGCCGCCAACAGTCACCTTGTCGGTGAAATTGATCAGACCGCCGCCGTGATTGGCGATCGAGATGCCGCCGCCGGTCAGCGTGCCGGCCGGCCCGCTGTTGGGCAAGATGCCGCGCGTCACGGTGATGTTGCCGGCGCCGCCGTCGACGTCGAGCAGCGTGCCGGCGACGTTGACGTTGTTGTTGGTGATCGACAAATTGCTGTCGAGGCCGGCGACCTTGAACGCCGTCTGGCCGGCGCCGACATTGCCGACCGTGACGCCTTCGATGACGATGCCGCCGGCATTGTTGAAGCTGCCCGCGCTCTGGTCGATGGTGAAGACCGAGCCGCTGCCGCCGGTGAAGTCGAAGGCGATGTTGCGCACTTGGTTGCTGCCGAGCAGATGCAGGGTATCGCTGCCCGTGCTCTTGACTACGCCCTCGTCGCCGGTGACGTCGCCGCCGGTGGCGCCGAGATTGCCCTGCACGTTCACCGGCTGGATGGTGCCGGTCGTGGTGATGGCGTTGCCGTTGCCGAAGCCGGTGATCGATTGGCCGGAATCGAGCGTGAACGGCGTGCCGCTGAGGTCGACCGTGCCGACGAAGGCGAAGGTCTGGGTGCCGGTCTTCAGATCGGCATCGGCAACCGAGATGGTATTGACTGACGTACTGAGCCCAAATGAGCCGGCGGCGATGACGCCGCCATTTTGCGACACCATGAACACCCCGCCGACGGCGCTGGCCAGATTCGCGCTGCCGGTGAAGAGCACGTCATCGAAATCATAATTGCCGAGCGCGGCGAGACCGACGGTGTTGACGGTGAAATTGCCCGCCGCCGCGGTGATCGTCGAATTGCGGCCGTTGGCGTCGGCGAATTCGCCGTCGCCGAAGGTGAAGCTGGCGTTGGCGCTGGTCGCCGCCGTCTGGCCGGACGACAGATCGACGCCGATGCCGGCGCCTGAGATCGACGATCCGGTCAGGAAGGTGATGGTGCGGTTGCCCGTGGTCGAGGTCAGGTCGATGCCGCGCGAGCTCGCGGCGTCGTTTCCGGTGATCGTCGTCAGCCCGAAATCGGCGGTCGTGGCCGAGCCGGAGAAGTCGATGGCGGTCTGGCTGGCGCCCGCGCCGAGGCCGCTGACGGTGGTCGTGCCGAAGCTGACGTCGTTGTTGGTGCCGGAGAAATCGATGCCGGTAGTGCTGGTCGCGCCCAGCGTCACATTGGTCGTGCCGAAGGTGGCGCTGCCGGCCGCATTCGAGATGGACAGCGCGGCGCCGGTCGTGCCGGTGATCGACAGCGTGCCGCTGACCTCGAATGTCGAGTCGGCGCCAAGGCTGGTGATCGACGCGCCGCCGCCGCCGGTCGCCGTGAGCGGACCCGTGAAGCGGATCGCGGTGTCGGTGGGAGCGGTTATCTCCCCGATATCGAAGAGGCCGCCGGTGCCGGTCGAAGTGATGGCGCCGCCGAATGTGATCAGGCCGCCGGTGGTGCCGTCGATCCTGACGGCTTTTGCCGCGCTACTCTGGCTAATCGTGCCGTCATAGGTGACGTCGGCCGACGAACTGCCGATAACGATCGCGCTGGCGCCGGTATTGGCGATGGAGCTGGCCGCCCCGAAGGTCAGGCTTCCGCTTGAGCCGTTGAGGATCACGATGCCGAGGCCGCTGCCGCCTGATATGTCGAGATCGGCGAAATTGGCGGTGCCGCCGAAATTATTGACCAGCAGCGCGATATTGCTGCCGCCGGCGATCGTCGTGGTGCCGGTGAAGTCGACCGTCGCGGATGTGTTGGCCAGCACGACGCCGGTCGGCACCGACCCCTGGATGGTCAGATCGTTGACAGTGATCGCGCCCGACGCGCTGCCGAGGTAAAGCCCGATGGTCCCGCCCACGATCGTCACGCCAGTGCTGGTGAGGCCGTTGATCGACGCCGTGCCGTCGATCGCCAGGAACGAGCTGTTGACGCTGAGGTTGGAGACGGTGTTGCCGCTGGCGAGGTCGATGGTGTTGCCGCCGCCGTTGTTCAGCGTCGCGCCACCGAAGCCGAACGGATCGGCCTGTGTCGCGCCGGTGACGACCGCCGTGCCGGTGACATTGGCCGGCGGCCCGCCCAGGCTGATGGTGGCGCCGTTGGCGAAGGAGACCAGCGACTGGCCGCTGGCCAGCGTGAAGCCGTTGGCATCGGTGTCGGTGGTCTGCACGGCCGCGGTCTTGACCAGCACGAAGGTCGTGTTGGCATTGGTGGTCAGATCGTCGGCCGCGGCGGCATCGATCAGGTTGGCGACGCTTGAGCCGTCGCCCGTTCCGGTGCTGCTCGAACCGACGAAGACGACGTTGGCTGCATCGAACAGCTGCGGTCCAACCAGATGCGTGCCGTTGAAGGCATAGGTGCCGCTGCCGGGCAGCAGGCCGCGCATGTCGAGCGAGGCGATGACGCCGGTGATCGATGCGCCGCCGGCCGCACCGAACGAGAACGCCGTGCTGGCGGTGGTTCCGGCCAGGCCGTTGGTGCCCATCTGGACGCCGGTGTCGACACCGGTGATGACGCCGCTGCCGATGGTCACCGAGCCGCCATTGGTGCCGGACAGGTCGACGCCGATCGAGGAGCCGCCGGAACTGCCGCTGATGTCGAGCGTGGCGGCGGTGAAGGTCGACGTGCTGCCCGAGAGGTCGAGCGCGGTGGAGCAATTGCACAGGCCGGTGATGTCGATGTCGTCGAAGCTGATGACGCCGTTGCTGCCGACGACGTCGATGCCGCTTCCGAGCGGCTGGTCGATGGTGACGGCGCCGCCGAACGAAACGGCGCCGGTGTTGTTTTCCAGCCAGACGCCCTCGCCGGGGCCGGTCATGCTCACCGGGCCACTGAAGGTGAGCGTGCCGGTGTTGTCGGTGGCGAGGATGCCCTCGCTGCCGATATGGGTCAGCATGACCGGCCCGCCGAAGGTGACCGCGCCGCCGGAATTCTGGACGTCGATGCCGATGCCGCCGGGGGCGGTGATGTCCGAAATATCGACGGCTCCGAACGTGAAATCGGCGGTGCTGTCGAAGATCCCGAGGCCGCCGACGACGGTGTTGCTGATCGTCGTTGCGCCGGAAACGGTGAAATTTCCCGATACGCCTGCCAACGTCGCGCCGAACAGGCCACCGTCCTGCGTCAGGCTGGCCAGCGTGACGTCGAGATTGGCGCCGAGCAAGGCGACGCCGGCCGCGCCATTGCCGGAGATCGTGCCGTCGGTGGTGCTGAACGTGCCGGTGGTGGAGAGGACGTTGACGCCGAAGCCGGAATTGTCGGAGGCGTTCAGCGTCTGGAATGCATATGTTCCGTCGCCGCCGACGAACAGGCCATTGCCGGCATTGTTCGACAGTGTCGTCGTGCCGGTGAAGGCATAACTGCCGTCGCCGTCGATATGCAGGCCCTCGCTGGCGTTGCTCGTCGAGGTCACATTGTTGGCCGCGACGTTCATGGCGCCTTCGAACAGCAGCCCGTCCAGGCCGGCTCCGCTGACATTGACGCCGCTTATCGTCACGCCGGTGACGTTGTTGCCGTGGATGCCGTTGCCGCCGCCCGGATTGGCGTTCGAGACGTTGAAGTCGAGCAGCGCGCTGTTGTTGGCCAGCGTGACGGTGTCCGCGCCGGCCGAACTGGTGAGCGTCGCCGCGCCCGCGCCGTCCGAGATGGCGCTGGTGTGCGCGATGTTGTCGCCCGTTACGTTAACCGGGATGCCGCCGAGCGAGAATGTGCGGCCGTTGCCGAAGGAAGCCAGCGTCTGTCCGGCGCTCAGCGAGAACCCGTCGGTGTCGTCGATGGTGCCGCGATTGACCAGCACAAAGATCGCGGTGCCGTCGGGGTTGGCATCGGCGTCGGCAATCGAGGCAAGGTCGAGCAGCGAGGAGCCGGTGCCCGAGCCGGTCGCGGCCGCGCCGACGAAGATGACATTCTGCTGGTCGAACAGTTGCGGGCCGCTGAAGGTGGTCGAACCGAAGGCGTAGTGGCCGAGCGTCTGGTTAAGGCCGCGCGCGTCGAGCGAGGCGGTGCTGCCGGCAATGGAACCGCCGCCGAAGGAGAATTCGGCATTGGCCGAGTTCAGCAGCGAGCCGGAAATGCCGAAGCGCACGCCGGTGCCGACGCCTGTGATCGCACCGCCATCGGTGATGACGATCGATGCCCCGCCCGAGGTCGGCGAGGCGAGGTCGATGCCGATCGAGCCGGCCGCACCCGTGCCGGCGATGTTGAGCGACTGGGCGGTGAAGTTCGTATGGCTGCCGGAGAAGTCGAGGCCAGTGCCGACGCCGAGGCCCGAGATGACGATGTCGCCTGCCACCACCGCCGCGTTGACGCCGGTAAACGAGATGCCGTCGCCGGCGGGAGCGCTGATGTCGATATCGCCGAAGCGGATCGCCGCCGGTGAGTTGGAAATGGCGATCGCCGGTCCGGTGGTGTCCGAAATGGTCGTGGCGCCGGTGACGGCGAAGCTGCCCGCCACGTGATCGAGCACGACGCCCGACGGACCGCCGGTCTGGTCGATCGAATCCAGCACCACATGCGCCGTGATCGGATCGATGAAGACGCCGACGCCGCCATTGCCCGACACGGTGCCGCCGGTGGTGGCGAAGCTGCCTGATGTCGAGGTGCCCTGAACGGTTATGCCGCGGTCGGCATTGTCCTTCGCGCTAAGCGTCGCGAATGTATAGGTGCCATGGCCGGTGGCATCCAGCCCGTCGTCGCTATTGCCCTGGAGCAGCGTCGTGCCGGCGAAATTGTAGGTGCCGTCGCCTTCGATGTGCAGGCCGTCAAGGCCGTTGCCGGTGGCGGTGAAATTGGAACCGGTGATGCCGGTCGAGTTGCCGGTGAAGGCGGCGCCGTTGCCGCCGGCGCCTGTCACCGTGACATTGGTCAGCGTGGCGCCGGTGATGTTGTTGCCGAAGATGCCGTCGGCGCCGCCGGTGATGGTGATGCCGTTCAGCGTGTCGCCGTTGCCGAGCGTGATCACGTTGTTGGCCACGCTGGTGCCCTGGATGGTGCCGTTACTGCCGCCCAGATTGAAGGTGCCGGTGCCGCCGCCGAATAGCCTCGCGGTGACGCTTTGGCCGCCGCCGATGACGGCCTGGCCGTGTGCGAGCGTCGTGCCGGTGGTGGTGATGTTGCCGTTGCCGCCCAGCGCCACCACGAAACCCCCGGTGCCGGCCTTGGTCACTGCGTCGTCCAGCGTCGTCGGATCGGCCAGCGTGCCGGCGCCGGCCAGGCCGCCATCGGCGTAGTAGAACTTGCCGAAGGCGGCATTGGTGGCGGCGTTGATGGCGACGCGCGTCGTCGAGCCGCCGGGCAGCTCATGGCTCTGGATCCTGACGCCGATGTCGCCGCGCACCCGCTCGTTGACGCGCTTGCGCAGGCCTTCGCTGACCGGATAGACCGGCTCCGGCCCGCTGTCCGCGCCGCCTTGGCCGGGATTGAACGGGATGCTCAGCCGCACGCTGCCGGCGAACTGGGTGTCGTCGCGATTGTCGTTGCGCACCTCGCCGGTGAAGGTCAGCGCCGTTCCGGTGCCGAAGACATCGCCGATCTCATATTCGATGCCGGCCTTGACCCCGGTTACGCCGCTGTCGTCGCCATGCGGATCCTCGAAGTGGTAACCGCCTATGTCGAGCCGCAGTGAATGCTTGTCGGGAAGGTTGAGCGGCACCCGCGCGCCGATCTCGCCCTCGATGCCCCAGGCCGCGTAGTCGCGATGGTCGAGCACCGAAATCTGCTCGATCAACTGGTTCGAGACCATCGACAGGGTCGAGGAGACCGAATGGTCCGTCGTGTCGCCCTTGATCGGCACGAAGACGTTCACATGCGCGTCGAAATGCGGGGTGATGGCCTCGGCGCCGAGCGTGGCTGACGTGAACTGGTTGGAGTTGTAGTTCTCGACGTTGAGATAGGCGTAGCCGCCGAGCATCAGGTCCGGATTGACGATGCGGCGAATGCCCAGGCCGACATCCTGGCCGAACGCGTCCTTGAAATCGTGCTTGGCCCTGACATCCAGGAACAGCACCGATTCGGCCGTCTGCTTGATCGGGATGAAGCCTTCGAGCGCGGCGTTGCCGCCATTGTTGTCGGCGCCGATGATGGCGCGTATCTGCGGCTGCCAGAGGGCGTCGTCGCCATAGGCGGCCACGCCTGACAGCGCCACCGCCAGCGTCGAAAGCGCCGTCGTCTTCCAGAGATGCCTTGCAAAACGCGAGCGACCATAGGCCACGCGCACGCGGAAATCCTCGCCGCGCGCCGCCATCTCCCCAACCTGCCGAGACGTCTCGGTAGTTCCCATCCCTGGCCGCCCTTTGGGGACTGCTCGCCCCCGCACCAATCCTTGCGCGAATTCCATTGTATAGCGAGTCCCCAACGTCGCGACTGCTGTTGTTGCGCCGTAAAGTTCTGACTTGTTGCAATACCGCAACAGTAATTTTGCCAGCTCTCCTCGCCTGTGCGCGGCTTCCGGAACAGTCAGGAGTATTGTATCAAGCCGCCGGTGGGAAAATACCTGCCGTTTCGAGAAAAATGCGGGGCATGAAGAACATGGCAGCCATTTTAGCGCGTGCTAATCTGTTAAATCTGGCCGCAGCACTGGGCGCCCTGGGGCTGATCGCATCGGTCACCGGGCCGGCGCTTGCCGAGGACGCCAAGCCGGCGCAGCCCCCGGCCGCTCAATCCAAGCCGGCCGACGCCAATCCATGGGCGGTGAACTGTTCAAGCGGCGCGGCCAACAGCGAGCTTCAATGCCAGGTGTCGCAGAACCTGACCGAAGCCAAGACCGGGCAGCGCGTGCTGACTGTGACCGTGCGCCGCGACAATGGCAACGGCTCTCTCGCCATGCTGCTTGCCCTGCCGCACGGGCTGTTCCTGCCCTCCGGCGCCAGCTACCAGATCGATCAGGGCCAGAAGACGACGATCGCCATCCAGACCAGCGACCAGAACGGCGCCTATGCCGCCACCCCGCTGCCGCCGGAGCTGATCAAGGCGATGAAGTCGGGAACCAATCTCAACATCGGCATGGAATCGGTGACCCGCAAGCCGGTCACCATCCCGGTCTCGCTGGCGGGCTTCACCGCCGCCCTCGCCAAGCTGGAATCGATCAAGTAGCGGGCTCGGCGCGCTCCCCCGCCGCCGTCGCCGGGCAATGCTCCAGGCCACGACAGGTTCCATCTTGTGGCGGAGACTACCGGCATCGTGCCGCTTGATTGTCCGCTTCCGCAATGCTCCGATGTCGCTTCAGCCATCCGGAGAGAACCATGACCGGCTTTGTCGACCGCCAGCGCGCGATGCAACTGATGCAACGCGCCGGCCTGCAGGCGCTGGTGCTCTCAGCGCCCGAGGCCTTCCACTATGCGACCGGCGTGTCGATCGGACCGGCGGGGCTGTTCCGGCGTGCCGGCGCCGGCTTCGTTGTCATCCCGGCTGGGCAGGACCTGCCGATCGGCGTCGTCGTCGCGGATTTCAACGCGGCGCAGCTGCGGATCGCAGCGCCCGAAGCGGTGGTGCGTTCGCACCCGATCTGGATCGAATCCGCGCCGGTCGAGACGGAAACCCGCGGCCTTCTTCTGGCGGAGCGCATCGAGGCCGGCCTTGTCTCGCTTGCCCGCGCGCCGGATTTCGCGCGCCCCGCCACCTTCGATCTCGCCGGCTCGGTGCGCCAGTTGCAAGCTTTGCTTGCCGAATTCGGACTGGAGCGCGCAACGCTCGGCGTCGACCTCGACTTTGTTCCGACCGCCGATTTCGCGGCCATGCAGGCGCTGCTGCCGCATTGCCGGATGGTCGACGGCTCGTCGGTCTTGGATCGGCTGCGGGCGATCAAGTCGCAACGCGAGATCGAGCTCCTGCAGCAAGGCATTATCCTGTCTGAAGCAGGGCTGGAGCGGCTGCAGGTGGATGCGATGGCCGGCATGCGCCAGGCCGATCTCGTCGCGCTCTACCGGCAAGGCGTGGCCGCGGCGGCGGCGGGCCTCTCCCATCCGGTCGCGACGGCGGAATATGTGACGCTCGGCGCCCGGGCCAAAGGTGCCGATGCCAAGGCGATGCCCGGCGATCCGCTGAAATGCGACATGGTCTGCACGGTCGGCGGGTATGCCTCCGACATGTCGCGCAACTTCACTTTCGGCCCCGCTTCCGCCGACCAGGTCGAACTGCACGCGATCGCCGAGCGCGCTTTCGAGGACGGGCTGGCGGCACTCGTGCCGGGAAATTCGCTCGGCCATGTGCACCGCGCCGCCACCGACAGCCTGACGCGGCAAGGCCTGCGCTCCTACCGCCGTGGGCATTTCGGCCACGGTGTCGGGCAGTCTGTGTTTTCGGAGCAATGGCCGTTCATTGCGGCCGAGAGCGATGTCGTGGTCGAAGCCGGCATGGTGCTGGCCTTCGAGATCCCGCTCTACATCGACGGCCTCGCCAGCTTCAACCTGGAGGACCAATTCCTGATCACGCCGAACGGGCCCGTCGCCATGAACCGGCTGCCGAGGCGGTTGGAGAGGATAGGATAGCGAGGGCGGGATCGTGACGGTGTCACTGTCAGCGCCCTACGGCGCCCCCCTCTGCCCTGCCGGGCATCTCCCCCTCAAGGGGAGATCGACTATCGCTCCCGCTTTCGCCATTTTTCAACGTTGCAAGAACAAGATGAGCCGGCGCCGAAACTTCCAATCTCCCCCCTTGAGGGGGAGATGACCGGCAGGACAGAGGGGGGCGCCACAGAACTCGGCGATGGGTGCCCTGCCGCGAGCGATTAACCGCTCACCGGCGGCCGCCTGTCCCTCCACGGCATTTCCCGCTCGAGCTGCGCCGACGCGGCCAGCACCGTCGCCTCGTCGCCGTAGCGGCCGACAAGCTGCACCCCGATCGGTACGCCGTCTTTCGACCAGCCGAGCGGCAGCGAGATGGCCGGCTGGCCTGAGATGTTGAAGGGGAAGGCGAACGCCGCATCCGTCCATTTGGCGTTGTAGCGGTCGATGTCGGTCTCCGACATATCGTAATAGCCGAACGGACGCGGCAGTTGCGTCAGCGTCGGGGTGATGAGGAGATCGTAGGGCGAAAGGTCGCCGACGATGTCGCGGCCGACCTGCCTGAGCTGCTCGACATCGGAAATGTGCCTGGTGCCGCTGGTCGCACGGCCGCGTTCGATGATCGCCCAGGTCACCGGTTCGACATCATCAGGCGTCACCGGCCGGCCGATCACCGTTTCATGATAGTCGAAGGTCGCCGCCGTCTGTACGCAGGTCATGTTGGTGTAGGTGGTCCACATGGCATCGGCATCGAGCGGCATGTCGTGTTCCTCGACGTCATGTCCCAGCCGCTCCAGCGCCGCCACGGTGGCCAGCACGGCGGCCTTCACTTCCGCATCGATGGCCGTGCCGTTGGGCGGGGTGACGGTGAAGCCGATGCGCAGTTTCTTCGGCGCCTGTGCCGACAGGCTGAGCCAGGAGGCGTCGGGGACCGGCGGCGTATAGGGGTCGCCCGGCAAGGCGCCGGCCACCGCGTCGAGATAGGCCGCCGTGTCGCGCACGCTGCGCGAGCAGCACAGGAAGTAGGCGCCGCCATACCAATAGTCGCCGAACGGTGCCAGGCTGACGCGGCCGCGCGACGGCTTCAGCCCGACGATGCCGCAGCAGGAGGCCGGAATGCGGATCGAGCCGGCGCCGTCGCTAGCCTCGGCGATCGGCACCATGCGCGAAGCGACGGCCGCCGCCGCGCCGCCGCTCGAGCCACCTGGCGTGATGCCTTCCTTCCACGGGTTCTTCGTCGTGCCGTAGAGCTTCGGTTCCGTCGTGATCGACCAGCCGTTTTCGGGCGCGTTCGACTTGCCGACCAGCACCAGCCCGGCCGCCTTCATGCGGCGCACGACTTCGGTGTCGAAATCGGCGACGACATCTTTCAGGTAGAGGCAAGAGTTGGTGTTCGGCGCGCCGGTCCAGGACGAGGCCAGTTCCTTGAGCAGGAATGGCACGCCGGCGAAAGGTGCTGATCTGTCGACCGTCTGCGCCTGGGCACGCGCCATGTCGTAGAGGCGATGGATGACCGCGTTCAGCGCCGGGTTGAGCTGCTCGACCAGCGTGATCGCCGCCTCGACCATTTCCGCAGGTGAAATCTCGCCCCGATGCACCAAGTCAGCAAGATCCAGCGCATCGGAGTTCGCATAGGTTTTCAGCAGGCTGTCGGTGACCATGTCTCTCCTCCCAGTCTTTGCCTCGCGCCGCGCCCGAGCTATCGCTTCGGGCCGACGTTGGCGCCGCCCCTCATCCGCCTGCCGGCACCTTCTCCCCGTCATGACGGGGAGAAGGAAAGCGCTCTGATGCTGGCGACCGCCTCCCGTTCTTCTCGGGAGAGGGCTGAGTGAGGGGCACCGACCTGAAACTGCTGCCCCCAGCAGCGCGCTTGTCTCACGCCAGCTCGACGGTGCGCCCCAATTCGATGCTCTGTTCCGCGGCGAGCACGATGCGCAGGCTGTTGACGGCGGCGTCCATCTGCTCGGTCAAATCGAGATCCTCGCGGATGGCGCGCAGGAAGAAGGCCTGCTCGCGGTCGCAGAGCTCCTGGTGGCCGGGCTCGTCTTCCATGCTGACGATCTCGTCGGGTTTCGCAAAGTTCTTGTCGGCGTCGACCGCCGCATAATGGATCTTCAGCGCGTCGGTCTTGGTGTGGCGGTCGATGTCGGCCGAGTTCGACACCTCCGCCGCTTCCGCTGCGCTGCTCGCCTGCTGGCCGGCGACGATCGACACCGCGCCCTTCGGCCCCACCACGTCCTTCACGAAATAGGCCGTCTCGCTCATCATCGGCCCCCAGCCTGCCTCGTACCAGCCGACCGAACCGTCATCGAAGGTGACGTGGAGATGGCCGTAATTCTGCTTGTCGGCTTCCGCCCAGAGCTTCGCGCCGATGCCGTGCACGCGCACCGGCCTGGCGCCCGTGAGCTGGCACATGACGTCGACATAGTGCACGCCGCAATCAACGATCGGGATCAGCGAATCGATCAGGTTCTTGTGCCAGTGCCAGGCGCTGCCGCTGCTCTGCTGGTTGAGGTTGAGGCGCATCACCAGCGGCTTGCCCAGCGTCTTGCCGACCTCGATGAATTTTATCCAGGACGGGTGGACGCGCAGGATGTAGCCAAGCACCAGCTTGCGGTTCTTCGCCCGCGCTGCCGCGACGACCTTTTCGGCATCCTCGATGTTGGTGGCGAGCGGCTTTTCCATGAACACGTGGCAGTTGGCCGCTATCGCCTTCAGCGCGTATTCGGCATGGGTGTTGGGCCAGCTGTTGATCGACACGGCGTCCGGCCTGGTCACCGCGAGCGCCTGATCGAAATCCTCGTAAAGCGGATAGCCGGACAATTCGGCTGGAATCTTCTTGTTGCTCTTGATCGAGCGGCTCATGATGCCGACGATCTCGAAGCCGTCCGAGCGGTGATAGGCGCTGGCATGCGAGGCGCCCATATTGCCGAGACCCACAACCAGCACTTTTATTTTGTCGGCCAATTCAGCCTCCCAATTTTTGATAGGACCTGGCGAGCTGCTGCCGCGCCTGGGCATCCAGAACAATCACTTCAGGTTGGCGCCGCCCCTCATCCGCCTGCCCTTTCCTCTACCCTGTCCGGAGGGAGAGGAAAGGAGCCAAGACAGGGCAATGAACGACCTCTTTTTGCAGCTCTTACTTCACCGCCGAATCGAACAGATGCGCCTTGATCTTCTCGACATCGAGCGCGGCAAAGCCCTCCGTCAGCTTGACGCTGTCGGCATCGGCCTTGACCTTGGCCTTGTCGAAGTCGTTGGCGGCCGGAATCAGCTCGTTGGTGCAGACATCCTCGGCCTTCACCGGATTGGTGATCTGGCCGATCTTGTGGATCTCGTCGAAGAAGCCTTGCCAGCTCGCCATGTCGTGCGAGCCCCAGCCGCCGCGCTTGTCCATGTCGCCGCGGAAGACGTTGATCTGCTGCAGGATCGAGGTGGTGCCGAGCTCGGGGCCGAGGTTCTTGGCCAATGTCGGGAACTGCTCGAACACCGCTTCGACCGCCGCGCGTGGGTTCTGGTAGCCGAACTCCAGCCCCATCGCCCAGCCGCGCAGATATTTTTCCAGGAACGCCTTCTTGTCGGGATCTTCGAGATCGGCGGCGCGCACGACGAAGGTGTTGGCCGGCAGCTTGGAATTCTTCACGCCGAGCCAGTATTCGAAGTCGAGGCCCTTGGCGATCCATTCGGCGCGCAGCCCCTCCCACGACAAGGCAGCGTCGCCCTGGCCGCCGGCGAGCGCGGTGCCCCACGTCGGCCAGCCGGCCTCGACATACTTGACCTTCTTGATGTCGACGCCTTGCGCGGCGAGCAGCGGATCGGTGATCGACTGCCAGGCGGCGGAGCCGAGCAGGATGGTCTTGCCTTCGAGCTTCTTCAAGTCGTTCGTACCCTCGCCCTTGCGGAAGGCGATGGAGAACGTGTCGCGCGCGCCCATGTGGAACACCGACTTCAGCTTCATGCCGTTCTGGATGGCGAAGGAGAACACGCCGGGCGAGGGAAAGCCCATATCGGCCTGGCCGACATCGACGAACTTCACCGTCGCCGTGCCGTCCGACGGGCCTGGCTGCATGTCGGTGCTGAGCCCGTCGAAATAGCCTGCCTTCTTGGCTGCCCAATAAGGATAGTCGTCGAGCACTTCGAGCGTGCCGCGCGGCGAGATCCAGGTGAATTTTTCATAGGCCGCCGCCCTGGCCTTCAAGCCCGATGCACCGAGCGCGGTGGCGGTCACGACGCCGGCTGCCGTCACCTGCAGGAAGGTGCGGCGGCTGATGCCCGTTCTTGTCGCCGTCTGGAATGAGTTCTGGTCGGTCATGGCATTCCCCTTTTGTTGATTGACCTTCTTGTTGATCGATGGCCTTTCGCCCGCTCCTCGCCCGCTCCGGGGCGTTCATGATCTCGTGCTCAAGCCTCCCAGCTCGCCCATTTCTTGCCGATCAGGAAGAACAGCACGTAAATCAGGATGCCGAGCGTCGACAGGATCAGCACCACGGCGAAGAATTGCGGCATCTGGATCATCGACGAATAGGTGGTGAGCCGGTTGCCGAGGCCGAAGCCGCCGCCGACCATCTCCGCGCCGACTGCGGTCAGCAGGCCGAAGATGGCGCCGATCATCAGCCCGACCAGGATCATAGGCAGCGCCATCGGCGCGCGGATCTTCCAGAATATCTGCAAGGTGCTGGCGCCGTAGGAGCGCGCCAGCGCGATCTTGGCGCTGTCGACGCGGCGAAAGCCGGTGGCTGCGTTTATCATCACCATCGGCCCGGCGGCCAGCGCCACCGCGATGATGCGCGGCGTGTAGCCGAAACCAAAGCGAAGGATCAAAAGCGGCACCAGCGCCAGCATCGGCGTGGTGACGAGAAGCAGGATGTAGGGCGCGACGATCTTTTCGGCGAAGGGAAACTGGGTGATGACGGCGGCCAGCACCAGGCCGACGACGGCTCCGATGGCGAAGCCGGAAACCAGCTCGACCAGCGTATAGCCGAGATGCGGCGCAATAAGCGGGAACTCGTCGAACAGCGCATAGGCGATCGAGCTTGGCGGCGGCATGATATAGAGCGGCACATGGAACAGGCGCAGCGCCAATTCGATGCCGCCGATGATGATCACGGCGACAGCTATGATCGCCGCCACCTCCTTGCCCGACTTGATGCCGGGGCCGCTGGCGAAGGCCGAGAGATTGGTCAGGCTGACGTCCTGCCCATCGCCGGACTTGGCACCCGATTTCGATTTCGAGAATTCCGGGATGGCGTCGCTCACGGCCTGATCCTCACGATCTCGGCGCCGACGCGTTCCTGCTCCGGTGCCTTGGGCCTGGCGCGCTCGCCGACGATGTCCATCTTGATCCGGTTGGTGAGGTCGAAAACCTCTTTCGTCGCCATGATCTCCAGCGAGCGCGGTCGCGCGAACGGCACGCGATACTCCCTGGCGACGCGGCCGGGCCGCGCGCTCAGCACCACCACGCGGTCGGAGAGAAAGATTGCTTCCTCAATGCTGTGGGTGATGAAGACGATGGTGGTCTTGGTGTCGAGCCAGATCTCCTCGACGAGACGGTTCATCTCCTCGCGGGTAAAACTGTCGAGCGCGCCGAACGGCTCGTCCATCAAAAGCACGGAGGGTTTTGGCGCCAGCGCCCGCACGATCGCGGCGCGCTGCTGCATGCCGCCCGAAAGCTCGCGCGGGAACTTGCCGCCGAAACCGTCGAGCCCGACGCGGTGGAGCAGATGCGCGATCCATGCGCGGTCTGGTTTCTCGCCCTTGATCTCGAAGGGAAAGCGGATGTTGGCATCGAGATTGCGCCAAGGCAGCAGGTTCGCTTCCTGGAACACGATGCCGATGTCGGGATGCGGCCCGGTGATCTTGACGCCGTCGAGCCGGATCTCGCCGCCGGTCAGGCTGTGCAAGCCCGACATCGACCACAAAAGCGTGGTCTTGCCGCAGCCGGACGGGCCGACGATCGAAACGATTTCATTGGCGTGGACGTCGAGGCTGCAGCGGTCCAGCGCCAGGAGGTCGCCGGATGCGGTGTGATAGATCTTGGTCGCTGCCTGCACACCAAGCTTCGGCGCTGTTGTTTCGCCCGCGTTCATCCGCCCCTCGGAGAGTGCGTCCAATCGACTGCCAAAGTCAGTGTGTAACTATCCTACTTTGGTGTCAAGCGAAGAGCGCGATCGTTCCGTCGTTGAGAGCCGCCTATTCCACTATATGTCTGCTTTCATTGTCTTTTCTTTATCTTGAAATGCGTGTTGCTTTCCTACATACTCGGGAAAAGTGGCACAACAAGGCGGGCGTTGCAGATGGGCAAAGCCGGGTGACATGCCGCAACGGCACGCAGCAGTTGCAGCGGGGCCGTGCACATGGAACGACAGCGTGCAAGCATGGTAAGAGGTCGACAAGGGACCAGGGAAGGCCACTTCATGACCGAAGCTGACAGCCGGGAAAACCTGATGACGGATGGCGAGGCGGACGGGGGTGAGCCTGTGCGGCGCATTCCCGACATCATCTCGCTGGTCAAGGATACCTATGCCGAGCTGCGTCCGGCCGAGCGCCGCGTCGCCGATGTCGTGCTCGACGACGTCAAATACGCGGTCGATGCCTCCAACGCCGCCCTTGCCCAGCGTGCCGGCGTCAGCGAACCGACGGTGACCCGCTTCTGCCGCGCCATCGGCTGCGAGGGCGTGCGTGATTTCAAGCTGAAGCTGGCGCAGAGCCTCGTCGTCGGCGCGCTCTATCTGGACACTTCGCCAGCCAGGGAGAACGACACCGGCATGCCGTTCTGGAACGCGGTGTTCGGCGAAGCGCGGCGGGCGCTGCAGGAGGCCGAGCGGCAGCTCGATCCGGTCCAGCTGCAGAAGGCCGCCGAGCTGATCGCCAAGGCGCGCCAGGTTACGGTGTTCGGACTGGGCGGCAGTTCCTCGGCGCTGGCGCAGGAAACGCAGTACCGGCTGTTTCGCTACGGCATATCGATCAGCGCGCAATGCGACCCTTATCTCATGCGCATGACCGCCTCGACCTTGAAGCCCGGCGACCTGGTGATCGCCATTTCGGCGACGGGGCGCACGCGCGAGGTGATCGAGGCGGTCGAACTCGCCAAGCACTACCGCGCCAATGCCATCTGCGTGACGGCGCCCGACACCGAGCTCGCGCGCGTCGGCGACGTCAGGCTGACCGTAGCGGTGCCGGAATATCCCGATACGCTGAAGCCGACGGCATCGCGCTTCGCCTTTTTGGCCATGATCGACCTCATGGCGGTGGCTGCCGCCTACAAGCTCGACGGCTCGGCCCGCGAGACGGTCCGCCGCATCAAATACAATGCCCAGATCCACCGCACCGGCAACGAGATGGAGCCGCTCGGGGATTAGGACGTTTTTTCCTTCTCCCCTTGTGGGAGAAGGTGGATCGGCGCGCAGCGCCGAGACGGTTGAGGGGTGGGTGACGGAGTGCCGGCCGTGCCGAGCTGGAGCACCCCTCATCCGACCTCGCTCCGCGAGGCCACCTTCTCCCACAAGGGGAGAAGGGAACACCGGACAGCGCCAACGCGAAAAAGAGGGAAACAAATGCTCGAAATAGCACCATCGCAACAGGCAGCCGCATGGCTCGGCGCTTTCGACAAGGCGCTCGAAGCCGGTGACATAGCGGCCGCGGCCAACCTGTTCGTCGACGATTGCTACTGGCGTGACCTCCTGACCTTCACCTGGAACGTCACCACGATGGAAGGGCGCGAGGCGATCGCCGACATGCTGAAGGCGACGCTGGCAGCGACGCGGCCGGCAAGATGGCAGCTCACCGGCGAAGCCACCTCGGACGAGGAGATAATCGAGGCCTGGTTCACCTTCGAGACCGCCGTGGCCTCGGGCCAGGGCATCATGCGCCTGCGCGACGGCCGCTGCCGGACATTGTTCACGGCAATGACCGACCTGAAAGGATTCGAGGAGCGCAAGGGCGCGACGCGGCCGCTGGGCGTGCGCCACAAGGCCGACCCGGAGCGCGAGACCTGGTCGGAGGCGCGCGCGCGCGAGACCCGCGAGCTTGGCGCTTCCGAGCAGCCCTATTGCCTGGTCATCGGCGGCGGCCAGGGCGGCATCATGCTGGGCGCGCGGCTCAGGCAGCTCGGCGTGCCCTCGATCGTCATCGAGAAGAATGCCCGGCCGGGCGATTCCTGGCGCAAGCGCTACCGCACGCTCGTGCTGCACGATCCGGTCTGGTACGACCATCTGCCTTACATTCCGTTTCCCGACAATTGGCCGGTCTTCACGCCCAAGGACAAGATGGGCGACTGGCTGGAAATGTACACGCGCGTCATGGAGCTCAACTATTGGGTCGCCACCAGATGCGTCAGCGCCAGCTATGACGAGGCCGAGAAGGTCTGGACCGTGGTCGTGGACCGCGTCGGCCAGCACATCACGCTGAAGCCCAAGCACATCGTCTTCGCCACCGGCGCCTACGGTCCGGCGCGGCCGATCGACCTGCCGGGCGCCGGTGACTTTAAGGGCGAGCTGCTGCATTCCAGCCAGTATTCCAGCGGCGAGAAGCTCCGCGGCAAAAAGACCGCGGTCATCGGCGCGGCGAGCTCCGGGCATGACGTCTGCGTCGATCTCTGGGAAAGCGGCGCCGAGGTCACCATGATCCAGCGTTCGCCGACGACCGTGGTCAAATCGGACACGCTGATGGAAGTCGGTTTCGAGATCTTTTCGGAGAACGCGCTGGCGCGCGGCATCACCACCGAAAAGGCCGACATGATCGTCGCCTCGACGCCCTTCGCGCTGGTGCCCAAGGGCCAGCGAGCGCTCTACGACGTCATCCGCGCACGCGACGCGGCTTTTTACGAGCGGCTTCGCGCCGCCGGGTTCGCCCTCGACTTCGGCGACGACGAGACCGGCCTGCTGATGAAGGCCTACCGCACCGGCTCCGGCTACTACATCGATGTCGGCGCCTCGGACCTGATCATCGACGGCAAGATCGGCATCCGCAGCGGCGTGGCGATCAAGTCGCTGACCGCGAAAGGCATTCTCTTCGAGGACGGCAGCGAGCTTGAAGCCGACGCCATCATCGCCTGCACCGGCTATCAGTCGATGAACGAAACCGTGGCGCAAATCGTCTCGCGCGAGGTCGCCGACAGGGTCGGCCCGTGCTGGGGCCTCGGCTCCGGCGTCAAGGGCGACCCCGGGCCATGGCAGGGCGAACTGCGCAACATGTGGAAACCGACGGCACAGGAAGCGCTGTGGTTCCACGGCGGCAATCTGGCGCTCTCGCGCTTCTATTCGAAATATGTGGCGCTGCAGATCAAGGCGCGGATGGAGGGGATTGATACGCCGGTTTATGGGGCGGTCAGCAACGCGCGACGGTGAAGCGGAAGCGTTGCTTCAAGGGAAGGTCGCCCCCACTCCGTCGAGCTTCGCTCGACACCTCTCCCCCGATCGACGGGGGAGAGGAAGGGCGCGAGCTTATGCCGGGAGGCTCCCTTCCTCTCCCTCCGGAGGGGGGAGAGGTGGCGCTGCGGAGCAGCGACGGAGTGGGGGAAGCCATTCGCCAAACTCGCAGCCGCGGCAAGACAGGCGGCGCAGTGCTACCGAGATCAATCAATCATGCCGGTGCCCAAAATGCCTGGCCGCGACCTCGACATGCGTATGCCCCATATGCGCCTCGAAACGCTCGGTGTCGCCGACATCGTTCATCGTCTCGTTCGGCCACCAGGCGCCGCCGATGGCGATGCCTTCGCAGACCAGCCGCTGGTCGGCGACCAGCGAGGCGCCGACCGCGTCGACAAAGGTGAAGCGGCCGGAGTGCTGCCGCAGCAGCGCGACGTCGCCGGCGGTTCCGACCTTGAGCGTGCCCAGATCAGGCCGCGCGATCGCCTGCGCCGGCGCTTGGGTGGCGGCGCGCAACACCTCGACCAGCGGCATGCCGAGCGCCAGCAGCTTCGACATGCACACCAGTATGTCGAAGGCAGGACCGTCGACGCAGTAGAGATGCACGTCGCTCGAGATGACGTCGGGCGCCAGCCCTTCGGCCAGCATGGCGCGAGCGACCTCGAAGTCGAACGAGCCCATGCCGTGGCCGAGATCGAAGATGACGCCACGCTCGCGCGCCAGCCGCATGTCGGGCCGCACCGCGCCGGAGGCGAAGACCGGCGCGTTCGGAAACGGTCGGAAGCAGTGGGTGAGAATGTCGCCCCTGCGCAGGCGCGGCAGCACTTCCGAGCGCCCGGGCGGCGGTTCGTCTATGTGCGCCATCAGCGGCAGACCGGATTTGTCGGCCGCCTCCAGCGCCAGATCGACCGGCGCGATGCCGCTGGTGCCGCCGGCATGCTTGCCGGAGCGGACCTTGACGCCGACGACGACGTCCGCGTGCTCGCGCACCGCCGCCACCACCTCACGCGGTTCGCAGAGCCTGAGATCGCTGCACTCGCCGACCGAGACGGTCTGCGAGAAGCCGAAAATGCCGGCGAAGGAGATGTTGACATAAGCCAGGATGCGCACCTTCGAGCGCTCCATGACATGGCGGCGGAAGCCGAGGAAATTGCCGGCGCCGGCACTGCCGGCATCAATGAAGGTGGTGGTGCCGCTCTTGGCCGCCAGCCGGTCGGCATCGACGCCGAGCGAGGTGCCGCCCCAATAGACGTGGCTGTGCAGGTCGACGAGGCCGGGCGCCACGATGCAGCCCTTGGCATCGATGACGCTGGCCGCGCGGTCGGCGGGAATGTCGGCGTCGACGGCGGCGATGCGGCCATTGGCGATGGCAAGATCGCGCGGCGCGTCGAGCCCGGCCGCCGGATCGATCAGCCGCCCGCCCTTGAACAGAAGATCAAATTGCATCGGGCGCGCCTCTCCGCTTCGTTCCATCCTCGCCGACGGCCGTCAGAGCGGCCGGTAGGCGACGGCTTCCACTTCGATCTTGATGTCGATCATCAGCCGCGATTCGACCGTGGTGCGGGCCGGCGGGTTCTTCGGGAAATGCCTGGCATAGACGGCGTTGAAGGCGCCGAAGTCGCGCGCGTCCTCCAGCCAGACGGTGGTCTTGACCACATCGTCCATGGTGCAGCCGGCCAGCGCCAGCGCCGCCTTGACGTTGGAAAGCACCTGCTCCGTCTGTTCGGATATGCCGCCCCTGACCACGATGCCGTCGCCGCCGACCGGCACCTGGCCCGAGATATAGACGAAGTCGCCGGCCCGCACCGCGGGTGACAGCGGGACATGCGACGTTCCAAAACATTGCTTGGGCAAGAGCGGACCTCCTCTGATGCTATGACGGGACACGGTGGGAGCGCCCGCTTCGGCCGAGATTTACCCCGATCGAGGCGATCCCGATAGAGGTCTTGTTGGAAAGCAACATTCCTGGAAATCCATGTTGCTTTATTACAGAAGCGCTTGCATCGTGCGCGCTCGCCGGCCGGGCTTGAAACGGACGGGCGCATTTCCAGAGCGGAGAACCGAGAATGACCTTCGACAAGAACCCGTTTCCATCAGGTGATGCCGACCGCCACGCCCTCTGGGAGATGCTGGTGCGGCGCGACATCGATGCCTTCATCGGTCAGGACTGGTCCATGGTCGAGGACGATTTTGTCGCCGAAAGCTTCTTCGGCATGCACGCGCATTTTCTTGCCAACGCCGACGCCTGGCGGCTGCAGTTCCCGCGGCTGGAGATCTATCGCGACGAGTGGCTCCGCCAGGCCAAGGAAACGGCGGCGACCAAATTCGCCGAGCCGCTGCGCGAGGCGCTGTTCCGCGTCACCAACCTGCGCGACATCGATGTCGACGGCGACCGCGCCGTGCTGCACAAGAAATTCGACGGCACCGTCGCCAAGGCGGATGGCGGCGTCGATCGGCTGAAATGGCAGACGCTGTATTTCTGCAGGAAGGTCGGCGGCAGCTGGAAGATCGCGGGCTTCGTCGGCTACATGCCCTATCCGCTGGGAGGCTGATAGCGCCTGTTGTCGAGGGCGGTCGGTTTTTGCAACCGATCCGACGATCAGTAGAGCGTCACGAAGGCCGGGAACAGCAGCCCGCTCTCCCGGAGATATTCGATCAGCTCGATGGCCGGGAAAATGGCCAGGAAATAGAGCCCGTCATAGAAGGTGCGCTTCAGCGCGCGCGTCGAGAATTGCAACTCGTCATTGTCGCGGTAGAGCAGCGGGTTCGGCCAGAAGCGCGGCGTGGCCTTGGTGTAGGCGAGATAGGCCGGGCCGAATTTGCCCAGGAGGTATTCGGCTTCCTTGCGCGCCGTGACGCGGAAGATGAGGAAGCTGGCAGCGCCCAGCGCCACGGCCGCGAGAACCGAGCCGTAGAGCAGTCCGATACCGACAGCGCCCACCGTCGAGAAGAAATAGAGCGGGTTCTGACTTATCGAGAACGGTCCGATCGAGACCAGTTCCTCGTTTTTCTTGCCGCCGACATAGAGGATGCTCCAGAGCCGGCCGGCGACGCAGGCGAGCACCAGACAGAAGCCGAGGAATTCGAGCGTCTCGTGGCCTTGCGAGCCCTCGTTGAGCCCAGGCTTGGTGAGGAACAGAAGCAGGACCGCGAACACCGCCGCCACTCGCACGAAAATCAGCCGTTTGCGCTGGACGAAGGCCTCTGAGACCGGCTTGAGGGAAGCGTAGGTCATTCGTGTTTTCCTGGGGCGCTGGCGAGGCCCGCGTGCACTCGGGCACGCCATTGATGGCGGATACAAGGCAATCGCTTTCTATCAAAGCAGCGCACGACGTTCGTAAAGCCTTTTTGCGCCAACCAGGTCCAACCTTACGAATTTGTATGCCGGCGGACAGGCTGGAGTGAAGTCGCTTCCATATCATTGCGATGCCGGTCCGCCATGGGCCGACATCAACTATGGCCGCCGGACCACCGGCATCGGACAGGGACTGGTTTCATGAGAAGATTTGCACTTGCCATTGCGGTGGGCAGCCTCGCTGTCTCGGCTTCGATCTCGCCCGTTTTCGCCGCCACCGCACCTTGCGAGGACACACTGAAGGCTCTTCGCGCGGCGGAGGCTACGGTTAAGCTCGGCGCCTCCGACAAGGCGAAGGTCTCGGAACTGGAGACCCAGGGCATCCAACGCTGCAATGCCGACGATGATAAGCGCGCCGACGACTTCTTCGCCCAGGCCATGAAGGTCATAGGCAAGTAAGTCCGCGAATCACAAACCGCAGGACATCCGCCATGCTCACTTCCAACGCGCAAAAGCCCGCCGGATCGACCCACAACAGGGTCCCGGACGTCACCGCCGATTTCTGGCTGATCAAGCTGATGGCGGTGACCATGGGCGAGACGGCGGCTGACTATCTCGCCGTCAACCTTGGCCTTGGGCTGACCGCCACGTCGTTGATCATGACCGGCGTCCTAGTCGTTGCCCTTGCCCTCCAGTTCGCCCAGAAACGCTACGTGCCCTGGGCTTACTGGCTGGCGGTGGTGCTGATCAGCGTCGTCGGCACGCTGATATCAGACAATCTGGTCGACAATTTCGGCGTGCGTCTCGAAACGACCACGATCGCCTTCACCGTCATGCTCGCCGCCACATTCGCTGTTTGGTATGCAAGCGAGCGGACGCTGTCGATCCACACCATCTTCACCACCCGGCGCGAGATCTTCTACTGGCTGGCGATCCTGTTCACCTTCTCGCTCGGCACCGCCGCCGGCGATCTCGTCGCCGAGAGCTTCGACATGGGCTACCTGACGACCGGCCTGCTGTTCGGCGGCGTAATCGCGGTCATCGCGGGTGCCTATTACCTGCTTCATCTGGACGGCATTCTCGCCTTCTGGCTCGCCTATATCCTGACGCGGCCACTTGGCGCCTCCTTCGGCGATCTGCTGTCGCAGCCAGTCGAATATGGCGGCCTCGGTTTCGGCACCACCTTCACCAGCCTGATCTTCCTCGGCTGCATCATTGCCCTGGTTCTCTACATGACGCTGAAGAAGACCGCAGACGATGCCGACGAGATCTTGCTGGAATCGGACTGACGCCGGACAAGCGCAGCCGAGCTTACCGGCCACGTGCCATCCTAGGAACGGACCCACGCCGGTGCTAGCCTGTTCCCAACATCGGCAATCAACCGGAACAGCGATGCGACTTCTTCTTGTCGAGGATGACCACAGGACGGCTGACTACATCGTCAGGGGCCTGACCGAGGCCGGCCATGTCTGCGACCTATTGCGCAACGGGCACGACGCGCTCTTCGCCGCGACCAGCGGCGGCTATGACGTGATCGTGGCCGACCGGATGATCCCAGGCCTCGACGGCCTGTCGATGGTTAAGGCGGTCCGTGCGGCGGGCGTGCGCACGCCGGCGATCTTTCTCACGTCCGTCGGCGGCATCGACGACCGTGTCGAGGGCCTCGAGGCTGGCGGCGACGACTATCTGGTCAAGCCTTTCGCCTTTTCCGAATTGCTTGCCCGCATCAATGCGCTCGGCCGCAGGCCGGCCGCACTGGAGCAGAAGACCGTTCTGCGGGTAGCCGACCTCGAAATGGACCTGATCATGCGCCGCGTTGCCAGGCAGGGCCAGCCGATCGACCTGCAACCGCGTGAGTTCAGCCTGTTGGAAGTGCTGATGCGCGGCGAGGGCCGGGTGATCACCCGCACCATGCTCCTGGAGCGCGTCTGGGATTTCCATTTCGATCCCAGGACCAGCGTCGTCGAGACCCATATCAGCCGCTTGCGGGCCAAGATCGACAGGCCTTTCGAAACCCAGCTCATCCATACGGTCCGCAATACCGGCTACAGCCTGCACGCACCGCTTTCACCATGACCGCGACATGGTCCCGGCTGCCGCGCAGCACGCCGTTCCGGCTCGCCTTGACGTTCGCCTTCCTGTTCATGCTGGCTTTCGTGCTGTCCGGCGCCATCGTCTACCGGATGATGAGCGCCGATCTTGCGGGACGGCTCGACGAAACCATCAGGGAAACCTACTCGGTCGTCGCCGCAACGTATACCGAGAGCGACCTCGAGGACCTGATCGCCACGGTCGAGAGTCATTCGCAGCTCAGCTCCAAGAAGGAACAGCTCTTTTCGCTGACCGACGCGGCCGGCAACCGTCTGGCCGGCAACTTCACCGCGGCTGGAGTTCCCGACGGGTTCTCGATGCTCGACGCAAAAATGCCCGGTGTGCCGGCCGGTGCCCAATACCGTGCCTATTCCGGCTCGATTGGCGGCAACAATCTGACGATCGCCTTCAGCCTGTCCGAGACGGAGGAACTGGAAACTATCATACTGATGAGCTTCGGCTGGGCGACGCTGATCATCGCCGGGCTGGCGGTGGCCGGCGGCGCCTTGCTCGCCTCGCGCGTTCAGCGCCGGCTCGACGGCATTGCCGCCACTATGGTGGATGTCTCGCATGGCCGGCTGGATACCCGCATTCCACTGACCGGCAATGGCGACGACATCGACGTCGTGTCCAATCAGGTCAATGCGGCTCTTGATCGTCTGTCGGCGCTGGTCGAAGGCATGAAGCAGGTCAGCGCCGACATTGCGCACGATCTGAAGACGCCGCTCAATCGGCTGCAGATGATTCTGGAGGGCGCGGCCGACAAGGCGGCGCAGGATCAGGATGTCTCCGGCGACCTGGCCGACGCGCGCGCGGAGGGTCACCAGATCAACGAGACCTTTGACGCGCTGCTTAGAATTGCACAGATCGAGGCTGGCGCGCGCAAGGCGCGCTTTACCGATGTCGATCTCGGCGAGATTCTGCAAACCATCGCCGAGATCTACACCGAGGTGGCAGAGGACGACTGCAAGTCGCTGTCGTCGCAGCGGCTGGACGGGACGACGGACCGGATCCATGGCGATCGCGAGCTGCTGATGCAGATGTTCGCCAACCTGGTCGAGAATGCGCTGCGCCATTGCCCGCCCGGCACCGCGATCAAATTGTCGGCCGAACGCCGGGACGAGCATATCCTGGCCAGAGTCGCCGACAACGGTCCTGGCATCCCGGCGTACGAGCGTGAAAAAGTGTTCCAGCGGCTCTACCGGCTGGACCACAGCCGCTCGACGCCAGGCAGCGGCCTCGGCCTCAGCCTCGTTAGGGCCATCGCCGACCTGCACGGCGCATCGATCACGCTTGAGGACTGCCGGCCGGGTCTCGCCGTGATGGTGAGTTTCCCGCTGGCGTCGGGTTAGCCGGCGATAGACCTGGATCCTCTGTCCGTCATCCCGGTCTTACGGATCCGTAAGGCGCCGGCCAGCTGCCCGACAACTCGCCTCGCTAGGATCGACCGATCTTCTCTCGATCCGGGGGAAGCGGGGCGGCAACTGTAATCGTTCCGACCCCTCGATGCCGAACCACTTCGGCACCACAACAAGCGTTAGGAGAAAAGACCATGAGGAAATTCGTCATCGCCGCCGCGACAGTGCTGGCGGCCGCATCCTCGACGGCAGCCCTTGCAAGACGGTTACCAGCACCATCGTCAATGTCGATGCAAAGGGCGACGCCATCACGCTGGCCGACGGCAAGACGCTGAACCTGCCGGAGGGCATAGAGGTCGAGACGCTGAAGCCCGGCAAGAAGGTGATCGTCACCTATTCGACGAAATCCGGCAAATCGCTGGTCTCGAACATCCAGCCTGCCAAGTAAAGGCGGCACGACCGGGCCGCCTGCGGCCCGGTTTTTCACCGGTGATCACCGATCGATCCGCGTCGACAGGATGATCGATGACGACGTCCGTTCGACGCCTTCGAGGGCGCCGATCTGGTCGAGCAGCGTGTCCAGGTCCTTGATCGACGGCGCGTCGGCGATGACGATCATGTCGAAATTGCCGCTCACCGAATGCAGCGTCCTGACCGGCGCCAGGGCTCGCAGGCTGCGCACCACCTTGTCGGCGAGCTTGGGCGTTACGGTGAGCAGCACATGCGCCCGCACCAGTCCCTGTTCATAATCGGGCGCAAGCTTGACGCCGTAGCCGGCTATGATGCCGCGCTGCTCCAGCCGTTCGATGCGGCTCTGCACCGTGGTGCGCGACACGCCGAGCCGGCGCGCCAGAGCGGCGGTCGAGGCGCGGGCGTTCTCGCGCAACAGGGCAAGCAGGGCCTGGTCGGCATCACTCAGCATTTCAACGAACCTGGTCGGCATATCGGCAAAAAGGGTACTTCATTTCGTACAATTCCACGCTTCCTTTCGTCCGGCAAGCCGCGATTGTAGCGGGACAAATCAACTGTCGGGCGAGGGAACCGGGTCATGAAGAAAATTGTTGTCGTCGGCGCCGGCAAGATCGGCTCGACCATTGCCGAGATGCTGTTTTCAACCGGGGACTATCACGTCACTCTCGTCGACCGCTCGGCCGCGCAGCTTGCCGCGGCCGAACTGCCTGACGGGGTCGAGACGCTGGAACTCGACATCGCGGCCGCGGGCACGCTGGAAGCTGCGCTCGCCGGAAAATTCGCGGTGCTCAGCGCCGCTCCCTTCCATCTGACCACGCGCATCGCCGAAGCCGCCGCAAGCGCCGACGTGCATTATCTCGACCTCACCGAGGACGTCGTCTCGACCCGGCGCGTGAAGGAACTGGCGCGTTCGGCCAACAACGCCTTCATCCCGCAATGCGGGCTGGCGCCGGGCTTCATCTCGATCGTCGCCAACGACCTCGCCAGCCGTTTCGATACGCTGGAGAGCGTGCGCATGCGGGTCGGCGCGCTGCCGCAATATCCTTCGAACGCGCTGAACTACAATCTGACCTGGAGCACCGACGGCGTCATCAACGAATATTGCGAGCCCTGCGAGGCGATCGTCGAGGGCGAGCTGGTCGAGGTGCCGCCGCTGGAGGAGCGTGAGGAATTCTCGCTCGACGGGGTGACCTACGAGGCCTTCAACACCTCCGGCGGGCTCGGCACGCTGGCCGAGACGCTGAAGGGCAAGGTGCGCACGCTCAACTATCGCACCATCCGCTATCCCGGCCACGCCGCCATCATGAAGGCGCTGCTCAACGACCTCGGCCTGCGCCACCGCCGCGAGGTGCTGAAGGACATTTTCGAAAGCGCGCTGCCAGCGACGCTGCAGGACGTGGTCATCGTCTTCGTCACCGTCTCGGGGCGCAAGAACGGCCGCCTGCTGCAGGAGACCTACGCCAACAAGATCTATTCGAAGCGGGTCGGCCAGACGGTGCGCAGCGCCATCCAGATCACCACGGCATCGGGAATCTGCGCCGTGCTCGACATGCTGGCCGACGGCACCTTGCCGGCGACCGGCTTCGTCAAGCAGGAGGACATCGCGCTCGACGCCTTCCTCGCCAACCGCTTCGGCCGTGCCTACGCCCAGCACGAGATGGTCAGCCGGCTGGCGAGCTGACGCGCCCCAGCGGACGGCCAAGGCCCTCGGGACAACGGCCAGCTCCGTCTGGCCTATGGCCGTGCGAGGCCTTTGCCCGCAAAGTGGTTGCGAACACCCCTTGCGAGGATGCCATGCGAAAGCTGATCTCCACCGGTTCGCCCTTCGAGAAGACCGCCGGCTATTCGCGCGCCGTGGTGCAGGGCGACTGGTGTTTCGTGTCCGGAACGACCGGCTATGACTATGCCTCGATGACGATGCCGGAAACCGTCGAGGCGCAGACGCGCAATTGCCTGGCAACCATCGCCAGTGCCTTGCGGGACGGCGGCTTCGACATGGAAGATGTGGTGCGCGCGCATTACTATATCACCGACCAGGCCTTCGTCGACGTGGTGTTCCCCATTCTCGGCGAAGCGTTCGGCGAGATCAGGCCGGCGGCAACGATGATCGTGTGCCAGCTCAACAGACCGGAGATGAAGATCGAAATCGAGGTGACGGCGCTTCGGCGCACAGACTGAGGAGGCCAATGCCATGGCAGTGCGGCGTATCGTAGCCAATATCGAAACAAAGGACGCGGCATCGGCGAGGCGCTTCTACCATGACGTGCTCGGCCTCGATGTGCTCATGGATCAAGGCTGGATCGTCACCTACGGGTCCGAGGAAAGGATGCAGGTACAGGTCAGCTTCATGGCGCAAGGCGGGTCGGGCACGCCGGTGCCGGACCTGTCGATCGAGGTCGACGACGTTGATGCCGCACTCGACGCCATGAAGGCAGCCGGCTTCGCCATCGAATACGGGCCGGCCGACGAGCCCTGGGGCGTGCGGCGCTTCTATGTGCGCGACCCTTTCAACCGGCTGGTCAACATTCTCTCGCATCGGTGAAACATCTGCAAAGCGCCGAGGCGACTGCTGACCTGGACATGCTGGCGGGACAGCGCCCCCCTCTGGCCTGGCGGCCATCTCCCCCTCAAGGGGGGGAGATTACGCACTTAGCCGCCTTCGCCAATTGTTCTTCCTTGCGTCGCAACCGCTTGGCGGTTAGCAAGGCCGCGGTCGCACAGCGCCGCGCGCCTCATTGGCGCGCGAAGGATGCTGTGCAAATCGAAACGCATTCTTTCTGGGACGGCTCTCCATGGCTTCGAAACATCTCTTCCTGCTTCCCGGCGACGGCATCGGCCCCGAGGCCATGGCCGAGGTCAAGAAGCTGATAGCGGCCATGAACGAGAAGCTCGGCAGCGGCTTCGCCACCGACGAGGGGCTGGTCGGCGGCTGCGCCTACGATACACATGGTGCCGCGATTTCCGATGCCGACATGGAAAAGGCTGTTGCCGCCGACGCCGTGCTGTTCGGGGCCGTCGGCGGTCCGAAATGGGATGCCGTGCCTTACGAGGTTCGCCCCGAGGCCGGCCTGCTGCGCCTGCGCAAGGACATGGAGCTGTTTGCCAATCTCAGGCCCGCGATCTGCTATCCGGCGCTGGCGGCGTCCTCCTCGCTGAAGCAAGAGGTGGTCGAAGGCCTCGACATATTGATCGTGCGCGAACTGACCGGCGGCGTCTATTTCGGCGAGCCCAAGCAGATCATCGATCTCGGCAACGGCCAGAAGCGCGGCATCGACACCCAGGTCTACGACACATTCGAGATCGAGCGCATTTCGGGCGTCGCCTTCGAATTGGCGCGCACGCGCAAGAACCATGTCACCTCGATGGAAAAGCGCAACGTCATGAAGTCCGGCGTGTTGTGGAACGAGGTCGTCACCCAGACCCACAAGGCCCGATATTCCGACGTCAAGCTCGACCACATGCTGGCCGATGCCGGCGGCATGCAACTGGTGCGCTGGCCCAAGCAGTTCGACGTCATCGTCACCGATAACCTGTTCGGCGACATGCTGTCCGATATCGCCGCCATGCTGACCGGCTCGATCGGCATGCTGCCTTCCGCCTCGCTCGGCGCGCCTGATGCCAAGACCAAGAAGCGCAAGGCGCTTTACGAGCCGGTGCACGGTTCGGCGCCCGATATCGCCGGCAAGGGCATCGCCAACCCGATCGCCATGATCGCTTCCTTCGCCATGTGCCTGCGCTATTCCTTCGCCATGGTCGATGAAGCCGACAAGCTCGAAGCGGCAATCGCCGCCGTGCTCGACGACGGGCTGCGCACCAAGGACATCCTCTCCGCCGGCATGACCGAGGTCGGCACCGTCGAGATGAGCGACGCGATCATCGCCAAGTTCCTGGGCTGAGCCCATGATGATCGCCGTCCGCTGGGCGACGACCGGCGACGCGACGGCGCTCGCCACGATGCTGTGCGAAATGGCGGTGTACTACCGGCAGCCGCCGCTCGACCACGAGCGCGCCTTGTCGGCGGCACGCAAATGGCTGGATGAGGAAAGCCCGGCCTATCCGCATTTCGCGCTGGCCTTCATCGGGGCCGAGATCAGCGGCCTGGCGTCGGTAGCGATCGCGCATCCCGGCATCGACCTCGAGCGGCTATTGTTCCTCAAGGATCTGTTCGTGCGCGACAAGGCTCGCAACGCTGGGGTCGGCCGGGCGCTGGTCGGCTTTCTCGCCGACCATTGCCGGCGCCACGGCATCGGCCGCATCGACCTGACCACCGAGGACTGGAACGAAGGCGCGCTGCGCTTCTACGACCGGCTTGGCGCCGAACGCCACGGCCAGAAGATCTTTCTCAGGCTTTCGGGCGAGGCGCTGGGGGCGGTCAGACCCTGACGCCCGCCGGCACCGGTCCCCAAGGATTTTCGCCCAGCTGAGGCGGCATAAGCCCGAAGACTAGCACGGCGATGCCGCCAATGAGCGGGACGAAGCAAAGCAGGGCAAACCAGCCGCTCAGGCCGGCGTCATGCGCACGCCGTACGAGGAGCGCAATGCAAGGCAGGATCAATCCCGAAAAGAAAACCAGTAGGGGTATGAACCCTATGAACCCCATCGGCGTCCTGTCCGCGTTGGTTTCGAAGCCGTTGATCGCCAGTTCAACAAGTATCCCGAAGCCGAAAAGCGCGAGCACCCCGAGGGTGTAGAATAGCCAGAAGGCCCAGAATTCCTTGCGGCGGGAGCGTCCGGTGAAATTACCATAATCCGCGATCACCGCGCGCCAGAAATAAGCCCACAGCCCTGTGGAGTAGGCGGGACGGCTTCGGGCAGAACGGCTGGTCTGCCGTGGCTGACTGGTGGTTGACGACGATGCGGCCGAGGCCGTGGCGACAATGTTGTGCGCCGTGCCGTCGCCCGGCTGGAACTCGACAAGGGTACCCTTGCCGAGGGGCAGTTCCAGGCTGAAATCGATACGGGAAAAGATGTAGCGTTTGCCGTCGGTTCCGTTGATGTAACCGTAGTCCTGGCCTTCGTCATAGTGGAACACCGTCCCGCGCATGCTCTGCCCCATTTCACATTGCGTCGCGAGACGCTACTTAAAGTTGCACGTAATTGCAATACGCACGCAGGGCTACGTTCTGGCGCCCGCCGGCACCGGTCCCCACTGGTTCTCCCGGGCCTGGGTCGGGATGAGCGCGAAGACCAGGATGATCAGGCTGCCGATGGTGGGGATCAGGATCACCAGGAAAAGCCAGCCGGTCAGGCCGATATCGTGCAGACGACGCACGGTCATGCCGAGGCCAGGCAGAAAGGTCGCAAGTAGGAAAAGGCCGAACAGGCCAATCGTCACCGCCGGCATTTCAGCGTCGTCGAGATTGCCCATCGCGGCATCGGCGAAAATGCCGATGCCGGTCACTGCCAGCAGCGCGACGAACCAGAACAGGCAATAGGCCCAGTATTCCTTGCGGCGGGCGCGGCCGGTGAAGTTGAAATAATTCTCGGTGATGCCGCGCCAGAAATAACCCCACAGGCCGGGCTCGGCCGGCCCGGTGCTGGCGGCGCGGCCAAAATGCCGCGGCTGTGCGATTTGAGCAGCGGAAGAGACGGACGCACCGGTTCGCGCATGGGCGCCGGCGGCCACGCCGGTTGGAGGCGCGGATTGGGCGCCGGCCGGGAAGATGTCGCGCGCCTGGCCGCCGCCGGGCTGGAATTCAACGGCCGTGCCTCGGGCAATTGCGATTTCGCGGCGCAGATCCTCACGCGCGAAAGTATAGCGCTCACCATCCGCCCCGGTGATGAAGCCGAAGCCCTGGGTCTCGTCATAGTGAAGAACTTCGCCGCGCATGCCCCGATCCCCCGAACGCCCGACCAGACTGTTCAAAGTTCCGGCGGATCGCAAGGGGCAGCATGAAAATGCGACGGCTGGCGCGGCAGCCATCGTGACGGCATGGCCGGGAGACCTCAGCTCGGCCGCTTCTTCGCCTTCTTGGGTTTCGGCGGTCCGGCGTTGTCGAATTTCGGCTTGCCCGGCTTTTTCGCCCAGGGCTTCGCGTCAGATGCGGCGGGGCGCTGGTCGCCAGCCGGCGCGCGCTTCTCGAATTTGCGCTTCGGCGCGTTCGGGTCGAACGGCGCCTTGCCGCGATGCGGTTTCTTGTCCGGACCTGGCGGCTGGTAGCCGGCGCGCGACAGGTCCGGCATGCCGTCCAGCCGTTTCACCACGATGTTACCCTGCAATTTGCGGTCGGGACCAACGGCGGCGAGGAAACGGTCGGCCCAGTCGGCGGCGATCTGCACGAAGGTCTCTTCCGGCTGCATCTTGATGGCGCCGATCTCGCGCTTGGTGATGCTGCCGGTGCGGCACAGCATCGGAATCAGCCAGCGTGGCTCGGCATTCTGCCGGCGCCCGACCGACAGCGAAAACCAGACGCTGGCGCCGAAATCGTCGCGGCGGCTGGGCGCCTCGTCGCGGCGCGCGAAGTTTTCGCCCGCCGGTCTTTCACGCGACGGCGTGAACGGCGCGACGTCCATCAGATCCTCTGGCGCCGAGCGGCTCGAGCGGCACAGCCGCACGAAGGCGGCCGTCACCTGCTCGGCGCCGTGCTTGGCGAGAAGCGCGTCGATGAAGCCGCGTTCGTCGTCCTTCACCGGTTCATCGAAGGTGGGATCGGCAAGGATGCGCTCGTCATCGCGGCGGATCACGTCGTCGGCGGATGGCGGACTTGCCCATGTCGCGGTCAGCTTTGCGCTCGCCAGCAGGCGTTCGGTTCGCCTGCGGGCGCTGTTGGGCACGATCAGCGCGCTGACGCCCTTGCGACCCGCGCGTCCGGTGCGGCCGCTTCGGTGCAGCAGCGTTTCCGGGTTGGTCGGCAGGTCGGCATGGATGACCAGCTCCAGATTGGGCAGGTCGATGCCGCGCGCCGCGACGTCGGTGGCGATGCAGACCTTGGCGCGGCCATCGCGCATCGCCTGCAGCGCGTGGCTGCGTTCGTTCTGGCTGAGCTCGCCCGAGAGCGCGACGACTGAAAAATTGCGGTTGTTGAAGCGTGCGGTGAGATGGTTGACGGCGGCACGGGTGTTGCAGAACACCAGCGCGTTTTTCGCCTCGTAGAAACGCAGCACATTGATGATGGCGTTCTCGCGATCGGCCTGGGCGACGCTGAGCGCCCGGTATTCGATGTCGAGATGCTGCTTCTCCTCGCCGGCGGCCGAGATGCGCACGGCGTCACGTTGATAGCCCTGGGCGAGGGTTGCGATGGAGCGCGGCACGGTGGCCGAAAACATCAGCGTGCGGCGCTCGGCGGGGGCGGCGTCGAGGATGAATTCCAGGTCCTCGCGAAAACCGAGATCGAGCATCTCGTCGGCTTCGTCCAGCACCACCGCCTTCAGCGCCGACATGTCGAGCGAGTTCCGCGTGATGTGGTCGCGCAGCCGACCGGGGGTGCCGACGACGATATGGGCGCCGCGCTCCAGCGCGCGCCGTTCGGTGCGCATGTCCATGCCGCCGACGCAGGAGGCGACCGTGGCGCCGGTCAGCTCGTAGAGCCATTCCAGTTCGCGCGTCACCTGCAGCGCCAGCTCGCGCGTCGGCGCCACCGCCAGCGCCAGCGGGGCCGCGGCATGGGCAAAGCGGTCGGCGCCGCCGAGGAGCGTCGGCGCCATGGCAAGGCCGAAGGCCACCGTCTTGCCGGAGCCGGTCTGCGCCGACACCAGCGCGTCGGCCTGGCCAAGTTCCAGGACCGCCTTCTGCACCGGCGTCAGTTCGGCATAGCCGCGTTTTTCCAGCGCCTTTGCCAGCGCAGGAACAAGTGCTTCGAAGTTGGACATCTCACTCTTTCGGAATTCAGGGCTTGCGCTCATCATGGAGCACATACAGGGCTGGCGCAGCGCCAGCCAGACGATCTCGCCCGTTCGTACTTGCTGGCGCCGCTCTTGTACAGGGCAGGCGGCACCGCCTTCCCTTCTCCCGCAAGGAGGGAAGGAAGAAACACCACTGATTGACTCCTGCCGCAAACCGCGTAAAAGCCCGCTTCGAACGGGATCGTTTTTCGATGCGCGGCCTTTTGATGGCTCTTCTTGCATTCGATGCCCCCAGCCGCAATGAGCATCATTGCGCCGGGCGTTTCGGCGCGTCCCCCCGTTCCAGCAAAGTAACGGCCAAAACCACCACCAAAACGGTGTGATTCCCTTGGCCTGACCACCCTCTCCCGGGTTCGGCCCGGGGGACGGAACCCGCACCTGGTCGGCGGGTTTTCTCCAACAACCAAGCGGAGAGGGATAGGAGATCTTTATGAGTTTCAAGGTTGCGGTAGTTGGCGCCACGGGCAATGTGGGCCGCGAAATGCTCAACATACTGGAAGAGCGCGGTTTTCCGGTCAGCGAAGTGGTGGCGCTTGCCTCGCGCCGCAGCCAGGGCACGGAAGTGTCGTTCGGCGACCGCACGCTGAAGGTCCGCGCACTCGACACCCACGACTTTTCCGACACCGACATCTGCATCATGTCGGCCGGCGGCAATGTCTCGAAGGAATGGTCACCCAAGATCGGCAAGCAGGGCTGCGTCGTCATCGACAATTCCTCGGCCTTCCGCTACGACGCCGACGTGCCGCTGATCGTCCCGGAAGTGAACCCGGATGCGATCTCGCTGTTCACCCGCAAGAACATCATCGCCAACCCGAACTGCTCGACGGCGCAGCTCGTCGTGGCGCTGAAGCCGCTGCATGACGCGGCCACCATCAAGCGCATCGTCGTGGCCACCTACCAGTCGGTGTCGGGCGCCGGCAAGGAAGGCATGGACGAGCTGTTCACGCAGACCCGCGCCGTGTTCGTCGCCGACCAGGTCGACGTCAAGAAGTTCACCAAGCGCATCGCCTTCAACGTGATCCCCCATATCGACGTTTTCCTCGATGACGGCTTCACCAAGGAAGAGTGGAAGATGGTCGCCGAGACCAAGAAGATGCTCGATCCCAAGATCAAGCTGACGGCGACCTGCGTGCGCGTGCCGGTGTTCATCGGCCATTCGGAAGCGGTCAACATCGAGTTCGAGAACCCGATCACCGCCGACGAGGCGCGCGACATCCTGCGCGAGGCGCCGGGCTGCCAGGTCTTGGACAAGCGCGAGGACGGCGGCTACATCACGCCGCTGGAATCGGCCGGCGAGGACGCCACCTTCATCTCGCGCATCCGCGAGGATTCGACCATCGACAACGGCCTGTCGATGTGGATCGTTTCCGACAATCTGCGCAAGGGCGCCGCCCTCAACGCAGTGCAGATCGCCGAACTGCTGGTCGAGCGCGGCCTGATCCAGCCGAAGAAGAAGGCAGCCTGACGGCTGTTTGGCTTTCGCTCGCGGGCCGCACCGCCGCTGCCGCGGCTGGCCCTCCGCGAGGGCGCCGGACGACCGGCGGCCCGCAGTCGCGGGCTCGGCCTTCGGCCGTTAGCTCACCTTCCCCCCGTCCTTATATGGGGAGAAGGTGCCGGCAGGCGGATGAGGGGGGCGCCGGCCTATGTCCGATTTTCCGCCGCCAGTTCCCGCAGCAACCTCATCGCTTCCTCGGCCCGGTCGACCGGCACGAACAGATGGTCATGATAGAAGGCGGAGACGGGATTGACGCCCATGCCGGCGGCGGCGAGGCGTGCGGTGATGGCGGCGAGGAAGCCGACGGCTTCCAGCGACGAATGGATGTTCAGCGTTATCATGCGGCAGCGGAAAACGGCTTCCAGCCCGGCTGCCTGCGCCTCGTCTTCGGGCAGGATCAATGTCGTGCCTTCGCATTCGCGAAACAGCATGACCGCTTCGAGTCCTTCCGGAACCGATACACCCGCCGGCAGCGTGGCGAAGACATGGATGCCGGCAATCAATTGCGGCATCATCGACGCCAGCAATGTCTTCAGATCTGTCTCTCCGGCCATCTCGCCTGCTCTTGTCTGACGGGCCACGCCCGCCAGCTTTTCATATACGCGACCGAAGCGGGCCGATAGCCACGCCGGCGCGCTGCACGGACAACCCGGCGAGAGAACTGCGCTGCGGCGTGAGAGCATCAACGATTTCATATGCTTGCCGGAGATCGGCATGGCCTTGGCAGGCGCGGCGAAGCGCCGGCCTTCAATGTCTAGGGATCAAATCGGCCGCCTGGGAGTTAGGAACATGGCGGCGAGGACGGCGATCCCCGTGAGAGAGGAACGACAATGAAGAAAATCATGACCATTCTGGTGCTGACGGCAGCGCTTGGCGCCTGTTCGCAGACGGAAAAAGGCGCGGCCGTCGGCGGCCTGGGCGGAGCAGCGGTCGGCGCGGCGGTGGCGGGCGATCCCGTCCAGGGCGCCGTGGTCGGCGGCGCGGTCGGTGCCGTGGCCGGCGCGCTGATCGGGCGGGCCAGCGAACCGGGCCGCTGCCGTTATCGCGACAGCCGCGGCCATGTCTATGTCGATCGTTGCCCGAGCGGCTATTGAGCGGCAGCATCCGCCCAATGAATTCGAAAATAGAAAACGGCGGGCTAAGGGCCCGCCGTTTCGAAAAAGCCGATCGGTGATCGATTACTCGGCCGTGGCGGGCTCCGCGTCGGCCGGCGCGGCCGCAGCCGCCGCGACGGCGGCAGCGGCGTCGTCCTGCGCCTTCTTCAGAAGCGCGGCGCGCTCCTGCGCCTTCTTGCCGGGCTCGGCCTTCTTCGGATTGGAACGGGCGTCGCGCTTGGCGAGGCCGGCCTCATCGAGGAAGCGCAGCACGCGGTCGGTCGGCTGGGCGCCGTGCGAAAGCCAGTGCTTGACGCGCTCTGCGTCAACCTTGACGCGCTCGCCGTCCTTCGGCAGCAGCGGGTTCCACGAGCCGAGCGACTCGATGAAACGGCCGTCGCGCGGCGAGCGCGCGTCGGCGACGACGACGTGGTAGTAGGGACGCTTCTTCGAGCCAGCGCGGGCCAGTCTGATCTTCAGTGCCATTTCTTATCTCCTAAAAGCTCTGATTTCGTTGGTAGGGTTGCGGCTAAATCCTTGTCTTCAGCCGGTTTTCGTCACGCCGTTGGCAGCGGCGATCTGTTCGTGGTGGCGGATCACTTCGCGGACGACGAAATTGAGGAATTTCTCCGCGAAATCCGGGTCGAGATGCGCATCGTCCGCCAGCTGGCGAAGACGGGCGATCTGCTGCTGTTCGCGCGCCGGGTCAGCCGGCGGCAAGCCATGCTCGGCCTTGAGCAGGCCGACCGCCTTGGTGCAGCGGAAGCGCTCGGCCAGCATGTGGATGAGGGCGGCATCAATGTTGTCGATCGAAGCACGGTAGCCGGCCAGGATGGTGCGGGCGTCCGCCATGTCCTTTTCCTCGTTCATCGCGTCCTCACTTCTTCTTGCCGAGGCCAGGCAGACCACCGCCGCCGAGACCGGGAAGTCCGGGAAGCTTCATGCCGCCGGGCAAGCCGGGCAGGCCACCGCCGCCGGGAAGGCCGCTGGGCAGGCCCTTCATGCCGGCGGCCTGCGCCTGCTTCTGCAAGGCTTCGAGCTGCTTGGGATCCATCTTGGAGAGGTCAGGCATGCCGCCCATGCCACCGGGCATCATGCCGCCGAGGCCCATCTTGGAGGCGAGCCCGCCCATCATGCCGCGCATCAGGCCGCCGCCTTTGCCCTTGCCGCCCATCGCCTTCATCATGTCGGCCATGCCGCGATGCATCTTCAAGAGCTTGTTGATCTCGGCCGCGTCGGTGCCGGAGCCGGCGGCGATGCGCTTCTTGCGCGAGTGCTTGAGAATGTCGGGGTTGGCGCGCTCGGCCTTGGTCATCGAAGAGATGATGGCGAGCTGGCGGCCGAACATCTTGTCGTCGAGACCGGCGGCGGCCATCTGGTCCTTCATCTTGCCCATGCCGGGCATCATGCCCATGATGCCGCCCATGCCGCCCATTTTCGACATCTGCTGAAGCTGCTGGGCGAGGTCGTTCAGGTCGAACTTGCCCGACTGCATCTTTTTGGCCATCGCCGCCGCCTGCTCGGCGTCGATGTTCTCGGCGGCTTTTTCGACAAGCGAAACGATGTCGCCCATGCCGAGAATGCGGTCGGCGATGCGCTTGGGATGAAATTCCTCCAGCCCGTCCATCTTCTCGCCGGTGCCGATCAGCTTGATCGGCTTGCCGGTGACGGCGCGCATCGAGAGCGCGGCGCCGCCACGGCCGTCGCCGTCCATGCGGGTCAGTACCAGCCCGGTGATGCCGACGCGCTCGTCGAAGCTCTTGGCGAGGTTGACGGCGTCCTGGCCGGTCAAGGAGTCGGCGACCAGCAGGATCTCGTGCGGGCCCGACACCTTCTTGATGTCGGCCATCTCGACCATCAGCGGCTCGTCGATATGGGTGCGGCCGGCAGTGTCGAGGATGACCACATCGTGACCGCCGAGCCTGGCCGCCTGCACGGCGCGCTTGGCGATATCGACCGGGTTCTGGCCGGCGACGACAGGCAGCGTCGCCACCTTGACCTGCTCGCCGAGCTGGCGCAACTGCTCCTGCGCGGCGGGGCGCCGCGTGTCGAGCGAGGCCATCAGGACCTTCTTGTTCTGACGCTCGGTGAGCCGCTTGGCGATCTTGGCCGAGGTCGTCGTCTTGCCGGAACCCTGCAGGCCGACCATCATGACGACGACAGGCGCCAGTGCGTTGAGGTCGACGGCGACGCCTTCGGCGCCGAGCATGTCGACCAGCTCGTCATGCACGATCTTGACGACCATCTGGCCGGGCTTGATCGACTTCAGCACCGCCGCGCCGACCGCCTTCTCGCGCACCTTGTCGGTGAAGGAGCGCACCACTTCCAGCGCCACGTCGGCCTCGAGCAGCGCACGGCGCACCTCGCGGAGCGCCGCCGAGACATCCGCCTCCGACAGCGCGCCGCGGCCGGTCAGGCCGTTCAGGATGGAGCCAAGGCGCTCCTGAAGTGATTCAAACATTCTGTTTCCTTTTCCCTGGCAACCGGATGGTGCCCGAGAGGTAATGCGTTCGCGCCAAGTGTCCAAGTCTCGTGGCAAGCAAAAGCCAAAACCAAAAAGCACCCGGGGGCGCACAGCGCTGCCGGGTGTTGGCCTCCAGGATCTGTTTACAGCACTTGGCCTCAAAGAGGCTTCGGCGTCCTGGTCGGCTTGCTCGGAGGGATACTCGTCGCGGAATTCGGGGCTGTAGACAGGAAAACGGCCGCGGAGTCAAGACAAGGACCGTTCCGCCGGTCTCCCCGCGCAGCAATCAGGTCGCCTTCGTTCCGTCTGCAGGTTCGGCCGAGACGCTCAGCGGCGAGCGCGGATGCAAAAGCAGCAGGGCCGTCAGCAGGCTGCAGGCGATGCCAATCATGGCGATGAGGACCGCGTCCGACGTCGCCCAGCCCGGCCCTTCGAGTGGTCTGGCGGTAAACAAGGCGAAGGAATTGTAGCTCTCCTGATGCGAGATCAGCAGGAAGCCGGTCAGATTGTTGCCGAGATGGGCGCCAAGGGCCGCGCCGAGGTTGCCGGTGGCATAGACGACAAGCGTCAGAAGCAGTGCAAAAGCGGCGATCGAGACCAGCACGCAGGCATTGATGGCGGCCGAGGCGCTCGCGCTCCAGTGCAGTGAGGTGAACAGCAGGCCCGGCAGCAGTGCCCAGACGAACGGGCTCCTGAACCGGTAGGCAAGACCGCGCAGCAGGTAGCCTCGGAACAGTACCTCTTCCGATGATGTCTGCAGAAAAGTGAGCGCGAGGATCGGGATCAGGAACAGCAGCCAGGACGACAGGGCGATCGAGCCGCGCGCGATCTCGGGCTGCATCAGGTAGAGCAGGACCTCGGACACGAGCGAAGTGACCAACACCGCGACCAGTCCCTTGACGAAACCCGAGCGCGAAATGCGACGGCTGTTGCCGAGGAGCGCCGACAGCTTCTCGCCATGCACCCAGCGCATGGCGATCCACAAGCCGATCCAGATGCCGGCGAAAGACGCGAGCGCGGTGAGAATGCCGATTGGCGACGCAAGGAAACCCTGCATGCCGCCGGCGGGCGCAGCCGCGCCTTGCGCTGTCCGCCAGGCGAAAAAGGCATAGGTGCCGCCCAGCAGCACGACCGCCGTCGACGCGGCCCAGAACAGGACGACGATCCCGGTCCCGAGAAGCAGGCGCGGCAGAGTCGTCTTTTCGTTGGCTGTGTTTCGATAGTGCTCGAAGACGGCAGGGTCCGATATCACGCTCTCTCGCAAGCTGGTGCTTCGCGTCGCATGATCTATGGGATCGGGCGGTTCTGCGCAATCATTCCTGTTCGGTACGCCCCGCCAGCCTTCGGCGCATTTGCGCCGCCCTCGCCTGCCTGCCGGCAGGCGAAAGGCATGCTCCGATGATTACCCCCGTGTCCTATCCGCCTCAACGCACCACATACACGATGCGCCGCGTCTGCGGGTCGATCAGCGCCGGCTGGCCGTTCACATAGACGTAGCGGTAGTCGTAATCGGGGATCTCGCGCAGTTCGACACTCTCGGGCAAAACGGCCCCGGTGACCACCTCGCCCTCAAGATAGACAGGGTCGACGCGATGCGTGTCGACATAGGTCCTGACTTCGGCGGGAGGCTGCGGGATGGCGTCCTCGACCGGCTCGCCGGCGATGATCGAGCCGGTGTAGTCGGTGGAATAGCCCTCGGGCGGCGACACGACGGCGACGCTGGAGCCGAGCGGACGTCGCGTCAACACGACCCGGTTGCCGCCGAAATCAGCCGTCACATAGTCCGAATAGACCCAGCCCTGGCCACCGGCTTCGGCGATGGTGCACCATTTGCTGTTTTCGATACAGCCATTGAGCGTCGCCGACTGGCCGGCGGCGAGCACGCCGATGACAGGATATTGCGGGCCCGGGCCAGCGCGGACATTGAGATCGGTGATTGCGGAGACGGGGGTGTCGGCCATGGCGGCGCCCGAGAAGAGCGTGAGCATTCCGGCGACCGCGGGAAACAATACGGATTTCATGGTTTCTCTCCGTTTCATGGTCCCTCGGCAGCGAAAACGGGAGAGCGGCGCATGCGTTCCAGCTAAAATGTTGAAGCCAACTCACGATTTGTTCCCGTTTCTTGCGGCAGGCCGGTCAGAAGGTCGTGAACGAAGGCCAGTTTGCGCGCCGCGACATCCGAGATGACGAAGGGGTAGAGGTCGGGCAGACCCATGCAGCGATTGATGGAATTGGAGGCTTCCGACAGCACCAGCCAGCGCGACAGGATCTTTTCGAACGGTTCGGGAGCGGGTGTCGGTTCGGACGGCGCTGGTTGTAGCATGCCCCCGGTATCGCCTTGGGGCAATTCGTTGGCTTCCACCGTCTCCAGCCGGCCGAGCGGGAAGTTCAGCGCATGGACCATTTCCAGCGTGTCGGTGATATGCAGGTGGTGGGCCCAGCTTTCGGCCCAGTCCTCCCAGGGATGGGAGGTGGCGTAGGACGAGATGTGGCGTTGCTGCCAGTCGGGTGGGGCACCATTGGCATAGTGGTTCTTCAATGCCTGCTCGTAGCCGGTGCGCTCGTCGCCGAACAGCGCGCGGAAGGCGTCAAGCCTTTGCGGATTGTCGCGGATCAGCCGGTCCCAGTAGTAGTGGCCGAGCTCGTGGCGGAAATGGCCGAGCAAGGTGCGATAGTTCTCGCCCATCTCAACGCGCCGCCTTTCGCGCTCGGCGGAGTCGGCTTCGGCGACGTTGAGGGTGATCAGGCCATTGTCGTGGCCGGTCAGGATGCGCTCGCCGCCCGGGCCGCCGCCGATCGGATCGGCAAGGAAGTCGAAGGCAAGGCCGGCCTCGTCGGCGGGGTTCTGCTTGGGCGTCACCGGCAGTCCGAAAGCCAGCAGCGAATAGACCGCGCGCTTCTTCGCGGCCTCGACCCGTATCCAGCGGCGGCGGTTGCCGTCGACGGAGAGGTCCGGGATCAGCTGGTTGAGCGCGCAGGCGCGGCAGAAGGGCTGTCCCGGCTCGGCCATCCAGTTGCAGGCGCATTCGTCGGCGTTGGCGCATGGGGAGCCGCCGTCGGCACCGGACAGGGCAAAGCAGGCGCGCTGCGGATCATAGAGCACGGCACTGGAGCAGTTCAGGCACCGGGCGTTCTCGAAATAGAGACGATGGCCGCAATGAGGACAGTCGAAGAGTTTCATCTCGGTCTCGGACCAGGGAACAGGGGAAGGCGCGTCGTGCAAAACGCCGGCCGACAGACGTCGTTCCCGACTGTGACGTCATTGAGCAACATGGCGCAAGGATCGTCAGGCCATGGGTGGTTCTTGCCACAATATTTGCTTGATCGTAGGCAAATTCCCTTCCATTGGCCAGCTTGCGCGCGCGACAGTGACAAGTGCGCGTTTCACTGGCAAATTCCGGCCGGGACGTGATTCAGGCAACCAGGAGAGAACAACATGGCATTTCTTGCCAAAGGTAAGATGTTTGCAGCGGCCACTGTGGTGGCGATGCTTGCGCTGGCGACGGGCGCACAGGCGGCGGCCAGCTGTGGCAAGACCGGAGCCGGCTTCGATGCCTGGAAGCAGGACTTCGCAGCGGAGGCCAGGGCCGAGGGCGTGGGTTCGAGAGGACTGGCGGCCCTGGCGGGCGCGACCTACGCGACCAGGACCATTTCCGCGGACCGCGCCATCCACAAGGCTTTCAGCGGCTCGGTGGAAGCCTTCATGAAGCGCCGCGGCGGGGCGGCGATCATTTCCAAGGGCCGGGCGCTGAAGAAATCGAATGCGGCGCTGTTCGACAAGATCGAACGGACCTACGGCGTCTCGCCGGGCGTGCTGCTTGCCATCTGGGGCATGGAGACGGGCTTCGGCGCCTCTATGGGCAACCAGAACACGGTGTCCGCCATTTTGACGCTTGCCTATGACTGCCGCCGTCCGGATTACTTTCAGCCGCATGCCATTGCGGCGCTGAAGCTGGTCGATCGCGGAACGTTGACCGCCTCGTCGGTCGGGGCCATGCATGGCGAGATCGGCCACACGCAGTTCCTGCCCGGAAATGTCCTGAAATATGGAGTGGGCAGCGGAAACCTGCGCGACAAGAGCACCGCGCTGGCTTCCACGGCCAACTTCCTCAAGGCGCATGGTTGGCAGGCCGGCGCGAGCGCTCAGTCGAATATGGGTGCAATTGCCGGCTGGAACTCCGCGAGTGTCTATCAACAGGCCATCGCCCGTATCGCCACGGCGATCGATGGCGAGTAATCGTTAGGGCAGTTCACCGTTTCACGGAGACGGCGAACCGCTCTATGTCTTTGTTTTTGCGCAATTCCCAAGGGAAAGCGCTACGCGCTTTTCCCGGGAAAACGGACACACTTTTCCTGGAATTGCTTTTCAGCAGAAAGCCCGGCCGCGTTGCCGGGTTTCCTGTTCGCTGACCGGTAAAGCGGTCAGTCCCGGCGGTTGCGCGCCGCCAAGGTCCGCAGCCTCAGCGCATTGAGGCGGATGAAGCCGGCGGCGTCCTTCTGGTCATAGGCGCCGCGGTCGTCCTCGAAGGTCACCAGCGCGTCGGAATAGAGCGTCTTCTTCGACTTGCGGCCGGTAACGATGACATTGCCCTTGTAGAGCTTCAGACGCACCGTACCTTCGACATCCTCCTGGCTCTTGTCGATCATCGTCTGCAGCATCAGCCGCTCGGGCGCGAACCAGAAGCCGTTGTAGATGAGTTCGGCGTAGCGCGGCATGAACTCGTCCTTGAGGTGGGCAGCTCCCCTGTCGAGCGTGATCGATTCGATGGCTCGGTGGGCAGCGATAAGGATGGTGCCGCCGGGGGTCTCGTAGACGCCGCGCGACTTCATGCCGACGAAGCGGTTCTCGACGAGGTCGAGCCGGCCGATGCCGTTGTCGCGGCCGAGATCGTTGAGGGCGGCGAGCATGGTTGCCGGCGACAGCTTCTTGCCGTCGAGCGCGACCGGATCGCCCTTCAGGAACTCGATCTCGATCTCGGTGACCTTGTCCGGCGCGTCCATGGGCGAGACGGTGCGCTGATGGACGAATTCCGGCGGCTCGCTCCACGGGTCCTCAAGCACCTTGCCCTCGGAAGAGGAATGCAGGAGATTGGCGTCGACCGAGAACGGCGCGTCACCCTTCTTGTCCTTCGGCACCGGAATCTGGTGCTGCTCGGCGAAGTTGATGAGGTCGGTGCGCGACTTGAACGACCAGTCGCGCCAGGGCGCGATGACCTTGATATCGGGATTGAGCGCATAGGCCGAAAGCTCGAAGCGCACCTGGTCATTGCCCTTGCCGGTGGCGCCGTGGGCGATCGCGTCGGCGCCGGTCTCCTTTGCGATCTCGACGAGGTGTTTCGAGATCAGCGGCCGGGCGATCGAGGTGCCGAGCAGATAGGTCCCTTCGTAGACGGCGTTGGCGCGGAACATCGGGAAGACGAAGTCGGCAACGAATTCCTCGCGCACGTCGACGATGCGGATGTCCTTGATGCCCATCATCTCGGCCTTGCGGCGCGCCGGCTCCAATTCGCCGCCTTGGCCGAGGTCGGCGGTGAAGGTGACGACCTCGGCGCCGAGCTCGGTCTGCAGCCATTTCAGGATGATTGATGTGTCGAGGCCGCCGGAATAGGCGAGCACGACCTTCTTGACGTCTTTTGTTTTCGACATTTGCTGTTTCCGCGACAAGAGTTCTCGGCCGGCGAGGTATCACGCCGTTTCCGGTCACCGCAAGGGATGAACGGGGCAAGGCGCGGAGAAACAGGCATACGGGACAGCTGGATCATCCTTTCCGTCGCACAGCCGCTGGCAACGGCAGGCCCCGTTCATTATAGCTGCGTATCGAAAGTCAACGGGCCTACCATGTCCTTCATTCCCGACACCGCAACGCTGATCCAGTTCGCCATCGCCACGTTCATCCTGGCGATCACGCCCGGACCGGACATGACGCTGTTCGTCTCGCGCACACTGAGCCAGGGCCGCGCCGCCGGCTTCGCCTCGATGGCGGGGGCGCTGTGCGGCACGCTGATCCACACCACCTTGGTGGTGGTCGGTGTCTCGGCGCTGATCGTCGCCTCGCCGATGGCCTTCTTCGTGCTGAAGATCTTCGGCGCCGGCTATCTCGTCTTCCTGGCCTGGCAGGCGATCACCAAGGGTTCGGCCTTCTCGCCGGAGAAGAAGACGGGCCCGCAAATCTCGCTGTTCCGGAGCTGGATGGTGGGGCTGGGCGTCAACCTGCTCAACCCGAAGATCATCCTGTTCTTCATGACCTTCCTGCCGCAATTCGTCTCCGCGCATGATCCGCACGCGCCGGGAAAGCTGTTCTTCCTCGGCGCCATGTTCGTCGTGCTCTCGACCCCGGTGACGACCCCGATGGTGCTGGCGGCGGAGAAATTCTCGGCGGCGATGAAGGCCAGCCCGCGCGTGACGCGGGTGGTCGACTATCTCTTCGCCGGCGTGTTTTCCGCGTTCGCGCTCAAAATCCTGACTGCCCAGGCGAAGTAGGATTTTGCTGTTCGCTGCTGATCTCTTCCGAACCGGAGGTCAGCAAAGCTCCCTGCTTACGTGGGCGCTCGGTTCGAGGTCAGGGTTCGGCTTTCCACCAGGTTCCGGCCCAGCGCCCGGCGCTGAGCCAATAGAAGATGCCCCCGACCATGCCGCCGCCGATGACGGCGGCCATGGCGCGCGGCTCGGTGACGGCGAATGGCGTGTCGCCCATCTGGTCGGCGAAGCCGACGAAGACGGCGGCGACGATCGCACCGGCCAGCGCATAGAACAGCCAATCGCGCCGGCCGAGAATCTCGGCGATCAGAATCACGAGGGCCGCCGGCATGAAGGCGAAATAGGCGGCAAACAGCGCGACGAAGGGGATCGAGAAATAGAGCGAGGCGGTCGCCGCCGGCTCCGCATGCGCCGGCGTGTAGCCGAGGGAGGCCAGGAACAGGACATTGAGGAACGCGCTGGCCGCCAGCGCGGCGACGGCATAGCCGAACAGGATGACGGCAAGGCGCACGATATAGGCGACGAGACGGGTCATTGCGAATCCCGGCGTAAGGGATGGCCGGACTTGCGCCCGGCCAGAAACCAGTAGACCGAACCGGCGGCAATGCCGGCGGTGGCCAGGAACCCGAGAAAGCCCGGGTTGAAAACAAACCCTCCGGCCGAGCCCGGGACAAGAACCCCGAATGCGATGGACGTGATCGCGCCCGTGGCCGCGAAGTAGAACCAGCCCCGAAGCGACAAGCGTTCGGCCATGAAGATCGCGGGGCCGACGATCAACAGCGCGCAGACCGCCACCGTCGCTACCGCGAGCGGGAAGGAAACCAGCCAGTCGAATGCGAAAACGATGGACCAGTTGCCATATTCGAGCCCTTCCAGAAGAGCGATCAGCAGCACAGGCACCAGGATCGAGGTCAGCACGGCGGCGATATAGCCGACTGCTATGAAGACGAAGCGCTTGAGCCCGGCGACGAGACGCCTCACGCCTCGCCGTGCCCCGCGATCATCATGGCTTCCAGCGCCAGCCGGTCGACTTTGCGCATGCGCTCCGATTCCGATTTGAGCTGGCCGCAGGCGGCGAGGATGTCGCGGCCGCGCGGCGTGCGGATCGGCGAGGCATAGCCGGCGTTATTTATGTAGTCGGCGAATTTCTCGATCGTCTCCCAGTCCGAGCACTGGTAGTTGGTGCCGGGCCAGGGGTTGAACGGGATCAGGTTGATCTTGGCCGGAATGCCCCTGAGCAGCTTGACCAGCGCCTTGGCGTCGTCGAGGGAATCGTTGACGTCCTTCAGCATCACATATTCGAAGGTGATGCGCCTGGCGTTCGACAGGCCGGGATAGGCGCGGCAGGCGGCGATCAGCTCCTTGAGCGGATATTTCTTGTTGATCGGCACCAGAAGGTCGCGCAGATCGTCATTGGTGGCGTGCAGCGAGATGGCGAGCATGACGCCGATCTCCTCGCCGGTGCGGAAAATCTCCGGCACCACGCCTGAGGTCGACAGGGTAATGCGGCGCTTCGACAGCGAAAGGCCGTCGCCGTCGGAAGCAATCAGCAGCGCCTTCTTGACCGCCTCGAAATTGTAGAGCGGCTCGCCCATACCCATCATGACGATGTTGGACACTTTGCGGCCCTCGGCCGGCACGATGGCGCCGTCGGGCGTGTCGCGGTCGGGGAAATCGCCGAGCCGGTCGCGCGCGGTGAGCAACTGGGCGAGGATTTCCTCGGCAGTCAGGTTGCGCACCAGCTTCTGCGTGCCCGTGTGGCAGAAGGAGCAGGTCAGCGTGCAGCCGACCTGCGAGGAGATGCAGAGCGTGCCGCGGCCTTCCTCGGGGATGTAGACGGTCTCGATCTCGACCGGGCGGCCGGCGCCGCGCGGCGGGAAGCGGAACAGCCATTTGCGCGTGCCGTCGGCGGAGACCTGCTCCTCGACGATCTCGGGCCGCGCCACGGTGAAATGCTTGTCGAGTTCGGCGCGAAGATCCTTGGAGATGTTGAACATGCCGGCGAAATCGGAGACGCCGCGCACATACATCCAGTGCCAGAGCTGCTGTGCACGCATTTTTGCCTGGCGCTCCGGCACGATGCCGGACGCGACGAGCGCCTCGCCCAGTTCGGCGCGCGTCAGGCCGATCAGCGACGGCTTTTCCGGCTGTATCGCGCGGGCGCGCAACGCGTCGCGGGCGCCTTCGGCGGTGAGGTCGAATGAAAGGGTCATGGTTGCACTGATATAAGCGGTTTGCTGCCGATTTCATCCATCGGCCGGATATGAAGCGCGGCCCATAGCACAGCTTGGCGGCGGAGTCATGCGATGGCGAGGCGATCCGTGTGCCGACCGATTGACAGATGCGCCGGCCGGTCAGACCTGCGGTCCGTGCTTTTCGCCCGAAAACGGATCACTTGATCGTGTTGAAGTAACGGTTCTCACCGCGTGTTCGAACCCTGAATGGGGCAACCATGCCCTGACAAATGGGAGTACGCACGATGAACTCTATCAAGCTCGCCGTCATTGCCGGCTTCGTCGGCCTTTCAGCCTCGCAGGCATTTGCCGAAGACGCGATGGGCACAATGACCATGATGAAGGCAGGGCAAGTCACGGCAATCATGCCGGACGGGCATATGGGCACCATGACGCCGGACGCGAAAATGAGTGCCGAGATGATGAAGATGGCAAAGCCGATCAAGCACTGCATGATGATGATGACCGACGCCAAGGGCAAAGCCTTCATGATCGACACGTCGACCAAGAAGGCTCAGGCGGAATGCGAAAAAATGGCCATGTGAGGCCTGCCGTCGATCGATATTCCCGCCGGCTCGAAGGTCGGCGGGAGCCCATCCGAGCCTTGTTCCCGCAGACCACTCAGCACACGCAGGTCGAGATATCCACCTGTCGATGTTGAGGGTGTCTCATGATCAATGCGGAGACGACGATCATTGCGCCGAACCGGCATAACTCATGGTTCCTTGTTCATGGTGCCAAACCGCAGCCATGGACTTTTGCTCCACGTCCGTCTTCCATTTCACGTTTGATGCGAACGCTTGATCGAGGCCATGCCTGTGTTAGGGCTGGGGCTCCGTCGAGAGGACACACATGAACGGTACAGTGCGAAAATACCCCTTGCTGCGGCGTTCGCGCGCGATGTGGGGCTCTCGCCGGGTGTGGCAGCCGCGGCTGGTGTTCTGGGCCGGCGCGATCTGCATCGGCGTGATCAGCGTGCTGTTCGCGGTGCTCGCCGACAAGGCGCAGGCGCTGTTCCATGCCATGACCGGCGATGACGGCGGCTGGCGTTTCTATCTGCCGCTGGCGATCACGCCGCTCGGCTTCGTGCTGTGTGCCTGGCTGGCGCAAGCCTTCTTCCCGGGCTCGCAAGGCAGCGGCATTCCGCAGGCGATCGCGGCGCGGCATCTGCGCGACGACGACGACCGTGGCCACATCCTGTCGCTGAAGCTGGTCGCGGGCAAGATCGCGCTCACCCTGGTCGGCCTGTTCTGCGGCGCTTCGATCGGCCGTGAGGGACCGACCGTGCAGGTCGGCGCGTCGTTGATGCTGCAGGCGGCACGCTGGGGCGGCATGGCGCAGGCGCGCGGCCTGATCCTGGCCGGCTCGGCCGCCGGCATCGCGGCCGCCTTCAACACGCCGCTGGCCGGCATCGTCTTCGCCATCGAGGAAATGGGCCGCACCTACGAAGCGCGGACCAACGGGCTGGTGCTGACGGCGGTGATCCTGGCCGGCATCGCCTCGCTCGGCCTGCTTGGCAACTACACCTATTTCGGTGTCTCGAAGGAGACGATCTCGTTTGCCGCCGAGTGGCCGCTTGTGATTGCCTGCGGCGTCATCGGCGGCGGCCTCGGCGCGCTGTTCTCGCTCCTGGCGCTGAAGGCGACGCGCCGGATCCGGCGCTGGAACACGGGGCAGCCCTTGCGGCGCGTCCTGCTGGTCGCCGCCATCTGTGGGCTCGGCGTCGCGGCGATCGGCATCGCCTCGGGCGGCCTGACCTTCGGCACCGGCTACGCGCAGGCGCGCGGCGCCGTTGAAGGCACGCCGCTGCCCTGGTTCTTCTTCGCCGAGAAGTTCCTTGCCGGGCTGCTGTCGATGGTCTCGGGCATTCCGGGCGGCATCTTTGCGCCTTCGCTTTCGGTCGGCGCCGGCATCGGCAGCTCGCTCGGCCTCGTCTTCGGCGCCAGCACGGGTGCGGCCGCGTTGCTCGGCATGGCCGGTTATTTCGCCGGCGTCGTGCAGGCGCCGATGACGGCCTTCGTCATCATCCTGGAGATGACCGGCAATCACGACAATGTCATCGCGCTGATGCTGGCCTCGATGCTGGGCTACGGCACGGCGCGCATGATCTCGCGCGAGCCGCTCTATCATGCGCTGTCGCGCGTCTTCATCGCGGAAGCGATCCGCCGGCGCAGGGCGGAGGCGGCGCCGGAACCAGGTCCGGCGTGAAAAACAAAGGCCGGACCCAGCGGTCCGGCCTCTCTGTTCAAAGCGAAATTTCGACTATTTGCAGTTGGCGATCGACGACAGCGCCGCCGAGATGCCTTTCAGCGAGAAGACGTAGGAGGTGGTGTTGCCGCGGCCGGACTTGGCCTGCACCTTCATGTCGGTGCCGGATTTCATGGCGGCGATCAGCACCGGCTCCTCGGCGGCGTTCTCGACCCAGGCCGACTTGCCGCGCGTGAACATCGAAAACGTCTTCTTGTCGATTGTGACGGTGGCCTTGGAGTTTTCCTGGAAAGTGTAGCCGGCGATGAATTGCGGCTCGTAGGATACCTGCTGGCCGGGCCGCTGGCTGACGAAGAAGAACATGTCGCCATGGTCGAGCGTCGGCGGCTGCTTGTCGGTCGGCACGGTGAGGACATAGCAGACCTTGCCGCCCGATGCCTGGTAGCTGTAGGTGCCCCAGGCATTGTGCTGGCCGATCTTGGTCGCCTGCTGCGCCATCGCCGGCGCTGCGAAGGCCACCAGGACCAGGCTCGAAACTGTAGCAATCAATCCGCGCATCGTTTTTCCCGTATTCCAAATGGTGCGGAGGCGGGCCGCGTGGCGTCCTGCCGTCGCTTCATTTTGATTTAATCTGGGTTACCAAACGGTGAATTACCTCTGAGAAAAGGACGCTCACCCCAGGAAACCGCCGCCGTCTTCGCGCCGCCGCCTTTCAAGCGGCTGGCGCGATGTCCCTTCGGCGACTTGGAGGGCATGAAAGCGGCAAGAGTTTGACTTTTCCACAAGCCCCCTGAACGCTGGTGTCCAGCGCGCGCGAAGGCCGGTTCCAGGGCTCAGCCCTTGTCCGATATGGCGTCCTTGGCGGCCTGCCGGTGCGCCGGCGTGATATGGGCGCTGACGGCGGTGATCGCGGCGGTGAGCACGGCGATATCGTCGGTGAAGCCGAGGCCGAGGATGAAGTCGGGGACCATATCCACCGGCAGGACGAAATAACCGAGTGCCGCCACCAGGATGCCTTTTGCGCGCAGCGGCGTGTTCTTGTCCATGGCGCAGTAATAGGCCGCGACGACATCTTCCATGAACGGGATCTGCCGCGCGGCCTTCTTGGCCGTGCGCCAGAATTTCTCGCGCACCTCGCCCTCACCGCCCAGCCTGTCGCCAAAGCCGAAGAAATCAAAACCGGATTTTTGCGCCATCAATTTCTCCTTGCGGGCTCATGCGCTTGCCTGCGCATGGCCGCGGGGCAAAATGTGGTGAAACCCGACGCTTGCTGCAAGAGCTTGGGAGATCGCTGGCCTGAAAATCGGATCAATCTTTACCGTGCTGTCCTGCGGATCAGGTGATGTCGGCCTAGCGGACACTCCACTGGCAGTCGTCCTCCCTTGGAGTTCGGCGGCAAACGCACCTCCCGTCGTCATTCTAGGGCGAAGCAAGGAGCGAAGCGACGCGGCGCAGACCCTAGAATCCATGCCGCGACTCAAGAGCGACGCAGCGGTGCTGAATTCTGCTCGACTGCACCCCTTAGTCAACGTCGCGGCATGGATCCTCGGGTCTGCGCGTCCGCTTCGCTCCCGCTCCGCCCGTGGCTGACGAAGCCGGGGTTGCCGCACCTATGAATTACCCTAGCCAGCAAAGCGGTCCATTTTCTTCGCCAACTCGATGTCAAGCGCCGTGACTCCGCCGGCATCGTGCGTGTTCAGCGTCACGTCGACGGTTTTGTAGACATTCGACCAGTCGGGATGATGGTCCATCTTCTCGGCCGCAAGCGCGACGCGGGTCATGAAGGCGAAGGCTTCGGAGAAATTCCTGAAGGTGAACGTCCGTTTGATGGAAGCGCCATCCGCAGCCAGCGACCAGCCTTCGAGGTCTGTCAGCGCCGCGACGATGGCTTCCTTGCCAAGTTTCTCTCTCGTCATGTCCGGTTCCTGTGCTATTTCGAAGATGACTTTCACCATAGCGCCGGATCGATGAGCACGAAGCCCATAAAATCCATTCTGTTCGTCTGCCTGGGCAACATCTGCCGTTCGCCGCTGGCGGAAGGCGTGCTTCGTTCCGTGCTGACGGAACGTGGACTGGGCCGGGACATAGTGCTCGATTCAGCCGCAACCAGCGACTGGGAGGCGGGCTCCGCCCCCGATCGGCGTTCGATCGCCATCGCGTCGCGCCACGGCATCGACATATCGGAACTGCGGGCACGCAAGATCGCGCCCGAGGATTTCTCGCGTTTCGACCTGATCTTCGGCATGGACAGGTCGAACGTCGCCGACCTGAAGACGCTGGCGCCCGCCGGCGTGCGCGACCGCATCCACCTGTTCCTGGAATTTGCGCAGGGAAAGGCGCGAGACGTGCCGGATCCCTATCACGACGGCGAGGAAGCCTTCGCCGAGGTCTACCGCATGATCCGCGAAGCGTCGGAGGCGCTGGCGACGCGGCTTGCCGCGCGCGTATCGGCGCCCGACAGCGGCCAGGCTTCCTCGACGATGTAGGGGCCGCCGCCGACCGAATCGCGCGACGACATCAAGACGAACCGGCTGATGCGGAACGGCAATGTCGAAAAATTGCCGCGCGCCGAAAGATATTGGGCGACGTCCAGCGGGCTCGAATTGCGCAGGCGGGCCAGTGTGACATGCGGCATGAACTTGCGCGGATCGGCCGGAATGCCGAGCCGCTGGCAGATGCGCTCGATTTCAGCCTGAAGCGCCGAGAGATCCGGCGAGGCAGAGACCCCGGCCCATACGGCATGGGGTTTCCTCTGGCCGAAAGCGCCGACGCCCGCCAGCGTCAGCGGGAAGGAGGGGCGGTGGACGCGGTCGAGCGCGTTGGCGATCTCGTCGGCGACATGGCCTTCGACATCGCCGATGAAGCGCAGCGTCAGATGATAGTTCTCGACGTCGATCCAGCGGGCCCCGGGCAGGCCGCCCCTGAGCAGGGACAGCGAAAGGGCGGCGTCACGCGGAATTTCGAGGGCGGTGAAAAGACGCGGCATGAAGAGCCTCCCTTCCTCGAATCGAACTGTGCCCCCAGCGAATCATCGATAATCAAGCGGGGCAAGAGGTTTGTTGGTCACAGGTCTCGTCAAAAAGATTTCCCCAACGGAAAGGGCCTATCCCGTCTTACGATCCTCCCGGCGCCGCCGCGATGGCCTTCTCGACCGCAGGCAGGATGCGCTCGACCATCTGGGCGACCCCCTTGGCGTTCGGATGCAAGCCATCCTCAAGCTGCAGGGCGGACTGGCCGGCTACGCCGTCGAGAAAGAACGGGTACAAGGTAACGCCGTATTTTGCGGCCAGTTCCGGGAAGATGACGTCGAAGGCGTTCTGATAGTCGGCGCCGAGATTGGGCGCTGCGCGCATGCCGGCCAGCAGAACGGCGATCTTGCGCTCTTTCAACTTGGCCAGCATCGTATCCAGGTTCTTGCGGGTGATGTCGGGCGAAACGCCGCGCAGCATGTCGTTGGCGCCGAGTTCGAGGATGACAAGCTGCGTGCCGTCCGGCACCGACCAGTCGAGCCGCGCCAGCCCGCCGCTGGAGGTGTCGCCGGAAACGCCGGCATTGGCGACGGTCACATCCCTGCCCCTGGCGCGCAGCGCCGCCTGCAGCCTGTCGGTAAAACCTTCGTCGGGTCCGAGGCCGAAGCCGGCCATCAGGCTGTCGCCGAAACCGACGATCTTGAAAGGCTCGGCGCGTGCCGACGAAATGGCGCCGCAAATGGCGAGGAAAACGATCAGGCCTGCGGCAATTCTGCGTTGGAAAGACATGCGGCAGGTCCCATATGACAGAGAATTCTTCCGGCGACGGCCCGGCAGGCGAAGCCCTCATCTCCATATAGGACGCTTTCATTTTGACAGAAGCCGTCATCGAGCTGAAAGACGTATCGCTGACATTGGGCGAAGGCGCCTCGTCCGTCCATGTGCTGAAGGGCGTCAGCCTCGATGTGGCGCGCGGCGAGGCGACCGGCATCGTCGGGCCGTCGGGGTCGGGCAAGTCGACGCTGCTCATGGTTCTCGCCGGTCTGGAAAGGGTCGATTCGGGCACGGTACGAATCGCCGGCGAGCTGCTCAACGGCAAGAGCGAGGATCAGATCGCATCGTTTCGGGGGCGAAACATCGGCATCGTGTTCCAGTCCTTCCATCTCATCCCCAATATGACGGCGCTCGAAAATGTCGCCGTGCCGCTGGAGCTGGCCGGCCATGCCGATCCGTTCTCGGTGGCGGAACGCGAGCTGGCGGCCGTGGGTTTGAGCGACCGCGTCACGCACTATCCCGGCGAACTTTCGGGCGGCGAGCAGCAGCGCGTCGCGATGGCCCGGGCGCTGGCGCCGTCGCCGCGCATCCTCATCGCCGACGAGCCGACCGGCAATCTCGACCAGGCGACCGGCAAGCAGGTCGCCGACCTTTTGTTCGCCAAGGCGGCCGAGCGCGGCATGACGCTGGTGCTGGTCACGCATGATCAGGCGCTCGCGGCGCGCTGTTCGCGCCAGGTCTCCATGCGCTCCGGCAGGATCGAGGCACCGGCGCCGACCAAGGCCATCGCCTGATGTCACCGACGCGGACGTTGAAGCTCGCCGTCCGCTTCTCCTTGCGCGAGATGCGCGGCGGCCTGTCCGGTTTTCTGATTTTTCTTGCCTGCATCGCGCTCGGCGTCGCGGCGATCGGCGGCGTGAATTCCGTGGCCCGCTCGATCAGTGGCGGCGTTGCCAACCAGGGCCAGACGCTGCTTGGCGGCGATCTGCGCTTCCAGCTTAACCAGCGCGACGCAAGCGAAGCCGAACGCGGCTTCCTCGATGGGCTGGGCACGGTGTCGAGAACCGCCAGCATGCGCTCGATGGCGCGGCTTGCCGACGGCTCCGATCAGGCGCTGGTCGAGGCCAAGGCCGTCGACGAGGCCTATCCGCTTTACGGTGCGCTGGAAACCGAGCCGGCGCTGACGAAGCAGGAACTGTTCGGCGAGCAGTTCGGTGTTTTCGGCGCGGCCGCGCCCGACTTGCTGTTCGAGCGGCTGCATGTGAAGCTCGGCGATCGGCTGAAGCTCGGAACCGCCACCTTCGAACTGCGCGCCAGGCTGGTCACCGAGCCCGATGCCGTGTCCGAAGGTTTCGGTTTCGCGCCGCGCCTAATGATCTCGACCGAGGGCCTGGTCGCGACAGGGCTGGTTCAGCCGGGCAGCCTCGTCGAGAATTCCTACAAGATCCGGCTGGCCGCCGACGCCGACGAGGCGCGGCTCAAGGCCATCCAGGACGAGGCTGCCAAGGATTTCCCGGAGTCCGGCTGGTCGATCCGCACGCGCAGCAATGCGGCCCCGGCGCTCTCTTCCAACATCGAACGCTTTTCGCAATTCCTGACTTTGGTCGGGCTGACGGCGCTGGTGGTCGGCGGCGTCGGCGTCGCCAACGCGGTGCGCGCCTATCTCGACGGCAAGCGCGGCGTCATCGCCACCTTCAAGAGCCTGGGCGCATCGGGCGGCTTCGTCTTTGCCGTTTACCTCGTGCAGATCCTGATGATCGCGGCCCTCGGCATCGCCGCAGGTCTGGTGCTCGGCGCACTGATGCCCTTTGCCGCGAGCGCCGCGCTTCAGTCGGTCGTTCCGGTGCCGGCGCAAGGCGGCTTTTATCCCGGCGCTCTCGGCATGGCAGCACTGTTCGGGCTGCTGGTGACGCTGGCCTTCGCGCTGCTGCCACTCGGTCGCGCCCGCGATGTGCCGGCGACCGCGCTGTTCCGCGAGATGGGACTGGAAGGCCGCGGTTTTCCACGCGCTATCTATGTCGTTTCGGCGCTCGGCATCGCAGTGCTTCTTGCAGCGCTCGCCATCCTGTTTTCGGGCGACCAGCGCATCGCTTCGATCTTCGTCGGGGCCACCATCTTCGCCTTCCTGGTGCTGCGCCTGGTCGGTGCGCTGGTGCAATGGGCGGCAAGGAAGAGCCCGCGCGTGCGCTTCGTGGCGCTCAGGCTCGCCGTCGGCAACATCCATCGGCCAGGCGCGCTGACGCCGTCGGTGGTGCTGTCGCTGGGGCTTGGCCTGACGCTGCTGGTGACGCTGGCGCTGATCGACGGCAATCTGCGGCGGCAGATCTCCGGCAGCCTGCCGGAGCGGGCGCCGAACTTCTTCTTCGTCGATATCCAGAGCAGCGATGTCGACGGCTTCTCCAGTCTGATCAGCAAGGAGGCCCCGCAGGGGACGCTGGCCAAGGTGCCGATGCTGCGCGGCCGGGTGATGGCGCTCAACGGCGTCGCCGTCGACAAGGTCAAGGTGCCGGCGGAGGGCGCCTGGGTGCTGCGCGGCGATCGCGGCCTGACTTATGAGGCCAAGCAGCCGGACAACGCGACGCTGACCGAGGGGAACTGGTGGCCGGCCGATTATACCGGCGAGCCGCTCGTCTCGTTTTCCGACAAGGAAGGCAAGGAAATCGGGCTGAAGCTCGGCGATACCGTCACCGTCAACGTGCTCGGCCGCAATGTCACGGCCAGGATTGCCAATTTCCGCCAGGTCGAATGGGAGACGATGGGCATCAACTTCGTCATGGTGTTCTCGCCCAACACATTTGCCGGCGCGCCGCATGGCTGGGTGGCGACGCTGACCGAAAAGAGCGCCACCGCGGCTGATGACGCCCGCATCCTCAATGCCGTCACCCGCGCCTTCCCGGCAGTCACCACGGTGCGCGTCAAGGACGCGCTCGACATCGTCAACCGGCTGGTCGGACAGCTCGGCGCGGCGATCAGGGCGGCGGCCGGCGTGGCACTGATCGCGTCGGTGCTGGTGCTGGCCGGCGCGCTCGCCGCCGGCAACCGGGCGCGCATCCATGACGCGGTGGTGCTGAAGACGCTCGGTGCGACGCGGCTGACGCTGATATCGGCCTTCTCGCTCGAATACATGCTGATCGGCCTCGCCACGGCGGTCTTCGCGCTCGCCGCCGGCAGTGCCGCCGCATGGTTCGTCGTCGCCCGCATCATGACATTGCCGTCGCATTTCATGCCGGAAGTGGCGGTGGCGACCATTCTCTTTGCGCTGGTCATCACCGTCGGCATCGGTCTCGCCGGCACCTGGCGGGTGCTCGGCCACAAGGCAGCGCCCGTGCTGCGAAACCTCTGAGTCCGTATTGGTTCCACCCCGCCGACGGCCGTCATTTGGTTAAATCGGCGTAATGTTTCGCGGCCAAAGGGCTGGAAAACCGCGCCATGCGTGCCTCACGAAGCATTACACCCGGTTACGGTCTTGTTCTTGACGCGAATAACCATCATATTTCGCCGCAGGCATGCTGGAGTCCCGCCAGCGGCGCCTGGGTCCGGGTGGACCCGACACCGGACGGGGCAGAAGCAATAGAGGACCACAATGGCTGAACCCATTCGCAACTATCAGACGCGCGCCGTGCCCGGCGCCGCCGTCGACATCGATCAGGGCCTGCGCGCCTATATGATCAAGGTCTACAATTTGATGGGGCTTGGTCTCCTCATCACTGGTCTTGCCGCCGTCGGCACGATCATGCTGGCCACAACCACCGATCCGGCCTCGGCTGTCGCGACGCTGCCGAGCGGCGAGATGCTGACCTCGTTCGGCTACGCGATCTTCGGCTCGCCGCTGCGCTGGCTGGTGATGCTGGCCCCGCTGGCCGCCGTTCTGTTCCTGTCGTTCCGCGTCCAGTCGATGAGCGTGTCGGCGGCGCAGACGACGTTCTGGGTCTATGCGGGCCTAGTCGGCCTGTCGCTGTCGTCGATCTTCCTGGTCTACACCACCGCCAGCATCTCGCAGACCTTCTTCGCCACCGCCGCGGCCTTCGGCGCGCTGTCGCTGTTCGGCTACACGACCAAGCGCGACCTGACGGCGATGGGCTCGTTCCTGATCATGGGCGTGTTCGGCATCATCATCGCGATGGTGATCAACATCTTCCTGCAGTCGTCGGCGCTGTCCTTCGCCGTCTCGGCGATCGGCGTGCTGGTCTTCGCCGGCCTCACCGCCTACGACACGCAGAAGATCAAGGAGATGTATTTCGAGGGCGACGCTTCCGACGTTGCCGGCCGCAAGGCCATCATGGGAGCGCTGACGCTCTATCTCGACTTCATCAACCTGTTCATGTTCCTGCTCCAGTTCATGGGCGACCGCCGCTAAGGGCTGGTCCGCGTCATGGTCTGACTGGACCATCGGGTTTGGAGGGGCGGCCCAACGGCCGCCCTTTTCTTTTGCGCCGACCTTTGCTGTTATTGCAGGCAGACAAAGAGGCCTGCATAAAGAATGAGCACTATCGTTATACGGGCCGCGCGCGCGGCCGACCTCGACACCATTACGCAAATCTATGCCGACGCTGTGACCCGCGGCACGGCGAGCTACGAGCTGGAGCCGCCGGGGCGCGCCGAAATGGGCATGCGATTCGACACGCTCCAGGCCGGCGGCTTCCCCTACCTTGTGGCGGAAAAGGATGGCGCCGTGCTCGGCTATGCCTATGCCGGTCCCTTCCGGCCGCGCCCGGCCTATCGCTTTGTCGTCGAGGACTCCGTCTATGTCGCGCCTGATGCCAAGGGCCAGGGTGTCGGCCTCAAACTGATGCAAAGCCTGATCGCGGCCGCCGAGGCGGCGGGCTTTCGCCAGATCGTCGCTGTGATCGGCGATGGCCATCCCGACAGCGCTTCCGTCAAGCTGCACGAAAAGCTCGGCTTTCGTCATTCCGGCCGCCTTGAAGGCTCCGGCTACAAGCACGGACGCTGGCTGGACACCGTGTTCATGCAACTGGCGCTGAACGGCGGGGCCTCGGCTCCGCCGGATCCGGAATCATTGCCGGAACGGAAATTCCGTCAAGAAAAATAAGGGCTTAGATGAGCGCCAAGACTGAGGTCAACCGAGCAATTGCGCCGCGGTTCAGGCCTCGACCAGCTTCAGCTTGTTGTCGAAGACGCCGAGCACACGGCCAAGCTCCTGCCCGCGCTTGAGGATACGGCCGCCCGCGGCGATGACGGCGAAGGCGCCTTGTTTGCGTGCCAGTTTCGGGTCCTTGACGATCTGGAACAGCGGCACCTCGCTGGCCCGGCGGAACACCGAAAACACGGCCCTGTCGGTGAGATGATCGATAGCGTAGTCGCGCCATTCATTGGCGGCGACCATGCGCCCGTAGAGTTTCAGGATCTGGTCCAGTTCGCGCCGCTCGAAGCGCACCGGCTGGTCGAGGCGCGCGCCGCGTGCCTCGTGGAGCGGGATCAGTATCGCGGATGCGTCGCCATCCTCCGTCCCGCCGCCGTGATCGGTCATGCCTCGATCCTTCAAAAATGAATCTTTGCCAACCAAAGTTGGCGCTTTCGCTATCGAATTGCAAGTGCCGGCGAAGCGGTGCGGACCCGCGCCATTTCCGTCGCGTCCAGTCACGTTTGCAAACGACATGTTGGAATTGGTGATGCTCCGCCACATTCTGGCCATTTTTTATCCGCGCTCATGCCCCAATGTCCGACGAATTTACCGGCGTTGCCTGAGACGGTTCGGTCCGGCACCGGCTCGTAAACCCCAAGCCCCCCGCCCACGGGTCTGCGTCGGATCGAACCAACCTCGGTTTTTCCTCGGAAAGACCGGGTGCGACGATCCCAAAACCTAAATGACCGACGTCAGAAGCAAGCTGACGTCGGTTTTTTCATGCCTGGATCGCCGCTAAGGTGGATTTCCCGCCATATGGACGGTTTCAGCCCGATCCGGTGCGACCGGCAGGATCGATGCGGCCGAAGTCTTGGCATGCCGTCCGCGCTTGCCAACGCCATCGCCACTTAATAAGGTGTTAAGTGAAACGGGAGCGGCAATGCCACGCGTATCGGACTCCACGGCGAAAGAGGTGAATGGCACGGTCGCGGCCACCCCTGAGGCCGGCGGCGTCGGTCCCCGCATCAAGGCGCTGCGCATGGCAAGGCGCGTCTCGCTGCGCCGGTTGGCCGATATGACCGGCACGACGGCGAGCTTCATCAGCCAGCTCGAGCGCAATCTGTGCGGCGCCAACACAGGCACGCTGCTCAGGATCGCCGCCGCTCTCGATCTCGGCATCAACGACCTGTTCGAGGGCAGCAGCCGTCCGTTGCACAAGGTGCTGAGGCGCGAGGAACGGCCTGTCGTTCCCGTCGGCGTGCGAGGCCGCAAGATGCTTTTGTCGCGGCGGCCGATCCATCAGTTCGAGGTTTATGCGGGGCATTTCGAGGTCGGCGGCTCGACCGGCGACGACGCCTATGTGCATGGCGGCGAGCATGAGATGTTCATGGTGCTCAAGGGAACCGTCGAACTGACGCTTGCCGACGAGCGCCATCTGATGCGCGAAGGCGACAGCGTCGAATACGCGACTTCGGTGCCGCACCGCACGGTCAATGTCGGCGACACACCGGCGGAGGTGCTCTGGATCATCGCGCCGCCGACCGCCGGCGCGCTGGAACTCGATCAGTACAGGCCCGGAAACCGCTCGCATCCGGGTGAATGAGAACAAATGCGAGCTCTGGAATGGGAGAGTTGAACATGAGAGTGAAATTTGCACATGCGGCGTGCCTGGGCGTGCTTCTGGCGGCGACGGCCGCGCTCGCGCAATCGAAGCCGGTTGCCGGAGAGGTGGCCGAAGGCTCGCTGAAGGGCAAGACCCTGACTTTCGTGTCCTATGGCGGCATCTACCAGGACGGCCAGGCGGCAGCGCTCAAGGAGTTCGTGGACAAGTCGGGCGTCAAGCTGCTCAATGACGGCCCGACCGAGATCGCCAAGCTGCAGGCGCAGGTCGAGTCCGGCAATGTGACATGGGACGTTGTCGATACCGACGATCTGCCGCCTTATGTCTATTGCGGCAAACTGTTCCAGAAGCTGGACTTCACCAAACTCGACGTCTCGAAAATTCCCGAGGGCCAGGTCGGCGAGTGCTCGGTGCCGGCGATGAACTACGGCGTCGTGCTGATGTACAACACCGAAAAGTACAAGGACAATCCGCCCAAGAGCTGGGCCGACTTCTTCGACACGCAGAAATTCCCCGGCGTGCGCGGAATCGACGGCTCCGGCAGCCCGACCGGTGGCTTGCTGGAACAGGCGTTCAAGGTTGCCGGCGGGGACCCCAAGGCGATGACGGTGGCCGATATCGACAAGGCCATCGATGTGGTTCGCAAGCTCGGCCCCGATACCATCTTCTGGAAGACGGGTGCAGAATCGCAGCAACTCGCCGAATCCGGCGAGGCCGACATGCTGATGATGTGGACAGGCCGCGCCATGACCGCGGTCAAGAACGGCGCCAAATACGCACCGGCCTGGCAGGACTGGCTGGTGGTGATGGATCAGATGACGATCCCTGTCGGCGCCAAGGACACGGAGGCATCCTACGCGCTGCTCAACGCCTATCTCGGCAAGCACGCGCAGGAGGTGTTGACGGAGCAAACGTCTTACACGCCGATCAACAGTGAAGCGCAGCCCAAGGTCGACGCTTCCGTCTCCGCTTTCCTGACCAACACGCCCGAACGCCAGAAGCAGGGTTATAAGCAGAACTTCAAGTTCTGGGTCCCGAATTTCGCGGTCGCGCAGGAGAAGTGGTCCGCGCTGATGTCCGGCAACTGACCGGCTGAGGGAGACCAAAAGCCGTGAGCGCGTCCCAGCCAACCATTCCGGCCGCCGAAAGGCGCCGGGCATGGCGGCCGTTCGCGCTCGCGCTGCCGGCGCTGGTCCTGCTCTTCGGGGTGATTGGCTATCCGCTGCTCACCATCGTCGTGCGCAGCCTGTCGGAGCCGCAGTGGGGCCTGCAGAACTATATCTGGTTCTTCGGCGCGCCCATCAACCTGGCCGTGCTCCAGCGCACCTTCCTCATTTCAGCATGGGTCACGCTGGTCTGCGTGGTTTGCGCCTACCCCTATGCCTATCTGATGACCGCGGTCCGACCACGCGTGCGCTTGGTGCTGCTGCTCTGTGTGCTGATCCCGTTTTGGGTGAGCGGCGTGGTACGCACTTTGTCCTGGGTGATACTGCTGCAGGATTCGGGGGTCATCAACTCGATCCTGCGGGCGCTCGGGTTCGGTGGCATCAGGCTGATCCGCACCCAGACGGGCGTGGTCATCGGCATGGCGCAGGTGCTTTTGCCTTTCATGATCCTGCCGCTCTATTCGGTCATGAAAGGCATCGATCTCAGGCTGATGCAAGCCGCGCGGAGCCTCGGGGCGAGACCCTCGCGCGCGTTCCTCACGGTGTATCTGCCGCTGTCTCTGCCTGGCGTCTATGCCGGCGCGATCATCGTCTTCATCCTGGCGCTCGGCTTCTACATCACGCCGGCCCTGCTCGGCGGACCGCGCTCGACGATGCTGTCCACGCTGGTTCAGACACAGGTGCTCAGCCTCCTGCAATGGGGCAGGGGCGGGGCCATGGGCGTGGTGCTGCTGGTCACGACCTTCGTGCTGCTGGCGCTTGCCGCGCCCGTGATGCGGTCCAGCCATCGGCAAGCGGGGCGGCCCTGATGGAGATGAAGCCGCTCACCCGCGTCATGCTGGGCCTTGTCTGCCTGCTGGTAGCCATATGGCTGGTGGCACCGACGCTTGTCGTGGTGCCGATGTCATTCAACGAGAACAAATCGCTGGCATTTCCACCCCAGGGCTTCTCCTGGCAATGGTACGAAAATTTTGTCACCAATCCGGATTGGTCGACCAGCTTCCTCAACTCACTGAAGGTCGCATCGATCGTTGCGGTTCTGGCAACGGTGCTCGGCACCCTTGCCGCCTTCGGCCTCGACCGCATGCAGGCGCGGCCGGCAAACCTCCTGCGCATGCTGATGCTGACGCCGATGGTGGTGCCGGGCGTGGTCCTGGCCATCGGCATCTACGCCGTCTATCTCGACACGCGGCTTGTCGGCACGCTGCTCGGCTTCGTTCTGGCCCACACCATCCTTGCGCTGCCTTTCGTGTTGATCGCCGTTTCGGCCAATCTCGAAGTGTTCGACAAGCGGCTGGAGACAGCCGCGGCGAGCCTGGGCGCAGGTTCGCTCACCACGTTCCGCACGGTGACGCTGCCGCTGATTGCCCCCGGGGTACTGTCAGGCCTGCTGTTCGCCTTCGCCACCTCCTTCGACGAGATCGTCGTGTCGCTGTTCATCACCAATCCCTATCTCAAGACGTTGCCGGTGCAGATCTTCGCTTCCATCACGCGCGACGCCGACCCGACGGTCGCGGCCGTCGGCACGATCCTCTTATGCGCAACGACACTGCTGATCGGCGGCGGCATGCTGCTTCTTGGCCGTGAGCGGAAGGGAGGCTTATGAATCAGAAAGCGGAAAATCGCGGTGCGGCGATCGACCTGGAGTCGGTAAGCAAGGCCTATGGTTCCTTCAAGGCGCTCGACGGCGTGTCGCTGCGAATCGAGCCGGGTGAATTCATGACGCTGTTGGGCCCGAGCGGCTCAGGCAAGACGACGACGCTGAACGTGATCGCCGGCTTTACCGACCTGACCAGCGGCAAGCTGCTGGTCGGGGAAAAGAGCGTGGTCGGCGTGCCGGCGCACAAGCGCAACATCGGCGTGGTCTTCCAGCATTATGCACTGTTCCCGCACATGACGGTCGGCCGCAATGTCGCCTATCCGCTGAAGCTGCGCGGCGTCACCGGGGCAGAACGCGAACGCCGCGTCCGCCACGCGCTCGACATGGTCAAGATGGCCGATTTCGGCCATCGCTTTCCAAGCGAGCTTTCGGGCGGCCAGCAGCAGCGCGTGGCGCTGGCCCGCGCCATCGTCTTCGATCCGCCGCTGCTGCTGATGGATGAGCCGCTCGGCGCGCTGGACAAGAAACTGCGCGAATGGCTGCAGCTCGAGATCAAGCGCATCCACCGCGAACTCGGCACCACCTTCGTCTATGTGACGCACGACCAGGAGGAGGCGCTGGTGCTCTCCGACCGCATCGCCGTGTTCAACCGCGGCGGTATCGAGCAGATCGGCACCGGCCGCGAACTCTACGACGAGCCGGCGACGCTTTTCGTCGGCAAGTTCATTGGCGATTCCACCGTGCTGCGCGGCCCCGCCGCCACTTCCGGCAAGGAGACGGCGATCGAGATATCAGGCCAGAGAGTGGCGACCGCCAAGCGTCTCGCCAATGGCGGCAAGCCGGTGATGCTGCTGCGTCCCGAAAAGCTGGCGCTTGCTCGTCGCGGCGGCGGCGGGGATGGCCGCAACCGGCTCGCCGGGCGTATCGGCGAGGCCATCTATCTCGGCTCCGGCTCCAAATACGAGGTGGAGCTCGCCGACGGCTCGAAAGCCATCGTGCGCTCGACGCTCGAGGCGGACACTTTTGCCATTGGAGACGAGGTCGACGTGCTCTTCGCCGGCGGCGACGTGAAGCTGCTCGCCGATGACGACAAGGCCGACCTGACGCTTACCTGAAACAGAGCGGCCTCGCCTTTCCATGGAAAACGACGAGGCCGCCTCCTCTCTTGGTTTTTAACGCAGTTCCGGACGGGAAACCGCTCCACACTTTCCTGGAATCGCACGGAGAACGGATCACAAGATGCAAGCCCAGCGCAATGGCGACGTGTCGTTCTGGTATGCCGACATAGGTGGCCCGCCGGCCAGCCGCCCACCCTTGCCCGGCGACATCGAGGCCGATGTCTGCATCGTCGGCGCCGGCTATACCGGACTGTGGACGGCCTACTATCTGAAGAAGGCGGAGCCCGCGCTGCGCATCGCCATCGTCGAAAAGGAGTTCGCCGGCTTCGGTGCCTCGGGCCGCAATGGCGGATGGCTGTCCGGCGGCTTCAGCTGGTCGCGCGAGAAATATGCAAAAACCTCCTCGCGCGGGGCGGTGATCGACATGCAGCGCGCCATGTCCGGCACGGTCGACGAGGTGATCGCGATTGCCGCTGCCGAAGGGATCGACGCCGATATCCGCCGCGTCGACAACATCACCGTCGCCACAAACGCCGCGCAGCTTGAGCGCGCCAAAGCCGAGTACGAAGAGGCCCGGCACTGGGAAATGCCGCCCGAGCGGCTGGCCTTCCTCGGTGCGCAGGAAGCGCGCGAGCGCATCGCCATCGACAATGTATTGGGCGCCTTCGTCGTGCGCGACGTCGCGCGCGTGCAGCCGGCCAAGCTGGTGCAGGGTCTGGCGGCGGCGGTCGCGCGGCTCGGCGTCGCCATCTACGAACAGACGCAGGTGCTGGCGCTCGAGAAGGGCAAGGTCACCACCGACCGCGGCGTCGTGCGCGCCGAAAAGATCGTGCGCGCCACCGAGGGCTTCACCGCCGGCATTGCCGGCTACGAGCGTCTCTGGCTGCCGCTGAACAGCGCCATCGTGGTGACCGAGAAGCTGCCGCAGAAGCTCTGGGACGAAATCGGCTGGAGCGGCTACGAGGTGCTGGGCGATGCAGCGCACACCTACTGCTATGCGCAGCGCACGCGGGAAGGCCGGATCGCCATGGGCGGCCGGGGCGTGCCCTACCGCTTCGGATCGCGCACCGACACGCGCGGCAAGACACAACAGGCGACCATCGACCAGCTGCACGAGATCCTGACCAGGCTGCTGCCGCAGACCAAAGGCGTGCGGCTCGACCATGCCTGGTGCGGCACGCTCGGCGTGCCGCGCGACTGGTGCACGACATGCGGCTTCGATCGCGAAAGCGGCATCGGCTGGGCCGGCGGCTATGTCGGGCTCGGCGTTTCCAGTTCGAACCTGTCCGGCCGCACCTTGCGCGACCTGGTGCTCGGACATGACACGGAGCTGACCCGGTTGCCTTGGGTCAACCGCACGGTGAAGAAATGGGAGCCGGAGCCGCTGCGCTGGCTCGGCGTCCACGCCATGTACCAGCTCTACCGCATCGCCGACCGGCGGGAGGCAAACGGCCTGGGGCGGACGTCGCGCCTCGCCGCTTTCGCTGATCGCCTGACCGGCCATTGAGGCAGGTCACTCAAACGCGATTCCGTTTGGTCGACAGGCATGAATGGAGACCGACAGCGCGTCGCATCATTTCCGTTTTCGGCGGCGCGCTTCAGAGCCTTCGATCGAACGGCGCATCGGAACCGGGGCGGTGAATGAAGGCGGCGCCCAGGATGGGCCCTGGCAGGCCGTCCTTGCCGACGGACTGCAAAAGCACGGCGCAGCCGCCCTTCTTGGAAATCTCACTCATCGGCAATTCGTAGCGCTGCGCCTTGCCGTGCCAGATGCCCGCTGTCTGGATGCCGGTCACCGCGTTCCAATAGGTCATCTTGCGGCCCGTGTTCTCGCCCTGGCCGATCGTGACCGTCTGCGGCGGCTCGAAATAGACGATGACGACATGGGCATCGCTGGGACCGGTCCCGCCATCGCCGGTATCGATCATGACGCGGTCGCTGGTCCGGCTGACCTTGATGGCGACCCGCATGTCTTCGCCGATCCTTGCCATGCGGGCGAGTTGGCCATCGACCTCGCCGCGATTGGCGCCGTTGACATGGACCCGGCCGTTGATGACCGCCTGCGGCGTATAGACTGAGCGGTTGCCGAAGGCCCGCATATACTCATATTGCCGCTCGGTGTTTTCCTTGCTGCTCAGCGTGTCCCGCCAGCCGAGATAATCCCAGTAGCCGACGTGATAGGAGAGCGCGACAAGATCCTGCCTGGCGGCAAGTTCGGAGAAGAAGGCGTCGGCAGGCGGGCAGGAACTGCAGCCTTGACTGGTGAACAGCTCGACCACGCCCACGGGCCTGTCGCCCTGGGGCTTGTCGGCCGGGAGCCTGCCGGACTCGCCGGCGTGCCCGGCACCGGCAAACGCCGAGAAGGCCAGCGCGAACGCTGCCAGCCACAATGATCTACGCGAGGCCATGACCATTCCAATTCCCGCCGGTGATGCCGGCTTTGTTTTGATTGGCTGAAATATGTGGCAGAACCGGAAGTCAACGGGAAGTCACGTTGCGGTGAAATTTTGCCATTGCAAGCCTGGGTAGGGCGGCAATAGGAGAAGCCACTGCATTTCAACCGGCGGTTCGATTCGGGGGCGGGATCATCATCATGTGGCAAAGTTTCCTGGCTCCAGTCGATCTTTATTGCGAGCGAACGGGTCCTGAACTTTGGGCCGAGCCGGTGAATGCTTTGACCAACCTGGCTTTCATTGCCGCGGGACTATGGGGCGTCCGCGAAGTGCGGCGATGCAGGACCGGCATTTTCGCCGAGGTCCTGGCCTGGTGGGTGGTGGCGATCGGCGTCGGCTCGACGATTTTTCACATCTTCGCCACCAAGGGAACGGTCTGGGCCGACGTGGTGCCGATCGCCGGCTTCACGCTGGCCTACACGCTGTTCAACCTGCGCCGCTTCCTGCGCCTGGAATGGGGCAAGGCGATCGCGATCTTCGTCGTTTTCTATGCCGTTGTCGGAGCGATAACTCTGGCCGTGCCGGATTGGCTGCGCCAGGCGTCGAACGGCACCACAGGCTACCTGCCGCCGTTCCTGGCGCTCGCCTTCTTCGGTGTCTGGGTGACGGCCAGCGGCAATCGCGCCGGCTGGTATAATCTGGCCGGATCGGCGATCTTCGTGCTGTCGGTCATCTGCCGCATGGTCGATCCGCTGGTCTGCACCAGCTTCCCGCTCGGCACGCACTTCCTCTGGCACCTGCTCAACGGGCTGATGCTGGGCGTGCTGCTGGCCGCCGCGGCGCGCTACGGCGCGCCACAGCGAGGCAGTAGGCAGTAGGTCCTATTTCCTACTGCCTAAGCCCTACTCCCTTGCCGCTACGCGGCAAGATCGCGCAACACGTACTGCAAAATGCCGCCGTTCTTGAAGTAGTCGAGTTCGTCAAGCGTATCGATGCGGCAAATGATCGGCACCTTCTTCACCGTGCCGTCGCCATAGGTGATCCTGGCTTCCATCTTCTGGCGCGGCTTGAGGGCGTCCAGGCCGTCGATCTCGACCAGCTCATCCCCTTTCAGGTTGAGCGAAGCCCATGAGGTGCCTTCCTCGAAGACGAAGGGGATGACGCCCATGCCGACCAGGTTGGAGCGGTGGATGCGCTCGAAGGACTGGGCGATGACCGCGCGGACACCAAGGAGGTTCGTTCCCTTGGCCGCCCAGTCGCGCGACGAGCCGTTGCCGTATTCGACGCCGGCGAAGATGACCAGCGGCACGCCTTCCTTCTTGTATTGCATCGCCGCGTCGTAGATCGATTCCTCTTCCTTCGACGGGTAATGGATGGTGTAGCCGCCTTCCCTGCCGTTCTCGCCCAGCATGTGGTTGCGGATGCGGATGTTGGCGAAGGTGCCGCGCATCATCACCTCATGGTTGCCGCGGCGCGTGCCGTACTGGTTGAAGTCGGCAACGCCGACGCCATGCTCGGTAAGGTATTTGCCGGCCGGCGAGGCGGCCTTGATCGAGCCCGCTGGCGAAATGTGGTCGGTGGTGATCTTGTCGCCGAACAAGCCCAGCACGCGGGCGCCCTTGATGTCGCCGATCTTGCCGAAGCCCGTGGTCATGCCGGCGAAATAGGGCGGGTTCTGCACATAGGTGGAATTGTCGTCCCAGGCATAGGTCTGGCCTTCCGGCGCCTTGACGTTCTGCCAGTTCTCATCGCCCTTGAAGACGTCGGCATATTTGCGGGCGAACAGCTCGCGCGTCACGTTCTTCTCGATGAATTCCTGGATTTCCGCCGAGCTCGGCCAGATATCCTTGAGGTAGACCGGCTTGCCGTTCCTGTCCTCGCCGAGCGGTTCGGTGGTCAAGTCTTTCGTCACCGTGCCGGCCAGCGCGTGCGCCACGACCAGCGGCGGCGAGGCGAGATAGTTGGCCTGCACGTCGGGCGAGACGCGGCCCTCGAAGTTGCGGTTGCCGGAAAGCACCGCGGCGGCAATCAAACCCTTATCGTTGATGGTCTTGGAGATCGGCGCCGGCAGCGGGCCGGAATTGCCGATGCAGGTGGTGCAGCCGAAGCCGACCAGGTTGAAGCCGATCTGGTCGAGCTCCTTCTGCAGGCCGGATTTCTCGAGGTATTCGGCGACCACCTGGCTGCCTGGCGCCAGCGAGGTCTTCACCCAGGGCTTCTGCTTGAGGCCGAGGCGATTGGCGTTGCGGGCGAGCAGGCCGGCGCCGATCAGCACGCTCGGGTTCGAGGTGTTGGTGCAGGAGGTGATGGCGGCGATGACGACATCGCCATGGCCGAGATCATGGCCGGTGCCTTCGACGGCATAGCGCTTCGAGATTTCCGCCGCCTTCTTGTATTCGGTGTCCATCGCCTTGACGAAGCCGGCCGGGATGCCTTCCAGCGCGACGCGGCCCTCGGGGCGCTTGGGGCCAGCCATCGACGGCACGACGTCGCCGAGGTCGAGCTCCAGCAAATCGGTGAAGACCGGGTCGGCGGAGCCTGCGTCACGCCACATGCCTTGCGCCTTGGAGTAGGCTTCGACCAGCGCGATGCGGCTTTCCTCGCGGCCCGACATTGTGAGGTAGCGGATGGTCTCCGAATCGACCGGGAAGAAGCCGCAGGTGGCGCCATATTCAGGCGCCATGTTGCCGATGGTGGCGCGGTCGGCCAGCGTCATATTGGAGAGACCGGGGCCGAAGAATTCGACGAACTTGCCGACGACGCCCTTCTTGCGCAGCATCTGGGTGACGGTGAGCACGAGGTCGGTGGCGGTGACGCCCTCCTTCAGCTTGCCGGTGAGGCGGAAGCCGATGACCTCGGGCAAAAGCATGGAGACGGGCTGGCCGAGCATGGCCGCCTCGGCTTCGATGCCGCCGACGCCCCAGCCGAGCACGCCGAGGCCGTTGATCATGGTGGTGTGCGAATCGGTACCGACGCAGGTGTCGGGATAGGCTGATGTTTCGCCGTCCTCGGTGTTGGTCCACACCACCTGGCCGAGATATTCGAGGTTGACCTGATGGCAGATGCCGGTGCCGGGCGGCACGACGCGGAAATTGCGGAACGCCTGCTGGCCCCATTTCAGGAACTTGTAGCGTTCCTCGTTGCGCTCATATTCGAGCTCGACATTGCGCGCGAAGGCCATCGGCGAGCCGAACTCGTCGACAATGACGGAATGGTCGATGACGAGGTCGACCGGCACCAGCGGGTTGATCTTTTGCGGGTCGCCGCCGAGCGAGGCCATGGCGTCGCGCATCGCCGCCAGGTCGACCACCGCCGGAACGCCGGTGAAATCCTGCATGAGGACGCGGGCAGGGCGATAGGCAATCTCGACGCCGGCCGTCCCCTTGTCGGTCAGCCAGCCGGCGACGGCCTTGATCGAGTCCTTGGTGACGGAGCGGCCGTCCTCGTTGCGCAGAAGGTTCTCCAGCAGAACCTTCATCGAATAAGGCAATTGGGCGATGCCGGTGAGGCCGTTCTTCTCGGCCTCGACGAGGTCGAAATAGGTATATTCGGCGTCGCCCGCTTTCAGCGTGCGGCGGCAATTGAAACTGTCGAGGGATTTTGACACGTGCGATCCGTCCTTGTCTGTTCAGCCTGAAAGGGAACGGACGCCGATGGCATGCAATCACGCGCAAAGGTGCGGGTACGGCCATTTCCGCTGTCCGCTCCCAAGCAACCCGAGCCGTTCAAGGCGGCGCGTGCGCTGGTTCGGCGCTAGTTCTGTTCCCGCGCCGACCGCTGGCACGGATGCACCGCATATAGAGAATTTTCTGGAATAGTTCTAGACAGTTAAAAAGCAAATTTGTGCGATGCGGCAGGGGCCGAGGCGGATTGTTTCAGGGCGGGCGAGGGATGCGGCTTATCGCCGAAAATCTGGGCGGCGAACGCGGCGGCGAGACGGTGTTTTCGGGCATTGGCTTTGACCTCGATCAAGGCCAGGCGCTTGTCGTCACCGGGCCGAACGGATCAGGCAAATCGACCTTGCTCAGGATCGTCGCCGGACTGCTGCCGAAGGCTGAAGGCAATTTGCTGATCGAGGGCGGCGGCGATGAATTTCCGTCGATCGCTTCGGCCTGCCACTATCTCGGCCATCAGAACGCAATGAAAACGGCGCTCAGCGTGACGGAAAACCTGCGCTTCTGGCGCGACTTCAACGGCGGTGGATCCGTCGGCGTCGAGGAGGCGCTGGAGACGGTCGGACTGGGCGGCATCGGCCATCTGCCGTTCGGCTATCTCTCGACCGGGCAAAGACGACGCGCGGGGATCGCGAAACTGCTGGTCAGCCAACGGCCGATCTGGCTGCTCGACGAGCCGACGGCGGGTCTGGACAAGGATTCGGAGGCGCGATTCGCGGGATTGATGAGGGGGCATTGTGCGGATGGTGGGATTGTCGTCGCGGCAACGCATCTGCCGCTCGGGATCGAGGGAGCGCAGACGTTGAGGATGGGGCAGGCCTTTTGATGACGGCACTCTACGGCGCCCCCCTCTGTCCTGCCGGACATCTCCCCCTCGAGGGGGGAGATTGGCAGCTTCGGCGCCTCGCCCGCTTTCCAACGTTGAAAATCGGCGAAGGCCGGGGTGACATCCGATCTCCCCCCTTGCGGAGGAGGTGTCCGGCAGGACAGAGGGGGGCGCTCAAGCGCGAGTATCTCATATCATGCTAGCCCTCCTCCTCCGCGATATCCGCCTTTCGATTCGGGCCGGCGGCGGGGCGCTGACGGGCGTGATCTTCTTCCTCGCCGTGATCGCCACCATTCCCTTCGGCGTCGGGCCGGACCTGAGACTGCTAGCCCGCATCGGCCCGGCGATCCTGTGGATCGGAGCACTGCTCTCTTGCTTGCTCGGCCTCGACCGGTTGTTCCAGGCCGACCGCGAGGACGGCTCGCTCGATCTCCTGGTGCTTGGCAACGACCGCCACATGCTGGCGCTGACGGTGCTCACCAAATGCCTGGCCCATTGGGCGGGCAGCGTGCTGCCGCTGGTGGTCGCCGCGCCCCTGCTCGGCCTGTTCATGAACATGGAGCCGGTCGCCATCGGCGCCACGGCGCTTACGCTGCTGGTCGGCACGCCGGCGATCACTTTCATCGGCGCCGTCGGCGCGGCGGTGGCGGTGGCGCTGCCGCGCGGCGGACTCCTGATCTCGGTGCTGGTGCTGCCGCTGACCATCCCGGTGCTGATCTTCGGGGTTTCGGCGAGTTACGGCGCGACGGCCAATCCCGATCCGTTCCTGCAGCCTTTCCTCATTCTTGCCGCGCTGACGTTGTTTCTTGCCGTGCTCGGACCGCTGGCGGCGGCGCTGGCGCTGCGCCATGGCACGGATTGAGGCGGCCACGACCGGCAGGGGCTGCGGCGCGGCGGCCAATTGCGCGGTCACCGGCGCGGGGCTAAGGGAAGGCATGATCGAGCACGGCGGAAGGATCGAATTGGCGGGCGGCATGCCGACGAGGCAGCCGGCATGAGCCCGCATGCGCTCTACGTCACCGCCGCCTATGCCGTCACGGCGATTGCGCTGGCCGGGCTGATCGGCTGGATCCTGCTCGATCAACGGGCCCGCAAGCGCGAACTGGCCGAACTCGAGGCGGCGGGCGTGCGCCGACGCTCCGACAAGGGCGGGGAGCGCGTGTCATGAGCACGGATATGCCAACGCCGGCGCCGGCCCGGCGCCGCCTGTTCGTGCTGTTGCCGCTGCTGGTCTTCCTCGGGCTGGCGGGGCTGTTCCTGGCGCAGCTCCTGTCGGGGCGCGACACTTCGGAGGTGCCGTCGGCGCTGATCGGCCTGCCGGCGCCGCCGACCAACCTGCCCCCGCTGGACGGCACGAACCTGCCGGGACTCGATTCGAAATCGTTTGCCGGCAAGGTGACGCTGGTCAACGTCTTCGCCTCATGGTGCGCGCCTTGCCGCGAAGAGCACCCGGTGCTTTTGGGGCTGGCGCAGGACAGGCGCTTCACCATGGCGGCGCTGAACTACAAGGACCGGCCGGAAAACGCCCGCCGATTCCTCGGCGATCTCGGCAATCCGTTCCAGGCGATCGGCGTCGACGAGGCCGGCCGCACGGCGATCGACTGGGGCGTCTATGGCGTGCCGGAAACCTTCGTCATCGGCAAGGACGGCAAAATAGCCTACAAGCATGTCGGCCCGCTGACGGCCGAGACGGCTCGGACGCTGCTGTTGCCGCAGATCGAGAAGGCGCTGGCCGCGCCGAACTGAGGCGACTGGCCGGCCTACTTGCTTGCCTTGGCCCGCTCGATCGCGTCGACGATCATCTTCTTGGCGTATTTGGAATCGTGCCAGCCCTCGATCTTGACCCATTTGCCGGGTTCGAGATCCTTGTAGTGCTCGAAGAAGTGCTGCACCTGATCGCGGGTGATCTCGGGCAGCTGCGTGTATTCGGTGACGTTCTCGTAACGCAACGTCAGCTTCGGCGACGGCACGGCGATGACCTTCTCGTCCTGGCCGGCATTGTCTTCCATGATCAGCACGCCGATCGGCCGCACATTGATGACGCAGCCGGGCACCAGCGCGCGCGTGTTGCAGACCAGCACGTCGATCGGATCGCCGTCGCCAGACAGCGTGTGCGGAACGAAGCCGTAATTGCCGGGATAGCGCATCGAGGTGTGCAGGAAACGGTCGACGAACAGCGTGCCGGCCTCCTTGTCCATCTCGTATTTGATCGGCTCGCCGCCGATCGGCACCTCGATGATGACGTTGACGTCCTCGGGCGGATTCTTTCCGGTGGCGATGGCTTCAATACGCATGACTTATCCCTCTCTCGATTGGCAGACCGATAGCGGGCGGCGCAAAATGGTGCAATGCGGCGAATGGTGCTCAAGAACGCCCAGCAAGACGCAATGGCATTCAATGCGTTCAATCATTAGCAGAAGATGTTTCAGTGTCGTGATTGCGTAGGTTGCGCTCGCGCCGCTTACGCGATCGTTCCTCGCCGGTCATTCCCAGACGAAAGCAACCTTCTTCAGCGCCTTCTGCTCGAATATCTCGACGCCTTCGGCGATATCGCGGCCGCCGGCGCCGGAATAGAAGGCGAGCGCGTTCTGATTGTCTTCCAGCGCCCACACCACCGTGCCCTTCAATCCGTGGTCGGCAAGCCGCGCCCGTGCCGCCTTGAAAAGCCGGCTGCCGAGCCCGATGCCCTGATATTCCGGCCGCAGGTACAATTCATAGATCTCGCCCTGCTGCTTGAGTTCGCGGGCCCGGTTCTTGCCGATCGTGGCGTAGCCGGCAACCGTGCCGCCGATCTCGATCACCAGGACGGTAGCGGCGCGGCGGATGGCATTGGCCCACCAGTCGGCGCCGCGACGGTTGATCATCGATGTCAGGGTGCGGTGCGGGATGATGCCGCTATAGGCGCCGCGCCAAGCCTGCAAATGCACGTCGGCGATCGCCGCGGCGTCGCGCGATTCGGCTTTGCGGATATCGATGCTCAGCGTATTCATGATTTGTTAACCATAAACCCGCATCGCTCGAATGCAAGAGTCCGGGCAGTCCGGAGGACGCTTTCTCACAGGCCGTCATCGCCTGCGCGATGCGCGTTCGAGGCTGTCGGTGGAGCTCAAATCTCGACCAGATGATCGTCGAGCTCGTTGGTGTCGCCCGACGTGACCGGGAAGTGCTCGGCGAGCACCGCTCCAACCGATCGGATCGCCTTGACGAAGCCGTCGGCAAGCCGGTCGTCGCCGGCATGTGCGGTAAGCTCGCGCACCACATCGTCCCAGACATGCTGGCCGACCTTGGCGTCGATGCCTGAATCGGCGACCACCTCGGCGTAGCGCTCGGTGACCGAGACGAAGACCAGCACGCCGGTGCGCGCGGTCGTGCGGTGGACGTTGCGGGCCAGGAACTGCTTCAGTGCGTTGTCATGCGCGGTCTGATAGCGCAGCCGTCTCGGCACCATATGGATGCGCAGCCCCGGAAAGGCCCATAACAGCAAAAGAAAGCAGGCCAGCGCCAGAAGCTGGGCAATGACGAAGTGCGGCAGACGGATGGTTAGCCACCAGGCCTCGAGCCCATAGGCGACGGCGAGGCTGACCAGCAGCGTGGCGAGAGCCGCCACGAAGGCAGCCGGAAAGAAGTAGTTGCCGCTGGCATGCGCCACCACGCAGTAGATTTCGCCGTCGGTCCTTGATTCGGCGGCGCGGATCGCCCCGGCGATGCGCTCATGGTCCTGCGGGCTGATCGGTCGTATCGCCATGATCCCTCTCACCAGCTTCCCGAAGAGCCGCCGCCGCCGGAAGAGCCCCCACCGCCGGAGAAACCACCGCCGCTACCGCCCGAGGACCAGCCGCCGCCGCCCGACCAGCCGCCGCCACCTGACGACCAGCCGCCACCCGACGATCGCCGGCTCGGCTCGAACGTCATGCCGAGCCAGCGGTAACGGCCGGGACCGATCTTCTGGCCGAAGATCGGCGGCAACACCGAGGCCGCTATGCTGCCGAAGAAGATGAGCGCCCAGATGCCGATGAAGATGGCGAAGAACAAATCGTCGGAATTGAACGGCGCCTGCTGGTTGCGCTTGCCGCGTGCTTCCAGCTCCTCGGGATTGCCGTTGAGCACCATGATCATGTCGTCGACGGCCTTGGTGATGCCGCCGGAGAAATCGCCGGCACGGAAGGCCGGCACCATGTCGTTTTCGATGATCAGCTTGGTGTGCAGGTCGGTCAGCGTGCCTTCCAGCCCGTAGCCGACCTCGATGCGCATCTTGCGGTCGTTCGGCGCGACCAGAAGCAGCACGCCGTTGTTCTCCTTCGCCTGGCCGAGTTTCCAGAACCGGTACAGCCGGTTGGCATAGGGCTCGATCTCCTCGCCGCCGAGACTGGGAATGGTGGCGACGACGATCTGATCGGAGCCCTTCGTCTCGAAATCGGCAAGCTTCTGCGTCAGTGCCGCCCTGGTCGCCGCATCGATGATGCCTGCATTGTCGACGACACGGCCGGTCAGCGCCGGGAGCTCGGCGGCGAGGGCCGCAAATGGCACCACGAGAACGAGGAGCAGGACAGCGACGCGATACATGGCGCGTCGTCCCTCATTGGCGAGCAGGATCACCACGTCGGAATCCGGCAATCATCCGCCCTGTTTCGTGCCGAAATCGACCTTCGGCGTCTGCAATTTGTCCTCCTCGACCGTGAAATTGGCGAAGGGCTCGTTGCCGCGGAACCAGAACGTCGCCCACAGCACCGAGGGGAAGGTCCGCAGCGTCAGATTGTAGTCCCTGACCGCCTGGATGTAGTCACGCCGCGCCACCGCGATGCGGTTCTCGGTGCCTTCGAGCTGCGCCTGCAGCGCCAGGAAGTTCTGGTTGGCCTTCAGGTCCGGGTATGCCTCCGACACAGCGAGCAGCCGCGACAGCGCGCTGGTCAGCCCTGCCTGGGCGTCCTGAAACCTCTTGAGGGCTTCGGGATCCTTCAACGTTTCTGGCGTTACCGTGACCTGCGTCGCCTTGGCGCGCGCCTCGACCACGGCGTCGAGCGTGTCCTTTTCGTGCGAGGCGTAGCCCTTGACCGTCTCGACCAAGTTGGGGATGAGGTCGGCGCGGCGTTGATACTGGTTCAGCACCTCGCTCCACGCCGCCTTGGCGTTCTCCTCCGCCGTCGGGATGGTGTTGTAGCCGCAGCCGGCAAGCAGCGGCAGCATGACGGCCATCACCAGCAAGGCGGGCAGCGTGCGGAATGTCGGGAAAGCAAGGCGCTGGGCAAACATGATCGGTCCCCTCGGTAGAAGTTGCATGCGAAGCATTACCACAATCGGCGCGCAAGAAAACGACCTCGGCGCAGACGGTTACCGATCGGATTACGGTCGGTCGCAAGGCGCTGTAATTGACGGGGCGAACGCGGTAAGGTCGCCCCGAAACAGGACAGCATCATGGCGCAGCGCCAGGACAGCGACACCGAATCGCGCCGCATCCTCGAGCGCGTCGCGCGCGAAACCGATCCGGCCGCCACTTCGCTCGCGGCGCGGACCGCGAAGGCCGTTCGCGACCACGTCGCGGCGGCCGATGCCGACCGCGCCGATCCGATCGAAGTCTGGGGCACGCGCATTGGTAGGATAATTGGGCTGCTGCTGGCGCTGGGCCTGATGGTCTGGCTCGTGCTTTTCCTCACCCGGGGCAGTTAGGATTCCAATGAGCACCGAGCAAGCCGACGCGCCGCGCGCGGTCATCGTCATTTCCAGCCATGTCGCACGCGGCTCGGTCGGCAATCGCGCCGCCGTCTTTGCGCTGGAATCGCTGGGTTTCCCGGTATGGGCGGTGCCGACAATCATCCTGCCCTGGCATCCCGGCCATGGGCGCGCGACCCGCATCGTGCCGCCGCTCGATCAGTTCAAGGCATTGATGGCCGATCTGGAGCGCGCGCCGTGGCTGGGCGAGGTCGGGGCGGTGCTGTCGGGCTATCTCGGCGAGGCCGGCCAGGCCGAAGCCGTCGCCTCGCTGGTCGCTGCGGTCAAGGCGAGGACGCCCGACGCCGTCTATATCTGCGATCCGGTAATGGGCGATTCGGGCGGGCTCTATGTGCCGGAGCCGACGGCGATCGCCATGCGCGACCGGCTGATGCCGATCGCCGACATTGCTACCCCTAACCGCTATGAGCTGGAATGGATGGCCGGCGTGCCGTTGCCCGACCTGAAGTCGGTGATGGCCGCGGCGCTCCATGCGGGGCCTTCAACCATGCTGGTCACCTCGGCGCCGTCGATGATTTCAGGCGGCACCGGGAATCTTCTGCTCGACGGCAGCCAGGCGCTGCTCGCCGAGCACCGCGTCATCGACAAGCCGCCGAACGGTTTGGGCGACCTGACAGCGGCGGTCTACCTGGCGCGCATCCTCTCCGGCCAGCCGGCGATCAAGGCGCTGCAATCGACGACGGCGGCGGTCTACGAGATCCTGGCGCGCACGGCCAAACGCGGCGGCGACGAATTGCAGCTCGAAACCGATGCGCAGAGCCTGTCGCACCCGATGGCGATGGTGCAGCTTCGCCGTCTCACGCATCCGGGGCGGGACCGCCGCGCGTGACATCGGCCGAAGTCGTTGTTGCCGGCGTCGACGGCTGCAAGGCCGGCTGGATCGTCGTTCGACGTGCACCCGGCTCATTGCCCTCCGTCGAAATTTTCGCCAGCTTCGCCATGCTGCTCGCTGCGGTTCCCGACGACGCGATCGTCGCCGTCGACATGCCGATCGGCCTGCCTGAATTTTCGAGCAAGGGCGGGCGCGGACCGGAGGCGCAGGTCAGGTCGCTGCTCGGGCCACGCCAATCCAGCGTCTTCTCGATCCCCTCTCGTGCGGCACTCTACGCCGATACCGCCGAGTTCACTTCGATCGAAGCCTGGTACGCCGCGCACCGCCGGGCGAGCGACGTGGCCAGGACGACATCCGATCCGCCGCGCGGCGTTTCGATCCAGGCATTCGGCATCTTTGGCAAAATACGCGAGATCGATACGTTGCTGATCTCGCGGCCCGAACTGCGTGGCCGCGTCTTCGAATCGCATCCGGAAGTGGCTTTCTGTCGGCTCAACGGCGGGCAGGCCATGCTGCTGCCGAAGAAGGTCAAGGGCAGCATCAATCCGGCCGGCATGGCGGAACGCAAGGCGCTGCTTAGCCGGCACGGCTATGCCATAGACTTCCTCGATCAGGCGCCGCCGCGCGGTGCGGCCGCTGACGATTTCCTCGATGCGGCGGCGATGATGCTGATCGCCGGCCGCATCGCCGCCTGCACGGCACGGCCGTTTCCCGACCCGCCACTTACCGACGGCTTTGGCATACCGGTCGCCATCTGGGCGTGACAACATTGCCCAGCTTTGCGCCTGACGCAGGGCATTTCTCACCAACCCCACAATTCTGCATTGCTCGCGACGGGCTTTTACCGCTAGAGCGTTTTCTCGACCGCAACGAGCTGCCGCCTCCAACCCGGAAAGCCGCCCATGCCTCACCTTCCCGACCACCTTCTTGCCGGCTACCGCAATTTCATGAACGGTCGCTATCTCACCGAGAGCGGCCGCTATCGCGAGCTCGCCCGGGAGGGGCAAGCGCCGGAAACCATGATCGTCGCGTGCTGCGATTCCCGCTCGGCTCCCGAGGCGATCTTCGACGCAGGGCCCGGCGAACTCTTCGTGCTGCGCAATGTCGGCAATCTGGTGCCGCCTTACGAGCCGGACGGCGAGTTCCACTCGACCTCGGCCGCGCTCGAATTCGCGGTGCAGAGCCTCAAGGTCAAGAACATCGTTGTCATGGGCCATGGCCGCTGCGGCGGTATCCGTGCCGCGCTCGACGCCAATTCCGCGCCACTGTCGCCGGGCGATTTCATCGGCAAATGGATGAGCCTGATCGCGCCGGCCGCCGAGACCGTGTCGGCCAGCACCTTCATGACTGCGACGGAGCGCCAGACGGCCCTTGAGCGCATCTCGATCCGCTATTCCCTCGCCAATCTCAGGACCTTTCCCTGCGTCTCGATCCTTGAGGGCAAGGGGCGGCTGTCGCTGCACGGTGCCTGGTTCGACATTTCGACCGGCGAGCTCTGGGTGATGAACAAGGAAACCGGCGATTTCGAGCGCCCGGTGCTGGAGTGACCGAAACGGCACGCCAGGCAATGAACATCCGGCCGGTCATGTTCACCGCCGCCGCACTGCTGATGGCGATCATGGCCGCCCGTGCCGATGACGGCGCCATCATCAGCCGCTGGTATTCGGCCCTGCTGGTCGCCGACCGCACCGAACTTTCCGACCTGCTCGCCGACAATGTGCGCATCGAACTCGACGACCTCGGCATCGTGCAGGGAAAGCAGGAGTTCATCGCCGCGCTCGACGAATGGAAAGGTGCGGTTGCTGGTGCCGCGATCCGACACCGGATCGAGAAGAACGAAGGCGGCGTCACCACGGTGATCGCCTGCTACGACTTCCCCGACAACGACATGCTGATGCATGAGACCTTCGCCATAGCGGGCGACCGCATCACGGCCAGCACGCAGAAAGCGCTTGCGGAAAGCTGCGAAGCCTACTGACCGGCAGCGCTGTTGCGCGCGCCGGACGAGCGCCCTACATCGGTGATTTCAGCCCCTCCCGACCTGCCAGCCCGAAAGACAATCCATGCCCGCCACGAAAGCCGTCGACCTCGCCGCCCATCCGCTGACCACGTGGCAAGGGCCACTCGGCCTGCCCGATTTCGCCCGATTTGGCGACGACGAGTTCGCACCCGTCTTCGACGCGGCGCTGAAGGCGCATGAGGCCGAGATCGAGGCCATTGCCGCGAACGAGGATACGCCGACCATCGAGAACACGCTTCAAGCCCTGGAGCTCGCCGGCGAAGCGCTCGACCATGTCTCGTCGATCTTCTGGTGCCGTGCCGGGGCCCACACCAACGAGGACATCCAGGCGCTGGAGCGCGACATCTCGCCAAGGATGTCGAGGCATTTCTCGGCGATCTCGATGAATGAAAGGCTCTTTGCCCGCATCGACGACCTTTACCGGCGCCGCGAGACGCTCAAGCTCGATGCCGAGACGTTGCGGGTGCTGGAAAAGACCTGGAAGGGTTTTGTCCGCTCGGGCGCGAAACTCGACGCGGATGGCAAGAAGCGGCTGGCAGGGATCAACGAGGAGCTGTCGTCGCTCGGCACCAGCTTCGGCCAGAACGTGCTTGCCGACGAACGCGACTGGGCGCTGTTCCTGGACGAGGCCGACCTGGCCGGCCTGCCGGATTTCGTGAAGAGCTCGATGGCCGAAGCCGCCGAGACGCGCGGCCAGAAAGGCCGCTACGCCGTCACCTTGTCGCGCTCGATCTACGAGCCGTTCTCGACCTTCTCGGAGCGCCGCGACTTGCGAGAGATCGCCTTCCGCGCCTTCACCATGCGCGGCCAGAATGGCGGCGCGACGGACAATACAGCCGTCGTGCGCGACATGCTGAAGCTGCGCGCCGAGAAGGCGAAGCTGCTCGGCTACGGCTCCTTCGCGGCGCTGAAGCTCGACGACACCATGGCCAAGACGCCCAAGGCGGTGCACGACCTGCTCGATCCCGTCTGGGAAAAGGCGTTGGAAAAGGCCGCCGCCGACCAAAAGGAGCTGGAACGGCTGGCGGCGGAAGCCGGCAGCAACGAAAAATTCGCCGCCTGGGATTGGCGTTTCTACCAGGAGAAGCTGCGCGCGGAGAAATTCGCCTTCGACGAGGCGGAATTGAAGCCCTATCTCCAGCTCGACCGGATCATCGATGCCTGTTTCGACGTCGCGACAAGACTGTTCGGCATCACCTTCGAAGAGAGGAAAGGCATTGCCGCCTGGCATCCGGACGCGCGTGTGTTCGTGGTGAAGAATGCCGATGGCAGCGAGCGCGGCCTGTTCCTGGCCGACTATTTCGCGCGGCCGTCGAAACGCTCCGGGGCCTGGATGAGCGCACTGAAATCAGGCTACCGCCTGGGCCCCGGCGCGAGCCCGATCATCTACAACATCATGAATTTCGCCAAGCCGCCCGTGGGCGAGCCGGCGCTGCTGTCGGTGGACGAGGCGAAGACCTTGTTCCATGAATTCGGCCATGCCCTGCACGGCATGCTGACCGATGTCACCTGGCCTTCGGTGTCGGGCACTTCCGTCAGCCGCGATTTCGTCGAACTGCCCTCGCAGCTCTACGAACACTGGCTGACCGTGCCGGCGGTGCTGGAAAAGCACGCTTTGCATGTCAAGACCGGCAAGCCGATGCCGAAGGCTCTGCTCGACAAGATGCTGGCGGCGCGCACTTTCGGGGCTGGCTTTGCCACGGTGGAATTCACCGCCTCGGCGCTGATCGACATGGCCTTCCATGCAAGGCCCGACGCGCCTGAGGAGCCACTTCGTTTCGAGGCCGAAACGCTCGAAAAACTCGACATGCCCGACACCATCGCGATGCGCCACCGCACGCCGCATTTCGGCCATGTCTTTGCCGGCGAGGGCTATTCGGCCGGCTACTATTCCTACATGTGGTCGGAAGTACTCGACGCCGACGCCTTCGCCGCTTTCGAGGAGACGGGCGACCCCTTCAATCCCGCGCTGGCCGAGCGGCTGAGAAAGAACATCTATGCCGCCGGCGGCTCGAAGGATCCGGAAGAACTCTACACCGCGTTTCGCGGCAAGATGCCGTCGCCGGAAGCCATGATGGTGAAGCGGGGGCTGGTGTGATCAGCCAATTTCCCCCCTTGTGGGGGAGATCGGCTGCTTCCACGGATCCGCCACCCTTGGCCAGATCGCCCGCTTCAGTTTCCTGTAATCCGTCACCGCCGGATTGCTGGGGTACGCGCTCGGCGCCGAGAGATAGATGATCTCGGCGGCGATCGGTTCGAAGCCGGCGTAGAAATGGTTGGTCGATTTGATCAGCAGCATGTCCTTGGCCAGCGGATCGACGCCGATGTTGGAAAAAATGTCCGGCTCGAAGGTCTGCGTGCGGTTGGTGTTGAGGATGATGTCGACCTCGGTGCCCTCGATGCGGATCAACGCGGCGGGCCCGAGCGTCACCCGGCTCGGCCCGAAGCTCTGCCAACCTTCGGCGAGAACTTTCAGCACTGTGACGCGGGCGTCGATCGGCTCGCCGGCCTGAGGACCGGCCTTGCCGCCGAAACGCAGGTCGATGACGGCGCCCTCGCCCGCGGCCCGGCAGAAGGTCACGGAGACCGGATCCCAGATCGTCGCCACGCCGACATTGTCGATGCCGCGGGCCAAAAGCTCCCGCAGCACGATGGTGCCGTCACCCGGCACGCCGCCGCCCGGATTATCCCAGATATCGGCGATGACCACCGGCCTGCCGCGCTTTTCGGCGCATACGGCCTGCGCCCGCTCTATGCCGTCCTTGGCGCTCAGCATCGTCATCGCCGTCTTTTCGCGCATCGCGTAGAGTTCGCGTCCCAGCGTTTCGGCCAGCGCGTCGCCCTTGGCCTTGTCATTGTCGGTGACGACGAGGATGCGCGTGCCCATTTCGGGCACATCCGCGGCCATGAAGCCATGGATGACCGAGACCGACAGCACGCCGTTGTTGCCGTGCAGCGCCTTGATGCGGTCGACGAAGGAGCGCATCGGCTCGCGGCTGGTCGGCAGCACCTGGATCATGCGGCAGTCGAAGGTCGAGATGACGGGCTTGATCTCGCCACGCGCCGCGGCAAGGCCGAGCTCGACGACATGCTCGCCGCGCTCGTAGAAGTCGGTGTGCGGGAATTCGAGGAAATAGGCCATGATATCAGATGCCGCCACGCGCTTGGGCGTGAGATGACTGTGCGGATCGAACTCGCAAGCGATCACCACGCCAGGCCCGACGATCTCGCGCACCCGTTCGAGCAGGTCGCCCTCGCAGTCGTCATAGCCCTGCGCCACCATGGCGCCATGCAGGCCGAGAATGACGGCCTCGACCGGCAGCGCTGCTCGGAGCTGGCCCAGAATCTCGTCGCGCAGCGCCTCGTAGGTCTGCCGCTGCACCAGCCCGCCGGGCTCGGCCCAGGTGGCGGTGCCCTCGATGACGGTCAATCCCTCTGCGGCCGCGCGCCGGCGCAGCGCGACGATCGGCGAGGAGCACAGCGTCGGCGTCTCCGGATGCTTGCCCGGCCCGGCATAGAAGGCCATCTCGAACGATGCCCTGTCGGTCGGCACCGGCGAGAAGGTGTTGGTTTCCGTCGCCAGCGAGGCGGTGAAGATGCGCATGAAAGCTCCGTGGACAGGTTACTCTTCGCTCTCGCAATTCCGGACTGAAAAACCGCCATATACTTTCTCATGGAATTGCTATTTGACGGCTCCGAGCGCCAGCCCCCGCACGAGGTAGCGCTGCAGCCAGATGAACAGGATCGCCACCGGCAGCGTCGCCAGCAGCGTGGCGGCCATGACGTGGTGCCATTCGATGGTGTAGCGCCCGGCGACCAGCGAGAACACCTGGATCGGCAGCGTGTAGCTCTCCTGGCTGCGCAGCATGGTGAGCGCCACGACGAATTCGTTCCAGGCGTTGATGAAGGTGAAGATGGCGGTGACGGCAATGGCCGGCAGGCAGAGCGGCAGGAACACTTTGCGCAGCGTCAGCCAGCGGCCGGCGCCTTCCATCCAGGCCGCCTCCTCGAGATCGCGCGGGATGGTGTCGAAATAACTCTGCAGCATCCACACGGTGAAGGCGACGTTGAAGGCCATGTAGATGAAGCCGAGCGCGGTCGTCGATTGGACCAGCCCCCAGGCGGCCATCAACCGGAACAGGCCGAGCACCAGCACGATCGGCGAGATCATCTGCGAGATCAGCAGGAACTGGCGGAAGGCGCCATAGCCGGCAAAACGAAAGCGCGACATAGCATAGGCCGCCGGCACGGAGATCAGGATGGCGCCGACGGTGGCGATCACCGAGACATAGAGCGAATTGGCGAGCGCCCGGCCGAAGCCGGTCGCCACCCACATGTCGGCAAAATTCGACCAGCGGAATTCGCTCGGCCACCAGGTCGGCGACAGCACCTCCTGCCGCGGCTTGACCGCGGTCAGGAACATCACCGCGAAGGGGAAGACCGTCACCACGATCAAAGGCGCCAGCAGCAGCCAGGCGATGACGGTACGTTTCAGCTTGCTCCTCATACGCGCTGCTCCCGCATGGCGAGGCGCACATAGATCATGGTGAAGACCAGCAATATGGCGAACATCACCAGCGACACGGCGGAAGCCTCCCCCAGTTTGCCGATGCGGAAGGCAAGCTTGTAGAGGTGAGTGACCAGGATGTCGGTCGAGTTGGCCGGCCCGCCCTGCGTCATTACCCAGATGATCGGGAAGGAATTGAAGACGTAGATGGTGTTGAGCACGATGGCGATGTTGATGAACGGTTTCAGGAGCGGAAAGGTGATTTCGCGGAACTGCTGTGCCGGCGTCGCTCCTTCGAGCGCGGCGGCCTCGTAGAGATCGTCCGGAATCGAAGACAGGCCGCCAAGGAAGATCGTCGTGGTGAACGGCACCGTCACCAATATGCCGATCAGCACCTGCATCGGGAACGCCGTCTCGGCGCTGGCCAGCCATTGGACATTGTGATCGATCAGGCCGAGGCCGAGCAGCGCCGAATTCAGCATGCCGCTTTCGCCGCTCAGCGCCCAGCGCCAGACCACCGCCGTCATGGTCAGCGACACCGCCCAGGGCAGCATGATGATGACGCGGGCAAGGCCGCGGCCGTAAAAATCGGTGTTGAGGATGATGGCGACCGGGATCGACAGAAGCAGCGCGCCGCCAACCACCAGAACGGTCCATATCCCCGTGCGCCACAGTGCGGCGACGAAATCGGGATCGGCGGTGAGGGCGGCGAAATTGGCAAGACCGCTGAATTCGCGCAGCTGGCCGAAACGGTTGACGTCATGCGTGGCGATCTGGATCAGGTCCCAGACCGGCCAGAAGATCACGATTGCCGCCAGGAACAGGCTGGGCAAGGTCAGCAGATAAGGCAGGAAACGATTTTGCATCGGCTGGCCTGTAACCTCGGCGCACGGGATCGGAAGGTTCTGCTTATGCGGATTTCGGATCGGGAGACCAAAGATGTGGCGCGCCCCGCCTGAGTGGGGCGCGCCACGGGCGCAGGGAGATACGCCCTATTTCTTCAGCACGGCGTTGGCCTTCGCCGCCGCATCCTTCAAACCCGCCTCCGGGTCGCCGCCGAGGTATATCTTCTGGATCGCATCCGACGTGATCTGGGCGATCTCCTCCCAGCCCGGAATGACCGGCGCGAAGCGCGCATCGGGCAACAGCGCGGTGAAGGCGGCGAGGTCGGCATTGTTGACGTAATAGTCCATCTTGGCCTCTTCCTTGTTCACCGGCAGGAAGCCTTCGCCTTGCGTGAACTTGGCGCGCTGCTCCGTGGTGAACAGGAAGTCGAGCAGCTTCCAGGCCTCGTCCTTGTTCTTGGAGTTCTTGAACATGATGATGGAATCGGTGACGCCGTAGGTGCCGCGCGCGCCCGTCGGGCCGGCGGGTATAGCCGCCACGCCGTATTTGAGGCTCGGCGCCTCGTCCTTGATCTGGTTGGACAGGAAGGGTGCGGTGATCATCATGCCGACCTTGCCCTGCTTGAACAGGTTCTGAACGTCCTCACGGTTGTTGGAGGTGACGCCGGGCTCCGTCAGGCCCTCGTCGATCATCGACTTGTAGAGCTTGGCGGCTTCGAGCGCGCCAGGCGTGCTCAAGCCCGATGTGCCGTCCTTGTTGAGGATCTCGGTGCCGTATGACCACATCGCATAGTAATAGTAGACGTCGGTCTCGATCTCCTTGCCCTGCAGGCCGAAGCCGAATGTGCCGGACCCCAGCGCCTTGATCTTGCGGGCGTCCTCCTGCAGCTCGGTCCAATTGGCCGGCGGCTTGGCGATGCCTGCCTTCTCGAACAGCTCCTTGTTGTAATACATGGCGCGCGCCGAAGCGGCGATCGGCAGGCCGTAGGTCTTGCCGTCCATGATCGAGGGCGACAAGAACGTGTCGATGAAGCGGCCCTTGAAGTCTGGCGTGATGTAGCTGTCGAGCGGCTCGGCGACGTCCTGCTGCACGAAGTCGATCAGCCAGCGCGTGCCGATGATCGAGAGATCCGCATTGGTGCCGGCGGTGATGTCGGTGGTCAGCTTCTGCAAGAGCACATCCCACGGCACCACTTCGAACTTGACCGTGATGCCGGGGTTCTTTGCCTCGAACTCCTTCTTGACCTCCTCGAAGTAGGGGGCGGTCTTGGCGCTGTATTCGGCGACGGTGACGCGCACCTCGCCGGCTTGCGCCTGTGCCGCGAAGGCCAGCATGCTCATTCCGGCCATCAAGCCGACAGTCCATTTCGCAATGCTCATCCGATCTCTCCCATTTTGTTCCGCGCTTTTGCGCTCCTCACGCCGATGTTGGCGCAGGATTATGTGACTTTCCTACATTATCGAGGATCTGGCCGCACGCAAGCAGATTATCGTGTTGCTTAATTACATTCCATTCACTAGCCTGCCGACATCTGCCTAGAGCAGTTCACCGTTTCACGGAAACGGAGAACCACTCTAACTCTTTGTTTTGACGCAATTCCGGACCGAAAACCGTATACACTTTCCTGGAATCGCTCGAACTGCCGGAGAAGCAAGCGCCGTGGTTTCGAAAGCCGAGTTCGAAGGCCGCACTGTCGTTGTCACGGGCGCCGGCGGTGGCCTCGGCTCGGCGATCGTCGCATTGCTGGCCGGAAGAGGCGCGCGGGTGATCGGCTGCGATCAATCGGAGGAGGCGCTGGCAAGCCCGCACCTCGCCTCGCGCCATGTCTTCAACCTTCTCGACCGGGTTTCGGTCGAGGCAGCCGTCGCGGCCGTGCTCGACAAGGACGGCGTGCCCGACATCCTGATCAACAATGCCGGCTGGACGCGCGCGGAGACGCTCGGCGCATTGACGGCCGACAGGATAGAGCAGGAACTCGACCTCAACCTGACCGGCGTGATGACTTTTGCCGACCCGCTGGTGAAGGCGATGGCGGCGCGCGGTTCGGGCAGCGTCGTCTTCATTTCTTCCGTCAACGCCATCGCCCATTTCGGCAATCCTGCCTACGCCGCCGCCAAGGCCGGTATCAACGCCTATGCCAAGGCGATCGCCGTCGAGCTCGGCCGCAGCGGCGTTCGCGCCAATGTCGTCTGTCCGGGATCGATCCGTACCGCCGCCTGGGACCATCGCCTGGCCAAGAACCCCGACATTCTCGGCAAGCTCCAGCGGCTCTATCCGCTCGGCCGCATCGTCAATGCCTCGGAGGTGGCGGAAGCCGTGGCGTTTCTTGCCTCCGACCGGGCGTCCGGCGTAACGGGCGTGGTGATGCCGGTGGATGCCGGCCTGACCGCCGGCTGCCTGCCGTTCATCGACGACATAGTGGGAGCGTGACCATGACCGACGTCCAGTTCCGCGACCTTTCGAAATCCTTCGGCCAGCACAGCATCCTCGAGAACATCGACCTCGACATCGAGAGCGGCGAATTCGTCGTGCTGGTCGGCCCGTCCGGCTGCGGCAAGTCGACCTTGCTGCGCATGCTGGCCGGACTGGAAACGATAAGCTCGGGCGATCTCGTCATTGGCGGCGTGCGCGCCAACGACCTGCCGCCGCAGCAGCGCAACATCGCCATGGTCTTCCAGTCGTATGCGCTGTTTCCGCATCTCAAGGCCTCCGACAATATCGGCTTCGGACCGAAAATCCGCGGCGAGAGCCGCGCCGCGGTCGAGGACAAGGTCAAGAAGGCATCCGGCGTCCTCAACCTGTTCTCCTATCTCGACCGTTACCCCCGGCAATTGTCGGGCGGTCAGCGCCAGCGCGTCGCCATGGGCCGCGCCATCGTGCGCGAACCCTCGGTCTTCCTGTTCGACGAACCGCTATCCAACCTCGACGCGCAATTGCGGGTGCAGATGCGCACCGAGATCAAGGCGCTGCACCAGAGACTGAGATCGACGGTCGTCTATGTCACCCACGATCAGATCGAGGCCATGACCATGGCCGACCGCATCGTGGTGATGGATCGCGGCCGGATCCAGCAGGTCGGGCCGCCACTGGAGCTCTATGACCGGCCGGCCAACAAGTTCGTTGCCGGCTTTCTCGGCTCGCCCTCGATGAGTTTCGTTTCCGGGTCCCTCAAGACGACGGCCACGAACAGCTGGTTCGAATCGACCGGCGGCGGAAAGCTTGCGCTTGCCGGCAAAGAGGTGCGGACAGGCGGCGCGGTGGAGGCCGGCATCCGGCCCGAACATTTTGTCATCGGCGAAGCTGCCGATGCCATGACCATCAAGGTGGACGTCGTCGAGCCGACGGGCTCCGAAACGCATGTCTACGGCGCTATCGGCAACGATACGGTGCGCGTCGTCTTCCGAGACCGGATGCAGGTGAAGCCCGGCGACCGCCTGCCGGTCTCGGTCGAGCCGCGCAACGTCCATCTTTTCGACAAGGCGACGGGCCTGCCTCTATGAAAGCACAAGCGTGAAGACACCGGCATGAAGACACCGGCCGACATCATCACCCGGTTGCAGCTGATGTCGCAGGACGGCACCAAGTCGGATCGCCGGCTGGCGGGCCTGGTCCTGTCCGATCTCGATTTCGCCTCCAAGGCGGCGATCTCGGAGATCGCCGCGCGCGTCGGCGTCAGCGAGCCGACGGTGACCCGCTTCTGCCGCAATCTCGGCTGCGAAGGCCTGCGCGACTTCAAGTTCTATCTGGCGCAGGCGATCGCCATTGGCGGACAGTATCTGTCGCCCGAGCCGCTGAGCCGCGACGCCCGCGAGCAGCGCATCGCATCGGCCATCACCGAGGCGGCGATATCGGCCATCCAGCGCGCCAGCGAAAACCTCGACATGACGACGCTGGTCGATGTCGCCGCGCGCATTGCCACGTCAGGCAACGTGCTGTGTGTCGGCTCCGGCGGCATTTCCTCGATGATGGCGACCGAGATGCAGAACCGGCTGTTCAGGCTGGGCCTGCCGGTGCTGGCGCAGATCGACGGGCAATTGCAGCGCATGTACGCCGCCGTGGCCACGCCCGACACCACGCTGGTCGCCTTCTCGGTTTCCGGCTATGCACGGTCGGTCATCGAGGCGGTGCAGGTCGCGCAGCAATATGGCGCCACAACGGTCGCCGTCACCGCGCCGGACTCGGCATTGGCCAGGGCCGCCGACACCGTCATCCATTTGCAGCCGCTCGAGGACGGCAACATCTACAAGCCGACATCGTCGCGCTATGCGCTGCTGGCGATCGTCGACATGATCGTCACGTCGGTGGCCGAGACGCGCGGCCCGAAGGTGCTGGAGAATTTGCGCCGCATCAAGCAGAGCGTGAACACGCTGAAGGTCGACGATCCGCGTTTGCCGCTGGGCGATTGAACTTCAGGCCGAAGCACTGAGCGCCTCGATACGCTGCATCAGCACCTGGGGTTCACCCGTCACGCGCAGCGTCTTGAGCCGTGCCGTGCCGCCGACGACAACCGAAACGGCCGAGGCCGGCACTCCAAGCGTCTTGGCGGCCAGCTTCTCCAGCGCTTGATTGGCGGCGCCGTTTTCGGGCACGGCGCGGACCCGTGCCTTCAAATGGCTTCGCCCATCAGCCGATCTCTCTATGCCTTCGAACCTGTCCATGGAAGACTTCGGTGTCAGCCGGACGAACAATTCGATGCCGTTCTCGCGGATGCGGAACGGGGCACTCATGCGAGCATCGGGTTCACAGCACCAGCGGTGCCACGGTGGTGAGCAGGAACTGCCTGAGGAAGAACAGGATCAGCAGCAGGATGATCGGCGAGATGTCGATACCGCCAAGGTCCGGCATGAAACGTCGGATCGGCCTGAGCGCCGGTTCGGTCAGCCGGTAGAGCATATTGCCGATGCTGCCGACAAACTGGTTGCGCGAGTTGACGACGTTGAAGGCATAGAGCCAGGAAAAGATCGCCGAGATGATGATGACCCACCAATAGAGGTCGAGCGCCATGACGATTGTTTGAATGAGGGCGAGCATGCCGGTCTCCAATTGTTGCCGACATGTAGCCATTGCGCGCGAAACCGGCAAGGGCAGGCTTCGGCCGCCAGGATTTCGGCAAAACGTCGCCTTGACAGAAAACTGCCGTGCCCGATAAATGCGCCATCCGCTGGACGGGGCTGTAGCTCAGCTGGGAGAGCGCGTCGTTCGCAATGACGAGGTCAGGGGTTCGATCCCCCTCAGCTCCACCAGCGGGATAGTCGTTTTCTTCTCTTCGCTGCATTGCAACAGCCGAACCCACGTCGGTGGCTACGGTGCGAAATGTCACGACACTGGCGCCCTTTTCCGTCCATCATGAAGGATTGCGAGAGCCTTCCGGGGCAAACGCCTGTCAATTGGACTTATGGCGGTGATCGCTATGGAATCGCGCTATTTTTTTTGGAATCCACCCCATTAGAGTGACATTACCAAATCAGTTTTTTCTGTGTGTTGTAGCAAGGCGTTTCGGTGGGGGCGGCTGACGGCGCTATACGGATTTGGAAGTCGATATGAAGAACCCGCCCGCGGAAGCAAAACGTGTCAATTCGCGAGTATCTCGCTGCAAATCTCAGACGGCTCTGTAAGGAGCATGCCTCGGTAAGCGCGGTATGCCGGGAACTGGGCATCAATCGCACGCAGTTCGAACGCTACCTTCAGGGACAGACCGTTCCGAACAAGGCGACAGCCAAGCTGATCTGCGACTATTTCCGCATCGACGAAGCCGAATTGTACCGGGAACCGGGCGCGCCGAAGCCTGCGGTTCGTGGCCTGCCACCGATTTCCGAAAGCCTGTTCAACCAAATGATCCGGCCGCCCGCCCCGTCGATCGCGGGCGGCACCTACTTCACCTATTTTTCGATCCCGGCCCGCCCCGACCTGTTGATGCGGTCGGTGACCTTCGTGCGGCGCGACGCCGAGCTGGTGACGTTCCGAAGGGTTACCGGATGGTCGGAGCGCCGGGGAACGACGTGGGCGCGGGCGCGCGGCAATCATTACGGCGTGGCGATCTCGCGCCTGAACTGGATCTACTTCAGCGGCGTCAATCGCCGCCAGACCGGTGAACCATCGCTGATCTCGGTGCAGTGGGCTCCCATCTCGGAACCGGTACTGATTGGCAAGGCCATGCTTCTGACGGAAGCCGGGCCGGCCTTCGTGTCGGTCATCATGCGGCAGGACGTATCCATCGGCCCGCGGCAGGCGATCCGCATGGCGCACGTCGTCAAGCTCGACGACCCGAGCCTCGACCAGCTCGTGGTCAGCCTCGCTCGGGAGGGGCTGGACTGATCGCGTCAGAATCTTCCCTTTTACGCTAAATAAGAATAACTCTATCCGGAAATAGCGTATGCCGGCAGTCATCTACTCCGTATGTGAGTAAAATCGATTTTTTGTACTTTAGGGCTAAGAAAGATAATTTAGATTAATGCAGTTTTACTACCATTTTAACAAACCATTAACTCTTTCGATCTTACCTTCCGCCCGTGGATCCCGTTTTTGGGGATCTTTTCAACAGATCCCATTTGGGGGTCAGGAAGGGATGAAAATGGCGAAGAAAGTGAACACTGCTCCGAAGCTGACGATTGCCGCAGGCACCCAGACCGTCTTCTTTTCGCAGGGCATGCACTACAACAAGCGCTGAGCTGCCCGAGGCGCCGGCGACGGTTGTTCGTCGGCGCCTCGCCTTCGCAATGACATTTCTGCATTCGGCTTTCGGCATCATGAAAATGCGCTCCGCAAAAACGCTTGTCTTCTACCCCGGCGCCAACAAGGTCACGGCGTGCAATTTCCTGACCAGAAGCGTCTTCGAATGCAGTTCCGAGGTGATCGGTCTTCTCGCATCCTGGGACAAATGGGCATCCGCCGCGGAGATCGCGCGGGACCACGGATGGTCGCGATCAGAGCTGGATGCCGTCATCCCCCAATTGCTCGATTTTTCCGCACTGGTGACCGCCGGGTCGCAACTGGCCGAACAGGAGAGCCAATTCTCGGGACAATGGAACTGGGGCATTCCGACCGCGCTGATGCATTTCTGCGTCCAGGACAGCGAGTTCATGACCATCGAACAGGCGGAGGCACGGCAGATCGAACGCGCCGGTCACACCGTGCAGCCCGACCTCGTGCTCAGGAATTCCGCGGCGGCCATCCGGCTGCCGGACGCGCTGGACGACAATGAACTCATTGCCCTGATGGCGCAGCGTCGCACGAACCGAACGGCGGCGGCGCCCACCATCACCGCGAAACAGCTTTCCGACTGTCTGTTCGCGGGCATGGGCATCACCGGCGAGACCAGCAACTGCGTTGGCGCCCTGCCGCTGGGCATGACCCCTTCCGGCGGCGCGAGAAATCCCTACGAAGCCTATGTGGTCGCGCCGGCGGTGGAAGGGCTGGAACCCGGCGTCTATCACTACTCGGCTGTCGGACACGATCTTGAAAGGATTTCGGCGAACCACCTGCCGAAAATCTCCGAGCTGGTCGGCGGACAGGAATGGGCCGACCCCATGCCCTGCCTGGTCCTGCTCTGCGCAAGGCTCGACCGCACCATGTGGAAGTATGAGGACGCCAACGCCTATCGTGTCGTGCTGATCGAAGCTGGCCATATCGGCCAGAACATGATGCTTGCAGCGACCAGGCACGGCCTGTCGGCCTGCCCGACCGCGGCGCTCAGCCACTCGGCGATCAAGCGCTTGCTCGGCCTCGACCGGCTCACCGACGCGCCCATCTACGCCTTGACCCTGTCTATCCCGGAAACCAATCCGCGCCTGGCAGCGCGGTCAATCAATTAGCCGATTGATTATGTTCAGAGTGCCCGGTGAGGGGGTCCCCTGAATTCCACCACATCACAGGAGCAGCACGTGGCCAACCAATCCCTACGCCAGTCCGAGATCGATAGTCTCCAATATATCGCGTCGATGGCCAATGAGCTGGTGCAGATGGCCGAAGCAAGCCGTTTCCCCATGATCTCCTATCTGCTGGGCATGGCTTATGCCGAGGCCTTCGACGTCCTTCGCGGCGCCCGGCCGGCCAGGCATCCGCAGCTCAGCGGCAATTCGATGCACCCCAGGACGCAGGCGAAAGACAATCGCGTCCAGCCGAGGAGGGCATAGCCAGATGCAGCCATCATCTCTGTGGCGTGCCCCGGGACGTGCGCGGCAAGGCCTGCTGCCGTCCTTGAGGAAGGCCGCCGTCGGCTTGACCGCATCGAGATGGCCGATTGGTTGGAACACGCGGGCGCAGAGGCAACATCATCCAACGCCGGCCGGCCGATGCCGCCGCGATCCCTGCAATGATCGCCCGCAGCCCGCCGAACCGGCCTTTATGCACGACGACCTGAGGGGAACCCACAAATGAACATGATCGCAGCCATCAAAAGCGCCGATGTCGGTGAAAATGTCTTCAGCCGCCTCCATGCCCTGATCGCCAGCCGGCCGGCATCGCCGGATGCGGCGCGCCTGCAAGCGCGCCAACTGGTTTCCACGGCGATAGCCGAGACCTGGCAGGCCGACAGTCTCTGGGGCGCGGTGGATGCCTTCCATGCCCATTTCGACTTCATGATGCAGACCATCGAGATCAACGGCGCCGACGATCCGAACCTCAGGATCCTGCGCATGAGATGCCGCTTCTACCTCGAGCAGGTCGAGGCCCTGTGTCTGTCGATGAGCTATCGGTAGGCCGACCGTTCGACCTTGCTTTGATCCGTGTATGTCGTTTCTCCTGAACCGGGTTCAGTCTTGGGCGACATGCATCAGTTCCGAAGGCTGAATACGAATGGCGCCGTGCGGCTGACGCGCGAACCCAGCTCCGGCGGCGGCGGCGGCACGGTGGCGCCCTGCAGCACGGCGAGCGCGGCGCGGTCGAGGTCGGGATCGCCCGAGGAGCGGACGACGCGCGCCGACGTCACCCGGCCTGAGGCGTCCACCGTGAAGGTGACGTTCGCATTGCCTTGCGAGCGTCGCGATTTCGCGGCGCTCGGATAGCGCGTATGCCGCTTGATCCATGACAGCAGCCGCGATTCCCAATTGGCCGGGCTGACGCCGGACGCCCCGGACGCCGATTTCGGCGCCGCTGTCCTGGCGGCGGGCTTTGCTTCCGCGCTCGCGGCGGTTACCGTCTTCGGCGGCGGCGCCTTATCCTTCTTCGGCTTGGGCTTCTCGACGGGCTTTTTCACCTTGGCCTGGACGGATTTCTTTTCCCTGGGCGTCTCGACCGGCTTCGGCTGCGGCAGCGGCACGACGACGTCAGGCGCGACCGTCTCGACCATGTCAGGGACGATCTCTTCAAGCGGGGGTTGGTCGGCCGGCTCAGCCCGCGTCGTTTCAGTCGGTTCGGTCGTGTCAGGCGGCGTTGCATCCGGCTCGGCAACGGGCTCCGCTTGCTCGACCATTTTCTCGGGCTCGGCTTCGGCGGCCTTTTCGGTGTCCTCGACCGGCTCGGCCTGGTCGGGCACAGCGGCGTCCAACATCGCGGCTTGTTCGGGCACGGCCGGCGTCGCGACCATCGGCGCCATCTCGATGGCCAGCGCCGGCGGCGCCCCGCCATCCGCCGGGTCGACCGGGCTGAAGCTCTGCACCGCATAGGCGACGGCAACATGCGCCCCAAGCACCAGCGCGGCCGCAACCGCCCACAGGCCGAGGTCGCGCCAGCCGAGGCGCGACAGCTCCACCGTGGGCGAGGCGGCCGCTTGCCCGGTCATGGACCAGCGGCTCCGCCTGGATCCGCTGCGGGAGCACCGCCGGCGGGCGCAGCCTCCAGGCCGACCAGGGCGATCTTCAGATAGCCGGCGCCGCGCAGCAGGTTCATCGCCTCCATAAGGTCGCCATAGGCAACCGCCTTGTCGGCGCGAAGGAAGATGCGCGTCTGCTTGTCGCCTTTGGTCCTGCCGTCCAGCGTGGCGGCGAAAACCTGGCGCGGCACGGTGTCATTGCCGATCGCTAGCGAGAGGTCATCCTTCAACGTCAGGAACAGCGGCGTCTCCGGCCGCGGCGCCGGCGTCGCGGTCGAGCCCGGCAGGTCGACATTGACATCAACCGTCGCCAGGGGTGCTGCGACCATGAAGATGATCAGCAGCACCAGGATGACGTCGATGAAGGGCGTGACATTGATCTCGTGGCTTTCCTCGAGATCGTCGTCCATGGCCTGACGGATGCGGCTGCCCATGGTCTTGCCCCGCTACTGCGCCGCCAGCGCCGTTGCCGGCGCCACCGTGCGGAAATCGAGGTCGCGGCTGACCAGCCGCTCGACGCCAGCCGAGGCGTCGGCGAGGATCTGCCGGTAGCCGGCTATCGAGCGCGCAAAGACGTTGTAGATGACGACGGCCGGTATCGCGGCGACGAGCCCCATTGCGGTGGCGAGAAGGGCTTCGGCAATGCCCGGCGCCACCACCGCCAGATTGGTGGTCTGCGCCTGCGAAATGCCGATGAAGGCGTTCATGATGCCCCATACGGTGCCGAACAGACCGACGAAAGGCGCGGTCGAGCCGATTGTCGCCAGCAGGCCGGTGCCGCGCGACATGCGTCGCGCCGCCGCCGCCTCGATGCGTGTCAGGCGCGAGGCGACCCGCTCCTTCAGCCCGTCGCCGCCGGCATGGTCGAGCGCGCCGGCCGAAAGCGCCGATTCTTCCTCCGCCGCCCGCACCAGCAGGGCGCCGGTGCCGCCGTTGCGGCCGAGCGCGCGGCTCGCCTGCTTCAGCGTCGCGGCATTGCCGATGGCCCGCGCGGCGCGACGAGCGCCAAGCTTGCCGGCAAGCACTTCCAGCGACTTGGCCAGCCATATCGTCCAGGTGACGAGCGAGGCGAAGGCCAGCCCGATCATCACCGCCTTGACGATGATGTCGGCAGCCATGAACATGCCCCATGGCGACAGATCGTGCGGCAAGCTCAGCGCCGGCGAGGGCTCGGCCGCCGTACCGGCCCCGGCTTGCGGCTGTGCAGGCGCTAGGGCTCCCACGGGAGCGGCGGGCGCGGCCGGCGATGGTGCTGGCGCCGTAATGGTGGCGGGCGTGCCGCTTGCCGGCTGCTCCTGCGCCGGCGCGCTGGCGGCCGCCAGCATGGCGGATGCAAACAGCGCTGCGACCAAACCGGTTCTCGACATCGTCTTCTTCCTCGTTCTCACAGCCGCCGGTCTCCCCCGCCGTGGCGCTGAAGCGTCACTGGACGTAGCCGACGGGCTGGCCTGTGACGGGGTGCGCGAACACGCCCATCTCGACCCCGAAAATGCCCTTGAGCACATCGCCTTGCATGATTTCGCCGGGCGTGCCGCGCGTCAGCAGCCTGCCGTCCTTCAGGGCAATCAGCTCGTCGCAATAGCGCGCCGCCATGTTGGGATCGTGCAGCACCACGACGACGCAAAGGTCGCGCTTGCGGCTGAGATCCCTGACCAACCCAAGCACCTCGACCTGATGGGCGATGTCGAGCGCCGAGATAGGCTCATCGAGCAGCATGACGCCGGCATTCTGCGCCACCAGCATGGCGAGCCAGGCGCGCTGGCGCTCGCCGCCCGACAGCTCGTCGACCAGCCGGTCGGCAAAGCCGGCCATGTCGGTCAGGGCCAGCGCTTCCTCGACATGCCGTCTGTCGTCCTGGCCGAAGCGGCCGAGCGCGCCATGCCACGGATAACGTCCGAGCGCCGCCAGCTCGCGCACGGTCAAGCCGGTCGCCGCCGGCGTCGTCTGCGGCAGATAGGCAAGCGCCCGCGCCAGTTCGCGCGCACCCCACTGGGCCAAAGGCCGCCTGGCGAAGGTGATGGCGCCAGAGCTTGCCGGCTGCTGGCGCGCCAAAAGCTTGACCAGCGTCGACTTGCCGGACCCGTTGTGGCCGATCAGCCCGTAGACGCGCGCACACTGCAATTCGAGCGAAACCGGACCGAGCAGCGTCCGCTCGCCCACGGCAAAGCGCAACGCGTCGATGTGGAAAGCAGTCTGGGTGTCAATTCCGGTCAAGGTCCGTCTCCAGTACGGCTGCGGGCATGTCATCAATCCGGTTTTCGGCAGCCGTGCCCGGTTGACTATGAAACATGACTTTACTAGTCAACAATGAAGTTGAGTTTTTGCATCAACAAAACATCGTGACGCCTGATGCCGCTTCGAATTTCAGGCAAGGAAGCGTTTCCGTGAAGCGATGAACCGCTCTAAGGTCTTCGCTGAAACAGGAAACCGCGCATGATCAAGGCGACACCCTTCGATTTTCCCTATGACGGCAGGCTGGTGGCCGAGAACACCGCGCTGGTCGTGATCGACCTGCAGCAGGATTTCCTGTCGACGACGGGTTACTTCGCCAGGAAGGGATATGATCCGTCGCCGTTGAGAGCGATCCTGCTCGCGGTGAGCCGGCTGATCGCCGCTGCCCGCGAGGCGGGCGTCAGCATCGTCCATACAAGGCAGGGCTACCGGGCCGACATGGCCGACATGACGCCGTACGAGAAATGGCGCCGCAGGCGGGCCGGCCTCGACGGCACCGAGATCCTGCTTCGTTCGGGTCCGGGTTTTCAGATCGTTCCGGAGATCAACGTCGCGCCGCAGGACATCATCGTCGACAAGACCTGCAACGGCGCCTTCACCTATACGGATTTCGAGCTCGTGCTGCGCGCGCGAGGCATCACGCATCTTCTGTTTTGCGGATGCACTACGGATGTCTGCGTGCACACGACGCTGCGCGAAGCCTGCGATCGCAACTTCCAGTGCCTGACGATCTCCGACGCCTGCGCCAGCGGCGACAGACGGGCGCATGAGGCGGCCCTTCACATGGTGACGGTCGAAGACGGCGTCTTCGGCGTGCTGGCGGATTCTGGTGCAGTCATTGAAGGCCTGTCACGGCTGGGTAGCAAGGCGCGTTAAAGGATTAGGTACCGCAGAGCAGCCTCGCACGTCATAGACACGGCAGGATAGCACCCTCCGGCAGGCCAGAGCGGTTGGAAAGGAAATTTCTCCGCAGTTCAGCCCGTTGCCCGTGTTTCCAGTCCCGTGCGCTGCGCGAAAGCCCCATGCTGGAACTCGCCGCTTTCACGCCGCGCCAGCGAATTGCGCAGCAGCGCGATCGTCTCGCGGCCGACTGTCGCGATCTCGCGCGGCGTGTCGACACCGACGATCATGAATTCATCGATGCCGAGAGCCGCGTAAGCAAGCAGCGACAGGGCGGCCTGGGCCGGCGGACCGGAGACATCGACCGCCTTGTGCCCTGCCGAGGAAATTCCCCGGTGGATGCGGACCGGAAGGGCGAAGCGTAGTCTGGCGGCCCGGCCATGTTCGGCGGCGGCGCCGCGCACACGCTCCATCAACTGCCTGACATCGTCGATCGAACCGGGCGCCAGTTCGAAGACGTCGGCATGCCGGCCGGCCATTTTCAGTGCCGTGCCGGACTGCCCGCCCATGCGGATGACGAGGTCGGCACCATGAGGCCCCTTGCGCGGAACATAGCCGCCCTTGATGCTGTAGAACGCGCCTTCATGGTCGAAAGGCCGCTCGTTCGACCATAGCCGCTTCAACAGAACCAGATACTCGTCGATGCGCTGCCAGAGGACACCGTGTCCGACCGGACGCGCTTCGGCATCGTCGTCGCTTAACGGCTCGCTGATCATCCTGAGCGCCAGGCGGCCGCCGCTGCGGGCGTCGATCGAGGCAAGCTGCCGCGCCGCCACGGTCGGTTCGACCACGCCGGCCCAATGGGTGAGGACCACTTCCAGCGACGAGCTGCGGTCCAGCACCTGGGCGGCAAGATCCATATTGGTCAGCAGGCCGGCCGGATCGTCGACGACGAGGTTGCGGAAACCGCCATCCTCGATCAGCGCCAGCCTGGTCGCCGTCTCGGCAAAGTCGTAGAAAAAGGAAACTGCGCTATCGGCAGGATAGGTCTTGCCGGGCACATGCGTGAATTCGATCGGCATTGCCATCTCCTCCATCTCTGGAATCACGGATGCGGTCAAATACGAATCAATGGCGCACGCGAAAGCGCACCGCGATCCGGTTCATTCAACTCCGATTGCCTGAAGGCGGTGGGTCGTCAGCCTGGCCGGACCACGGCTCAGGGAATGAGGCCCAGAACAACAGCCCCGGTGAACACGAACGCAAGGGCAAAGACGACATAGGCGAAAGCACCGGCATAGGCCGGGCGGAAGCTCTGGGCATTGGCCAGCCTCTGGCCGCTGCTGCGGGTCTCGGTGTTCTGCATATAGGACATGTCGACCTCCGTCTCGCCGGTTAATCTATAAAAGTTGTAGACTTTGTCGATTGCTATTTTTCGGCCATGCGCAGAATTTTTTTCTAACAGCGCCGTGAGAACTGGCGCTGAGTTGCTGCAGAGCGGCATCGGCGTGATCGACGGACATGGCAGCGTCGGTTTCACTTCCGGCGCTCGACGGCGCTTCACTTGCCGATCCATTCGTGCATTGGCTGCCCCGCGCGGGCAGGATAGCATCGCGGCAGAGCGACAATGCGAGATCGTCCAAAGGACATTTGGGAGGAGCAAGGAAATGGGAGCAAGACTGGCCGGCAAGGTCGCCATCGTTTCGGGCGGCGCGACGGGAATGGGCGGGGCGGCCTCGGAACTGTTCGCGGCGGAAGGCGCAAAGGTGGCGATCATCGACCGCAATGGCGAAGCGGCGGCAGCCACCGCCGCGGCGATCCGGGCGCGCGGCCAAATCGCGGAGCATTTTGTCGCCGACGTTTCCGACGAGGCGCAGGTCGAGGCGGCCGTGAAGGGCGCGGCCGAGAAGTTCGGCGCGGTTACCGTCCTGTTCAATCATGCCGGCACCATCGTGATAAAGCCGTTCCTGGAGACCAGCGTGCAGGAATGGGACTGGCTGCATGCCGTCAACGTGCGCTCGATGTTCCTGATGACCCGCGCCGTGCTGCCCGGCATGATCGCGGCCGGCGGCGGCTCGATCGTCTGCACCTCGTCGATCTCGGCGGTGGCGGCGACGCCGAACGAAGTGCTCTATGACACCACCAAGGGCGCCTGTCACATGTTCGCGCGCGCCATCGCCGTGGAATTCCGCGACCGCAACATCCGCTGCAACGCCGTCTGCCCCGGCTTCATCCGCACACCGCATGGGCTGCGCGAGGTCGCCGATCTGGGCAAGCTCGGCGTCGATGTCTCCGACGCGGCGCTGGCTGCGCAGCAGGGGCGGATCGGCGAACCGGAAGAGGTGGCAAAGGCGGCGCTGTACCTCGCCAGCGACGAATCGAGCTTCGTCAACGGGGCCCATCTGTTCGTCGACAATGGTTTTACCGCGATGTGAGGTGTCCCAAAGGTCCAGGGTCTTCGTCCCAAGCCCTACTCGTCTATCGTTCTTCCCGTCGAAACGGCTTCAGCAGCGCCGACGGCGCCACCGCGTTGCGCGACATCACCGCCATGGCGACGATGGTGAAGATGAAAGGCAGCATCAGGAACGCCTCGTAGGGAATATGCCCGAGACCACTCGCCTGCATGCGCAACTGCAAGGCATCGACAAAGGCGAATAGCAGCGCGGCGCCCGCCGAGCGCCACGGGTCCCAGCGGCCGAACACGACCAGGGCGATCGCCACCCAGCCGCGCCCCGAGATGACGCCGAAGGTGAAGGCGTTGAACTGCGCCATCGACAGAAAGGCGCCGGCCAGCCCCATCAGCGCCCCGCCGAGAATGACCGCCTGGAAGCGGGTGACAATGACGCTGACGCCGGCGGAGTCGGCGGCGCGCGGGTTTTCGCCGACCATGCGCACCGACAGCCCCCATGGCGTGCGGTAGAGCACGAAGGCGGCGATCGGGATGGCCAGGATCGCCATGTAGACCAGCGCGAACTGGTTGAACACCGCCGGCCCAAGCACGGGAATCTCGGAGAGGACCGGGATCGGCAGCGTCTGAAAACCCTTGATGCTCGGCGGCACCGATTGCTGGCCGAAGATCAGCCGGTAGAGGAAATAGGCCAGACCCGACGCAAGCAGCGTCACGCCGATGCCGCAGACATGCTGGCTTAAGCCCAGCGCCACCGTGAACAGCGCATGCAGCGCCCCCATCAGCATGCCGGTCAGCACCGCCGCCAGGACGCCCAGCCACAGGTTGCCGCTGAGGCTGGCGGCGGTGAAGCCGGCCATTGCCGACAACAGCATGATGCCTTCGATGCCGAGATTGAGCACGCCGGCGCGCTCGGAGAACATTTCGCCAAGCGTGGCGAAAGCCAAGGGCGTGGCGATGCGGATGATGGCGGCCAAGAAGCCGACCTGGAAGATCTGTTCGAACACCGCGCTCATTGGGCGGCTCCGACGCGGCGGATGCGATAGGCGGTGAACAGCAGCGCCACCAGCATGGCAAGCAGTGCCGTGCCCTGGATGACATCGCTGAGGAAGGCCGGCACGCCGGTCGCGCGCGACATCGCCTCGGCGCCGGTCATCACGGCAGCCAGGAAGATTGCCGCCGGCACCACGCCGAGCGGGTTGAGCCGCGCCAGCATTGCAACGACGATGCCGGAATAACCGTAGCCCGGCGAGATGTCGCTCATCACCTGAAAATGCACGCCAACCTCGCCGACGCCGGCGAGCCCGGCTAGCGCACCGGACAGCAACGCCGTCGAGAGCAGCACCCGCTGGACATTGATGCCGCCATATCTGGCCGCTTCCGGATTTTCGCCGGTGACCCGGATCTGGAAGCCGAGCGTGGTGCGCACGATCAGGAACCAGATCAGCGGTGCCGCGATAAGCGCCACGATGACGCCGAGATGCAGCCGCGTGCCCTCGATCAGCACCGGAAAATTGGCCGAATCCTCAATCGGAGGCGAGATCGGATAGCCACTGAAACTATCCTTCCATGGCCCTTCGATCAGCGCCATCAGCGCGTAATAGATGACCGAATTGAGCAGCAGCGAACTGACGACGTCGTCGACCTTGAATTTCACCCGCAGCGTTGCCGGCACGAGCGCGACGGCTGCACCGGCCGCGGCGCCTGCCACTGCCATCAAAAGCATGGCGAGCGGTCCCGGCATCGGAATCGCGCCGACGAAGCAGCTCGCCACCGCGCCGGCAAGCAGTTGCCCTTCGGCGCCGATGTTCCAGAATTTGGCGCGGAAGGCGACAGCCACCGCCAGCCCGGTGAAGATCATGGGCGCGGCGCGCACCAGCGTTTCGGTGATCGCATAGCTGTCGCCGAGCGAAGCCGTGAACATAACGCCGTAGGATTCGAGCACGCCGGCGCCGGCCAGCGCGATCAGGCCGCTGCACAGCACCAGCGCGGCACCGATCGCCAGCAGCGGCAATGCGAGGTTGAACCAGGCTGGCGTCGAGCTGCGGACTTCGAGGCGGAACATCAGCTATGGCCCTCCGCCCCGGTCATCAGCAGCCCCAGCCGTGCGATCGTCGCCTCGGCGCTGGGAAGCGTGCCGGCGATGCGGCCCTCATACATCACCGCGATGCGGTCGCAGAGCACGAGCAACTCTTCCAGATCCTCGCCGATGACGATGATGCCGCAGCCCTTGGCGCGCATGTGGAGGAATTTTTCATGGATGAAGCGGGCGGCTCCGATGTCGAGGCCGCGCGTCGGCTGCGAGACGATAAGCACCTTCGGATCGAAGGCGAGCTCGCGCGCCAAAAGCGCCTTCTGCAGATTGCCGCCGGACAGGGCGCCGGCGCGCGTCATCGGCCCGGGGCATCTGATATCATAGGCCTTGATCTGCGCCTCGGCGAAGGCGCGGATCGCATCCGGCTTGAGCAGGCCCTTGCTGCTGAAAGCGGCGGTGCCGATGCGCGGCAGCACCATGGAATCGGCGAGCGGCAAATTGGTGACCAGTCCCGTCGTCATGCGGTCTTCCGGGATGCGGCCAAGGCCCAGCGCCTGCACCTCGCGCGGCGAGAAGCGAGACACTTTCTGTCCCGCAATCGTCATCAGGCCGGCATCCGGGGCTCGCACGCCCGAGATCACCTCCGCCAGTGCCCGCTGGCCATTGCCGGAGACACCGGCAATGCCGAGGATCTCGCCGGCGCGCACGGAAAGCGACACATCGCGCAGCGGCGTGCCCGAATGGCTCGAGGTGGAAATGCCGTCGAGAGTGAGCACCGCTGCCCCCGGCGTCGACGGCCCCTTGGCCGGCGGCACGATCTCGTGGCCGCACATCAGTCGCGCCATTTCCGCCGACGTGGTGTTGGCCGGATCGTCGACGCGGCCGGCGACGCGGCCATGCCGCAGCACCGTGCAGCGATGGGTGAGCGCGCGCACCTCGTTGAGCTTGTGCGAGATGAAGATGATGCCCAGGCCCTGCGCCGCCATCGACCGCAAGGCCGAAAACAGCCCGTCGACTTCGCTCGGCGCCAGCACCGCGGTCGGCTCGTCAAGGATCAGCAGTTTTGCGCCGCGAAACAGCGCCTTGACGATCTCGAGACGTTGCTGCTCGCCGACAGACAGCGCCGAGACCGGCAGGCTGGGATCGAGCGTCAGCCCGTGCTGGCGGCTGATTTCAGCCAACCGCGCCAGTCCGCCGGCGCGGTCGATCCGCCCGGATTTGCCTGGTATGCCGATAAGCAGGTTTTCCAGCACCGTAAGCCGTGGCGCCAGGTGAAAATGCTGGTGCACCATGCCGATGCCCGCGGCCAGCGCATCGGCCGAACTGGTGATCCGCACCTTCCGGCCCTGGATGAGGATCTCGCCGGCGTCGGGCGCATAGGCGCCGAACAGCACGTTCATCAGCGTCGTCTTGCCGGCGCCGTTCTCGCCCAGCAAGCCGAGGATCTCGCCGGGCGCCACGCTGAGGTCGACGGCTTCGTTCGCCTTGACGGCGCCGAAACTCTTGGTGATGCCGTGCATTTCGATGAGTGGGGCGGGCAAGGGCGCTCCTGCGGAGATGGCTCTGCTTCACCCTCCCCCTTGTGGGGAGGGTTGGTTTGCGATCGCAGCGAAGCGAAGATCGTAAGACGGGGGTGCGGCGCCGAAGACCCCACCCCGCTCCGCTTCGCGGATCGACCCTCCCTACAAGCGGGAGGGTGAGAAACTCAATCCGAAACCGGTGTGTTCTCGTCCACGTCGACGCGGAAATTGCCTTCAAGGATTTCGGCCTTCTTCTTCTCGACCATGTCCTTGACCTCGGCCGGCAGCGTCTTGTCGAACTTATGGTAGGGCGCCAGGTGAGAACCGCCCTTGGCCATGCGCGAGAAATCGCCATAGTCCTGCGCCGTGAAGACGCCGGCCTTGACCAGTTTTATGGCTTGTTCGACGGTGGGATACATATCCCAGACCGGGCCGGTAATGACGGTGTCGGGGCCAAGGCTCGACTGGTCGGACATATTGGAGATGGCGTAGATCTTTTTCTCCACCGCCGCTTCGATGACACCGAAGCGCTCGGCATAGATGACGTCGACGCCGGCGTCGATCTGAGCGACGGCCGCCTCCTTGGCCTTGGGAGGATCAAAGAAGGAACCGATGAAGGCGACCTTCTTCTTGATGTTCGGATTGACCTCCTTGGCGCCGGCGAAGAAGGCGTTGACCAGCCGGTTCACTTCCGGAATGCCCATCGCCGCGACGGCGCCGACCGTGCCCGACTTCGACATCTTGCCGGCGATCATGCCGGAGAGATAGGCGGGCTCGTGGATCCAATTGTCGAAGACGCCGAAATTGGGCTCCGCCGGCCCGGCGCCGGAGCCGAACAGAAAAGCAGTCTTCGGGAACTGCTTGGCGGTACGGCGCGATTCACGCTCGGCGGCGAAGGCATCGCCCAGCACCAGTTCATAGCCGCCCTGTGCATATTCGCGCATGACGCGGCTGAAGTCGGCGGTCTGCACCTTCTCCGACCATTTATACTCGATGCCGAGTTCCTTCTCGGCCTTCTGCAAAGCGACATGGATCTGATTGTCCCACGGCTCCTCGATGGGCGTGGCGAAGATCGCCGCTACTTTCAGCTTCTTGTCCTTGGCGAAGGCGCCGCCCGGCAGCATCGCGGCGGCCAGGCCAAGCGCGCCCAGCTCCAGCACGTTGCGCCGCGAAAGGCCTTCGCGCGTTGAATGAGATTTGTTCTTCCGGTTTTCCATTGCAGTCCCCTCTGTTCGACAGCCGTGTCGAGCCGGCCGTTCTAAAAATCAGACGAGGAACTATGGAACGGGTCCGGACTTTTGTCCACATGGTCAAATTTGGCAGATCGATCATATCCACTCTCCTGGACTAGCCGGGAGAGCGGTTGTTCAGACCCGTTCGAGCACGATGGCGATGCCTTGGCCGACGCCGATGCACATGGTCGCCAGCGCATAGCGGCCGCCGCGTTCGCGCAGCTCCAGCGCCGCCGTGCCGGAGATGCGCGCGCCCGACATGCCCAAGGGGTGGCCGAGCGCTATGGCGCCGCCATTCGGGTTGACGTGCGGCGCATCCACCGCGATGCCGAGCTGGCGCAGCACTGCGATGCCTTGCGAGGCGAAGGCTTCGTTGAGCTCGATGACATCGAACTGTTTTGGCGTCAGGCCAAGCCGTGCGCACAGTTTTTGCGTCGCCGGCGCCGGGCCGATGCCCATGATGCGCGGCGCGACGCCGACGGCGGCCCCGCCGAGGATGCGGGCGATCGGCGTCAGGCCGTATTTCCTGGCCGCCGCTTCCGAAGCGACGATCAGCGCCGCCGCCCCGTCATTGACGCCCGAGGCATTGCCGGCGGTCACCGTGCCGCCTTGCCGGAACGGCGTCGGCAGCTTGGCCAAGGCCTCTATCGTGGTGCCAGCGCGGGGGTGCTCGTCCTTCGAGACGACAACCGGATCGCCCTTGCGCTGCGGAATGGTCACCGCGGTTATTTCCTTGGCCAGCCGGCCATTGGACTGCGCGGCGACGGCCTTGTCCTGGCTGCGCACCGCGAAAGCGTCCTGGTCCGCGCGGGAAACCGAAAAATCCTCGGCGACATTTTCGCCCGTCTCCGGCATGGAATCGACGCCATACTGACTCTTCATCAGCGGGTTGACGAAGCGCCAGCCGATCGTGGTGTCGTAGATCTCGGCATTGCGTGAAAACGCCGTCTCGGCCTTGGGCATGACGAAGGGCGCCCGGCTCATCGATTCGACGCCGCCCGCGATCATCAGCTCGGCCTCGCCGGCCTTGATTGCACGGGCGGCGATGGTCAGCGCATCCATGCCCGAGCCGCACAGGCGGTTGACGGTCGAGCCGGGGATTTCCTTCGGCAGGCCGGCCAGCAGCAGCGCCATGCGCGCCACGTTGCGGTTGTCCTCGCCGGCCTGGTTGGCGCAACCGTAGACAACGTCGTCGACCGCCTGCCAGTCGACGCCGGCATTGCGCTCGATCAGTGCCTTCAGCGGAATGGCGCCGAGGTCGTCGGCGCGTACCGAGGACAGCGAGCCGCCAAAGCGGCCGATCGGCGTGCGGATATAGTCGCAGATATAGGCTTCGGCCATGTCAGTCAGCTCTCCCGTTTCCCTCATGCGCCGCCTTGGTGCGACGCGTGCAGGTCGCGCAATGTCGTAGCTCGGTTCGCTTGGCGCCGGCATTTCGTCAAGCGCCTGCGCGAACTTAACCACCCAGCCACAGCTCTCCTGCCCTGCTGGCGAATCACGCTTGGATGCAGCGCCACGATCAGCCGGTTGGCCGCGAGCTCAATGCTTCATCCGATCCCTCATCGCATACCACAGCATTCCCAGCACATAGAGCGGCCCGCGCAGCGCCGTGCCTCCGGGGAAGGGCATCGGGGTCAGCGTCGAGAACAGGTCCAGCCGCGAGGCGTCGCCGGTGATGGCTTCGGCGAGCAGCTTGCCCGACAGCGTCGACAGGATGGCGCCCTTGCCGGAATAGCCGTGCGCGTAATAGACCTCGCCATAGTGCCCGACATGCGGCAGTCGCGACGTCGTCACCGACACCAGCCCACCCCAGGCATGGTCCATCCGGCAGCCCTTGAGCTGCGGAAAGGTGCCTTCCATGTGCGGCCGCACGAAACCGGCAATATCGGCCGGCGGCGACGGCGTGTAGCGCTCGCCGCCGCCGAACAGCAGGCGACCGTCGGCCGACATGCGGTAATAGTTGACGACGAAGCGCGTGTCGGACACCGCGACATTGGCAGGAATGACGTTGCGGGAGCCCTCCAGCGGCTCGGTGGCGACGATGTAGTTGCCGACCGGCATGATGCGGCTGTTGACGCGCGGCTCCAGCCCATTGAGCAGCGCGTCGCCAGCCAGCACGACATGCTTTGCGCGCACCGATCCTTTTGACGTCGAGACCCGGATCGAAGGCTCGCGCTCAAGCCGCACGGCCACCGAATTCTCGTGGATGACGACGCCGGCCGCGCTTGCAGCGCGGGCAAGCCCGAGCGTGTAATTCAAGGGATGCATGTGGCCGCCGAGCGGCTCGTACATCGCGCCGTGATAGGGCGTGTCGACCTTGGCCCGGGCCTGCGCCGCCGACAGGATCTCGACGTCGCGGGATTTCATCACGCTCTCTAGGCATTTCGCCTCTTCCTCCAAATCCCTGAGATCGGAGCCGTTGACCGCGCCGACCAGATGGCCGGTCAGCCTGAGATCACAGTCGATCGTATGGCGCTCGATAATGTCGAGCACCAGGCTGCGCGCCTCGAAGGCGAGATCGAACAGCGCCTTTGCCCGTTCAGGCCCATAAAGCTTGACCAGGCCCTTGGCGCCCTTGCGCAGGCCGGGGATCATTTGGCCGCCATTGCGGCCCGAAGCGCCCCAGCCGATCTTGCCGCCTTCCAGCAGCACCACCTTCAACCCGCGTTCGGCGGCGTGAAGAGCGGCCGACAGACCGGTGCAGCCGCCGCCGACGACCACCAGGTCGGCCTCGACATCGCCGATAAGTGCCGGATGGTCCGGCGCCGGATTGGCGGTGGCGACATAGTAGGACTTGCCGATGTCGAGACCGGAATTGAAACCCGTTGAAGATGCCATGATCACACCTTCAAGAGCAGGTGGTCGCGTTCCCAGCTCGTCACCACGCTCTGGAACAGGTCGAGCTCGACGCTTTTCACGCGCAGATAGGTCTGGAAGAAGTCCTCGCCGAGCAGTTTGCGCACCGGTTCACAGGCCTCGAAACGATCCAGCGCCTCCTCCATCGTTTTCGGCAGCGTGCTCTTGATCTTGTAGGCATTTCCGGATGCTTCCGCCGAGCGCGCCAGCTTCTGTTCGACGCCCAGATAGCCGGCCAGAAGCGAGCCGGCGATCGCCAGATACGGATTGCAATCGGCACCCGGCAGCCGGTTCTCCACCCGCCGCGCGGCGCGCCCGCCGGCCGGCACGCGCAGGCCGCAGGAACGGTTGTCATGCGACCATTCGATGTTGGCCGGCGCGCTGTGGTTTGGTCTAACGCGTCGGAACGAATTCACGTTGGGCGCGAACAGCGGCATGATTTCGGGAATGTATTTTTGCAGGCCGCCGATGAAATAACCGAACATCGCGGTATCGGCATCATCGCTGCCGGCAAACAACGTGTTGCCGGCCTCGTCGATGACGGACATGTGCAGATGCATCGAGCTGCCGGCCTGTGCGGCAATCGGCTTGGCCATGAAGGTGGCGTGCATGCCGTCTTGCTGGGCGGCCTGGCGCGTCAGCCGTTTGAACAGCAGCACCTTGTCGGCCAGCGGCAGCGCGTCGCCATGCAGGAAGTTGATCTCCAACTGCCCCGGTCCCGATTCATGAATCAGCGTATCGAGCGGCAGTCCGGCGATCGCAGCATAGTCATAGATGCGCCGAACCACCGGTTCGTATTCCTCGAGCGCCGCCATGTCATAAGGATGCTGCACGGCCTCGGCGCGGCCATTGCCGCCGGTCGGCGCGGTCAGCGGCTTGTCGGGATCGGGATTGGGCGCGGTCAGGTAGAATTCGAGCTCCGGCGCCACTACCGCCCGCCAGCCGCGCTGCCGGTAGAGATCGAGCACGGCGCGCAGAACATGGCGCGGCGAGGCCATCCATGGCCGGCCGTCCATGTGGAAGGCGTCGGCGAAGACGTAGGCCTTGCCAGCGCCGGCGCCCGGCGCCAGGCAAAGCGTCGAGACATCGGGCACCATGCGCATGTCGGGGTCCGAATACGCAAAACCCTCGTCGATGGAACCGGAATAGCGGCCGTCTATGCTGACCAGGAAGGCGCTGCTCGGCAGATAAAGCGCACGGTCTTCCAGCGCTTTGAGGAATTTTGCCGTCGGCAGCGCCTTGCCGCGCAGCACGCCGTTCATGTCGGGCACAAGGCATTCGACCTCGTTGATGCCGTGCTGCGCCAACCAGGCCTTGGGATCGGTGGAGGGCGCGGTATTCGTGTTCTTCTCAAGCATTTTGTTCGAGTCCGTATCAGAGAGAGTATGGCTTGCGCGACCACGTCCGTTCCGGGGTTCAGCGCCATCTGGGCTGCATTTCCCTTGAGGCGGGCGCGCATGGCGTCGTCGGCCAGAAGGCCGGGAATGGCGCTCTCCAATACTCCTTCGGTCCAGCCGTCACGGCCGATATGATCGCCGGTGCCGGTCTCTTCGGCGCGAGGTGCATTGTCGTGGCCGTCCCGGCAATAGGGCATGATCAGCGACGCCACACAGAAGCGCAGCGCCTCGCAAAAGCCGGTGTTGCCGCCGTGGTGGATGAACAAATCCAACTTCGCCACCGCCGAGGACTGCGGAAACCAGGGGTCGAGATAGATATTGTCGGGCACCGCTCGGTAGGCGTCGCGCAGGCCGCCGACATTGACGATGAAGCGCGCCGGCAGCTTGTCGGCAAAGACACCGGAAAGGCCGGGTTGGGAGATGAAGACGGGGCGGGCGCCCCGCACGGCCTGCGCGATGCCGACGCAATTCAACGCCGCGCCGAAGCCTGCTTCGGGAAACAGCGCGATGGTCGGGCTGGCTTTACGCGTCAATTATTTCCTCTTCATTCCGGCCGGCTGGTCATGCCGAACGGCGCGAGAGCGCCGCGGCCGGCCGCTTGCGGTCGCAGTCTGCGAGAGCCGCAGATGGACGCGAAGCAGATCGGCAGTAACCTAATACTGCCGGCTTTCGAGCTGGTCGAGTGCTTTCAGATGTTCGCGCAGCGATTGCCGCAGCCGAAAGACATTGGCGACCACCGGCATAGATGCCGGCAGCCGCCGCAGCTTAAGGTGATCGGACAACGTATCGGCCACGAAGCGATTGGCCGCAAACACGTGTGAGGCCGGCTGCCCCGTTGTCGCTGGCGATGCTACGGCGTCGGTTGCATGGCAGCGGCCGTCTCGTCGATCTTGCCGGCAAGGACGCCTTGGGCCCAAGCGGTGACCTCGGCGTCGACGGGCTTGTTGGCCATATCGGTCAACGCCGCGTCGAGTGCGGCCGGGTCGGTGCCGACCGCCGCCTCATCGACCGCTTCCTGCTGTGCGGCGATCTGGTCCTGCAGAGCCGATATCTGTCCAGGCAGGGCCGCCTGCTCCTCGGGGGTCATGGCGGCGATCTGGTCCGGCGTCAGCGACGTCAGTGCGTCCAGCTGTGAATTCAGGGCGTCCAGCTGGGTTTGTGCGACCTTGGCTTTTGCCGACTGCGTCACGAAGGCCTGAAGCGCAGCGAATTTCCTGCTCTTGGAATTCATATAGGCGTTGACGTTGCGCTGCAGCGAGTTCAGCCGGCCGAGCTTGGCGTGGAGGTTCTTTTCCTTGGGCAGGGACGAAACCTTTGTCTTCGTATCGACCGTGATCGTTGCGTCCCTTGTCGCCTTGGCTACCTGCCCGCGGGCCGACGAGGACTTGCCGTGCGCAGCGCCGCTGTTGCCGTGGGCGCCACCATTGCCATTGCCGCCGCTGTGACCACCGCCATTGCCTCCGCCGTGTCCATTGCCGGCCAGTGCCGGAGACGCCAGAAGCGCCAATGCGGCTAGCGCCGCCAACGCAGTTTTCCAGTTTGTCATGATAGTCTCCTCGGGAAACGCCGCCCTGTGCCCGCTGCTATGGTAAGTTCGTATGAGAAGCCGCTAATTATGCGCAGTAAACTTTAGACAAAGACTGTCTCAATAAGAGAGCAGGGAATCTGTCGGTACGGCAAATGCTTGATATCCAACAGAAATCGACGTTTTTGAACGGCTGTGGTACTGAGGTCCCATGCCGGTCGGACCATGGTCCGAACTGTCGGTCAGAGTTGATTTCGGCGCTGCCGGCCGGTGACGCGGACCCAGCGCCGAAACGCGCAGGCGACGGCGCTTTTCACCAATCGGCCGAAGGCCAAGACGGCTGGTTCAGCCGATGCTTTCGCCACCGTCGATCACCAGCGCCTGGCCGGTCATGAAGGATGACCGATCGGACACGAGGAAGAGGATCGCCTCGGCGATCTCCTCGGCGCTGGCCCAGCGCCCCATCGGGATCTTGGTGCGGACATAGGCTTCGATTGCCTCGCGTCCGCCCATCTGGGCGATGAACGGTCCATTGAACGGCGTGTCGACCCAGCCGGGGCAGAGCGCGTTGACGCGCACATTGTGGCGGGCATAGTCGAGCGACATCTGCCTGGTCATCGCCACCACGGCATGTTTCGAGGTCGCATAGGCGATCATCTCGCGGTCGTAGAACACGCCTGAATTCGAAGCCGTATTAAGGATGACGCCGCCGCCCTGCGCGACCATCGATGGCATGACGATCCTTGCCGCCAGGAACTGCGCCCGCACATTGACCCGCCAGGAAGCGTCCATGCCGCCGGTCTCGACCTCGGTCAGCGTGCCGCCGACCTGGATACCTGCATGATTGTGCAGGATGTCGATGCGCCCATGCCGGTCGAGCGTACCGGCAAGGAGCTGCTCGACCGCATTGTCGTCCGAGACGTCGGTGGCGACCGCCTCCGCCCGGCCGCCCGCGGCGCGTATATCCGAAGCCGTCGCCTCGCCGCTGGTCCGATCCCTGTCCGCGATGACGACCACCGCGCCTTCCCTGGCCATGATCATGGCGCCGGCGCGCCCGATGCCGGAACCGGCGCCTGTCACCACGGCGATGCGGTCTTCGAGGATCATGATGCGACCTTTAGTTTGACGGCTTGCGCTGGCGCAGCTGCCATTGGGCAAGCACCACGAGCAGGACGGAGGCGACGAGCACGATCGTCGCGATGGCATTGATCTCCGGCGTCACCCCGCGCCGGATCGACGCAAAGACATAGATCGGCAGCGTCGTCTGCGCGCCGGCGACGAAGAAGGCGACGATGAAATCGTCGAAGGAGAAGGTGAAGGCGAGCAGGAAGCCGGCGACCACCGCCGGCAAGATCTGCGGCAGGACGATGGAACGGAACGTCGTCAGCGGCGTGGCGTAGAGATCGCTGGATGCCTCGACCAAGTTGCGATCAAGGCTGCCCAGCCGCGTGCCGACGATCATCGTCACCAGCGCCATCGAAAACAGGCCGTGCGCGGCGATGATCGAACCATAGCCGAGCGACAGGCGCGGCGGCTGATCGTCCGGCCAGATCGAGGCGAGGAACGGATTGACGACGGCGAACAGCTGGACGAGTGCGACCAGTGTCGAAATGCCGATGACGACGCCGGGAACGACGATTGCGGCTCCAAGCAAGGCGTCGAAGACGGCGCGGGTCCGCACCCCGACGCGTGCCAGGCCGAGCGCGGCCGCGGTGCCGAACACCGCCGCCAGCAAGGCGCTGGTGGTGGCGATGAACAGGCTGTTCTTCAGCGCCTCGACCAGGAATGGGTTCGCCAGCGCCTTGCCGTACCATTGCACCGAAAAACCGGTGAACTCGCTGGCATGATGGCCGGCGTTGAAGGAGAACAGCACGACCAACGCGATCGGCAGATAGAGGAAGGCGAAGACGGCTACGACGAAGACGCGCATCAGATCAGATCCACCCGGCGGGCGCCCGAGACGCGGGTCGAGATGCGGTTGGCGGCAATCAGCACTACAACCGAAACCAGCACCAGCGTGATCGCGATGGCCGATCCGAACGGCCAGTTGCGCGACTGCAGGAACAGGTCGACCAGCGCATTGCCGATGAAGAACACCTTGCCGCCGCCAAGCAGCGTCGGAATCAGGTATTCGCCGAGCAGCAGGATCATCACCAGCGAGAAGCCGGTCATCACGCCGGGCAGCGACAGTTTCAAGGTCACGCCCAAGAAAGTGGAGAGCGGCGTCGCGCCGAGATCGGCGGAGGCCTCCAGCAGGCGGCGATCGAGCTGCTCGAGGCTGACATAGATCGGCAGGATCATCAGCGGCAGATAGCCATAGACGATGCCGAGCAGGACGGCGCCCGGCGTGTTGATCAGCCTGACGTCCTCGATGCCGGCAAGCGCGAGCAGCGCCGGGATGCCGCGTCCACCCAAAATGTACATCCAGGCATAGGTACGCATCAAAAGGCTGGTCCAGAACGGTATGACGACCAGCGCGAGCAGGATCAACCGCCAGCGCTGCGGCGCCCGCAGGGCGAGGTAATAGGCGACGGGATAGGCCACGAGCAGACAGGCGAGCGCGCCCACCGGAGCCAGCACCATCGTGTTCCAGAACGCGGTCGCCCGCGCCGGAAGATTGGCATATTGCGCCAGGGTGAAGGCCGCCTGATAGCCGCCCTCCGGCGCCCGCTCGCCGACGCTGAAGACGGCGATGGCCATGAACGGCAGCACCAGGAACACGACGAGCCAGGCGGCCGCCGGCCCGAGCAGCATGGCCGTCAGCAGATTTTTGCGAATGCCGCGCATCGAAGGATTGCCCCGGTGCCGGCGGGTCTGGGCCCGCCGGTCAAGTTGTCTCGAATGGGATTTGTTGCCCGCCTGGCTCAAGCCGACTTGAAGCGCGCCATCAGCTCGGCGCGGCCCGGATCGGTCAGCGTTGCAGCAGCGCCGAATTCCAGCGGCGTCAACAGGTCGGCCGCCGGATAGAGGATCGGATTGTCCAGCACTTCCTTGGGCAGCAGCTTGTTGACGCGCGCGTCGGTCGAGGGCGCGCCGTTGGCGAGGTGTTCCTTGACCGCGACCTGCGGGTTCATCAGATAGTTGAGCAGGGCGTAGCCGGCCGGCTTGTTCGGCGCGTCCTTCGGGATGGCGTAGAAGTCGGTCCAGATCTCGCCGCCTTCCTTGCCCAGCACATAGGCGATCTCCGGAATGTCGCGATGGAGCTGCGCACCGTCATTGGTCCAGCACATCGTCATCCAGGCATCGCCCGCGCGCATGCCCGGCTGGTAGTCGGAAGACACCGCGAACAGATGCGGCTTGACCTTGAGCAGCAATTCCTCGGCCTTGGCGAGTTCGTCCTGCTTCAGCGAGTTGAAGGAGTAGCCGTAATATTTCAGCGCATTGCCGATGGTGGTCAGCTGATAGTCGTGCACCATAGTGCGGCCGTCGCCCTCGGTCATGGCGGTGTCCCAGAATTCCTTCCAGCTCGTCAGCGGCTTGGTCAGCTTCTTGGTGTTGACGGCAAATCCTGTCGTGCCCCAATTCTTCGGCACGGCGTAGATCGTGCCGTCGATCGTGCCTTCCGAGGTGAAGCGCGGGTCTTCCTGCGTGCTGTCGAAATTCGGCAGCTTGGCCATGTCCAACGGCTCGATGATGCCGAGCTTCTTGTAGGTCGAGATGGTGTAATTGGTCGGCACGAACAGGCTCCAGCCCGACGCCCCGGCCTGCAATTTGGCCAGCATCTCCTCATTCGAGCCGAACACGTTGACCTCGACGGCCACGCCTGTGTCCTTCTTGAAATTCTCGAAGGTCTGCGGGTCGTGATAGTTGGGCCAGGTGGCAATCGACATGCGGTCGCCGAGGTTCTCGGCGGCAAAGGCCGGCGTCGGCATGATGCCGATCTCGCGCGCCATCACCGCCGTCGCGATGCCGAGGCCGGTGAGGCCAAGGAAGTCGCGGCGGCCGATCGAGCCGCGCTTGAGGCGCATTAGCTGGTCGACGAAATTCTCGGGGCTTATCGGCAGTCCGTCACGATATGATTTCGACATGTTTTTCTACCCTCTGGTTGGTCCCGTTGTTCTTTGGATCCGCGAACGCCAACGGCGTTCCGGCGGCAAAGCCGATGGCGACGGGTTCACCCGGCTTGAAGAGATTGCCCTGGCCGATCATGTGGTCGGCCTTGGCCAGCAGCGTTCCGATGCCCTGGACCTCGACTGCGTATTCCGCCGTGGAGCCCAGAAAGATCCGGTTGCGGACGATGCCCTTGAGCGGGCCGCTAGTCGGGCCACCGAGACTGAGCGATTCAGGACGCAGGCTGACCGAAACGGTTTCGCCCTGCCGCAAATCCACCCGCTTGCGCGCCGCGATGACGGTGCCATCGGCCAGCTTCACATCCACCAGATCGCCCGAATGCCCTGCGACGGCGCCGCTCAAGAGATTGGTCTTGCCGACGAAATCGGCGACGAACAGGTCGGCCGGTTCGTCATAAATCTCGCTCGGCTGCCCAAGCTGAACGATGCGGCCGCCATTCATGACGCAGACGAAATCGCTCATCGACAGCGCTTCCTCCTGGTCGTGGGTGACCAGCACGAAGGTGATGCCGATCTCGCGTTGCAGGTTCTGCAATTCGATCTGCATGTCGGTGCGCAGCTTCTTGTCGAGCGCCGCCAGCGGCTCGTCGAGCAGCAGCACCGCCGGTTTGTTGACCAGCGCGCGGGCGAGAGCGACACGCTGCTGCTGGCCGCCGGACAGTTCGTGGACCTTGCGGCCGCCATAACCGGCGAGCCGCACCATTTCCAGCGCTTTGCCTGCCCGCAGGCCGATCTCGCGCGACGACAGCCGCGGTCGTGCCTGGCGCAACCCGTAGGCGACATTGTCGTTCACGTCCAAATGCGGGAACAGTGCATATTGCTGGAACACCATGTTGACAGGCCGCCTGTAGGGCGGCGTGTCGGCCATGTCCTGGCCGCGGATGAGCACCTTGCCCTCGCTCGGCTGTTCGAAGCCGCCGATCATGCGCAGGCAGGTCGTCTTGCCGCAGCCGGATGGTCCGAGCAGGGCGACGAAGGCGGAGGGCGGCACGGCCAGATCGATGCCGCTGACCGCGGTCACCGCGCCATAGCGCTTGGTGACGCCGCGAAACTCGATGTCGGGCACTGCGGTCAAGGCTGCGGGCTCCAGCGACAGGACGATGCGATTTCGGGACGCTACCAGAGCCAATGGCAGCTAGTATATACCTCGCAGGTGGTATATCTGACCTATTTTCTTGTTTAAGGGGGTATTGGATGTCCCGCAGCGACGACTACAGCCAGCTCGCCGCGCTGGTCGCGGCGACGCGGGAGACGAGCGGCGACGTCTTCGGCAAGGCGATGGTCGCTTGGCTGCGGCAGCATGTCGGCTTCGACCACTGCGTGGTCTTCGGCTATCGCGGCGCTGCACGCCCGCCGCTGCTGTTCGAGACCTTCTCGTCGGCCGAGAGCCATGTCTTCGTTGCGCTTTACCAGGAAGGCCCATACCTGCTGGATCCGTTCCACCATGCGGCGGTCGAGCGCAAGGAAGGGTTCTGGCGCATGCGCGAGCTGGCGCCCGACCGCTTCTACGCCAGCGAATATTTTCGCTCCTACTACAGCCAGACCAGGCTGGCCGAGGAGGTCGGCTTCTTCGTTCCGCTGCCGGGCAAGGATGCGCTGGTGCTGTCGCTGATGCGGCTGCGCGCTTCAGGTCCGTTCGGGACCGCCGACGCCAGACTGCTGCGCGACATGGCGCCGGCGGTGGTCGCCTTCGCCCGATTGCGCTGGCCCGCCCTTCCCGCCGACGAGCCGGCCGAGGCCAGGCAAGACGATGCATTGGCGGCGGTCAACGAGTTCGATCGCGCCCATATCTGGAAGAGCCTGTCCCTGACGCCGCGCGAAAAGCATGTCGTCGATCTAGTGCTGCAAGGGCATTCCACCGAATCAATCGCCCGGGCCATGCGCATCGTGCCGGGGACGGTGAAGGTCCATCGCCGCAACATCTATCGCAAGCTCAAGATCAAATCGCAGGCCGGCCTTTTTGCCCGCTTTGTCGAAATCATCGACGCGCGGATAAGATAATTCCGACGGCCTTCAACCGCCTTTCGATCAAGGTCTTGCGCCAGCCTCCCAGGAGCCGGTCTCGGCCATCCGTTTCAGCAGCCGCGCCGGCTTGAAAACATCCTTGCCCGTCCGCTGGTGCCAATATTCGAGCCGCTCGACGATCCTGGGCGCGCCTTCGAGGCCGGCCCAGAACATCGGACCGCCCTTGCCGATGGGAAAGCCATAGCCGTTGACCCAGATGACATCGATGTCGGAGGCGCGGGCGGCTATCCCTTCTTCCAGAATCTTGGCCCCCTCGTTGACCATGGGATAGAGCGTGCGCTCGATGATTTCTTCCGCGCTGATTTCGCGCGACGCGATGCCCTTCTCGGCTGCCTTACCGCGGATCAGCGCATCGATCTGCGGGTCCGGGACCGGCATACGTGACCCGTTCTCGTAAAGATAATAACCTCGACCGGTTTTCTGGCCGAAACGCCCCTGTTCGCACAACGTGTCGGCGATCACGGCCGTCTGGCCTCGCGCCTTGCGGTTGCGCCAGCCAATGTCGAGGCCGGCGAGATCGCCCATCTGGAACGGCCCCATCGGCCAGCCGAAATCGGTGAAGGCGTTATCGATCTGGCTGGGCGTCGCGCCCTCCAGCAGCAAGGCTTCCGATTCGGAGCCGCGCGCGGCCAGCATGCGGTTGCCGACGAACCCATGGCAGACGCCGACGACGACGGCCACCTTGCCGATCTTGCGCGCCACGTCGACAACTGTCGCCAGCGCGTCCGGCGCGGTCTTGTCGGCCCGCACGATCTCCAACAGCTTCATGACATTGGCCGGCGAGAAGAAGTGCAGGCCGAGCACGTCCTGCGGGCGCGAGATCGAGGCGGCGATTTCGTCGATATCGAGATAAGAGGTGTTGGTGGCAAGGATGGCGCCCGGCTTGGCCGCGGCGTCGAGCTTGCCGAACACCTCCTTCTTGACCGCCATGTCCTCGAACACCGCCTCGATGATCAGGTCACAATCGGCGAGGTCGGAATAGTCGGTGGAGCCCTTGAATTGAGCGAGGCGTTGGCGCCTGGCATCTTCGGTCAAGGAGCCGCGCGAAACGGAGGCGGCATAATTCTTGTCGATCATGCCGAGCCCGCGCTGCAAGGCTTCCTCGCTGGTCTCCAATAAGGTGACTGGAAAACCGCCATTGGCGAAGGCCATGGCGATGCCGCCGCCCATCGTGCCGGCGCCGATGACGCCGACGCGGGCGATCCTGCGCCGGACAAGGTCCTTGCCCGGGATCTTTGCGGCTTCACGCTCGGCGAAGAACAGATGCCGCTGCGCCCGCGACTGATCGCCGGCAACCAGCTTCATGAACAGCGCGCGTTCGGCAGCCAGAGCTTCCTCGAACGACATCGTGACGGTGTTGCGCACCGCTTGCGCGCAAGCGATCGGTGCGTCGAGGCCGCGCGCCTTCCTGGCGAGATCCGCCGCCTCGGCATCGAAAGCGGCCAGCTCGGTTTTCTTGATCTCGTCATCGCGATCGCGCACCGGCGTGAACGGCCCGCCCTTGCGAGCGATCTCCCTGGCGAAGTTCACGGCATGCGTGATCACGTTACTCTCGAACACAGCATCGACCAGTCCGGCTTCATGCGCCTCATCAGCACCGACCAGCGCACCGGAAACGATCATCCTGAGCGCTTTGATCGCGCCGACGAGGCGCGGCAGCCGCACCGTGCCGCCGCCGCCCGGCAGCAGTCCAAGCTTCACCTCGGGCAGGCCGAGCCTGGCGTCGGCATCGGCAACGCGGAAGTGACAGCCGAGCGCCAGCTCCAGCCCGCCGCCCAGCGCGGTGCCGTGGATGGCGGCGACCGTAGGTTTGGCGATGGTTTCCAGCGTCCCAATGATGGCACGCAGCTCGGGCTGTTGCACCGGCTTGCCGAATTCGGTGATGTCGGCGCCGGCGACGAAGGTCTGGCCCGCGCACGCGACGACGATGGCTCCGACCGATGCGTCGTCACGCAAGGCAGCCAGCGCGTGCATCAGTGGTTCGCGGACATGAAAGCTCAGCGCGTTGACCGGCGGATTGTCGATGGCGACGATGGCGACGTCGCTGTCCCTGGCGACGCTGACAAAATTGGACAAGTTGACCCTCCCGACACCGGCTGCGATCCGGAGGGTTTACTAGGCTGCGCCGCGAATGGGAACCGCGTGCCGCACTGGCACAGGACTTGTCAGGACAGGCTGTAAGACGGCACGCTGGCGAGTTGCGGTTGAAGAGAAGCGAATATCACCGCACCGCCTTCTCCCCGCCTGCCGCCGTGATGACGCCGACTATGATCAGCCCGGTCAAAAGCAGGCGCACGCCGGCGCTGACGCCGAATGTGTTGAGCATGGTCAAAAGCAGCACCAGGAACAGCGCCGCGCCCCAGACGCCGGGCACATTGGCCTTGCCGCCGGCCACCGAGGTGCCGCCGATGACCACCACGGCGATCGAAGCCAGCAAATACTCGTTGCCGATATCGACATTGGCGCCGCGGAAATAACCGGCGAGCAGCGCGCCGTCGATGCCGCCGAGCGCGCCCGACAGCGTGTAGGTGAGGAAACGGACGCGGCCGACATTGACGCCGGCGAGCCAGGCGGCGCGGATGTTCTGGCCTATCGCCAGCACCGAGCGGCCATAGATCATGCGCTGCAAGGCGATGGCCGCACCGATGGTAAACAGCACGGTGAGAACCGCCAGCACCGGAATGCCGAGAACCTGCCGGTTGGCGAAATCGGCAAAGCCCGGCGGCGGCTTGATCTGCAATCCGCGCCCATAGCTGATGTCGACCGACTGGATGATGAAGCTCGCCGACAAAGTGGCGATGATCGGCGGTATTCGCAGCGCCCAGATCAGCAGATAGTTGACGGCACCGATCGCGGCACCACAGGCAAGCGCGGCCAGCAGCCCGACCACGATCATGGCATCGCTGCCGCCCATCACCTTCATGGCGACCGCGCTGGCGAGCCCGATATTGGCCGGTAGCGACAGGTCGACATTGCCCGGCCCAAGCGTGATGACGAACATCTGGCCGACGCCGACGATGACGATGAACACCGCGAGCGAAAGGGCAGCGGTTACCATGCCGCCGGCGCCATAGCCGCCGGTGAAGGCGATCGTCGCCAGCCACACCACAAGCGCGCCGACGAACGACCAGATCCAGGGTTTGGCAGCCAGCGATCTAACCAGCGTCATCGCTCACCTCTCCTTGCGGCTGATCAGCACCCGCGCCGCCAGCACGATGATCAGGATGGCGCCATTGGCCGCCACCTGCCAGTCGGGCGGGATGTGCATGAAGGTGAGCAGCGGCGATGCCGCCAGCGCCAAGGTCAGCGCGCCGATCACCGCGCCGATCGGCGACACGCGTCCGCCGACGAATTCGCCGCCGCCGAGGATGACGCCGGCGATCGAAAGCAGCGTGTAGCCATTGCCGATATTGGCATCGGCCGAAGTGGTGATGCCGATCAGCGCCATGCCGGACAGCACGCCGAACAGACCCGTCAGCGCGAACAACACGACCTTGGTCTTGAGCAGCGACCAGCCGGCACGTTTGAGCGCAGCAGGGTTGCCGCCCGAGCCGCGCAGGATCACGCCATAGGAGGTGCGCATCAGGCCGAAATGGACAATGAGGCCGATCAGCAGCGCCGCGATGATCGGGAAGGGCACAAAGGGCGGCTTGAACGCCATGATCGCCAGCAGCCAGTCCGGCGCCTTGCCGCCGGGCTTGGGCAGGACGAGAATGGCCAGCCCCTGCCAGACGAAACTCATGCCCAGCGTCACTACGATCGATGGCAAATTGCGCAGGTGGATCAGCGCGCCGAGCAGCGCATAGACGCCGATCGATCCGAGCAGGACGAGGACGCCGATGAGCGGTGCGTCCTTCAACCAGGTCGCGGTTACGCAGCCGACGAAACCGACAAAGGTGCCGATCGACAGGTCCAGCTCGTTGCCCGATATGACGAACATCTGCGCGATCGTCGCCAGCGCGATCGGGATCGCCAGGTTGAGCATCAGGCCGAAGCCGAAATAGCTGATGGCGCGCGGATTGAGCCAGGCGATGGCGAGCAGCACCAGCACCAGCGACAGCGCCGGCAGCAGCCCGCGCAGCAGGCGGGCGCGTGCCGCTCCGCTCCCAAAAGTCTTCGAACCGTTTTGAACAGAGACGGCCGTCATCTCAGGCCGCGTCGCCGAAGGAGGACTGGATGATCTTTTCTTCCGTCAGCTCGTCGCGCGTCAGATTGGCGACGATGCGGCCGTTCTTGAAGACATAGACATGGTCGCAATTGTCGAGTTCTTCCGTTTCCGTGGTGTACCAGAGGAAGGTGCGGCCCTTGCCGGCCTCCTCGCGCACGAGATCGTAAACCTCGAGCTTGGTGCCGATGTCGACGCCGCGCATCGGGTCGTCCATCAGCACGATCCCGGCGTCGGAGCCGAGAGCCCGGGCGAACAAAGCCTTCTGCTGGTTGCCGCCCGACAGCGAAAAGATGTTGTTGTTCATATCCGGCGTGCGGATGCCGATCTTCTTTTGCCAGAACCCGGCCAGTTCGGCCTCTCGCCGCGGCGAGATCAGCAGCCCGTTGCGCAGCCGAGCCAGCGAGCGGATGCCGATATTTTCAGCGATCGACCACTGCGGAAAGATGCCGTCCGCCTGGCGGTCGCCGGCCACAAGCGCCACCGGTGCGGTGACCTCGACGCCGGCCTTGGCGCGCGATGCCGCGGCGAAGATCGCCAGCAGCAGGTCGGTCTGGCCATGGCCGGCCAGGCCGGCAAGTCCGATGATCTCGCCGGCGCGGGCCACCAGCTCCTTGCCGTCCTGCTGCCGCGCCGGCCGGGCGCGCACGCGCAACGGGCCGGCCTCGGCTTTCCGGATTTCGGTGGCGGTCCTCCGATGTCCTTCGGCGCCGCCCATGGTGGCGACCAGCCTATCGCGGTCGAAAGCGTTCGCCGCGTCGGCGCCGACAACCTTGCCGTCGCGCATCACGACGATGCGATCGGCGTTCTGCAGCACTTCGCCCAGCACGTGGGAGATGAGAATGCAGCTCCCACCCGACGCGACGAAGCGGCGCACGAAGGCAAGCAACTGCCCCGCCGTGTGCGCGTCGAGCGAGGACGTCGGCTCGTCGAGGATGACCAGGTGGAGCGGCTCGCGGGTCAGCGTGAACGCGCGCGCCACCTCCACCATCTGTCGCCGTCCGATTGAAAGGTCACCGGCGATGTCGGCCGCCGAAATGCCATGGTCGGGAAAGATTTCGTCCAGCTTGGCCGTGATCAGCTCGGCCGCCTTGCGCCGCCAGCCGAAGCCGGTGAGCGAGGCGTGGTTGATGCGCGTGTTCTCGGCGACGCTGAGATTGGGGCACAGCGACAATTCCTGGAACACGCAGCGTATGCCGAGCTGCTGTGCCCGCGACACCGAGTAGTTCTCCTCGGCCTCACCATGCACGCCGATCGTTCCGCTGTCGGGTGTCAGCGTGCCCGCCACCATGTGCATGAGCGTCGATTTGCCGGCGCCGTTGTGGCCGACGAGGCCGACGCACTCGCCGGGCCCGACAGTGAAGTCGACGCCGCCAAGCGCGCGAACGGCGCCGAAGTGTTTTTCGGCGCCGCTCAGTCTGATGATGTCCGCGTTCCCTTCAGGCATGCTCAACGATATCCGGTCGGCGATGTGCACGGCAACGCGTGTGCGACATTTACTTGATATTGGCTTTGATGGCCGCGATGGCATCTTCCTGTGTGTATTCGTGCGTGGCGACACCGCCCTCCTTGATCTTCGGCAGAGCGGCCTCGAAATCGTCCTGAGTGAAGGCGAGATACGGCACCAGCAGGTCGTGGGGAATGTCCTTGCGGCCGTCGAGCACTTGCTGCGCCACCCAGAAGGCGAGCGTCGAGACACCGGGCGCGATCGAGGCCGACCAGGTCTGGTAGCCGTCCTTTTCCTTCTGTTCCTTCCACCATTTCAGCTCGTCCTGGCGGTTGCCCATGATGATGGTCGGGCGCGGCTTGCCGGCGGCGGCGAAGGCTTGCGCGGCGCCATAGCCGTCACCGCCCTGGTCGACGATGCCGACGATTTCGGGCAGCGAGGGCAGGATGGTCGCCACCGCCTTCTGCGCCGTCGTCTGGTCCCAGTCGCCGGTCACCGAGCCGACGATCTTGAACTCGGGATGGGCGGCCACGCCTTCGAGGATGCCGGCATGGATGGCGTCGTCGATCGAGGTGCCGGCGAGGCCACGGATCTCGAGCAGGTTGCCGCCCTTGGGCTGGAACTTGGCCATATGCTCGACTTCCTGCTTGCCCATGTCCTTATAGTCGACGACGACGCGGTAGGCGCAGGGTTCGGTGACGATGCCGTCGAAGGAAACGACCACGATGCCGGCGTCGCAGGCCTGCTTGATGGCACCGTTCAGCGCGTCGGGCGAGGCGGCGTTGATGACGATGGCGTCATAGCCCTGTAGAATCAGGTTTTGCACCTGGGCTGCCTGGGTCGGCACTTCCTTGTCGGCCGTCGTGAAGACATCGGCGGCCCCGACCACCTTGTCGGCCACCGCCTTCTTGGTGACGGCGTTGTAGCTGTCGAGCATCGCCTGCCGCCACGAATTGCCGGCGTAATTGTTGGAGAAAGCGATCTTCTTGCCGCTGGTGTCGGCAAACGCCGTACCGGCTGCGAGCACCGCTGCAAGGGTGCCCAGGACGAACAGTTTCTTCATGTCATACTCCTCCCGAGTTGCTGGTCTTGATGGCTGCTGGTGACTATCGCGCTTGCGTACCTGTTTTTTATCTATTGTCAGACAAAAGTGCAGAAGGCCGGCGAGCTGTCAACTGCAATCCATAAGATGCCGCTGATCACATTGCGGTGCGACGATTGAAAAGGCTTCGGTGGATGGGCTAGGCATGCGGGCAGGAGGCCGCAGACGCATGGCAGTGACGCCGATCGTTCCCCCGGGGGCTCCGGGAATTCCGGCGCGCTGGACGTCAAGCGCCAAAAGCGGCGTCGGCGCGGCGCTTTCGCCGTCGAGCCGCGTCTGGTTCACGGTCAGCCATGGCATCCTGAACGAGATCTACTATCCCGGTGTCGACAGTGCCTGCACCCGCGACCTCGGCCTGATTGTCACCGGCCCGAACGGATATTTCTCGGAAGAAAAACGTGATGCCGCGCATGGCATCGAACCGTTCGAAGAAGGCGTGCCAGCCTACAGGCTGGTCAACACCGCTGATGACGGCGCCTACCGGATCGAGAAGCGTATCCTGGCCGACCCTGCACGACCCACCTTGCTGCAGGAGATCACCTTCACGCCGCTCAAGGGCGCGCCGGGCGACTACCGCGTCCACGCCTTGCTGGCGCCGCATCTGGTCAATGCCGGCATGGGCAACACCGCCTGGGTCGGCGACCATGAGGGAGAGCCTGTGCTGTTCGCCTCGGGCCGCGGCACTTGCCTTGCGCTGGCCTCATCGCTGCCCTGGCGGAACGGCTCGGCGGGATATGTCGGCGTCTCCGACGGCTGGCAGCAACTGCGCAACACCGGTCGGCTCGATCCAGCCTTTCAGCAAGCCGAGGACGGCAATGTAGCGCTGACCGGCGAAATCGGGTTTTCCGCCAACAGCACCAAAACGGTACTGGCGCTGGGCTTCGGGGCGACGTCCGAAGAGGCCGCTCGAAATGCCTTCGCCAGCCTCAGGCAGGGTTTCGCGGCGGCGGCGACTTCCTACGCCGAACGATGGCGCGAATGGCAGGCTGGCCTGCTGCGGCTGGACCGCCGTGGCGCGTCCGGAGTGAACAGCTACAGGATCTCCACCGCCGTCCTGGCGACGCACCGGTCATCGCTCATGCCGGGCGCGGCGGTCGCCAGCCTGTCTATCCCATGGGGCTTCGACAAGGGCGACGACGATCTCGGCGGCTATCATCTGGTCTGGCCGCGCGATCTGGTCGAGACGGCGGGCGGCTTTCTCGCCGCCGGCGATGCCGCTTCGGCCCTGCAAACCCTCGACTATCTCTGCTCCATCCAGCAGCCGGATGGCCACTGGCCGCAGAACGCCTGGCTCGATGGGACAGCTTATTGGCCGGGCATCCAGATGGACGAATGCGCCTTTCCGCTGCTGCTGGCGGATGCGCTGCGGCGCCAGGGCCATTTGCCGCGCGCCAGGCTTTTGGCCTTCCTGCCAATGATCGAGCGCGCCGCAGCCTATGTCGTGCGCAATGGACCCGTCACCGGCGAGGACCGTTGGGAGGAGGATTCCGGTTACAGCCCGTTCACGCTCGCCGTTGAGATCGCGGCGCTGCTTGCCGCCGCGGATATGCTGGAGGCCTGCGGCAAGCAGGACGCAGCAAGCTATCTGCGCGAGACCACCGACGGCTGGAACGACCAGGTCGAGCGCTGGACCTATGTCACCGGCACGGCAAGCTGCGAGGCGACCGGCGTCGCGGGTTACTATGTCCGCATCGCACCGCCCGACAGCGCCGAGGCCGGTTCGCCGAAGGACGGCTATGTGCCGATCAAAAACCGCCCGCCTGGCGATGCCGACCGGCCGGCGCAGGAAATCGTCAGCCCGGACGCATTTGCCCTGGTGCGCTTTGGCCTCAGGGCAGCCGACGATCCGCGCATCGTCGACACGGTCAAGGTCATCGACGCGCAGCTGCGCCGGCAACTGCCGCAGGGGCCGCTCTGGTATCGCTACACCGGCGACGGCTATGGCGAGCACGAGGACGGCGCGCCATTCGACGGCACCGGCCAGGGCCGCCCCTGGCCGTTGCTCGCCGGCGAACGGGCCCATTACGAGCTGGCGGCCGGACGCAAGGACAAGGCGACCTCGCTGCTGGCGGCAATGGAGGGCTCGTCCGGACCGGGCGGCCTGTTGCCGGAGCAGATCTGGGACGGCGCCGACCTCCCCGAGCGCGAACTGCTGCATGGCAAGCCCTCGGGCAGCGCCATGCCGCTGGTCTGGGCGCATTCCGAACATATCAAGCTGCTGCGCTCGCTGCGCGACGGCGCGGTGTTCGACATGCCGCCGCAAGGCGTCGAACGCTATATCGACAATAGGACCGTCTCGCCGTTCCGGACATGGCGCTTCAACAACAAGATCCGTTCCATGCCGGCCGGCAAGACAATGCGCGTCGAGCTTTTGGCGAAGGCAACCGTTCATTGGAGCGTCGACAATTGGGCGACCGTGCATGACAGCGCGACCAGCGAGAATGCCTTCGGCGTCCATGTTGCTGATCTGCCGGTCGCCGGCCTGCCCGAGGGGAGCACGCTGATCTTCACTTTTTTCTGGCCCGGCAGCGGCGATTGGGAGAATGTCGACTTCTCCGTCATCATTGGTGAACAGGACAGACTGTAGATCCTTCCCGGCAGATCCTCTTCAAGACACAAGGATGAGACCATGCAGATCGGAATGATGGGACTGGGCCGAATGGGCGCCAACATGGTCCGGCGCCTGATGCGTGACGGCCACGAATGCGTCGTCTACGACATCAACCCGGCAAGCGTCGCGGCCCTGGTCGGCGACGGCGCCTCGGGGGCTGCATCGATGGCGGAATTCGTCGGCAAGCTCGCCAAGCCGCGCTGCGTGTGGCTGATGCTGCCTGCGGCCATCACCGGCAAGATCGTCGATCAGGTGGCGGCGCTGATGGAACCCGGCGACATCATCATCGACGGCGGCAATTCCTACTATCACGACGACGTCGACCGGGCCGCCAAGCTCGCCGCCAAGGGCCTCAACTATGTCGATGTCGGCACCAGCGGCGGCGTCTGGGGCCTGGATCGCGGCTACTGCCTGATGATCGGCGGGCCCGATGACGCGGTCCGGCATCTCGATTCGGTCTTCGCCACGCTGGCGCCCGGCGCGGATGCCGGTGCGCCCGCTCCCGACAAGACGGCCGGCACGGCGCCCTTCGGCTATCTGCATTGTGGCCCGAGCGGCGCCGGCCACTTCGTCAAGATGATCCATAACGGCATCGAGTACGGCGTCATGGCCGCCTATGCCGAAGGCATGAATATTCTCAAGGCCGGCAATGCCGGCAAGGTCAAGCGCGAGGCCGATGCCGAGACCAGCCCGTTGCAGAACCCCGAATACTACCAGTTTGACATCGACCTTGCCGAAGTGGCCGAGGTCTGGCGGCATGGCAGCGTCATCGGCTCGTGGCTGCTTGATCTCACCGCCGGCGCGTTGAAGAGCGATCCCGGCCTGACCCAGTTTGGCGGCCGGGTGTCCGATTCCGGCGAAGGCCGCTGGACCCTGAAAGCGGCCATCGACACCGGCGTGCCGGCGCCGGTGCTGTCCTCGGCCCTGTTCGACCGCTTCTCCTCGCAAGGCGAATCCGAATTCGCCGACAAGCTCTTGTCGGCCATGCGCTATGCATTCGGCGGCCATGTCGAAAAACCGAAGGCCGGCAAGTGACGGCGGCAGGGGAGACGCACTCATGAGCCCGGAACGGTCCGATACGCTGGTGCTCTTCGGGGCGACCGGCGACCTCGCCCACAAGAAGATATTTCCGTCTCTCTACGCCATGGTCGCCAAGGGAACGCTCAGCGAACCGGTGATCGGCGTCGCCTTCGACGCCTGGGATTTGAGGAAATTGCAGGACCGCGCGCGCGACGGCATCGTCAATACGCTCGGCAAGATCGACGAGAAGGTCTTCGCCAAACTCGCTTCGCTGCTGCGCTATGTCAGCGGCGACTATCGCGACCCGGCCACGTTCGAGAAACTGAAGAGCGCGCTGGGCACCGCCCAGCGGCCGCTGCACTACATGGCGGTGCCGCCGACCATGTTCGAGACGGTGGTCCAGGGCCTGGAGCAATCGGGCACGGCGCGCGGCGCGCGGCTGATGGTGGAAAAGCCCTTCGGCCATGACCTGCAATCGGCGCGCTGGCTGAACCGAGTGCTGCATCTGGTGTTCGACGAACAGTCGATCTTCCGCATCGATCACTATCTCGGCAAGGAGGCGATCCAGAACCTGCTCTATTTCCGCTTCGCCAATTCCTTCCTGGAACCGATCTGGAACCGCAATTTCGTCGAGAGCGTGCAGATCACCATGGCCGAGGATTTCGGCATCGATGGGCGCGGCCGCTTCTATGACGAGGTCGGCTGCGTCAGGGACGTCATCGAGAACCATCTGCTCAACATCCTCCTGCTGCTGGCGATGGAACCGCCGGTCGGCCGTTCCGCCGACGACCTGATCGACGAGAAGGTGCAGGTGCTGCGCGCGATCCGCACCCTGACCAAGGACGATATCGTGCGTGGCCAATTCGACGGCTATCTCGCCGAGCCCGGCGTGGCGCCCAACTCGCCGGTCGAAACCTTCGCGGCGGTGCGCTTCCTCGTCGACACCTGGCGCTGGCGGGACGTGCCGTTCTTCATCCGCGCCGGCAAGAACATGCCGGTGCATGCCACGGAGGTGATCGTGCGGCTGAAGCGGCCGCCGCTCGATGTCTTCGACCCGATCAAGCCGAACGACGCCAACTATGTGCGCTTCCGCATCGACCCGCAGGTGGCGATCTCGATCGGCGCCCAGCGCAAGGCAGCGGGCGACGACATGGTCGGCGAACAGGTCGAACTGACGGCGCTCGACGACAGCAAGGGCGATATGCCGCCCTATGAACGGCTGATCGGCGATGCCATGAACGGCAATGGCCAGCTTTTTACCCGCCAGGACGCCAGCGAACTCGCCTGGCGCATCGTCGGGCCGGTGCTCGGCGACACCACGCCGCCACATCTTTATGAACCGAAGACCTGGGGGCCGGCAGCCGCAATGAACGGCTTCGGGCCGCCGAACGGCTGGATCAATCCATCGAAATAGGCTGGGAGAGGGCAGCATGGCCAGGGCGGCAAGGCCGAAAGCGGCGAGCGGCGATCCGATCGTGCTGTCGATCGACATCGGCGGCTCGCACGTCAAGATACTCACCAGCTCAGGCGGTGCTGAGCGCCGCGCCGATTCCGGGCCGGATCTGATGCCCCAGCAGATGATCGATGCCGTGACGGCGCTGGCCGACGGGCTGTCCTACGACGTCGTCTCGATGGGCTATCCCGGCCCGGTGCATCACAACAGGCCCTTGCTCGATCCCGCCAATCTCGGCAAGGGCTGGGCCGGCTTCGACTTCGCCGCGCAGTTCGGCAAGCCGGTCAAGGTGGTCAACGACGCGCTGATGCAGGCCATCGGCAGCTATGAAGGCGGCCGCATGCTGTTCCTGGGGCTGGGAACCGGCCTGGGTGCGGCGATGATCGTCGACAACGTCGCCCAACCGATGGAACTCGCCCATCTTCCCTACAAGAAGGGCAAGAGCTTCGAGGACTATGTCGGTGAGCGCGGCCTGGTAAAACGCGGCAAGAAGAAGTGGCGCAAATCCGTCTTCGACGTCGTCGACCGGCTGCGCGCCGCCATGCAGCCCGATTATGTCGTCATCGGCGGCGGCAATGTCGACAAGCTCGACGATTTGCCCGCCGACAGCAGGCGCGGCGACAACACACGCGCCTTCGAAGGCGGATTTCGTCTGTGGCGAGACAAGGCCCTGATCGTCTGATAATATTACAGTTCAGTATAGTTATTCAAAATAATGTGTGACGCGGGGCCAAGTCGTTGCATTGCGCAGATTTGCCGACTAGGAATTCCGGCGCACTACATCGCGACGAACCGCGAGGGACGTGCAAAGACGCCGCCGGACTTTAACTTTGCGCATCATCCCATCCGAAACTGTGCCGATTTCGGGCCCCATACGCCATAGACGGAGGAAAATAGATTGACCGACGACAGCAACGACGCTCGCAAGGATATCGACCTTCTCGAGCTGACCGCCCATATCGTGTCGGCTTACGTCGAGAAGAACCGCCTGCCCGCCTCCGGCCTGGCCGACCTCATCGCCAGCGTCAGCGCTTCGATCAGCGGGCTCGGCCAGCCGGCCGTACCCGTGGCGGCGCCGCTCGTGCCGGCGGTCAATCCCAAGAAGTCGGTGACGCCGGATTTCATCATCTGCCTGGAGGATGGCAAGAAGTTCAAATCGCTGAAGCGTCATCTGGGCGTGCATTTCGGCCTGACGCCGGACGCCTACCGCGCCAAATGGGGCTTGCCGTCGGACTATCCGATGGTCGCTCCCAATTACGCGGCCTCGCGTTCGGAACTGGCGAAGTCGATCGGTCTCGGCCGCAAGGCCGTCGCCCCGAAAGCGCCGGCCAGGGGCAGGAAAGCCAAGGTCTCGGCCTGAGCGCGCATTCCGGCGCTGAGCCAATGGTTTGATTGAGGCCTGCCGGCGGTCCGTCTTGGCAGGCTTCATGCTTTTGTGGCTTGGATGTGCAGACAGGCCTTGGGAAAGCCATGAACTACACCAGGCTGGTGATCGAGAAAGAGGCGCCGCAGGAATACGGCTACGACCGCATCCGTTACAATCTCTCCGAAATTCGATCGCCGACCAGAAGCTATTCGACCTCGGCCTGTCGCTGCCCGATCTTGCGCTCTTCCACGGCGAGCGCGCAATTGCAGGGGGGCTCGACGCCATCTCCGCCGCGCTGAGGGAATGATTTTCCACCCCGCCTGCAGGCAGGCAGGAAAGCTCAGTTCGCTGCCGGAACGGAACAGCTCAGATCGCCTTCCTTGCAGTTCAGGTAACCGTCGAAATCCTTGACCCGGGATTGCGTCAGGCCATCCATGCACATCGAGAGGAGCATGGGGACCACGCTGCCTCCGGCCGCTCCCGCGGTCTGGAAATTGCACTCGGCGTCGCGGAACTTGATCCAATCCTGCTGCGCTTGGACAAGAAGCTTCTTGGTATCCGCGTCGTCCTTCAGGCGGGTTTCGATCTGCTTGTAAAGTTCGTTGAGCTTCTTGTCGGATTTCCTGAACGAAGCATCGGCGCACTGGTTCATGGTGGCCTGATCCTTGGCGTCGGCGCACTTGTCCTTGGCAAAAGCGAAAGCCGGCATGGCCAGAACCACGGCGGTGGTCAGAATTGCGGTTTTCATCGGTTCTCGTCCTCTTTGCAGGTGAGCGGCATCGTCATTCCGTAACGGTTTCGGCGAAGCACCTGGCCAGCTTTTCCGGTGCTCCAAGCTTCTTCGCCCAGGATACCAGTCCAGGCTTTTCCGATGGATCGGCATAGCCGCCCCATACGTCACGAAACTGCTTCTTTCCGTCGACCATCTGGAAGAACATCACGCCGTCATCGCTAACAGGCGTGGAGACATACGCGGCGCTCCAGTTGCCGCTTTCTAAGATGGTGATGAACTTGGCGCGGGCGGGCTTGAACTTATTGTCCATCGCCGAAGCGACGAGCGGTGCATATTCCTGTTTGCGCGCCTTCGTCACTTCGACCTCGACGCCGTCGCAGGCATCGTTCGCGAAAGCAGATGTCGGTATCAATCCCGCCAGCCCGATCATGACGATTTTGGCGTGCCGTCGAACCAAGTCGCCGAATTCAGACATAGGTGGTTTTCCTCTTCCTTTGCGGAGTGTGGCTGTCAGTCGGAATCGTCGTCATCGGACGAATTGTCATCGTCAGGCGCATCGACCTGGCAGCCGATGCCATTGCACCCCTGATAGTTGCCCTGCGTATCGAAGCTTGGATTGCCGGGCTGTGGCCCATGCATTCGACGACTTTGCGGCCGGCCGTCGCAATTCCTCAAGTCGAGGGGAGCGCTCCCAGCGGGAGCCGCCTTGGCGAATGTCCATTTCCCTCTTCATGCCTAGCGCCCATCCGCCCAAGCATGCCAGCGATCCGCCGGCGCGGTTGATGTATCCATAGGTTGTAACCGATGTCCCCGGCTAGCAAGGAAAAATTGCCCGGTCTTGAGTTCTGTTTTGGAAATGCTTAATAATCCAGTAAGCACCCTGCTTGATTTAGCAAATACTTAAATGCAATGACAGAAAGGCGCCAGCAAAAAGATTGCTGGTTACGCGTACGCTTTTCGCATTATTCCAATATGGAATGGTCTATTGTTCCAATTCACAAGGGACGACGATATATAAGGGTGAAGTTACGCTCGACATTATCGCCAAAACCCAATGTATCGGTAGGTTTCGGCCAGGCCAGTGGGCAGGCCAAAAGAATGCTGCTCACGGATCGGCTTTCAAGGTTATCGCGTGCACGATGGGGGAGACATGCGGTCTTCGAGACACCCGATAGGCTTTCCTGTCCCGCCGGGTCTTGGCGGGTGAGTTTCGTGTGCGTTCGATGGAACACGTCAGAAAATCCTTGATCCAGAACCTGTTTTTTGCGCGCGTCATACGTCGAACTGGGCTAAAGGGTTCCCCGGCCGGACCAGCGTCCATCGTGGAAGTGCCCCGCCGGCCTCCATCCTTCTAACGGGGCCTCGTTCCATGACCTCCGAACAGATATCACCGGACCAGCGCTATGCCGCGTTCCGCCATCGCTCCTTCCTGAGCTATTGGGCGGCGCGCTTCCTCACCACATTCGCCACCATGATCGTGTCCGTCGCGGTCGGCTGGCAGATGTACGACCTGACCCGCGACCCGCTCGATCTCGGGCTTGTCGGCATCGTCCAGTTCCTGCCTGCGCTGCTCCTGGTGCTGGTCACGGGGGTCGTTGCCGACCGTTTCGGCCGCCGGCTGATCATGGCGCTGGCGGTGCTGCTCGAGGCGATCTGCGCGCTCGCGCTGCTCATCCTGACCCTGCGCGGCATCAGCGGCCCGCTGCCAATCTTCATCGTGCTCGCCATGTTCGGCATTGCCCGCGCCTTCTTCGGACCGGCCTCGTCGTCGCTGTTCGCCAATCTGGTGCCGCCCCGGGATTTCGCCAACGCCATCGCCTGGAACTCGTCGGCCTGGCAGACGGCGACCATCGTCGGGCCGGTCGCCGGCGGCCTGCTCTACGGCGTATCGGCCGAGGTGGCCTATGGCACGGCCACGGCGCTGATGCTCGTCGCCGGGCTGCTGATCTTCACCATACCGAGGCCAGCGCAACGCAGCGAGACCGACAAGCCGACCATGCAGACCCTGTTCGCCGGCTTCGGTTACATCTGGGGCGAGAAGATCGTGCTTGGCGCCATCTCGCTCGATCTCTTCGCCGTGCTCCTGTCCGGCGCCTCGGCGCTGCTGCCGATCTATGCCCGCGACATATTGCAACTCGGCCCTTGGGGGCTTGGTTTGCTGCGCTCGGCGCCAGGGGTGGGTGCCATCTGTGTCGCCATCTGGCTCGCTGGTCATCCTATCCGAAACCACGCGGGCCTGATCATGCTCGGCTTCGTGGCCGCGTTCGGCGCCTTTACGGTGCTGTTCGGCCTGTCGACCTTCACCTGGCTGTCGATCCTGGCATTGGCCTTCCTCGGCGCCACCGACATGTTCAGCGTCTACATCAGGGAAACGTTGATCCAGCTCTGGACCCCCGATCATGTCCGCGGCCGCGTCAACGCCGTCAATCAGGTCTTCGTCGGCGCCTCCAACGAGCTCGGCGAATTCCGCGCCGGCACCATGGCGGCGCTGATCGGCACGGTGCCTGCCGTCGTCATCGGCGGCGTCGGCGCCATTGCCGTTGCCGGCCTGTGGGCCTATCTGTTCCCGGCGCTCCGAAGGGTGCGGCACCTCAGTGGACGAAACTGACGGGGATCGAATTCAGGTCCACCGGTATCGGCGGGCTGCGAATCTGTGCTAAGCCGCCGCCCGACCAATCAAAGGACGATAACTGTGAGCGAACCGACCGTGGCTGAGGCAACCGAGAGTATCTATGTGTCGCTGCGGGCCGATAATGCCGATCTCGACGCCCATATCGCGACGCTTAAGGCAGCGCTGGCACGAGAGGGGATGAAGCAGGCGGTGTTCGATCCCACCAAACTGGCGCAGAACAACCGCTCGGGCCGCAAATTGATGCAGGCTTATTTTCGTCAGCGCGGCGTGAGCGTGACGTTTTCGAACTAGCAGGTGTTAAACGACCCGCCATCAGGGGATGGTTGTGCCGCGACCGCGCCGTCGGCCGCCGAAAATCAGCACCAGGAACTCGTCCAGCCAGCGCTTGAGGTGCATGTCCCAGATCAGCCTGCCGCCGAGATGGTCGCGGCCGGGCTGGGCGCCCGGCAATTCGAAGCGGTGCGCGCCGCGCACCACCCAGCGCTGCATCATCAGCCTGGTCAATTCGCCGTGGAACTGGATGCCCCAGGCATTGTCGCGGTAGCGGAAAGCCTGGTTGGGATAGGTCTCGGCGGTCGCCAGCAAGGTCGCGTCGCTCGGCAGCGAAAAACCTTCGCGATGGAACTGATAGACCATTTCGGGCCAGTGCATCAGCTTTCTGCCGGCTTCGGTCGCCTTCAACGGATACCAGCCGATCTCGACCAGACCTTCGCCATGGCCCTCGACCTTGCCGCCGAGATGGTTGGCCAGCATCTGCGCACCAAGGCAGATACCCAGCAGCGGTCGGTTCTCACGCAGCGGAACCTCAAGCCAGTCGGTCTCGCGGCGGACGAACTCGTCCTCGTCATTGGCGCTCATCGGCCCGCCGAACACCACGGCCCCGGCATGGCCGTCGAGCGTCTCTGGCAAGGCATCGCCAAGCGGCGGGCGGCGGATGTCGAGATCGAAGCCCTCTTCGAGAAGCATGTGGCCGACGCGCCCGGGGCTCGAATTCTCCTGATGCAGCACGATCAGGATTCTCGGCTTCGAACGCGGCGGCATCGGCGGCATCGGCGGCATCGGCGGATGGATCCTATTCGTCGCTCGACGTTCCACGGGCCCCCGGCGCCGCGGCCGCCGCCTTGCGGCGCGCCTCGATGCGATCCTGGCGTTCGACGCCGATCAGCTCGGCAACGCGCCAGACCGTGTTGTCTTCCAACTCGTGCAGCTCGCCATCGGCATAGACGATCTCCCACATCAGGCCGATGAAAGCCTTGCGGCCTTCGGCATCGAGGTGGCGCTTCAGCACGCTGGTGAAGGCATAGAGGTCGATCGCCTCGTTGTCGGCGCGCTCGCCGGCGGCGGCCAGCGCGTCGAGCTCGTTGCCGCTGACCGAATAGGCCTGCGCCAGCACTGCCTTGAACCGTTCCCACTCGACGTCCTGGCGCACGCCGTCGGCGCTCATCACGTGGTAGAGCAGCGCCGAGGCTGCCACGCGCGGATCATCGGCGCTGGCGCGGGCGCCGGTGCCGGTCGGCAAATCCCTCAGAAACGACAAAACGCGTTCGAACATCGATCCATTCCCAAACGGCCGGGCCACCCAGCCAACTCAAAACAACCGGAACCGGCGCGGCGACTTTTCCGCCGCATCATCCGGATCGACGCCGGGATCGTCCGGCAGGCGTGCCAGTTCCTGCGCCGGTTCGACGGCCTCGGCATCGGCGGGCACCGCGGCGAAAGCCTGCGCCGTCACCGGCCTGACGTGGTCCTGATCGTTCTCGGCCTGCTTGCCGGCCGTCTCGCCGCCCGGGCCAGCGTGATCGATCACCTCGACCGACTCTTCCTGCGCCGGCCTGCCCGGCGCCTCGATAGCCACCGCCGGGGCGTCCGGCGCATCGTCACGGCTGTCGATCAGCTGGCCGAGACGCTCCATCGGGGCGCGCCACTCGAAGGCGTCAAGCCGGCCGGTGACCGGCGATACCGGCGCCCAGCGCTCCGAGACGACGCCGTCGGCGACCCAGGCCGGGTCGCGCGGCGCCCGCACCGCCTTGGACAAGAGCTGTCGCACCTTGCCTTGGTCGCCCGTCTCGGCTTCTTCGATGTCGGCCAAAAGCAGATAGGCGCCCTCGCGGCGGTCCATCCGGATCGCCGCCTCGGCTTCGCGGCGGGCAGTCGCAAAATCCTGTGCATCGAGCGCGGCGCGCGCCACCGTCATCGAGGATTCGGCGTGGTTCTTCTTCATCTCCTGCAATTTCCTCGCCCGGTTGAGGCGATCGAGCACGGCGTCACCCGGCCTGGCATGGGTATAGAGCTCCGCTATCTCCGGATGCGGTTCGGCCCTCCAGGCTGTCTCGAGGATCTTCGAGCCCTTGCGCACGTCGTTCTGGCGAAACAGCAGCGTCGCAGCCGCGACCGCGGCCGGCGCGAACTCCGGCTGCAGCCGATTGGCCTCTATCGCCGCCGTGCGGGCGGCTGCGGGATCGCTGTCGGCGAGTGACTGCGCCTTGGCGGTCAACAGCACGGCGCGTCGGCGGTTGGCGGCGTCACGTTCGATCTGGCGGGTCGCCTTCTGCGCCTCGACCAGCTTCAGCGCGCCGTCCCAGTCGCCGCGCCCGGTCAGCTCTTCAAGCGTCGATTCGGCCGCCCAGGCCAGTTGCGGCGCCATGCCGGCGGCGCGCCCGGCATAGTGCCTGGCGGCATTGCGGTCCCCCAGGCGCTCGGCTTCGAGATAAAGCCCGCGCAGGCCGAGCAGCCGCATTTCGGGATCGTCGAGCATGCTCTCGAATTTCTGGCGCGCGCCTTCGTGGTCGCCTTCGAGCAGCGAAGCCTGGGCTTCGAGCAGATGGATCAATGGCTCCTGGTCGGAGCGGATCAGCTTGGCCGCTTCCTTGGTCTTCTTGCGGGCCAGCGCGCCGTCGCCGGCGCCGGCGGCGATCATGCCGGTCGACAGCGCCTGATAGCCGCGGTCGCGGCGCCGCACCCGGAAATAGCGCGAAATGGTGTAGGGGCTGTTCCAGACCGACTTGATCAGCCACCACAGGATCATCACCGCCGCGACGACAGCGACCACCGCCACCGCCGCCACCATCAGGCTGACCTGATACTGGTAGCCGTTGAAGGTGATGACCATGTCACCCGGCCGGTCCGCCAGCCAGGCAAAGCCTAGGCCCAGCGCGAAGACGACGGCGAGGAAGAGCAGGATTCGGATCATCGCCAGTTCCTCACGCCTTCATCGCGCCTGATATCAGCGCATCGATCAGTGTCTCGACCTCGATGCGTGCCTTCAGCTTGCCGGCAAAATCGGCGCCGGCCGCCTTTGCAGGCGCGGGCAGCGTCTCATATTCTGTGAGCGCCTTGGCATAGTCGCCCTGATTGACCGCCACCTCCATGCGCGCAATGGTTTCCGGCGCGCCGGCGCCCTGGACAGCGCCGATCGGCCGGACCTTGACCAGCGATTCGGCGCTCGACAGAAGGTTCTGCAGCAGCCCGGCATTTTCGTCGACCGGCGTGGCCGCCGCGACCATGGCGTTGGCGGCGGCATCCATCTGCGATGCGATCTCGGTGCGGGTCTGGACGCCCTTTTGGGCGTAGGCGCGCAGAGCCGCAAGCTGCGGCGCGTCCGGCGCGATCGCGGCGAAGGTCTCGAGTTCGGCACCGAACGGCGCGCCACGGTCGAGCGCCGCCTTCAGTGCCGAAGCGGCGATGGCGAGCGCGACCTTCGGCTGTCCGGCCTGCGCCTCGACCTTGCCGGAAAGCTGCGCCACCGACTGCTCCAGCGCGGTGAGCCGGCCGTCCTGCTTCGCCGCCGCCTCGCCGGCCGATTTCACCAGCGCATCGAGGCCAGCCAGCCTTTCATTGAGCGGGCCGAGATCGACTGGAGCCGGGTTGCCGGCCTTGCCTAGCGACGCAACCGCCGTCTCGATCTGCCTGACCTTGTCGCCAAGCGCGGCCAGCCCGGCATTGTCGCCCGCTCCGCCTTGCTCGACCGCCGATTTGAGCGCTGCGACATCCGTCCTGACCTGATCCAACGCCGCGGACAACCCGTCGACCTTGGCCGACGCACCGCCGTCGCCGGCTTGCCTCAGATCCGCGATCTCGGTTCTGAGCGCGGCGATTTCGCCGTTGACGCCTTCGAGCGAGACGCTGGGAGCGGACCCCGGCGCGCCGAGCAGGCCGGCGAACTGCAATCCGCCGGCGCCGACCAGTGCGATGACACCGCCGATGATGCCGGCCGCGATGCCGTTGACCCGCTTCGGCGGTGGCGGTGCGGATGCGGTTTTCCCGTTCCCCGCCGAGGCGCCGGTCACTGGCCCGGCCGGTTCAGGTTCGGCGCGCTTCGCCGATGCGTCCTCGAAACTGTAGTCGAAGGCGCCGGCCTTGCCAGCGGCGTCGTCCGGGGAACCGGGGTAGGCTGCCGCCGGTTCGTCCGCCTCGGCGGCGCGTTCCGATCGGGGCGCTGTCGCCTCGGCGTGCTCCCAGGGTTCTAGATCGGTCTGGTCGGCGTGCACAGGCTCTTCGGGCGCCTCCGGCCGCGAGGCGTTCGCGGCTTCCTCCGCCTTGGCCTCGTCGGTTTGCGCCCCGGCCCTGGCGGCATTCTCGTCGGCGATGCGGGAAACGGCGCCGGGCTCAAGTTCGATGGTCACCGGCTCGCGGCGGCTTTTCGAATGTCGCATCTTCGGCGTCTTCACCATGCTTGGGCTCCGCAAATTCGCTTGGGGATGGTTCAAAGAGGGTCTAGCACATCACCAAGCGGTGAAAAGGGGCGGTGTGATGACGCGGCTCAGGACCGGGGCCGCAAAAGCGAAAGCAGCGCACCCTCGTCGGGCCGTGCGGCTATGTGGATACGGTCGCCAGCGACGTCGCCAAGGACAGCGGCGATGCGATGCGACAGGGCAAAAACCCGCGTCTTGTCAAAGGCTTCATGCAGCGCAGGCCGCCTGACCAGGGCCTGCAGCGCGGCAGCCGCCCTGGCGGAATAGAGCAGCACCGCATCCGCGGTTTGCCCCGACAGACGGGCAAGCACGGCCTCGTCCGAATAGGTCACGGCGAGCGTGTTGTATGTCTCGACGGGGCGGACCCTGACATCGGCAGCTTGCAGCCGCTGCTCGAATGCCGGGAAGCGCACGCGTCCGCAGAGATAGACAATGGTCTTGCCCTGGAATTCGCCGGCAAGACTGCCTGCAAGACCTTCGGCATTGCCGGGACCTTCGCTGACGGACAAAAATCCTGCTTCACGCGCGGCTTGCGCGGTCCTCTTGCCGACGGCATGGCAAGGCAAGTCCGAAAGCCGGGCGACGACCTCCTTAGGCGCAAAGCGCACGCCATTGGCGCTGGTCACCGCAACGGCCACGGCATTGCCGATGACGAGGTCCGTATCGATCGGCAAGGCCACCGTCTCGGTCAGCGGCAAAAGCAGCGGTAGAAACCCCATGTCCTTGAGCATTCGCGCGGTGCGGGAGGCGCCCGGTTGAGGCCGCGTCACCAGAACGCGCTGCACCGTCAGGCCCAGCCGTCGAAGAATGTCTCGCCGGCCCTGGCCCGCACCGTCCTTGCCGCCTCTTCACCGATGCGGGCGGCATCCAGCGCCAGGCCTTTCATCTCGACCATGTGCGACTGCGTGCCATCAGGCGAGATGATCAATCCCGCGAAAGAAAGGTCCGCGCCGTCTATCACGGCATGACCGGCAATCGGCGTGCGGCAGGAGCCGTCGAGGGCCGCCAGGAAAGCGCGCTCGCAAGCCAGCGCCTGTCCGGTCGGCAGGTCGTGGATGGCCGCCAGCATCTGTTCGACGTCGCCATCGCCTATGCGGGTTTCGATGCCGATCGCGCCTTGGCCCGGCGCCGGCGGAAAGATGTCGAGCGGGATCAGATCGGTGACCACGTGGCCGAGCCCGAGCCGCTTCAGCCCGGCATGGGCGAGGATGGTGCCGGCGGCAACGCCTTCATCGAGCTTGCGCAGCCGCGTCTGCACATTGCCACGAAACATCACCACGTCGAGATCCGGCCGCATGCGGCGGATCAGCGCCTGCCGCCTGAGCGACGACGAGCCGACTTTGGCGCCACGCGGCAGGTCTGCAATCGTCTTAGCCGCCTTGCCGACGAAAGCATCGCGCGCGTCCTCGCGCGGCAGGAAAGCAGACAGCTCCAGCCCATCGGGCAACTGCGTCGGCATGTCCTTCGAGGAATGCACGGCAATGTCGATCGCGCGGGCGAGCAGCGCCTCCTCGATCTCCTTGGTGAAGAGGCCCTTGCCGCCAGCTTCCGACAGCGGCCGGTCCTGGATGCGGTCGCCGGTGGTCGAGATGACGACGATTTCGAACGCTTCTTGCGGCAAACCATGCGCCGCCATAAGCCGCGCCTGGGTTTCCTGCGCCTGCGCCAGCGCCAGCGGGCTGCCGCGTGTTCCGATCTTCAAGATTGTTTGCATGGCGCGCGGTCCGTGATAACCCCCCGGCAAGCGAAGTCGCCTTTTCCGGGCGTCTCCTACCGGGGAATGCCCCGATACACAATCCTTGGGGACAGCGACCAATTGATCCGCGTTCTGGGCATTGAAACGAGTTGTGACGAGACCGCCGCCAGCGTCGTGGCGTTGGAGGGCGATGCCGCGCCCAAAATCCTGTCCAATATCGTGCTGTCGCAGATCGAGGAGCATGCCGCCTTCGGCGGGGTTGTGCCGGAGATCGCCGCGCGCGCCCATGTCGAGGCCCTGGACGGCATTGTCGAGGCAGCCCTTGCCGATTCGGGCGTGGCGCTGGCCGACATCGACGCCATCGCCGCGACCGCAGGTCCGGGCCTCGTCGGGGGCCTCATCGTCGGGCTGATGACGGCCAAGGCGATCGCGGCCGCAACCGGCAAGCCGCTGATCGCCGTCAACCATCTCGAAGGCCATGCCTTGACGGCGCGGCTGACCGATGGGCTCGACTTTCCCTATCTCCTGCTGCTGGTCTCCGGCGGCCACACACAGATCCTGGCCGTGCGCGGTGTCGGCGACTACCAACGCTGGGCGACGACCATCGACGACGCGCTCGGCGAAGCATTCGACAAGACGGCCAAGATGCTTGGCCTACCCTATCCCGGCGGTCCCAATGTCGAGAAGGCGGCGGCATCGGGCGATGCGGGTCGTTTTGCCTTCCCGCGTCCGATGAAGGGATCGGCGCAGCCCGATTTTTCGTTCTCCGGCTTGAAGACCGCTGTGCGCCAGGCGGCGAGCGCGATCGAGCCCTTGAGCGACCGGGACGTCGCCGACATCTGCGCGTCCTTCCAGGCGGCGGTGGCCGACGCGCTGGGCGACCGTGTCTCGCGCGCGCTCGCCCGGTTCCGCCGGGAATTCCCCGACACGGCCGCGCCGGCGCTGGTCGTCGCCGGCGGCGTCGCCGCCAACCATACGATCAAGGCGACGCTGGAACGGCTGTGCGCCGAGGCGCGCTTCGCCTTCGTCGCGCCACCGCTGAAACTTTGCACAGACAATGCGGCAATGATCGCCTGGGCCGGCATCGAGCGGATGCGCGAAGGCCTGGCGCAAGAAAACGGCTTCGATTTCGTGCCGCGCTCGCGCTGGCCGCTGGACAGCATCTCCGCGCCGATGATCGGTTCGGGCCGGCGCGGGGCCAAAGCATGAGCAAGGAGGGCATGAGCGAAGAAGGCATGAGCGGCATCGAGATCGCGCCAACCGGCTGGCGCGTTGCCGTGCTCGGTGGCGGGGCCTGGGGTACCGCTTTGGCGCTGGCCATGCTGCGCGCCGGCCATTTCGTCCGCCTTTATGCGCGCGACCCGGAGACCGTCGCCGCAATCGACCACGGCGAAAATCGACGCTATCTGCCTGGCATCGCGCTCCAGGCCGGCATCGTGGCGACGAGCAACATCCAAGCCGCGCTCGACGGTGCCGATTGCGTGCTGGCGGTGACGCCGGCGCAATCGTTGCGGGCCATGCTTGCTCACGCCAACGGCCATATGCCGGCCGGCGTCCCACTGGTGCTATGCGCCAAGGGCATCGAGCGCGACACCGGCGCTTTGCTGTCGGCGATCGTCGGGGAAATCCTGCCTGTGAATCCGGTCGCCGCTCTGTCCGGTCCGAGCTTCGCCACGGACGTTGCCCGGGGCTTGCCCACGGCGGTAGTGGTTGCCGCCCGGGACGAGGCGCTGGCGGCCAAGCTTGCCGCGCGCTTCTCGGCGGAAAATCTGCGCTGCTATTCGAATGATGATTTGATCGGCGTCGAGATCGGCGGCGCCTTGAAGAACGTCTTCGCCATCGCCGCGGGTGCCGTCACCGGCGCCGGGCTCGGCGCCAGTGCCCAGGCCGCCATGGTGACGCGCGGCTTCGTCGAACTGCGCCGCATCGGTGCCGCCTTCGGCGCCAGGCCCGAGACGTTGATGGGGCTTTCCGGCCTTGGCGACCTGCTGCTCACCTGCTCGTCCACGCAATCGCGCAACTTTGCCTACGGACTGGCGCTCGGCCAGGGCAAGCCGCTTGGCGGGCTGCCGCTGGCGGAAGGCGTGCCGACGGCGGCGATCGCCGCCCGCATCGCCACCGAGCGCGGCATCGACGCGCCTATCATCGCCGCAGTCGCCGCCATACTGGACGGCACCATCACCATCCGGCAGGCTGTGGCGGCCTTGATGACCCGGCCGCTGAAGACCGAAACCGACGATTGATTCCAGCATCAGGAGACAGAGACATGTTGTTCGCGTTGATTTGCAAGGACAAGCCCGGAAGCACGCAAGTGCGCATCGATACGCGGCCGGAGCACCTCGCTTTTCTCGAAGGGCTGAACAGCGACAAGAAGCTGGCCTTCGCCGGTCCGTTCCTCGACGCCGACGGCAAGTCCAACGGCAGCCTCGTCGTCGTCGAAGCGCCTGACATGGCAGGCGCGCAGGCGCTGTCGGCCGCCGATCCCTATGCCAAGGCGGGACTGTTCGAAAGCGTCGAGGTCCGCCAGTGGAACTGGACCTTCAACAAGCCGGCGGCTAATTAATCGGCACAAGGCTGGAGGAGCAATACGAATGAACTACTGGTTGTTCAAATCCGAACCCTCGGTGTTCTCCTTCGAGGCGTTGAAGGCCAAGGGGAAGGCAGGCACGCAATGGGACGGCGTGCGCAACTATGCGGCGCGCAACAACATGAAGGCCATGCAGATCGGTGATCTCGGCTTCTTCTACCACTCCAACGAGGGGCTGAACGTGGTCGGCATCGCCGAAGTGTGCGCACTGGCTCATCCCGACACCACATCGGACGATCCGCGCTGGGAATGCGTCGACATCCGCGCCTTCAAGGATGTGCCGAACCCGCCGACGCTGGAGCAGGTCAAGGCCAATCCCAAGCTCGCCGACATGGCGCTGGTGCGGCTCGGACGGCTTTCCGTGCAGCCGGTGACGCCGGCCGAATGGAAGGAAGTCTGCCGCATGGGTGGCCTGACGCCGGCTCCGTGACGGTTCTCACGAGCCATAGCGCGGAACGCTTCATCCTCTACAATACGGCGCTGATGGCGCCGCCGCATGTGCCGGAGATTGCGCTGTATCTTGCCGACGAGGCGCATGATCTGTGGCAGCGGACGGAGGACGAGCTGGTCGAGATCGGGCTGCCGCCGCCTTTCTGGGCCTTTGCCTGGGCCGGCGGCCAGGGGCTTGCCCGCCATATCATCGACAACCCGGCCATGGTGCGGGGCAAGCGCGTGCTCGACTTCGCCTCCGGCTCCGGTCTCGTCGCCATCGCCGCGGCCAAAGCCGGCGCGGCAGGGGTGACCGCCGCCGACATCGACCCGTTCTGCGCCACGGCGGTCCGCCTCAATGCGCAAGCCAATGGCGTCGCCGTCGAATTCGTCCAGGATGACTGCGTCGGAACGGATGCGGACTGGGACGTGGTTCTTGCCGGCGATGTCTTCTACGACAAGCCGTTCGCAGACCGGCTGACGCCCTGGTTCGCGGCTCTGAAGCGGCGCGGCGCCGATATCCTGATCGGCGATCCCGGCCGCTCCTATCTGCCGCGGTCGGGGCTGGAACCGCTTGGCGTCTACCAGGTGCCGGTGACGCGGGCGCTCGAGGATGCCGAAATAAAACGCACCACCGTCTGGCGGTGGAGCACCGAGCGCCCGGCTTGACGCCGCCACTGAACAGGCGTTTCCATGAGCTCCGTATCAGAGGGGAATATCATGGATTTTTCAGCGGTTAACTGGCTGGCGGTGATCGTCGCCGCAATCCTGGCGTGGCTGTTCGGCGCCGGCTGGTACACCGGTTTGAGTAAGCCATGGCTGAAGGCTGCAAAACTCGATCCGGCGACCATGAAGAAATCGTTGCTGCCGTTTCTCATCTCTTTCATCGCCGAGTTGGTCATGGCGCTTGTGATGGCCCTGGTCGTCGGCGCGGTGACTGGCGGCGAGCCGACATTGCTGGCGGGACTGGTCTTCGGTTTCGTGCTTTGGCTCGGCTTCATCGCAACCACGCTGTCGGTCAATCATCGCTACGAGAATTTCGGCTGGGACCTGACCATCATCGACGGCGGCCACTGGCTTGGCGTGCTGTTGATCGTCGGCGCCGTGGTCGGCTGGTTCGGCGCCGCAGCGAGTTGAAGGCCTCCGCTACACCCGGTCCGCGGTTTGGGATTTTGCCATTTCCTCCAGAATCCACGTGCGAAAGGCAACGATGCGCGGATCGTTCACCAGTTCCTTGGGATAGACCAGGAAATAGGCGAATTCCGGCGCGACCTTGATGCCGAGTTCGAAAGGCCGCACCAACCTGCCTTCGGAAAGGTCGTTGGCCACCATGGCGAAATCGGCGAGCGCCACGGCGCTGCCCTCCATCGCCGCCTGGACCGCGTCGGCCGAGGTGCCGAAAACGATGGTGCGGCTGTCGTCGAAATCGTCGACGCCGGCTGCCGCCATCCACATGCGCCAGTTCGGCCAGGTCACGCCCTGACGCGCCCATTCGATATGGGCAAGCGTGTGATGGAAGAGATCGCGCGGTTCGCGCAGCGGCGGACCTGACGCCAGCAGGCTCGGGCTGCATACCGGGATGATGACGTTGTCGAACAGCCGGTGCGCGCAAAGTCCCGGATATCTGCCGGCGCCGAAGCGGATGCCGACATCGACATCGTCAAGGTCGAAATCCCGCAATCCGTAGGCGATGTCGAACCTGAGTTCGATGCCTTCATGTTTTTTTCGAAAATCCTCGACCCGCCGCATCAGCCATTTCGTCGCGAATTGGGCGTCGAGCGTCACTTTCAGCAGCGTCGTGCCGCGCGTCATCTTCTGTGCCCGCGAGACGGCCTTGCCAAGCAGGTCGAGCGCATCGGCAGAGGCCTCGAACAGCACCGTTCCGGCCTCCGTCAGCCGGATGCTGCGGCTGGAGCGCGTGAACAGGACGATGCCGAGCTGGTCTTCGATCTCCTTGATCTGGTGGCTGACGGCGGCTGGTGTCAGGCCGAGTTCGTCGGCGGCCCGGGTGAAATTGAGATGCCGGGCCGCTGCCTCCAGCGTCCTCAGCGCCCGGGTTCCCGGCACCAGGCGGGCCATCAGCGTGGCCCCAGAACAGACGCGGTCATGGCGTCCTGATCCTCAAAGAAAACTTGATAATCCGGAAAGAACTACTCGTTTCTCTCCAATCTTTCAATCGGGCATGATGCGACTATCGAACCAATATCAAACCGGATTTTATGTCCGGATGGAAGGAACCGTATCATTGTCTCACATAGCTTTGAGAGCTCCCGCGAGCCGGCTGAACTGGCTGACCGCCGCGTTCGACTGGCTCCGCCAGGCCAAGGTCGCGGCAAGCCTGCCGCAGGACGACATCGAGGACCTGTCGGATCGCCAGTTGCGCGATGTTGGCGCCACGCGCAAAGACGTCTCCCGCGCCATGGACCGCGAACTCGGCCGGCTGGGCCTGCTCGACATCGGCTGGCAGGTAAGGAAAGGGAATAGGAATTAGGAGTAGGCAATAGAAAGAGAACCCTACTGCCTACTGCCTACTGCCTATTCCCTACACCATTCCCTACCTTACCACCCTCACCACCGTCCGGTCCGACAGCAGCGGCAAAAGGCGCGCCATCGTGCGTGCGGTCACCGCGACGCAGCCTTGCGTGGGCGTGAAGCCCGGGCGCGCCAGGTGGAAGAAGATGGCGCTGCCGCGTCCGCGGCGGCGCGGCGTTATATTCCAGTCGAGCACAAGGCAGGCATCATAGAGCCTGTCGTCGCGCCGCATGCGTTCGTGGCTGGCGCCGTAGGGGATCTTGACCGGCCTGTTATAGTTTCGGTCGTCGGGCACTTCGCACCAGCCGAGATCAGGCCCGATCGGCGTCATCGCCAGCCGGGTGATGCGGCCGCTGGAGAAGTGGTCTCCCCGGAAATAACCCGACAGGATCCGCATTTGGCCAAGCGGCGTGGCGCCGTCGCCTTCGCGCTTGCCCGCCGAGATGCCGCCACGCCCCAGCGCGCAGGCAAACACCGTTCTGCCCGCCTGCAGCAGCCCCTGGCTGGGACGGCCGGGCCTTGCCCGCACGGTCAGCACCCGCAGTCCTTTTCGCAAAATTGCGCCGGCTGCATTGCGATCGTGTTTTTTCTTGTATGATCGTGCCACGGAACAAATCACTGTGATCGGCTGTTGTGCCGGTCAGCTTCCGCATAAACAGGCAGCGGTCAACTGAATTTTCTTTTCAAAACAACGGATTGATCCATGACTTCACGAACCATCCTGATCGTCGACGACGATGACGACCTGCGCGGCACGTTGGTCGAGCAATTGTCCCTTTATGAGGAATTCGACGTGCTGCAGGAGTCCACTGCGGCAAAAGGCGTCGCCGCGGCGCGTGGCGGCCTCATCGACCTGCTGATCATGGATGTCGGCCTGCCCGACATGGACGGCCGCGAAGCGGTGAAGATCCTGCGCAAGGGTGGCTACAAGGCGCCCATCATCATGCTGACCGGCCACGACACCGATTCGGACACGATCCTTGGCCTCGAAGCCGGCGCCAACGACTACGTGACGAAGCCGTTCCGCTTCGCGGTGCTTTTGGCGCGCATCCGCGCGCAGCTGCGCCAGCACGAGCAAAGCGAGGACGCCACCTTCTCGGTCGGCCCCTACACCTTCAAGCCAAGCCAGAAGCTGCTGATCGACCCGCGCGGCGCAAAGGTGCGGCTGACGGAGAAGGAGGCCTCGATCATCAAATATCTCTACCGCGCCGACCAGAAGGTGGTGACGCGGGACGTGCTGCTCGAGGAGGTGTGGGGCTACAATTCCGGCGTTACCACGCACACACTAGAAACCCATGTGTATCGCCTGCGCCAGAAGATCGAGCGCGATCCTTCCAATGCGGAAATTCTTGTGACAGAAAGCGGTGGCTACAAGCTGGTTCCTTAAACATTTTATTATCCAATAAGCGGTCTGGGCGGGGCTGCTTTTGGGTGCGATCCTGTTGGAGCGGGATTCTGGATCGCACCGCAGAGGAGGGATTGGACTGACCGTTCGGGGACACAGCTAGATGGCGCTGGATGACGACATCCGCATCCTGTCAGCCGTGAGGCTTTTCGAGGGCTTCACGCAGGAACAATTGCGCCTGCTCGCCTTCGGCGCCGAGACCATGCTGCTGCAGGCAGACCACAAGCTCTATCGCGAGGACGATATGGCTGATTCGGCCTATATCGTGGTCAGCGGAGAGATCGTGCTCTACCGCGAACAGGCAGGCGGACGCATCCCTATCGGCACGGCCAGCCCCGGCACCATGCTGAGCGAACTGGCGCTGATCGCCGACACCAACCGGCTGACCAGTGCATCGGCCGCGGTCGATTCGGAGGTGATCCGGCTCAGCCGAAAGATGTTCCGCCGCATCCTGGAGGAATATCCGGATTTGGCGGCACAGCTCCACCAGCGCATCCTGGAAGACTTTCAGGCAATGATCCACCGCATCGAGAAGCTGGCGCCGCGCTTTTCCGAGTGAACGGGAGAGACAGGTGGAGTTCCGGCTGGTTCGCGCCACCGAAAATGACCTGCCCTTCATCATGGCGACCGAGCGGCTTGACGCAATTGTCGCCGGAGTGGGAAAAGCGCCGGCCCGGCTGATCAGTCCAGGTTGAACCGCGCGATGACCGGAACATGGTCCGAGGGGCGTTCCCAGCCACGCGCCGCCCGCAGGATTTCGTAGCCGGTGAAATCAGGCACCAGGTTCGGTGACGACCAGACATGATCGAGCCGCCGGCCGCGGTTGGATGCCTCCCAGTCCTGCGCGCGGTAGCTCCACCAAGTGTAGAGCTTCTGTTCTGATGGCACGTTGAGCCGCATCAGGTCGACCCAGTCGCCGGCCAGCCGCATGGCCTCGAAACTCTCCGTCTCGACCGGCGTATGGCTGACCACGTTGAGCAATTGCTTATGCGACCAGACATCGTGTTCGAGCGGCGCGATGTTGAGGTCGCCGACCAGGACCGAGGCGGACACTTCGCTGTGTTCGGCGCGGATTGCGGCCATCTCGGCGACGAAATCGAGTTTGTGCCTGAACTTGCGGTTGACTTCCGGGTCCGGTTCGTCGCCGCCCGCCGGAACGTAGAAATTGTGCAGCAGGATCGCCTTGCCGCCGGCCCGCACGGTCACCGACAAATGCCGGCTGTCGTCGATGTCGCAGAAGCGGCGCTTCTCGACCACCGCGATCGGCCGGCGCGCGACCGTCGCCACGCCGTGATAGCCCTTCTGACCATGAAAGGCGATGTGCCCGTAGCCGAGCCTGCGGAAGGCCTTTTCGGGGAACAGCTCGTCGGGAACTTTTGTTTCCTGCAGGCAAAGCACATCGGGTGCGTATTCATCTAGCAGGCGCTCGATGATCGGCATACGCAGGCGAACGGAATTTATGTTCCAGGTGGCGATGGAAAAGGGCATTTGGCGGGTCCGGCGAAAGATCGCCGAACTACTGCCAGCCCCGCGCCATAAAGACAAGCATTGCAGCAGTTGCGGAGGTCGGCGCCGCGCCGCCGAAACCGCACGAAAGGCTTCGCCAGGAAAGCTATCTGGTCTTCGTATTCAGCTCACGGTTGGCGGTATAATCGATGGCAAACGTGTCGGGAGCGAAGCTCACGCCTTCCTTGGTGTTGAAGATCATCACCGTGGTGTCCTTGCCCTGCGCATCGGTGATCGTCCATTGGCGCAGATCATAGGTCTTCGGATCGAACATCATGGTGATACGCGCATTGCCGAACACAGACTTGTCCGAGAGCTGGATGGTGGTGAGATCGTCCTCTTCCTTGACGCTCTTGACGCGGTTTCCGGAGAGATCGATCCGGTCGTCGAGCAACAGTTTCAGCGGCGTCTTCGACAAGGGATAAAGATCGGACGTGTTCAGTTTCTTGTTGAGGATGACCACCGACTTGCCGTCCGAAATCACCCGGAAATTCGAGGATCCGTCATAATTGAAACGGATCTTGCCCGGTCTTTCCAGGAAGAACTTGCCGCCGGTCTGTTCGCCCTTGGGGCCGAACTGCACGAATTCGCCGCTCATCGACTTAACCGAGGAAAAATGATCGGCGATCTTCTGCGCGGCCGCCGGCACGGCCGCCTGCGCGGATGCCAGCAGCTCGAATCCGGGCACCACGTTGAGGGCGGCAGCGCCCGCGAGCACCAGGCCGAGGCCAAGCAACTGACGGCGCGTCGGGGCAAGATCGCCGAGCGCGGAAAGATCGTTTTTCATGTCGGTCACTCTCATCTTGAGTCCTGATTTGTTGTTGTCCTGAACCCCCAGTTGGGCTGAAGTTTGACGGCGCGAACACTGCTTGACCGCTTGAACGCGCCAGAAGGTTCAAAGTTGCCGCCGGTATTTGTCGCGATCAGAATTTGTCCTCTTCGGTCGGCACCAGGATCTCGCGTTTTCCGGCATGGTTGGCGGGGCCGACAATGCCTTCTTTTTCCATCTTCTCGATGATCGAAGCGGCGCGGTTGTAGCCGATGCCCAGACGCCGCTGGATGTAGCTGGTCGAGGCCTTGCCGTCGCGCAACACCACGGACACCGCCTGGTCGTAAGGATCGTCGGAATCCTCGAAATTGCCGCCGCCGCCGCCCGAGCCGCCCTTGCCGGAGGGCTCGTCCTCGTCCTCATCATCGTCCTCGGTGATGGCGTCGAGATATTCCGGCACGCCCTGCAGCTTCAGATGCGCGACGATCTTCTCGACCTCGTCGTCGGAGACGAACGGGCCGTGCACGCGCTGGATGCGGCCGCCGCCGGCCATGTAGAGCATGTCGCCCATGCCGAGCAGCTGCTCGGCGCCTTGCTCGCCCAAGATGGTGCGGCTGTCGATCTTCGACGTTACCTGGAAGGAGATGCGGGTGGGGAAGTTGGCCTTGATGGTACCGGTGATCACGTCGACAGACGGACGTTGCGTCGCCATGATGACATGGATGCCGGCGGCGCGCGCCATCTGCGCCAGGCGCTGGACGGCACCCTCGATGTCCTTGCCGGCAACCATCATCAGATCGGCCATTTCGTCGATGATGACGACGATGTAAGGCATCGGCTCAAGGTCGAGATTCTCGGTCTCGTAGATCGCCTCGCCGGTCTGGCGGTCGAAGCCGGTCTGCACCGTGCGCGAGATCTTTTCGCCCTTCTTCTCCGCCTGTTGGACGCGTGCGTTGAAACCGTCGATATTGCGCACGCCGACCTTCGACATCTTGCGGTAGCGGTCTTCCATCTCCCGCACGGTCCATTTCAGCGCAACCACCGCCTTCTTCGGGTCGGTGACGACAGGCGTCAAAAGGTGCGGGATGCCGTCATAGACCGAGAGCTCCAGCATCTTGGGATCGATCATGATCAGCCGGCATTCCTGCGGCGTCAGCCGGTAGAGCAGCGACAGGATCATGGTGTTGATGGCGACCGACTTGCCCGAGCCGGTGGTGCCGGCGACCAAGACGTGCGGCATCTTGGCGATATCGACGATGACCGCCTCGCCGTTGATGGTCTTGCCCAGCGCCAGCGCCAGCTTGGCCTTGGTGGTCTCGAAATCGCGGCTGGCCATGATTTCCCTGAGATACACCGTCTCGCGCTTGGCGTTCGGCAATTCGATGCCGATGGCGTTGCGGCCCGGCACCACGGCGACGCGGCAGGCGATGGCGCTCATCGAGCGGGCGATGTCGTCGGAGAGGCCGATGACGCGCGATGATTTGATGCCTGGCGCAGGCTCCAGCTCATAGAGCGTGACGACGGGGCCGGGGCGGACATGGATGATCTCGCCCTTGACGCCGAAATCCTCCAGCACGCCTTCGAGCAGGCGGGCGTTCTGTTCCAGCGCGTCTTTCGAGAGGCTCGGGTCGCGCGCGACGTTCTTCGGTTCGGACAGGAAATGCAGCGACGGCATCTCGAATTTTTCCGAGCCGATCAACGAGGCCTGCGCCTCGCGCTGGACGCGCGCACCCGGAGCCGGGCGCGGCGCCGGCGCTTCAACGCGCGTGGCGGCATCCGAGCGGAACGGCTGGACCTTTGCGGTGGAAGCCGCGCGACGCTGGACGAGGGGTTCATCGTCGAAATCGACATCGTCATCGCCGGTGTCGAAGCGATCGTCGAAGACGTCATCGTCCGGATCGACGGAAACGCTGCGGTCGTTGACCATGGCGGCGAAGAATTCCGGTTCGACGCGGGCACGGCCATCCGGGCTCATCCGCTGCTCGGCGAACTCGGCCGATTCGACCCGTTCGGCGGCACGCCGCCAGGCGCTGGCGCGCGGCTCCATTCCCGGCTCGAATTCGTCCCGCCGCTGCCTGCGGCGCACGGCGCGGCGGTGCATCCACGCGCGGAACGAAAGCCACCAATGGGTCATTGCGCCGAGCGCCAGCATGCCTTCGTCGCCTTCATCCTCGTCATTGTCGAACAGCAGCTCATCCTCACGCGGATCGGCGGCGGCCGGTTCCTCCATGACGGCGAAACCGTTCTTGCGTGCGATCAGCGCCGAACCGTAGGCGAACAGCCATAGCGCCGGACCGGCCATCAGAATGGCGAGCACGCTGGCCACCAGCCCGGTCGGATAGCCACCGATGACGACGCCCGGAATCTTCAGTACCATGTCGCCGAACACGCCGCCGAGCCCGGTCGGCAGCGGCCAGGTCTTGGGCGGCACCACGCAGCCGGCGATCGCAGCGGCCAGCAGGGCAAAGCCGAACCAGAACAGACCGCGCCTGGGCAGCCTGTCGACGCCACGCGCCGAAAACAGGAGATATCCCCAGATCACGGCCGGAACCAGCGCCGCCACGGCGGCAAGGCCGAAGAACTGCATGGCGATGTCGGAGAAGACAGCACCCGCATAGCCCATGGCATTGGTGACGGTGTTGGCTGTGGCGTGCGAGAAGCTCGGGTCGGCGACATTCCAGGTGGCCAGGCTGGCGACGCCGAAAGCGGTGAACGCGAACATGCCGGCGCCGACAAGCCGGCCGACCTGGCGTCGCGCGAATGCCTGGATGCCGTGCCCCGTATCGGTCAGCGCGAGCGGTGCTGAAGCCCCTGAACGCATGCTCTTCCCCGTCAGTGATTGCCTGGCCCGAGCGCGTGACGCACTTCGGCAGATTTGGCTGCCAGACTATGCGTGGGAAGGTTAAGGCCGCATTAACCATGGCAAGGGCCCCACCCGCCTGCCGCAAATAACAATGGCGAGCCTCACGGCCCGCCATTTCTGCATCGGCAACGGCAGGGTGATCAGGCTCGGTGGGCCTGATCCGCTGCGGTCTCAGTTGGCTCCGCCGAGCGCCTGGACGTTGGCGCAGAACTCGGCGTGCGGCTTGCTCATCGCCGCGTCCTGGCATTCCTTCTTCATCGTATCCTGTTTTTCCATTGGCATGGCCATGAAAGCGGTCTTGAATTCCGCCATCGGCTTCATGGTTTTCATGCTGGAATCGGTGAAGAACGGGGCCATATTGTCGGGTTCGTCGAGAGCCCCGGCAAATGCCATGCCGCTGACCATGGAAAGAGCGAGCGCGCCGAGACAGATATTCTTGACGTTCATTGGATAGTTTCCTTCCCTATTGTTTGCAACGACCGCCGAACAGTGGTCGTGCCCGGGAGTTCGATGCCAAGACGTCCGATGTTTCCTCGAAAATCTCAATCACGCGAACGTGATTGCGCTCGTTCAATCAAACGGGCTCCAAAAAAGAGGCCCGGAGCGATCCGGGCCTCAAGGCGTGAGCACCTTGCGGAGCGTCACGACGGGATTTCAAGTTCCAGAAGACGTGCAGCGGTTTTCCGTACGCGATTACAGAAAGAGATGGGACCGGCGGGAGGAGGTCCGCCGGTCCCATGGCAAAGAGGCCTTACGGCACCACTTCGCCGTGCTGGCTGATGTCGAGACCCTCGACCTCTTCCTGGGTCGATGGACGCAGGCCGACGAGCGCCTTGACGATGTAGAGGATGACGAAGGTGGCGATTGCCGTCCACAGGATGGTGAAGACGATGCCGTAGAGCTGCTTGCCGATCGACGCGCCCGAGGACAGGCTGTTGATTGCCGGGTCGGCGAGCACGCCGGTCAGCAATGCGCCGACCACGCCGCCGACGCCATGGACGCCGAAGGCATCGAGCGAGTCGTCATAGCCGAACATGTGCTTTACCTTGACCGCCGAGATGTAGCAGACGACGCCGGCGACGATGCCGACGATGAAGGCGCCCGTCGGGTTGACGAAGCCGGAAGCCGGCGTCACCGCGACAAGGCCGGCGACGGCGCCGGAGATGATGCCGAGCACCGAGGGCTTCTTGGCGACGATCCATTCGGCGAACATCCAGGCCAGCGCCGCTGCCGCGGTGGCAACCTGGGTGTTGAGCATCGCGGCACCGGCGAGGCCGTCGGCGGCGAGTTCCGAACCGGCGTTGAAGCCGAACCAGCCGACCCACAGCAGCGAAGCGCCGATCACGGAATAGACCAGGTTATGCGGCGCCATGTTGGTGGTGCCGTAGCCTTCGCGCTTGCCAAGGACCAGGGCGCAGACGAGACCCGCGACACCGGCATTGATATGGACGACCGTGCCGCCGGCGAAGTCGAGCACGCCGGCAGCGCCGAGGAAGCCGCCGCCCCAGACCCAATGCGCGATCGGCGCATAGACGACCAGCAGCCACAGCGCCATGAAGATCAGCAGGGCCGAGAACTTCATGCGCTCGGCAAAGGCGCCGGCGATCAGGGCCGGGGTGATGATGGCGAAGGTCATCTGGAACATCGAAAAGACGAATTCAGGAATGTTGGCCACGCCCGGCGCCCACAGCGTCGAGGTGGTGATGCCGTGATGGAAGAACTTCGAGAAGCCCCCGAGATAGGCATTCATGCCGCCGCCGTCGGAAAAGGCCAGCGAATAGCCGAACATGAACCACAGCACCGTCACCAGGCAGGTGATGGCGAAGCTCTGCATGACGGTGGCAAGCACGTTCTTCTTGCGCACCATGCCGCCGTAGAACAGTGCCAGGCCGGGGATGGTCATCATCAGCACCAGCGCCGTCGAAGTCAGCATCCAGGCGGTGTTGCCGGTGTCGAGCACCGGGGTGGGAGCGGCCGGGGCGGCGGCAGCCGCGGCCGGAGCCGCTTCCTGCGCGAGGGCGGCGACGCTGCCCAACGCTGCGAGAGCGAGCGAGCCAAAAAGGGCGGCGCGTCCCGTCTTCTTCAAGGTGGAAGGAATATTCATTGAACTCTCCATTGGAATACGTGTTCGCCGCTTCAGAGCGCGTCGGTGTCTGTTTCGCCGGTGCGGATGCGCACCGCCTGGTCGATGCCGAAAACGAAGATCTTGCCGTCGCCGATCTGACCGGTCTTGGCGGCTGCGGTGATGGCCTCCACGGCCTTGTCGACCATGTCGGCGCTGACCGCGACCTCGATCTTGATCTTCGGCAGGAAACTGACCGCGTATTCCGCCCCGCGATAGATTTCCGTGTGCCCCTTCTGACGCCCGTAGCCTTTGACTTCGGTGACGGTCAGGCCCTGGATGCCGACGGCGGTAAGCGCTTCGCGTACCTCGTCGAGCTTGAACGGCTTGATGATTGCCATCACGATTTTCATAAGGTTTCACCCTTTTGCTGTTGCGGTCCCCCGCGTTTGCACACCTTCACCGATCCCGAGGAGCCGGAGAGTGCCGACGAGGATTCAAGCTCCGTGCCAATTGCCGAAGCAGCGTGTTAACCTGTTGTAAATAAAGGAATTGACGCGCCCGCAACCGCACCGTGCCGATGGGCGCGGCACAGCTTCTGCTCAATAATTAAGCAATTTTCTGAAAACGCCTATTTGGAAGGCTTTGGGCGAAAGGACTGCTCAACGCTTGAGCCGGATCAAGCCTTCCTGGGCCATCGAGGCGATCAGCGTGCCGTCGCGGGCATAAAGCGTGCCGCGGCTGAATCCGCGCGATCCCGAGCTCGAGGGGCTGTCCTGCGCGTAGAGCAGCCAGCCGTCGAGCGAATGCGGGCGGTGGAACCACATCGAATGGTCGAGGCTGGCCGCCTGGATGTCGGGATCGAACAGCCCGCGCCCATGCGCGAAGGTCGAGGTGTCGAGCAGCGTCATGTCGGAGAGATAGGCGAGCAACACCGATTGCAGCGCGCGGTCGTCTGGGACGGGACCGGCGAGGCGGATCCAGACATTCTGCCGGGGCGGCAGCTTGTCACGGCTTTCATAGTGCTGGAGATTGACCGGCCTGAGCTCCAGCGGTCGCTCGCGCGCCCAGAAGCGTCGCACCGCTTCCGGCACCCGGTCGGCCTTTTCGAGCAGTTGGCGCTGCGTCTTCAGCCCTTCCGGCGGCGGCACGTCGTCGGGCAAAGCGAACTGGTGCTCCAGCCCCTTCTCATCGACCTGGAACGAGGCTTCCAGCGAGAAGATCGCGTTCCCGTGCTGGATCGCCAGCACCCGGCGGGTGGTGAAGGAGCCGCCGTCGCGGATGCGGTCGACCTCGTAGATGATCGGCACCTTGATGTCGCCAGGCCGCATAAAATAGCCGTGCAGCGAATGCACGTAGCGGTCGGGCTCGACGGTCCGCTGCGCCGCCACCAGCGCCTGGGCGATGGTCTGGCCGCCGAACACGCGCTGCCACTCCACCTGGGGGCTGCGACCACGATACAGATTGTGTTCCAGCCTCTCGAGGTCGAGAATGCGCAGAAGCTCGTCCATGGCCGCCGTCATGTGTCGTGACCTCGCCTCAAGATTTCCTCGGCGGGTTTCCGACAGGAAGGACGGGCCGTCAAGGGCGGATGGCAGGCTGGCTTGCAAGGAGCGAAGACCATGGAAGGCAAGGCAGAGGCGAAAACCAGGTCCGGGCTCGATGTTCTGGTCGCCGGCGCCGGCTATGTCGGCCTGGCTGCCGCCGTGTCGCTGAAACAGGCGCAACCGGAGCTTGCCGTGGCCCTGGTCGATGCCGCACCCCCCGGCTCCTGGCAAAGGGACGGGCGCGCCTCGGCCATTGCGGCGGCCGCCTGCCGCATGCTCGAGCGGCTCGGCGTCTGGGCCGAGATCGCGCCGGAAGCGCAGGCAATCACCGAGATGATCATCACCGATTCGCGTGCCGCCGATCCTGTGCGCCCGGTCTTCCTCACTTTCGACGGCGAGGTGGCGCCGGGCGAGCCCTTCGCACATATGGTGGCCAACCGGGTGCTGAACGGCGCCTTGCGCCGCAGCGCCGAAAAGCTCGGCGTCGACATCATCGAAGGCGTTGCCGTGCAAGGGTTCGAAACCAATGGTGCGGGCATCACCGTGCATCTGGCCGACGGCGCGACGCTGAAGGCGCGGCTGCTGGTCGCCGCCGACGGCGTCAACTCGAAGCTGCGCGACATGGCCGGCATCAAGACGGTGAAATGGGAATACGGCCAGTCCGGCATCGTCTGCACCGTGGCACATGAACGGCCGCACAATGGCCGCGCCGAAGAGCATTTCCTGCCCGCCGGACCCTTCGCCACGCTGCCGCTGAAGCCGGGCGCGGACGGCTCCAACCGCTCGTCGATCGTCTGGGTCGAGCGGTCGGAAGATGCTCAAACGCTGGTCGCCGGCGACGACCTCCTCTTCGAGCACGAACTGGAACAGCGTTTCGGCCTCAAGCTTGGCGAGATCCGCGTCGCCGACAAGCCGCGCGCCTGGCCGCTGGGTCTTACCATCGCGCGCGCCTTCGTCGCGCCGCGCGTGGCGCTTGCCGGCGATGCCGCCCACGGCATCCACCCGATCGCCGGCCAGGGCCTCAATCTCGGCTTCAAGGATGTCGCCGCCCTGGCCGAGGTGATCGTCGAAGCCGACCGGCTGGGCCAGGATATCGGCGCGCTCGACGTGCTCGAGCGTTACCAGCAATGGCGCCGTTTCGACACGGTGCAGATGGGCGTCACGACAGATGTGCTGAACCGGCTGTTTTCCAACGATATCGGCCCGCTGCGCGCGGTGCGCGACATCGGCCTCGGCCTGGTCGAGCGCATGCCACGGCTGAAGGAATTCTTCATCCGCCAGGCGTCGGGGCTTTCAGCCGGCACGCCGCGCCTTTTGAAGGGCGAGGCGATCTGACCCGCCGCGCCGCTTATGACCCGGGCACGTCATAGATCGCCCGGACCTCGATCGTGCCGAGTTCGGCCAGCGGAATGCCGCCGGCGATGTCCAGTGCCTCCTGGAGGTCCTTCGCCTCGATCATGACGAAGCCGAGCAACTGCTCCTTGGTTTCGGCGAACGGGCCGTCGGTGACCAGCCGCTTGCCCTTGCGACGGCGCACGGTTTTCGAGGTCTTCACCGATTGCAGCGCCTGCGCGACGATGAGCTTGCCTTGTTGGTCCAAGGACCGGTCATAGGCCAGCGAATCGGCGTCGAGCTTGGCCGATCCTTCCGGGGTGAGCGCGTAGAGGTCTTTCTCCTCACCATAGACCAGGCAGACATATTTCATTTCGCGCTCCCTTGCTGCGATGAATCATAGGATGCGGTGACGAGCGTGTCAGCCTTGCCTTCGACCGCTGCCGCATGGTCGAGAAGGCATGCCGCGACCGCGATGATGGCGACAGCCGCCAGCAGCCTGCGGACACCGGACGGCGGTGGCTCCAGCCAGAAGTCCTGCCGTCGTTGAGCCTTGCGGCCCGGGGTCTTCCATATTGCGAAAAACAGATTGTCCATGTGAACCTCCATCCGGCCACAATCCCGTGGTCGCCCGCAGGACGGCCGGGCCGAATGGAAGCCGACATTTTTGCACGCGGTTTTTTTTTCTAAAGGAATGAACCGTCATCACGCCGTGGTCCAAACAGCGCAGTGGTCTTCGCGCATGCCCGCGTTATAGTTGGCCGGACGCTGGGCTCACCTGGACAAGTTCACGACAACCAAGGAGGAATTCATGGACCGCACCGCAACCGCCGTCTGGAAGGGCAATCTGAAGGACGGCAAAGGCACGCTCGACAGCCAGAGCGGGACCCTGAACGGCACGCCCTATTCGTTCAAGGCACGCTTCGAGGACGAGAGCGGCAAATCCGGCACCAATCCGGAAGAGCTGATCGCGGCCGCGCACGCCGGCTGCTACGCCATGCAGCTGTCGCATTTCCTGGCCGAGAACGGCACCCCGGCGGCCGAGCTCGACGCCAAGGCCGTGGTGACGCTGGTTCCCGGCACCGGCATCACGGGCAGCGCGATCACCCTTGTCGGCAAGGTGCCCGGCATCGACGCGGCGAAGTTCAAGGAATTGGCCGAGAAGGCCAAGGCCGAATGCCCTGTTTCCAAAGCGCTGGGCGCCATCAACGTATCGCTCGACGCCAGGCTCGGCTGAGACCCCGGCATCCCGGCGCGCATGGTCGCGCCGGACACGCCCGACCGCTCAGGCGCCCAGCGCGTCGAGCCGGGCGCGAAGGGCTGCGACTTCCTGCTCCAGCGCCTCCACTCTCGCTTCAAGGTCGGAAGCGGGCACGGCCGATGCAGTGCGCTGCGCCGACAGGGCGGCAACGTCAACCGGCCCGGCGAGGAGATGCACATAGCGGTCCTCGCGTTGGCCTGGACCGCGCGGGATTTCCTGAACGAGCGGCGGTCGACGGCCGATCAGCATATCGAGTTCACCGCGCAAATCCTCGATCGATGAAAACCTTGCCATGCGCTCGCTGCGTGCCAACAATTCATGCGCCGTCTGCGGCCCGCGCAGCAAAAGCAGACCGACCAAGGCGGTCTGAGGCGTGGTCAGCGAGAAGCGCTGCGCCATCTGGTGCTCGTAGCGCTCGACGCGGGAGCCGAACATCTGCCGCACCAGCCCCTTCTGCTCGAGCAGCTTCAGCGCCCGGTGCACCTCTGTCTGCTCCAGCGCCATGACGGGCTCGCGCGCCGTCTTCTGGTTGGCGGCGGCAAGCGCTGCGTTGAGGGTCAACGGATAGACGTCCGGCGTCAGCTCCTTCTTCTCGATGAGGCAGCCGAGCACACGCGCTTCGGGAGGAGACAGGATGGGGAGGTCCGTCATTGGATTGCAATCCTTTTTGAAGCTGGCAAGACAGCGCCCCTTTTGTCCTGCCGGAGAAAGGGGGCGCGAAGGATCGCTGCGTTCAAGACTGCCGCGAGCGAGCGCCTAAACCCTTCTCTCCACCATCATCTTCTTGATTTCCGCGATCGCCTTGGCCGGATTCAAGCCCTTGGGGCAGGTCTGCGCGCAGTTCATGATGGTGTGGCAGCGATAGAGCCGGAAGGGGTCCTCGAGATTGTCGAGCCGCTCGCCCGTGGCCTCGTCGCGGCTGTCGATCAGCCAGCGATACGCCTGCAGCAGGGTTGCCGGGCCGAGATAACGGTCGCCGTTCCACCAATAGCTCGGGCAAGAGGTCGAGCAGCAGGCGCACAATATGCATTCGTAGAGCCCGTCGAGCTTCTCACGCTCCTCATGGCTCTGCAGCCATTCCTTGGCGGGCTGCGGCGAGACCGTCTTCAGCCACGGTTCGATCGAGGCGTGCTGGGCGTAGAAATTGGTGAGGTCGGGCACCAGGTCCTTGATGACGGGCATATGCGGCAGCGGGTAGATCTTGACAGCACCCGATATGTCGTCGCAGCCCTTGGTGCAGGCGAGCGTGTTGGAGCCGTCGATATTCATGGCGCAGGAGCCGCAGATGCCTTCCCGGCAGGAGCGGCGCAAGGTCAGCGTCGGGTCGATCTTGTTCTTGATCCAGAGCAGCGCATCCAGCACCATCGGCCCGCAATCGTCCATGTCGACGAAATAGGTGTCCATGCGCGGGTTCTCGTCATCATCCGGCGACCAGCGGTAGATGCGATATTCCCTGAGATTGGTCGCGCCTTCCGGCTTCGGCCAGGTCTTGCCCTGCTGGATCTTCGAGTTCTTGGGGAGCGTGAGTTCGACCATTACCTCAGGTCCTTTCGGATGACGCGGCTGGACGTCATTTCAATACACCCTGGCCTTGGGCGCGATCTTGGCGAGACTGATGCCGCCGTCCTTTTCGGCCAGCAGCGGTTCGGTGTGCACCGGACGATAGGAGAGCGTCACCTCACCGGTCTCGCTCAGATGGGCGAGCGTGTGCTTGCGCCAGTTGGCGTCGTCGCGGGCCGAGAAATCCTCCCGCGCGTGCGCGCCACGGCTCTCCTTGCGGGCCTCGGCGCCGTAGACCGTGGTGATGGCGTTGGCCATCAGGTTTTCCAGCTCCAGCGTCTCCACCAGGTCGGAGTTCCAGATCATCGAGCGATCGAAAACCTTTATGTCCTTGAGCTCGCCCCAGATCTGCGAAATGCGCTTGCAACCGTTCTCCAGCGATTCCTGCGTGCGGAACACCGCCGCGTCTTCCTGCATGGCACGCTGCATCTTTTCGCGCAGAACCGCCGTCGGCGTCGAGCCGTTGGCGTGGCGCAGCCGGTCGAAGCGATCCATGATCTTGTCGACCGAGGCCTGGTTGGGCGACGGGATCGCCGACTTGCGATCGATGACCTGGCCAGCGCGGATCGCCGCCGCGCGTCCGAACACGACCAGGTCGATCAGCGAGTTCGATCCCAGCCGGTTGGCGCCGTGCACCGAGGCGCAGCCGGCCTCGCCTACCGCCATCAGGCCGGGCGAGACCTGATCCGGATTAAGGATCGTCGGGTTGAGTACCTCGCCCCAGTAATTGGTCGGCACGCCGCCCATATTGTAGTGCACCGTCGGCAGCACCGGAATCGGCTCCTTGGTGAGGTCGACGCCGGCGAAGATCTTTGCCGATTCCGAGATGCCGGGCAGCCGCTCGTGCAGCACCGCCGGATCGAGATGGTCGAGGTGCAGGAAGATATGGTCCTTGTTCTTGCCGACGCCGCGGCCCTCGCGGATTTCCAGCGTCATGCAACGCGAGACGACGTCGCGCGAGGCGAGGTCCTTGGCCGACGGCGCGTAGCGCTCCATGAAGCGCTCGCCCTCGGAGTTGACGAGATAGCCGCCCTCGCCGCGCGCGCCCTCGGTGATCAGGCAGCCGGCGCCGTAGATGCCGGTCGGGTGGAACTGCACGAACTCCATGTCCTGTAAGGGGAACCCCGCCCGCGCGGCCATGCCGCCGCCGTCGCCGGTGCAGGTGTGCGCCGAGGTCGCCGAGAAATAGGCGCGGCCATAGCCGCCTGTCGCCAGCACAACCATCTTGGCCGAGAAGCGGTGGATGGTGCCGTCGTCGAGGTTCCAGGCGACGACGCCGGTGCATGTGCCGTCCGGCTCCATGATCAGGTCGAGCGCGAAATACTCGATGAAGAACTGCGCGTTGTTCTTCAGCGACTGGCCGTAGAGCGTGTGCAGGATGGCGTGGCCGGTGCGGTCGGCGGCCGCGCAGGTGCGCTGCACGGGCGGGCCATCGCCGTAATTCATCATGTGGCCGCCGAACGGCCGCTGGTAGATCTTGCCCTCTTCCGTGCGCGAGAACGGCACGCCGTAGTGCTCGAGTTCGTAGACGGCGGCCGGCGCTTCACGCACCAGATATTCCATGGCGTCGACATCGCCCAGCCAGTCCGAACCCTTGACGGTGTCGTACATGTGCCACTGCCAGGAGTCCGGGCCCATGTTGGAAAGCGAAGCGGCAATGCCGCCCTGCGCCGCCACCGTGTGCGAGCGGGTCGGGAAAACCTTGGTGATGCAGGCGGTGCGCAGGCCCTGTTCGGCCATGCCCAGCGTAGCGCGCAGTCCCGCACCTCCGGCACCGACGACCACGACGTCGAATTTGTGGTCGACATAGGTATAGCCTGCCGTATTGGCTTCTTTCGCGTTCTTGGCCAAAACGTCAGCCTCCGAATGCCAGTTTGAGCAGGGCGAAGAGCGAAGCCACGCCGACCGCTACGGTGAAGAAAGTGTTGAGGGCGATCAGCGCCAGCTTCATGCCTTCGCCATGCACGTAATCCTCGATGATCACCTGCATGCCGATCCGCATGTGATAAAGCGGCGAGATGAGCACAAGGGCCATCATCAGCGCCACGAACGGGTTGGCGAGCGCTGCCCGCACCTCCGCATAACCGGCGCCGTTGAGCGCGACCAGGAACCCGGTGAAGAACAGGATCAGCGGGATGTTGGCGATTGCCGTGAGGCGCTGGCGCCAGAAATGCCCGGTGCCTTCGCGGGCGGACCCCAGGCCGCGGACTTTCGCCAGCGGCGTGCGCATGTCGGTCTTTCCAGTGCTCATGGTCAGGCTCCTCGCGCCATATAGCCGGCGATCCAGATCAGCAGCGTGAGCAGGACCGAGCCGGCCAGGGTCGCCCAGGCGATCTTGGAGGCGGTATGCTTTTCGAGACCGGCGCCGGTATCCCAGATCAGGTGGCGCACGCCGCCCAGCATGTGGTGCATGAGCGCCCAGGTGTAGCCGAACAGGATCAGCCGTCCGAGCCAGGTTCCGAAGGCCCAGCTCACCCAATCGAAAGTGGCTTGCGAGCTCGCCGCCGCCATCAGCCATATCGCGACTAGGAGCGTGCCGAAATAGAGCGCGCCGCCGGTGATGCGATGGATGATCGACATCGTCATGGTGATCGGCGGCCGATACACGCTGAGGTGCGGCGAAAGCGGCCGTTCACGTCTGGCGAATTCGCGGGTGGCTGGTGATTTGCTCATGGCTCCCCCAGTTCGGCGTTCCTGGAGCCTCAGGTGGAAATGCGGCATTGCCGCTTCCGGTTGCGACTTCGGACAGCCGGTTTCTAATGCTCTTTTTGCACCGCGTCAAAGCCGGAAAACCGTTTCGAAAACGTAATTTAGTCTGATTAAAAGGCAGGTCCGGGCTTCAATCGATTAGGCGTGACGATGCCAAGCCGGCCCGTTCTCGCTGCGGTGCAGCATATATGTGGCGGCGCGGGCTTCGGCTCAGCGGCAGGTCAGCGGCGCCGAGCCCGCCTTCATCACCAGCGCCTCGCGGCCGTCGATCACGATCGCGTCATGTGCCTCGTTAACCATGTTTATCAAGACATGGGTGAGAACCGCGCCAGCCTCTTAACAAAGGTTAAGAAAAGGTTAATTTCCGATTCGAGGAGGCTTTGTCTCCAACATGGAGGACGCCATGCGTTCGAATTCGGGCAGATCGCGCCTTGCGGCGCTCACAGTGGCGGTATTGGCCGTCGGCTTCGCCGCGCCGGCGCTGGCGGACGGACGCCACCAGGATCGGGTCTACGCCGATTCCTTCGGCAATCTCGTCATCGACAGTGCCGCCGGCTACAAGCGCATCCTCGTCGGCGAAGGCAAGCTCGCCAAGCAGCTGTCCGACTATACCAGCGCCGGCCAGCCCAAGGTGATCTACGAGAACGGGGCTGAGGAGATGTCGGGCTATGGCGACTGCTATCGGCCGCCGGTGTTCGTGAAGGGGCGCAGTTATATGTATGGCCTCTCCGACGGCGAAATGCCCGAGCTCAGCCCCTGCCGCTGAACAGCGCCACGGCCTCTGGCCTGGCTGGCCCGGCGGAAGCGCGCACGCAGTCGCGCCCGGCATCCTTGGCCTGATAGAGCGCTTCATCGGCACGCCGCATCAGATCGGAAAAATGCTCGCCGGCATGAAGCTCGGCGACGCCGAAGCTTGCCGTGCAACGATTGTCGGCGGGGAGCCCGTCGATGGGCAGCGTCCCGAAGGCGCTGCGCGCGCCTTCGGCGAACAGCCGCGCGGCGGCAAGGTTGGTGCCTGGCAGGATGATGGCGAACTCCTCGCCGCCTATACGACCGGCGACATGGTGGTCGGCCGCGGCCTCGCGCAGGAAGCGGGCAAAGGCCTCGATGACCCGGTCGCCCGAGGCATGGCCGTAATTGTCGTTGATGGACTTGAAGCGGTCGAGATCGGCGATGACCAGCGCGACTGGGACGCCCCGGCGCGCCGCTTCCCCCAGCGCCCTCTCGGCGTGATGCTCGAAGCCGCCGCGGTTGAGGAGCCGCGACAGCGTGTCCGTTTCCGATTTCGACGTCGCCTCGGCGAGCACGTCGCGCACCAGTATGGCCAGCGCCAGCAAGGCCAGCGCCACGCCGAACACGGTGCCGAGCGATTGCGATACCAGGGCATAGCTGGTCTGCAGATAGGATTGTGGGGCGGCGCCGCGGCCGCCAAGCGCATCGGCGATGAATGGCTTGCTGGCGAACTGCATGGCGCTGGCCGCCAGCACCGCCATCAGCATCCGATCGAGCCGGCCACGCCTTTGCCTGGACGACCAGACAATGCCGAACCCGGTAAGCTGCATGACGGCGTAGGGCAGTTGGTAGGCCATCTTGCTGACTAGGGACTGGCGCGGCAGATCCTGGGCGAAATAGACCGCGACAGACGCAACGGCCAGGATCAGGAGCATCGCCGACCAGGGCGGCGTCACGCCGTATCTATGCGCAAGCCCGCCGTTGAAGGCGATGGTGGCGCCAAGGAAAACGGCAAAGGCTGCGACGACCACCAGCCGCGCATTGTCGAAGGCGGGGATGCTGAATTCCACGACGAAATAGGCCATGCCCAGCACATAACCGAACGCCAGCCAGCGTGCCGAGACGCGTCCGATGTCATAGACGGCAATCGCCATGAAGGCCGCCGCCAGCAGCCCGGCAACGAACAGATTGATGACAAGGATGAAGTCCGCGCCGCCCATGATTTCCCAAGCCCCTGACGGCAGCAAACCATCGACGGGCGAAAAAGAAGTTAACGTCAGGTCATATCGGAAGGCTCGCGCACGCCTCGGAGATTGGCCGAAGGATGGTTGCCATCGCCCTTCAGGGCGAAGCAAGGAACGAAGCGGTGCGGCGCGGGTCCTGGATGATGAAGGCGTCGGCCGATCGCCTTCAGCCGGCTTTGAGCGGCTCCGGCACGAACAGCGTTTCCGGCCGCTCATAGGACAGGCGCACGCTATCGCGGCCGTTCTTCTTGGCCTTGTAGAGGGCCTCGTCGGCGCGGCGCATCAACGGCTCCAGAGCTTCGTCGCCGCTGCGCGCCGCCACGCCGAAACTGGCGGTGACCTTGGTGCCGGGCGGAAGTCCGTCGACGCCGCCGGCCGAGTAGGCCACGCGCACGGCCTCTGCGAGCAGCCGCGCGGCGGCAAGATCGGTCAAGGGCAGGAGCACCGCGAATTCCTCGCCGCCGATACGTCCGGCCTCACCGCGCGTACCGGCGGCGGCGCGAAGCTTGGCGGCGAAGTCGGCGATCACCCGGTCGCCCGCGGCATGCCCATGGAGGTCGTTGAGCGTCTTGAAGTGGTCGAGATCGGCCAACACAAGAGCCACCGGCAATTTCGCCGCCGCGCAGCGTTGCAAGAGCAGGGCCGCCCGTTGCTCGAAGCCGCGCCGGTTGAGGAGGCGAGACAGCGGATCGGTGTAGGTTTCGACCTTCAACGCCTTCATCACGTCGAGCGCGGCGGCGGAGAACAGGCAAAGCGCGATCAGCAGCGACAGCAGCGCATGCGACAGCAACGCCGTCGTCCAATAGGATGATGTATAGAGCTCGTCATAAGTCGCGAAAGGCCCGTGCGCGACGATGACGGCAAGGGTGCGCACGAAGAAATTCAGCCCCGCGAGCAACGCCAGGACGAACAGGATATTTTCCGTCGGGCCATTGCCACGCACCTTGCGCAATTCGGCGGCCGCCACCAGGCTGATGCCGCCGAGCGCGAAATTGATGACGAGGACCCGCCATGTCAGGTCCGGCTGGACGAACAGGAACCAGCAAAAGGCGGCCATGCCGCCGCTCGCCAAGACGCAAAGCCCGGCATAGGGCACTCGCTGGCCATGCCGCGCCACGATCGCGCCGGCCAGGCAGGATCCGGCAACGCAGAAGCATAGGTTGGAGAGCAGCTTCGACGGTGCCAGGCCAACGGGCAGCGTGAAATGCTGGAACAGGAACCCGGCCGCCGCAAGCGAATAGCTTACCGCCAGCACGGCCAGATAGGGACGGTGGCGCTGATAGAACCAAAGCACGAGGAACGCCGCGCCAAGGGCCAGCGCGATCGTCGGGTTTAACAACGCTATCAGCAGGCCGGTGTCCAAAAGACCGTGACTTCCCCTCGCTTGACGTCAGGGAAGACCTTAGGGCGCAAGCCCAAACAAGCGGTTAAGCGAAAGCGAATATGCGTCACGCTGGTGCGGAGCGTGACGTGGAACCGGCGCGCCGGACCTGCGTTTGTCCAGCGCAGAAGAGGAACCGATAATGGCCAATACAATCACCCTGACCGATCACGAGGCAATCCGTTCGTGGGCCGCGTCGCGCGCCGGCTTTCCGGCCATTGTCGACGTGTCGCCCGAAGCCGGCACGCAGGCGATGCTGCGGCTGGTATTCGGCCAGCACGCCTATGAGGACGAAGACCAGCCGGAGCGCCCGATCAATGCCGGAGGTTATGAGCTGGTCGAGTGGGACGAATGGTTCAAACTCTTCGATGAACGCGGGCTGGCCCTGGTGGTCGCCGCCGAAGAACCCGGGCGCCGCGAGCAGTTCCACGAGATCATCCGCCGCGACGACCGGTGAAGCTCCAAACATGCTCTGAACGCTCAAGCAGAAGGCCCGAATCGCATCGCGATCCGGGCCCTTGCGTTTCGATCGAACCAGCCGCGATTTACTTCCAGTCGCGAATATCGACGAAGTGGCCGGCGATCGCCGCCGCCGCAGCCATGGCCGGCGACACCAGATGGGTGCGCCCCTTGAAGCCCTGCCGGCCCTCGAAATTGCGGTTCGAGGTCGAGGCGCAGCGCTCATGCGGCTTCAGCCGGTCGTCGTTCATGGCAAGGCACATCGAGCAGCCCGGCTCGCGCCAGTCGAAGCCGGCGGCGAGGAAGATCTTGTCCAGCCCTTCGGCCTCGGCCTGTTCCTTGACCAGGCCGGAGCCCGGCACGATCATGGCGTTGACGCGCGGATTGACTTTTCGGCCCTCGACCACCTTGGCGGCGGCGCGCAGATCCTCGATGCGGCCGTTGGTGCAGGAGCCGATGAAGACACGGTCGAGGGCGATGTCGGTGATCTTCGTTCCCGGCGTCAGGCCCATATAGTCGAGCGCGCGCTGCTTTGAGGTGCGCTTGTTTTCGTCGGTGATGTCTTCCGGGTTCGGCACAATCCCTTGCACCGAGACAACATCCTCCGGGGAAGAGCCCCAGGAGACGATCGGCGGCAGTTTGGCCGCATCGAGCACGATCACCTTGTCGAAATGCGCGCCTTCGTCGGATTGCAGTGTCTTCCAGTAGGCGAGCGCGGCGTCCCAGGCGGCGCCCTTGGGCGCGCGCGGCTTGTCCTTGACATAGGCGAAGGTCGTCTCGTCAGGTGCGATCAGGCCGGCGCGCGCGCCGCCCTCGATCGACATGTTGCAGATCGTCATGCGGCCTTCCATCGACAGCGAGCGGATCGCCTCGCCGGCATATTCGATGACATAGCCGGTGCCGCCGGCGGTGCCGATCTCCCCGATGATGGCGAGGATAATGTCCTTGGCGGTGACGCCTTCCGGCAACTGGCCGTCGACGCGCACCAGCATGTTCTTGGCCTTACGCTGGATCAGCGTCTGCGTCGCCAGCACGTGCTCGACCTCCGACGTGCCGATGCCGTGCGCCAGCGCGCCGAAGGCGCCGTGGGTGGAGGTGTGGCTGTCGCCGCAGACGATGGTCATGCCGGGCAAGGTGAAACCCTGCTCCGGCCCGATGATGTGGACGATGCCCTGGCGGATGTCATTCTCGGAATAATATTCGACGCCGAAATCCTTGGCGTTCCTGGCCAGAGCCTCGACCTGGATGCGGCTTTCCTCGTTCTTGATGCCGAACTTGCGCTCGGGCGAGGTCGAGACGTTGTGGTCGACCACGGCCAGCGTCTTTTCGGGATGACGGACTTTGCGGCCACTCATGCGCAGGCCCTCGAAGGCCTGCGGGCTGGTCACCTCATGGACGAGGTGGCGGTCGATATAGAGCAGGCAGGTGCCGTCGTCCTGGCGGTCGACGACGTGGTCGTCGAAAATCTTGTCATAGAGGGTGCGCGGTGCGCTCATGTGCGTAAATCCGTCGATATGAGAAAGGGAAGGGCAGACGCCGAGATGTCAGGCGAAACGAGTTGATCAGTCGGCCCGCGTAAGTCGGCTGGTCGGCGCGCCACAGACGCGCGCGGAGAAGCGCGACGGCAGGCGTTTTCTGTCCTGCAGCACGAACCCCTTGTAGGCCGGATCGCCAAAAAGCTCTTCCATGGCGGGGTAGATAGCAATGTTTTGGCTTTTCGGCAATTGGCGGTGGCTGCGCGGGACCTGGGTTCCTCGTCCTCGCGTCCACGCCTCCGGGGGATGCGCACCAAGCTTGGCGGACCCGCGGTTCAAAGCACCTCGAAGACAAACGTCTTCACCAGCGCATCCGGCTCGGCAATCGCATAGCAGCGGAACCACGGGCTTTGCTCCATCAGCCGCCATTTTCCCGTGCGTTCCAGCTCGTCGAAGACGGCCTGGAAACCACCGCTCTCGAACACCTGGTCGCGCACGGTGAAGATGGCGTGGCCGCCTTTCTTCGTGATGCGCACCAGTTCGTGCAGGCCGGAAGCCGGCGCATGGCTGATGGTGAACACGCCGGTCGAGAAGAAGGCGCGGAAATGGCCGTCGGGCCAGGGCAGCGGGCCGCCCAGCATTCCCTGCTTCAGCTCGCCATAGGCGTTGCGGCTGCCGGCGATCTTCAGCATGTCGTCCGACAGGTCGAGCCCGGCGATATCGCCGTAGCCCAGCGCCCTCAGCGACGGCCCGGACAGGCCAGTGCCGCAGCCGGCGTCGAGCAGCGGCCCTTCGCCCGCAGGCACGTGGCGCGCCACCCAGGCGGTGATGAGGAACGGCAGGAGATAACCGAGCGAGGCGGTCTCGCTGTCATAAGTCGCGGCCCATGCGGCATAGGCCTGCGCCAGGGTTTCGGGCGTATCGGCCGTATAGACCGAATCCAGCGCAGCATTGGCCTTGTCGACGTTCATGGGCATGCTCCTCCTCCAGTGCGCAACCGGAGCGTAACGCCGTCCTTGCCGAAACACTATTCCTGATGCTGGCGGCGCAGCCGCCGTTCCAGCGCCCGGAGCGCCAAAGACAAGCCGACGGTCAGGATGAGATAGATGTAGGCTGTTATCGAATAGGTCTCGAAGAAGCGGAAGGAACCGGCGGCATAGACCTTGCCCATCTGCGTGATGTCGGCGACACCGAGCACCGAGACCAGCGAGGAATCCTTGACCAGGGCGACGAAGTCATTGCCGAGCGGCGGCAGGATGGTACGGATCGCCTGCGGAAAGACGATGAGCCGGAAACGTTGCGCCCGCGTGAGCCCGAGCGCCTTGGCCGCTTCGATCTGGCCCTTCTCGACCGCCTGGATGCCGGCCCGGAACACTTCGGAGATGAAGGCGGAATAGCCGATGGTCAGCGCCATGACGGCGCGCCACAAGAGCGAGACGTCGCGCACCTGCAACTCGCCGAGATAGCCGGTGCTCTGCAGCGGCGCGGTCAGCGCGTTCCAGGCTGCGACGAAAGCCGGTGCGCCGGCAAACGCGATCCAGAACAAAAGCACCAGGATCGGTACGCCACGGATGATCTCGACATAGAAACGCGCGATCTGCCGCAGCCACTGCGAACCCGACAATCCCATCAGCGCGATGCCGAGGCCGATGATCGAGGCCAGCGCGAAGGCGACAATGGTGACGAAGACGGTGACGCCGATGCCCTTGGCGACAGTGGCGAAGACCTGGGCATAAAGATCGCTGGCGGCGATGGCGAGCGCGGCGGCCAAGGCAAGGACAAGGGCGGCGGCCAGCCACCAGGGGAATTCAGGTTTGACGGAGGATGGTGGGGGGGCCATCAGGCGTGGCCGGCGAGGTGCATAGTGCGCAAGGCAGGCGCCAAGGCGCCCCCCTCTGTCCTGCCGGACATCTCCCCCTCAAGGGGGGAGATCAGATGTCTCATCGACCTTCGCCAATCTTCATCGATGCTGCATGTGGGACGAAGGCCAAGCTGCCAATCTCCCCCCTTGAGGGGGAGATGCCCGGCAGGGCAGAGGGGGGCGTTCAAGCGCAAACTCAGCGCGAGTTCCCGCACGCGCACCGCCCGCATCAAGACGAACTACTGCCCCATCTTGTAATCAAGAAACCATTTCTTGTTCAGCGCATCGAACGTGCCGTCGGCCTTGAGCGCGGCGATCGCGGCGTTGACAGGCTTCACCAGGTCGGAGCCCTTGGGAAAGATGAAGCCGAAATCCTCGGTGCCGAGCGGGCCGCCGATCAGCTTCAGCTTGCCCTCGGAAGCGTCGACATAGCCCTTGCCCGCAGTGCCGTCCGTGAGCACCACATCGACGTCGCCAGTCTTCAGCGCCTGCACGGTGGCACCGAACGTCTCGAACAGCTTTATGCGCGGGTTCTGCTCATTGCCGTCCAGCACGCTGTAGACAGCGGTGTAGAAGGGCGTCGTGCCGGCCTGCGCGCCGATCAGCCCGTCCTTGAAGGCGCCGAAGGTCTTGGCGTCGGTGAAGCGGCTCTCGTCGCCGCGCACCAACATGAACTGTTCCGAGCGCATATAGGGGTCGGAGAAATCCACCTTCTGCTTGCGGTCGTCCTTGATGGTGATGCCGGTCATGCCGATGTTATACTGGTTGTCGGAAACCGCCTGGATCATCGCGTCCCAGGACGTGTTCTGGTACTCGACGGTGAAATTCAGCCGCTTGGCGATCTCGTTCATCGCGTCATATTCCCAGCCGATCTGTTTTCCGGTCTTGGCATCGATGAACTGTAGCGGCGGATAGGCGTTTTCCGTCACCACCACCACTTTCTTGCCGCCGAGATCGGGCAGCGCCTGGGCGAAGGCGGCAACGGGCGCAAGCATGACGGCAAGCAGGCCGGCCAGCAGCAGTTTCGATTTTGTCATGACACACTCCCCGGAAGTGAAAGCGCCCGGACACGGGCCGGGCTTGCAAAGGAATCCGGCGCCGACTTTAGCTCTCCGCAAGCGCCATGCAAGACGCTCCGCTGCGCCACGGCCGGCGAAAAACGCAAATAGATACTTTCGGCCGGGATTTTGGGAAACGATCCTTGCCGTGGCCGATCAGCCGCGCTGCGGCGCTCCGGCATCGGCCTCGCGCAGCCCGGCGACGAAGCGGGTCAGCGTGCCATGCAGCGACTTCAACTCGGCTGGGTCGAGCGGCATGCTGCAGAGCATGGCGGCGGGGATGTCCCTGGCGCGCTCGCGCAAGGCTTGGCCCTTGGCTGTCGGCTCGACCAGCACGCGGCGCTCGTCGGCAGGATCGCGCCGGCGCGTAACCAGGCCGCCGGCCTCGAGCCGCTTGAGCAGCGGCGTCAGCGTCGCCGAATCGAGGCCCAGCGCCTCGCCGAGCTCGCCCACCGTGCTCGGCGCGCGCTCCCACAGCGCCAGCATGGCCAGATATTGCGGATAGGTCAGGCCAAGCGGATCGAGCAACGGCCGGTAGAGCTTCGTCATCAATCCGCTCGCCGAATAGAGCGCGAAGCAGAGCTGGTCGCTGAGCCTTGGGACCGCGCTTGTCCCGGCGTCACCCGCCGGGACCTGGTTGGCCGTGTCTTTGGTTTTCGCCGTCATGTCGCCTTTGCCGAAATCGCCACCTCGATATTGCCCCTGGTTGCGTTGGAGTAGGGGCAGATCTGGTGCGCTGCCGATACAAGCGCTTCGGCGGCCGCCTGATCAAGACCTTTCGTCTCGGCCGCCAGGGAAACGCCGAGCAGGAAACCGCCCTGACCGTTGGGATGGAGGCTGACAGTGGCCGTCACCGAGGCATCGCGCAGCGGCAGTTTCTGCTTGCCGGCGAGAAACCGCATGGCGCTTTCGAAGCAAGCGGCATAGCCGGCGGCGAAAAGCTGTTCGGGATTGGTGGCGCCACCCTTGCCGCCAAGCTCCTTCGGCATTGCGAGATCAAGGCTGAGCAGGCCGTCATCGGTCTGGACGTGGCCGGCGCGGCCGCCGACGGCACGCGCCTGGGTCGAATAGAGTGCGGTCATATCAAGTCTCCAAAATTAATTTGTACACGATTAATTAGTGTACCGTATTATAGAAGTCAATCCCGCTTTGGAAGCCCGCATGTGGCAAAGGGCGGGCTCCGAAACGAAAAAAAGGCGGCCGAAGCCGCCTTTTTCAGAAGTCTCTGTCGAAAGCCTTATTCGGCGGCAGCGGCTTCCGCAGCCTTGGCGGCCTCGTCGGCGGCCTTCTTCTCGGCGGCTTCCTTGGCGGCCGTCTCGGCGGCCAGCGCCTGCGCGGCGGCAACCTTCTCGGCCTCGATGCGCGCCTTCTCGGCGTTCAGCGCGTCGCGCTCCTCATCGTTGAGCTTGCGGGCGCGCACGCCGGTGTTCTCCGAAATACGGGCCGACTTGCCGCGACGGTCGCGCAGATAATAGAGCTTGGCACGACGCACCTTGCCGCGACGCACGATCTCGACGCCTTCGACCATTGGCGAAAACACCGGGAAGACGCGCTCGACGCCTTCGCCGTAGGAGATCTTGCGGACGGTGAAATTTTCCTGGAAGCCCGAACCGGCGCGGGCGATGACGACGCCTTCATAGGCCTGGACGCGGGTGCGGGTGCCCTCGGTTACGCGGACCTGGACGCGCACGGTGTCGCCGGGCTGAAATTCGGGAAGCTTGCGCTTGGCTTCGATCTTGGCGGCCTGTTCGGCCTCGAGCTGACGGATGAGATCCATCTCAATAATCCACTTCTTGTTCTTCCGACAGTCAGAGCGCCCGGCGCTCGCCTTGCAGTTCCAATGACCGCTCGGCTATGCCCTTTGTTCGAAAACATCGGGCAGGGGCGACTACACCGCCATTGTTGACGGGTCCGGCAGATTTCTCCCGGTTCGGCGGGCACATACAGCTATTTCGACGCTTTGTCACGTCTTGGCCGCGTCTTTTTTGCTCGCGTGCACCATCGTATCTGTCCACTGCCGGGTTGCAAGGGCCCTTCAAGCTGCCTAAGGCGAGGCAACCATAGTTCTCGGGCGGCATCCTCATGTCCTTTTTCGACGCGGTCCTGCTATTCATGGCGGGTTTTCTTTCCGGCGCCGCCAATGCGGTCGCGGGCGGCGGCACCTTCATCACGTTCGGTGCCATGACCTTGGTCGGCCTGCCGCCGATCGTCGCCAACGCGACCTCCTCGGTGACGCAATTTCCCGGCTACATCACCTCGACGCTGGCCTACCGGGACGACATCCGCCATTTCTGGCGTGGCGCCCTGCTGCTCTGCCTGATATCGGCGCTCGGCGCACTGGCCGGCGCGCTTATCCTGCTGGCGCTGGACAATCCGTCATTTCGCGTCCTGGTGCCGTGGCTGCTGCTGGCCGCGACGGCGCTGTTCGCCGCCGGGCCGTGGCTGAAGCCCGCACCCAAGCCGGGGCATGAGGCTTCTGTGGGCTCGTTGGCCGGCTCGCTGGCGCAGTTCGTCACCGCCATCTATGGCGGCTTCTTCGGGGCCGGCATGGGCGTGATGATGCTGGCGACGCTCGGCCTGACCCAGGCCGGCGACTACCACCGCCTGAACGCGCTGAAAAACATGCTGGCCATGGTCATCGCAGCGGTCGCCATCATCGTCTTCGTCTCGGGTGGCGTCGTCGCCTGGCCGCAAGCGATCGTCATGATCCCCGGCGGCGCGTTGGGCGGCTATGCCGGCGTGTGGATCGCCAAGCGCGTGCCGCAGAACGTGGTGCGTGGCTTCGTCGTCGCGGTCGGGCTGTTCCTGGCTTTCTACTATTTCGCCAAGGGCTGAGGAGAGCCGAGCAAGTCCGGCCGCCGTTCTCGAGTCAGCTTCTCCGACTGTGCCCGCCGCCACGCCGCGATCTTGCCGTGGTTGCCCGAGGTCAGCACCTCGGGAATGGGCCGGCCCTCGAAATCCTGCGGCCGCGTGTAATGCGGGTGTTCGAGCAGGCCGTTTTCAAAGCTCTCTTCTTCACCCGACACGGCATTGCCCATGACGCCGGGCAGCAGCCGCACGACCGCGTCGAGCAGCACAAGCGCCGCCGGCTCGCCACCGGACAGAATGAAGTCTCCGACCGAGACTTCCTCCAATCCTCGCGCGTCGATCACCCGCTGGTCGATGCCTTCGAAGCGGCCGCACAGGATGACGGCGCCCGGCCCGGCGGCCAGTTCGCGCACGCGCGCCTGCGTCAGCGGCTTTCCACGCGGGCTCATCAGCAGCCGTGGCCGCAAATCGCCTTCGGGCGAGGCATGGTCGATCGCCCTGGCCAAGACATCGGCGCGCATCACCATGCCGGCGCCGCCGCCGGCCGGCGTGTCGTCGACAGTGCGGTGGCGGTCGGTTGCAAAGTCGCGGATCTGGATTGCTTGCAGCGACCATGTACCCGCCTCCAGCGCCCGCCCGGCCAGCGACAGGCCAAGCAGACCCGGAAACATTTCCGGGTAGAGCGTAAGCACGGAGGCGGAGAAGCTCACCGGTTGCCCCCGGCGTCCCTCGGGCCGCGCGGCCTGCCCTTCGGGTCGAAGCCTTCCTCGCGCGGCGCTTCGCCGTCCTCGTCCTCGACCAGTCCGGCCGCCGCCTGGTTGACGCGCACAAAACCCTCGGCGATGGACACTTCGGGCACAGCGGCCTGCGTGAACGGGATCAACACGCCCTTGCGTCCGGCCAGCGTCACATCGAGGATGTCGCCGCCGCCGAAATTGTGCACGGCGACGACCTTACCAAGGACGGCTCCCGTATCGTCCCGAACCTCCAGACCGATCAGGTCGGCATGATAGAATTCGTCCTCCTCGCCGTCATCGGGCAGCATGGAGCGATCGACGAACAGCTCCGTGCCGGCCAGCGCCTCGGCCGCGTTGCGGTCACTGACACCCTTGAAGCGCACCACGACCACGGTGTTGGCGGGCCTTATGTCCATGATCTGGAAGGCGCGGCCGTCCCTTGCGTAAAGCGGCCCGTAATCGGCGAGCGCCAGCGGATCGCCGGTAAAGGTTTTGACGCGCAATTCGCCCTTGATGCCGTGAGCGGCGCCGATCACGGCCATCTGGACAGGGTTCTGGGGCTTGCTCATGGCGCGCTTTTACCTTCGTCATCCACGGGCGGAGCAGGCGCGAAGCGACTGCGCAGACCCGAGGACCCATTCGTTACGGTGATCAAACCCACGGCAGTTCAGAAAGGCTCACGGGTTTCGTTCCTGCAACTCTCTATTTGCGGATACCCCGTTTGGCCAATCACCACGGTTTTGACTTGCCGCCGGTCGACTCCTAGCCCCACCGGATTGTCATTTCAATGACGCCTCTTCACCGCTTCCTAACCCGGCTGCCGGAAAATGACGGCGAACCGGAACGACGCCATGCAGGAATTCCTTATCCCGGCAAAGCCCGACCTCCAGGCGGCGCGCGAAAGCTGGCTCAAGATGCTCGCGCGAGAACGTCGGCTGTCGCCCGAGACGGTGGAAGCCTACGAGCGCGACACCAGGCAGTTCCTGCATTTCCTGACGGGTCATAATGGCGGCCCGCCCGGCATAGCCGACATCGCCGATCTGCGCCCGGCCGACCTGCGCGGCTTTCTCGCCGCCCGCCGCAATGAAGGCGCAGGCGCCCGCACGCTCGGCCGGGGGCTGGCCGGCATTCGCTCACTCTTGCGCTTTCTGGAACGGCGTGGTCTCGCCAACGCAGCGGGCGCGGCGGCCCTGCGCGCGCCTCGCCAACCAAAGTCACTGCCGAAACCGCTGACGGCCAGTGACGCAAAACATGTCGTTTCCGTCGAGGGTCAATTGGCGGAGGAACCCTGGATCGCCGCCCGCAACGCCGCCGTGCTGACGCTGCTCTACGGCTCGGGCCTGCGCATTTCCGAGGCGCTCGGCCTTGCCGGCGCCGAACTGGCGTCGGAGGCCGACACGGTGCTGCGCGTCACCGGCAAGGGCGGCAAGACGCGGCTGGTGCCGGTGCTGCCGGTGGCGCTCAGGGCGGTTGCCGAATACCGCCGGCTGTGCCCCTACCATCTCGACCCCAAGGGCCGGTTGTTTCGCGGCGCGCGCGGCGGCCCGCTCAACCCGGCCATCGTCCAGCGCGAGATGGCCAAGCTGCGCTCGGCGCTCAACCTGCCGGACACCGCAACGCCGCACGCCTTGCGCCATTCCTTCGCCACGCATCTGCTCGGCCGCGGCGGCGACCTGCGCACCATCCAGGAACTGCTCGGCCATGCCAGCCTGTCGACCACGCAGATCTACACCGGCGTCGATACGTCGAGGCTGTTGGAGATCTATGAATCGGCTCACCCGAGGGCGTGAAGTATTGGGGTTGCGCGAGGCTTCCGGACTTCGCCACGGGATGATGAGGGGTGGGCGGCTCAACCAACCGCAAGCCGTTCAGTAATTCGAGCGATAGTCAAAACTGATTGAACCGAAGACAATTTCGTTCTCCGGGTTAACCGTTTTGCCGTTTTTCCAGCTTAGGAAAGGACCATGAAACGGGTCATCGTCATCGCCGACCGCGCTGCGCTCTTCTCGCTGAAGCTGCTCCTGGCGTTCCATGTGCTGTTCTTCCTGTCTCTGCTCGCCGTCCTGTTGTTTGCGGCGGGCAAAGCGCATGCCGAAATCCCGTCCTGCACCGGCGCCGACATGCTGTCGGCGTTGCAGAAAAGTGACCCGTCCACCTACCGCAAGATCGAGGCGGAAGCCGCCGCAACGCCGAACGGCAAGGGCCTGCTGTGGAAGCTGGAGAAGACGGGCGAACAGCCGTCCTTCCTGTTCGGCACCATGCATATGACCGACCCGCGCGTCACAGCGCTGCCGCCGGCGGCGCAGAAGGCCTATGACGGCGCCGGCACCATCGTCATCGAGACCACCGAAGTGCTCGACCAGCAGAAGATGATGGCGGCCCTGCTCAAGCAGCCGGAGCTGATGATGTTCACCGACAGCACCACGCTGTCGTCGCTGCTGTCGCCCGACGACGCCGCGGCGGTCGACAAGGCGCTCGACGAACGCGGCATCCCGTCGGCAACCGTCGCCAAGATGAAGCCGTGGATGCTGTCGGCCATGGTGGCGCTTCCAGCCTGCGAGCTCGCCCGCAAGGCGGGCGGCGCGCCGGTGCTCGACGTCAAGCTTGCCGAGGATGCCAAGGCCTCCGGCAAATCCGTCGAAGGGCTGGAAACCGTCGTCGACCAGCTGCGCGCCATGGCTTCGCTGCCGATGGCGTTCCACATGAAGGGACTGGTCGACACGCTGAAGCTCGGCGACAAGATGAACGACGTCAACGAAACCATGATCGTGCTCTACCAGCGCGGCGAGACCGGCATGTTTTGGCCGCTGTTTCGCGCCGTGCTGCCCGGCGAGACGGGCGACGCGACAGGCTATGCGGCGTTCGAGCAGACCATGATCACCAGCCGCAACAAGGCGATGGTCGATCATGCCGGACCATTCCTCGCCAAAGGCAGTGCCTTCATCGCCGTCGGCGCGCTGCATCTGCCCGGTCCCGAGGGCCTGGTCGAGGATTTCCGCAAAGCCGGCTATACTGTCACCGCTGTCGATTGAGTCGCGTGGGCAGCGGAGGAATCAGGCGCCGCGTTTTCGGCGCTTTCCTTCCCTAGCGTGAAACCCCATCAACGGTTGCGCGTTGATGGCTGTTGATTGATCATTTTCATCCACGGAGGACACTTTTATGGCGAATCCATCAAACGACACGCCCAGATCAGGTGGCGGCGGCAGCCCTTGGCTGATTGCATTGGTCGTCGTTATTCTGGCGATTGTCGCGTATTATGTTTTCGGAAGAAGTGGTGAGCATCCGGCGACCGAACCGCCCGCCGCGAGCACACCGGCCCCGGCGCCAGCGCCCACGGAGCCGATGAAGCCCGCCGAACCGGCTCCTGCCCCTGCCCCTGCCCCAGCACCCGCGCCGGCCCCTGCACCGGCGACACCGGCTCCTGCGCCGGCCCCAGCTCCCGCACCGGCCCAGTAATCGGGCCACGGCTTTCAACGAAGAACGGCCCGCCTTCCGGTGGGCCGTTCTGTTTGGGGCAGGCAAGGAGGCAATTCCCTCAAGGGAAGCGTTACGCGCTTGCCCGGGAAAACCGTTTCATGATTTTCCTGGATCGTTCTAAATATGGATCGGCTTGAAGAACGTCGCCAATGCCGCTTCCTTCACTGCTTCCGACATGGTCGGATGGGCATGACAGGTGCGGGCGAGATCTTCCGACGAGCCGCCGAATTCCATCAGCACCGCCGCCTCGTGGATCATCTCGCCGGCGCCGAAGCCGACGATGTGAACGCCGAGCACGCGGTCGGTGGCCTTGTCGGCCAGGATCTTGACGAAGCCGTCGGTGTGCAGCATGGCGCGCGCCCGGCCATTGGCGGTGAACGGGAATTTCCCGACCTTGTAGTCGATGCCGGCCTTCTTCAATTCTTCCTCGGTCTTGCCGACCGAAGCGATCTCCGGGCTGGTGTAGACGACGCTCGGAATGACGTCATAGTTCACATGGCCGGCCTGGCCGGCAATGGTCTCGGCCACTGCCACGCCCTCATCCTCGGCCTTGTGCGCCAGCATCGGCCCGGCGATGACATCGCCGATGGCATAGATGCCTGGTACGTTGGTCCTGAGGTGCGCGTCGGTCTTGACCCGGCCGCGCTCATCGACCTCGACGCCCGCTTCCTTCAGGCCCAGGCTGTCGGCGAAAGCGCGGCGGCCGGTGGCGATCAGCACCATGTCGGCCTCGATCGTCTCGGCCGCGCCGCCTTTCACAGGCTCGAAAGTGACGCTGGCGCCCTTCTTGGCCTTGGCGACGCCGGTGACCTTGGCGCCGAGCCTGAATTCGAAGCCCTGCTTGGAGAGCAGCCGCTGGAATTGCTTGGAGACCTCACCGTCCATACCGCCGAGGATGGTGTCGAGGAATTCGACCACGGTGACCTTGGCGCCGAGCCGCGCCCAGACCGAGCCGAGCTCGAGCCCGATGACGCCGCCGCCGACCACGACGAGATGGCCGGGCACCTTGTCCAGCGACAGCGCGCCGGTCGAGGACACGATGACTTTTTCGTCGAAGTCGACCGTGACGCCAGGAATGCCGGCGACATCCGAGCCGGTGGCGATGACGATGTTCTTCGTCTCGATTTCCTCGACCTTGCCGTCCTCGCTCGTCACCGACACCTTGCCCGCCGCGACCACCGTGCCGATGCCGCGAAAACTATCGATCTTGTTCTTCTTGAACAGGAAGGCGACGCCGTTGACGTTCGCCGTCACCGTGGCGTCCTTGTGCGCCATCATCTTCTTCAAATTGAGCTTCGGTGTCACTTCGACACCCAGTGTGTCGAAGGAGTGGCCGGCTTCGGCGAACATCTCGGAGGCATGCAGCAACGCCTTGGACGGAATGCAGCCGATGTTGAGGCAGGTGCCGCCGAAGGTCGGGTTCTTCTCGACCACCGCGACCTTCAGCCCGAGCTGGGCCGCCTTGATGGCGCAGACATAGCCGCCCGGTCCCGAGCCGATGATTACGACGTCATAAGCCATGTTTGTTTCCCTTTTTCTTGGGGCGCTCAGCGGCCGCCGCTGACGTTCAGGATCGCGCCGGTCGTATAGGACGCGGCATCGGACAACAGGTAGAGAACCGCGCCCGCGACTTCATCCGCGGTGCCGGCTCTTTTCATCGGCAGAAGATCGCGGAAGCGTTCTATCCGGTCCGGCTGTCCACCCGAGGCATGGATTTCGGTATCGATGATGCCCGGCCGCACCGCATTGACGCGGATGCCTTCCAGCGCCACCTCGCGGGCGAGCCCCATGGTGAAGGTGTCGATCGCGCCCTTGGACGCGGCGTAGTCGACATATTCGCCCGGCGAGCCCAGAACTGCCGCAGCCGACGAGATGTTGACGATGGATCCACCCGACCCACCGTGACGGCTCGACATCCGCTTCACCGCTTCGCGGGCGCAGAGGAACGACCCCACGACATTGATGCGCATCATGCGCTCCAGCCGTGAAACATCCATCTCATCGACCCGCGCCTTGACGTCGACGATGCCGGCATTGTTGACGAAAGCATCGAGCCGGCCATAGCCGCGGTCGACGGCTTCAAACATGGCAACGATATCGGATTCGACGCCGACATCGCCCCTGACCGCAAAGGCCTCGCCGCCTGCGGCCTTGATTTCGCCGACCAGTGCCTCGGCGGCGGTCTGGTGGGAGGTGTAGTTGACCGCTACGCGATAGCCAGCCTTCGACCCGAGCCGGCAGATCGCGGCGCCGATGCCGCGGCTGCCGCCGGTGACCAGCAGCACCTTTTGCGTCCCGCTCATTCCTGGCATCCCTTCAAGGCAAACACGTCCGACGGCACTTTCGAAAACCCGGCGCCGCCATAGGCGGTGGATTGATGCAACACCGGACCGAGATCGGGCAGGATCAGCGTCTTCGGTGCTTCGACGCCTTCGGCCGGCAACAGGCCGATGCTGCCCTTTTCATCCGACGTATAGATGACGCCGTTCCACAAGGTGCAGGCGGCAAGCTCGGTGCCGGTAACGTCGCCTCCCGGGCATTTGTACATCAGCGCCCCGTTCGGTCGCGAAACACCTTCGTTCCATTGGACGATGCCGTTCAGCACCACATCGTTGTCGAGGATCAAGCGGAACGTGTTGGTGACGGTCGCCGACGTGCCGGTCGGCGTAAAATTGATCTCACTGCCGCTCTGGGCATCGCCGTAGACGGCGAGTTCGGCCGGGCATGCGGCATTAGCGTGGACAGCGGCGAATGCCATACCGGCCGCCAGCGCTATCGGTCTGGCAGGCCCAGGGAACAGGGCCATTATTGGCTACTCCGACCGCGAGCCGCCATCCGACCGCCTCACAGATCAAGCACCAGCCGTTCCGGATCCTCCAGGCTTTCCTTGACGCGCACCAGGAAGGTCACCGCTTCCTTGCCGTCGACGATGCGGTGATCGTAGCTCAGCGCCAGATACATCATCGGCCGGATCACGATCTGGCCGCCGACCACCACGGGCCGGTCCTGGATCTTGTGCATGCCCAGAATACCCGACTGCGGCGCGTTGAGGATCGGCGTGGACATCAGCGACCCGTAGACGCCGCCATTGGAAATCGTGAACGTGCCGCCCTGCATGTCGGCGACCGACAGCTTGCCGTCGCGCGCGGCGATGCCGAGCCGGCCGATCTCCTTCTCGATCTCGGCGATAGACATCTGGTCGGCATCGCGCACCACCGGAACGACCAGACCCTTCTCGGTGCCGACGGCGACGCCGATATGGGCGTAGTTCTTGAAGATGATATCGGTGGCGTCGACCTCGGCGTTGACCGAGGGGATTTCCTTCAAGGCATGGGTGACGGCCTTGGTGAAGAAGCCCATGAAGCCGAGCTTCACGCCGTGCTTCTTCTCGAACACGTCCTTGTACTTGGTCCTGAGCGCCATCACCGCTGACATGTCCACCTCGTTGAAGGTGGTGAGCATGGCGGCGGTCGACTGCGCTTCCTTGAGCCGGCGCGCGATGGTCTGGCGCAACTTGGTCATGCGCACGCGCTCCTCGCGCGCCGCATCGTCGCCTGAGGACGGCGCACGGGCAGAGACAGGCGCCGCCGAGACCGGAGCCGCCTTCGGCGTTTCGGCCGGCTGCGACGGCGCACCCTTGGAGATGGCGTCGAGCACGTCGCCCTTCAGCACCTGGCCGCGCTTGCCGGAGCCGGAAAGCTGGTCGACCGACAGATTGTTCTCGGCGATCAGTTTCGCCGCTGCCGGCGCCGGCGGCATGCTGCGCGGCTCGACCGGACCGGCGTCGCCGGCGACCTTGGCGGTCTCGGCGGCAGCCTGCTTGGTGGTCTGCGCCGCGTCGGGGCTGGATGCCTGCGCCACGGCTTGCGGCTTGGTGACCGGTGCGGCGGCGGCGCCGGCCGAAATCGAGCCCAGAAGCGCGCCGACCCCGACCGTCTCGCCTTCCTTGGCCGCGATCTCGCCCAAGGTTCCAGCGCCCGGCGAGGGAACCTCGACCGTCACCTTGTCGGTTTCGAGCTCGACCAGCGGCTCGTCGGCGGCAATGGCATCGCCCACCTTCTTGAACCATTTGCCGATGGTCGCCTCGGTGACGGATTCGCCGAGAGTGGGAACGCGGATTTCGGTAGCCATTGTGCCTGTCCGTTTCTATCTGTCTGTTCTATTCGCCCAATTCTGCCTACTCGCCGAGCGCATCTTCGAGCAAGGCGGCGAGCTGGGCGAGGTGCTTGGACATAAGCCCGGTCGCCGGCGAGGCGGCTGCCGGCCGGCCGGTGTAGCGCACCCGCTGGTGCTTGGCGTCGATATGCGCCAGCACCCATTCCAGATACGGGTCGATGAACGACCATGCGCCCATGTTCTTGGGCTCCTCCTGGCACCACACCATTTCGGCATTGCGGAAGCGCGACAATTCGGTGATCAGCGCCTTGGCCGGGAACGGGTAGAGTTGTTCGACACGCAGCAGATAGATGTCGTTGATGCCGCGTTTCTCGCGCTCCTCGTAGAGGTCGTAATAGACCTTGCCCGAGCACAGCACGACACGGCGGATCTTGGAATCCTTGGTCAGCTTGATGGCCTGGTTGGGCAAGAGCTGGGCATCGTCCCACAGCAGCCGGTGGAACGAGCTTTCGCCCGACATTTCCGGCAGCGTCGACACCGCCCGCTTGTGGCGCAACAGTGACTTCGGCGTCATCAGGATCAGCGGCTTGCGGAAGTCGCGCTTCAACTGCCGACGCAATATGTGGAAGTAGTTGGCCGGCGTCGTGCAGTTGGCCACTTGCATGTTGTCTTCGGCGCAGAGCTGGAGGAAACGCTCAAGCCGGGCAGACGAATGTTCCGGCCCCTGGCCCTCATAGCCATGCGGCAGCAGGCAGACGAGGCCCGACATTCTCAGCCACTTGCGCTCTCCGCTGGATATGAACTGGTCGAACACCACCTGGGCGCCATTGGCGAAGTCGCCGAACTGCGCTTCCCACAGCGTCAGCGCCTTCGGCTCGGCCAGGCTGTAGCCATATTCGAAGCCGAGCACGGCTTCTTCGGACAGCATCGAGTTGATGACCTCATAGCCGGCCTGCGCCGCCGACAGATTGTTGAGCGGGATGTAGCGGGTCTCGTCGCGCTGGTCGTAGAGCACGGAATGGCGCTGCGAGAAGGTACCGCGCTCCGAATCCTGCCCGGAGAGGCGGATCGGGTTGCCGTCGAGCAGGATGGCGCCAAAAGCCAGCGCCTCGGCCGTCGACCAGTCGATGCCTTCGCCGGATTCGATGGCCTGGCGGCGGTTTTCGAGAAAGCGGATGATCGTCTTGTGCGCCTCGAAATCCTTCGGCACCTCAGTCAGCTTCTTGCCGATCTCCTTCAGTGTCTTGGCCGGCACCGCGGTCTTGCCGCGCCGCTGTTCGTCCTGGTTGTCGGCCGTACGCAGGCCCGACCAGGCGCCATCCAACCAATCGGCCTTGTTGGGCTTGTAATGCTGGCCGACTTCCCACTCGGATTCCAGGTGCTCCCGCCAGTCGGCCTTGAGCTTGTCGAACTCGGCCTGCGTCAAGTGGCCTTCGGCGATCAGCCGGTCGGCATAGATCTGCACCGTTGTCTTATGGTTGCGGATGTTGCGGTACATGATCGGCTGCGTGAAGGCCGGCTCGTCGCCCTCGTTGTGGCCGAAGCGGCGGTAGCAGAACATGTCGACCACGACAGGCTTGTGGAATTTCATGCGGAATTCGATCGCCACCTTGGTGGCGTGCACCACGGCTTCCGGATCGTCGCCATTGACGTGGAAGATCGGCGCCTCGATCATCTTGGCGACGTCGGACGGATAGGGCGACGAGCGCGAGAAACGTGGGTTGGTGGTGAAGCCGATCTGGTTGTTGATGATGAAATGCAATGTGCCGGCAACGCGGTGGCCGCGCAGGCCCGATAGGCCGAGGATTTCGGCAATGACACCCTGGCCGGCAAAGGCTGCGTCGCCATGCAGCAAAAGCGGCAGCACCTTGGCCCGCTCTTCCAGCGGCACGATCTCCTCGCGACCGCGGCCGAACAGATAATCCTGCTTGGCGCGCGCCTTGCCCATCACCACAGGGTCGACGATTTCCAGATGCGAGGGATTGGCGGTCAGCGACAGGTGCACCTTGTTGCCGTCGAACTCGCGGTCCGAGGAGGCGCCAAGATGGTATTTGACGTCGCCCGAGCCCTCGACCTCGTCGGGTGCGGCCGAGCCGCCCTTGAATTCGTGGAAGATGGCGCGATGCGGCTTGGCCATCACCTGGGAGAGCACGTTGAGGCGGCCGCGATGCGCCATGCCGAGCACGATCTCCTTCAGCCCGAGCTGGCCGCCGCGCTTGACAATCTGTTCCAGTGCCGGGATCAGCGCTTCGCCGCCGTCGAGGCCGAAGCGCTTGGTGCCCTTGAACTTGACGTCGGCGAACTGCTCGAAGCCCTCGGCCTCGATCAGTTTCTGCAGGATCGCCTTCTTGCCGGTCGCGGTGAAGGAGATCTCCTTGTCGGCGCCCTCGATGCGCGCCTGGATCCACGCCTTCTCTTCCGGATCGGAGATGTGCATGAACTCGACGCCGAGCGTCGAGCAATAGGTGCGGGTCAGGATGTCGAGCATCTGGCGGATGGTGCCGAATTCGAGCCCGAGCACATTGTCGAGGAAGATCGGCCGGTCGTAGTCGGCTTCGGTGAAGCCGTAATTCTCTGGCGACAGCTCGTTGTAATCCTCGAGCGTGGCGATGCCGAGCGGGTCGAGATTGGCGTGCAGATGGCCGCGCATGCGATAGGCGCGGATCATCATGATGGCGCGCACGGAATCGCGCGTCGCCTGGTGCACGTCGGCGTCGGAGGGGACGGCGCCGTTGACGGCTGCCTTCTCCTTGACCTTCTTTTCGATGTGCTTCTCGACCAGGCCCCAATTGCCGTCGAGCGCCGACACCAGCTCGCCATTGGCCTGCAGCGGCCAGGAGGGCTTGGCCCACGAGGCGCCCTTGGCGTTCTTGCGGACATCCCCGGCATCGTCCTTCAGGCCGGCGAAGAACTCCTGCCATTCGGGATTGACCGAGGCTGGATCGTCCTCATACGCCGCATAGAGCGCGTCGATATAATCGGCATTGCCGCCATAGAGGAAAGAGGTGAGCGAAAATTGGTCGTTGGCCTGATCTTGTCGTGCCATTTTGTCTGCGGAGCCTGGCTCCGTCTCCTTTCGAGGGGAATAGTGAGTAGTCAGTAAGGAGTAGGAAAAATGAAGACTTTCCCGTTCAGCTGCTACTCACCCGTTCTTCCCTTTTCACTACTCACTATTGACTACTCACTAGCCCTTAATTGCCTCGACCAGCGTCGTGCCCAGCCGGGCCGGCGATGGCGAAACTTTTATCCCGGCCGATTCCATTGCCGCGATCTTGTCTTCGGCGCCGCCCTTGCCGCCCGAGATAACCGCGCCCGCATGGCCCATGGTGCGGCCGGCTGGCGCCGTGCGTCCGGCGATGAAGCCCGCCATCGGCTTGCGGCGGCCGCGTTTGGCCTCGTCCTTGAGAAACTGCGCGGCGTCTTCCTCGGCCGAGCCGCCGATCTCGCCGATCATGATGATCGACTTGGTCTCGTCGTCGGCGAGGAACATTTCGAGCACGTCGATGAATTCGGTGCCTTTGACGGGATCGCCACCGATGCCGACAGCGGTGGTCTGGCCGAGGCCGACATTGGTGGTCTGGAACACGGCTTCATAGGTAAGCGTTCCCGAGCGCGAAACAACACCGACCGAACCCTTGCGGAAGATGTTCCCGGGCATGATGCCGATCTTGCATTCGTCGGGGGTGAGCACGCCGGGACAGTTCGGGCCGATCAGCCGCGACGTCGAACGGTCGAGCCGCGCCTTGACCTTGATCATGTCCATGACGGGAATGCCTTCGGTGATGCAGACGATGAGCGGGATTTCGGCCTCGATGGCCTCGATGATGGCTTCGGCAGCACCCGCCGGCGGCACATAGACGACGGAAGCGTTGGCGCCGGTCTTGGCCTTGCCCTCGGCGACGGTGGCGAAGATCGGCAGGTTCTCGCCCTTGGCGCCGGTCCAAGTCTCGCCGCCCTTCTTGGGATGGATGCCGCCGACCATCTTGGTCCCGTGATAGGCCAGCGCCTGTTCGGTGTGGAAGGTGCCGGTCTTGCCGGTCAGGCCCTGCACGAGCACCTTGGTGTTCTTGTCGACGAGAATGGACATGGTGAGAACGCCTCTGAATTCAGCGATTACAAGAAAGGATTGACGGCTCGCACCGAGCCATAAACCTGGTTGTGGTTGAGATCTTCGGTGTAGAAAATCGGCGCGCCGAGATATCCGGCTGCGGCAAGAAGCGCGGCGTCGTAGTAGTGAATTCCGTAGCGGCGGGCGAGGTCCAGTCCTGCGCGAACATAGCTTTCGTCGACAGGCACCAGCGGACAAGTGCCGAGGAGGACCAGCCATTGGTCGAGCAGATCATCCCCCAGAAGGGATTTTCCTCGCGCCACCGCTGTGAATTCGGCCAAGGTTTGCCCCGACACGCCAAAGACAGTGCTCGATACCAGGTCTTCTGCGATTGGCGCGCGACGTGGGTCACGATTCTTCTCCGAAGCCGCGTAGATCAGGACGTTCGTGTCGAGAAAGCAGTCGATCTTCCCGGTCGGCATAGGCGTCCCTTCGATCCCACTTATAGGGGGTGTCGGCGCTGTCGCTCCGTTTCGCAGCCTCGTCCATAAGCCGCTTCATTCCCGCCTTGGCCCAGGCAATCCGATCTTCCTGCTCGACTTCATGCGCAAGCAGTGAACGAATGAGGGCGTTGAGCGTCGTCTTGCGACGTCCGGCAAGGCCTCGCGCCTTCTCGAGCAGGGCCTCGTCCATGGCCAGGGTGACGTTCTTCATCGCTCGTCTCCACATAAACACACAGCCAATATATGTGTGATTATGTGTCTTTCTTCAACCGCTTTGCCCAGGATTTCCATCGCTCAGCCATCCCCCAAAACGGAAGGCGGGACGCGCCGGTAAAGGCCGCTCATCATGTCTTGCCAGCCGTCGCTGCCGACGGGCTGGAATTGCAGTCGCATGCGATAGCTGTCGCTGCCGTCGAAAGCGTAGGTCACGCGTGCGGCCCCGCGCGGCGACGAGCGCAACAGCGTCAGTGTGTTGCCCTCCCACGTGCCGGAGGCCGGCGAGGCCGGCACAAAGCCCATCGAATCGAACTGATGCATGGTGACAAGGCTGTTTTGCCGGTCGAAGCCGAACACGCTGTGCGCGCCGAACGAAATCGTCCCGTCGCGGCGCTGGCGATAGCGTTGCACTACGAACAGGCCGCCGAACTGTGCCTCTGCCAGTACTTCCGAAGTCGCTGAGCCCCCATCGGCCCATTGTGTGTCCGCGACCTCTTCCTCGCCGCGCCACGCGCCGACCAGAGCCTGCAGGCGCTGGTGATCGGCCGAGAGCGAGGAGAAAGGCGCAGCGTTCATGGGTTCACAGCCGCTTCAGGTCGGTGACGGTGAGAGCGCTCTTGGCATTGCCGGTGTTGAGCGTCGTTGCCGGTTCGAACATCAGCACCACAGGTTCCGGTGTCAGCGAACGCGGCCGGTGTTCGACGCCGCGCGGCACGACGATGAAGTCGCCTTCGCCGAGTTCGACCGGACCGTCGCGGAAATCGATGGCGATGCGACCGCGCAGCACGAGGAAGGCTTCGTCTTCGTTGTCATGGGCGTGCCAGTCGAAAACCGCGCCGAACTTGGCGACCTTCGCCTGGCTGTCATTGACGTCGCCGGCGATATGCGGATCGAAGACCTCCGCGATCTTCGCATCCGCCGCCTCGACGAGATTTATCTTGCGCGGAGGCACTTGATCAGCCCTTCACCGCCGCCACGATCTTCTTGGCCGCGTCGTCAAGATCGTCGGCCGACACGACGTTGAGGCCGCTGTCGTTGATGATCTTCTTGCCGAGTTCGGCATTGGTGCCTTCAAGGCGCACGACCAGCGGCACTTTCAGGCCCACTTCCTTGACCGCGGCGATAACGCCCTCGGCGATGATGTCGCATTTCATGATACCGCCGAAGATGTTGATCAGGATGCCCTTGACCGCCGGATCCCTGGTGATGATCTTGAAGGCCGCCGTCACCTTTTCCTTCGACGCGCCGCCGCCGACGTCGAGGAAGTTGGCCGGCTCGGCGCCGTAGAGCTTGATGATGTCCATCGTCGCCATGGCGAGGCCGGCGCCATTGACCATGCAGCCGATATTGCCGTCGAGCGCGACATAGGCGAGGTCGTATTTCGACGCCTCGATCTCCTTCTCGTCCTCTTCGGTGGTGTCGCGCAGCTCGAGCACATCCGGATGGCGAAACAGCGCGTTGTTGTCGAACGACACCTTGGCGTCGAGGACGCGCAGCCGGCCGTTCTTCATGACGATCAGGGGATTGACCTCGAGCAGGCTCATGTCCTTCTCGACGAAGGCCTTGTAGAGGATCGGGAACAGCGTGCCGCCGTCCCTGGCAGCATCGCCGTCGAGCTTCAGCGCGCCATTGAGTTTCTTCACGTCATCCGCGGTAACGCCCTTTTCCGGATCGATGGCGACGGTGATGATCTTTTCCGGCGTGTCGTGGGCGACCGCCTCGATGTCCATGCCGCCTTCGGTCGAGACGACGAAGGCGATGCGGCCGACCGAACGGTCGACCAGAACAGACAGATAGAGCTCGCGCTCGATATCGGCGCCATCCTCGATATAGAGCCGGTTGACCTGCTTGCCGGCCGGGCCGGTCTGCTTGGTCACCAGCGTGTGGCCGAGCATCTCGTTGGCGTTGGCGACGACGTCGGCGACCGACTTGGCCAGCCGCACGCCGCCCTTGGCGTCGGGCCCGAGCTCCTTGAACTTGCCCTTGCCGCGGCCGCCGGCATGGATCTGGCTCTTCACCACATAGAGCGGGCCGGGCAGCGCCTTGGCGGCGGCTTCCGCCTCATCCGCCTTGAACACCGGCACGCCTTGGGCCACCGGCGCGCCAAAGCCCTTCAGCAGCGCCTTGCCCTGATATTCATGGATGTTCATCTGGATCGTCTCCGGATCAGCTGCTGGGGTTCACTTCGAGGCGAGTTGCGGCGCGATCTTGACGCAGGCCTCGGTCAGGCCCTGCACCGCCGCCACCGAGCTATCGAACATCTTCTGCTCTGGCTTGGAAAGCTCGATCTCGATGACGCGCTCGACGCCACCGGCGCCGATCACCACGGGAACGCCGACATAGGTGTTCTTCACGCCATACTGGCCGGAAAGATGAGCCGCGCAAGGCAGCACACGCTTCTTGTCCTTGAGATAGGCTTCAGCCATCGAGATCGCCGATGCGGCCGGCGCATAATAGGCCGAGCCGGTCTTCAACAGGCCGACGATTTCGGCGCCGCCATCGCGGGTGCGCTGCACGATCTGGTCGAGCTTCTCCTTCGAGGTCCAGCCCATCTTGACGAGATCGGGCAGAGGAATGCCTGCAACCGTCGAATAGCGGATCATCGGCACCATGGAATCGCCATGGCCGCCGAGCACGAAGGCGGTAACGTCCTCGACCGAGACCTTGAACTCCTCGGCCAGGAAATAGCGGAAGCGAGCGCTGTCGAGCACGCCGGCCATGCCCACGACATGGGTGTTGGGCAGGCCGGAAAACTTCTGCAGCGCCCAGACCATCGCATCCAGCGGATTGGTGATGCAGATGACGAAGGCCTTCGGCGCGTACTTCTTCAGGCCGGCGCCGACCTGTTCCATGACCTTGAGGTTGATGCCGAGCAGATCGTCGCGGCTCATGCCCGGCTTGCGCGGCACGCCGGCGGTGACGATGCAGACGTCCGCCCCTTCGATCCCGGCATAGTCGTTGACGCCGGTCAGCCTGGAATCGAACCCGTCGACCGGCGACGATTGCGCGATATCGAGCCCCTTGCCCTGCGGGATGCCTTCGGCAATATCGAACAGAACCACGTCGCCGAGGTCCTTGAGGCCGATCATGTGAGCGAGCGTGCCGCCGATCATGCCAGAGCCGATAAGCGCTATCTTGTTGCGTGCCATGTCAGGATAGTTTCCCTTTGTTCGTGATGTCGCTCAAATCGCTGACGATCTGATGACGGCGTCGAGGAAGAGACCGGAATGCTGCGGGGATCCCGCGAGATTTCGCCGCACCCAATAGCCCCGGCGCCGCGTAAATTCAAACGATTATTTTGGAGCGAGCGTTTTCAATCGGTTAGAGTAACCGGGATTTACGTAAACGTAAAAGTTTTGAACTCGACTGAAGAGAATTTACACGATGAAGATGGAGATCGTAAGACTTGAAGCCGGCGATGACGCCCTTGTGATGCGGGTCGCCGACGATGTGTTCGACGAACCGGTCAGGCCGGATCGATTGGCAGCCTATCTCAGGGAGCCCGGCCATTTCATGGTCGTGGCGCTCGCCGACGGCGTGACCGTCGGTCAATGCGCCGCGGTCATCCACCGTCATCCCGACAAAATGACGGAGCTCTACATCGATGAACTCGGCGTATCGCCGGCCTTCCAGCGCCAGGGCATCGCGCGAAAGATGCTCGACGCGATGTTTGCGATCGGCAGGGAGAATGGCTGCGAAGAAGCCTGGGTCGGCACCGAGCCGGACAACCGTGCCGCCCGCGCTTTACGAGTCGCGCAAGGAGACGCACGAGTCAGCAGAGAGCTTCGTCATGTATGTTTATCAACTGTAGCGAGGCTGACAGGAGTTCGGCCTATCTTCGTCCTAGGGTGCGCGCTTCGCTTTGCGTCGCTCCGCCCTGGGACGAAGGCGGCGTAGCCGGCGCCTGCCGCGCCTCCGGCGTCGTCTTCGCCTTCCGCCGCTCCGCCCAATCCTCCAGCCAGTCGCGGCTCTGCATCTCGATCAGCCGCGAAGCCGTGCGTTCGAACTCGAACACCTCGACGCCGCGCTTGGCCACATAGAGTTGCTGCGGCGGCGCTTCCGCGCTTACCACCAGCCTGATGTGATGGTCGTAGAGCGTGTCGACCAGCAGGATGAAGCGCTTGGCCTCGTTGCGCCGGCCTTCACCCAGCACCGGAATGTGGTCGATAAAGATGGTCGAGAAGCGGTCGGCAAGGGCCAGATAGTCGCGCGCGCCGAGCGGTTTCTCGCACAGATCGGCGAAGGAAAAACGCGCCGCGTCGCCGGCGGCGCGCGGAACGGCCAACTGCCGGCCCTTGACGGCAAGCGACGCCTCGGCCGTCGGCGCGCCGCGCGTCATCGTTTGCCAAGCCGCGTCCAGCGCCTCATCGGCCGCCGCATCGGCGGGCGTGACATAGACCAGCGTACGGGCAAGCTTTTCCAGCCGATAGTCCTTGTCGGCATCGAGCGAGAGCACCTGCGCGTGCCGTTCCAATATGCCGATGAAGGGCAGGAAAAGCTGACGGTTCAGCCCGTCGCGATAGAGATTTTCCGGTGCCACGTTCGACGTCGCCACCAGCACCACGCCGCTGGCGAACAGCGCCGAAAACAGCCGGGACAGGATCATCGCATCGGCGATGTCGGTGACCGAGAACTCGTCGAAACACAGTACCCAGGCCTGTTCGGCAAGCGCCCGCGCCACCGGCGGAATCGGATCGTCTTCCCTCACCGTGCCGTCCTTGCGCTCCTGCCGGTGCTTCTGGATGCGGTCCTGCACCTCGGCCATGAAGTCGTTGAAATGCACGCGGCGCTTGCGCCGTACCGGCAGCAGCTCGAAGAACAAGTCCATCAACATGGTCTTGCCGCGGCCGACGCCGCCATGGATGTAGAGGCCCTTGACCGCCTCGTGCGTCTCGCGCCTGCGGGCGAAGAGCCAGCCAAGCGCGCTCGATTTGTGCGCCAGCCGCTTCACCGAAATCTCTGATACCAGCCGGTCGAGAGCGGTGACGATCCGCTCCTGCGCCGGATCGCGCTCGATGGCACCGGTGTCGACCAGATGGTCGTAACGCTGCCTGACGGTCACATGGGTCTGGAGGCCGTCACGCAGATGCATAGGTCACGTCGTTGTCGAGGGATTGGCTTACCTTGTAAGCGAGATCGGCAGGCCATTGGAAGTCTGGCCGTCGAATTTCGAGCCGCCCGAGGAATATAGCCGTGCCAGCGTGCCGCCATTCTCATCGTAAAGCGTCAACTGCTTGCCGGCGACGTTCCACGACTTGATGCCGTCGATCGGCGCCGGGCAATGCAGCGGTCCGGCGCGGAAACCGGCGCCGAATTTGGTCTGCGGCGTCGCCACCTTGCAGCTCTGACCGGAAACGCTGGCGTTCCATACGCCGGCGACACTGGCCGCGGTCAGGTCCGGCGCACCCGCCGGCGCCGAACCGTCCGGCGGCAAGGAGGCGACCTGGCTGTTCTGCGGCGCGGTCGGGAATTGCGAAGGATCCGTGGTGCCGGGGGAGGCCGGAGGCGGCAACTGGTTGGCCGTCACTTGCCCGGACGGTGCTGGCTGCAGCGGCGCCGGCTGCTGGTCGTCCATCGAGGAAAACCGTGAGGTTGAGCAGCCGCTCGCAACGAGCGCCGCCAGCGATACGGCCACCAGGGCTGTTTTCGAAAAAGTCATTTCAACCTCCGTCGGATCCGGCGGGGCTGCCGTCCGCACAATGTCGCCCTCCACCAAGATGGAGAAGGTGGCGAAATTTCAACCCGATATGGTTAAAATAGGGTTTGCGCCAAGAATTGTTGCAAATTTGTCGCTATCATCCGGCCAGCGGAGCGCTCGGCACGAATATATAGCCGTCCGGTCCGACGACATAGCTCTCGCGCAGGCCGTGCGGCTTGTCGATCGCTCCGGCCAGCACGATGTGGCCGTGATCGCGCGCGGCGGCCTCGACCGCATCCGGATTGGCGCCGTAAAGGCGCAGTTCGATGCCGGCGCCGCGTGTCTCGGCGCCGGCGATCGTCCCTGTCATGGCATTGTCGAGATAGGAATGGTCGGCGTGCAGCATGAACACCGAGCCCAGCAGCTCGATCGCCGCGAAATCCTCGTCGGCATAGATGATATCGGCGCCGAGCACGTCGCGGCAGAAGGCTTCCATGGCCGCCATGTCGCTCACCAGCAGGTTGACGCCGATGCCGCGCGCCAGCGAGCGGCCGAAATCCCCGGCCTTCATCCATGGTGTCCTGGTCCGCTTCATCGCCATGGCATCGTCCTCCCCAATCCGATCCTACTCAAGCCGGCCGCCCGGGCCGTTGGCATTCGGCCGGCAAACGCTTGCGCCAGCCGGCACAAGGGCTATGTCTATCAAGACGAAATTCGCTGGAGCCGCAAATTGGCTGCGAGACCGAAAGCCGCCAATCGCTACTATAACGGCCCGCCCAGCGATCATTTCGACGGAACCTTGTTCTTCAATCCCGGCGGCCAGCCGCCGGCGCGTTTCGCCGATCTGCTGAAATGGCAGTTCAATGGCCAACGCTCGAAATGGCCGGCCACCAATCCGAGCCCCTTTCCGCAGGCAAAGCCGCCTGCACGTGTCGAGGGCGCCGGCCTGACCGTGACCATGGTCGGTCATTCCACGCTGCTGGTCCAGACCGCGGGCCTGAACATCCTCACCGATCCGGTATGGTCGCTGCGGGCCTCGCCGTTCTCCTTCGTCGGGCCGAAACGCGTCAATGCGCCGGGCATCGCCCTGGCCGACCTGCCGCCGATCGATCTCGTGCTGGTCAGCCACAATCACTACGACCATCTCGACATCGCGACGCTGAAGCAGCTCAAGGCCAGGCACGACCCGCTGGTGGTGACCCCGTTCGGCAATGACGTCCTGATTGGCGGGGCGGTTCCCGGCATGCGGCTCTCGGCGCATGACTGGGGCGACAGGGTCGACATCGGCGATGGCGTGGCCGTCCATGTCGAGCCGGCGCATCACTGGTCGGCGCGCGGCACACGCGACCGGCGCATGGCGCTATGGGCCGGCTTCGTCATCGAGACGCCGGCCGGCCGGATCTATTTCGCGGGCGATACCGGCTTCCATGATGGCATCAACTACCGGCTCATGGCTCACAAGCACGGCGGCTTCCGCTTCGCCATCCTGCCGATCGGCGCCTATGAGCCGCGCTGGTTCATGGCCTCGCAGCATCAGAACCCGGAGGAGGCGGTGCAAGGCATGACATTGTGCAACTCCGCCTATGCGGCCGGCTGCCATTGGGGCACGTTCCAGCTCACCGACGAACCGATCGACGAGCCGGCACGCAAGCTCGACGAGGCGCTGGAGGCCGAGGGCCTGCCGCGCGAACGTTTTCGCGCCTTGCGGCCGGGCGAGGTCTGGGACGTGCCGCAGGAAGCGGCGCTCTGACCGGGGCCTGCCGCGGCAGGCGGAACCCGAGCGCCACCGGCGCGTTTGTTGAAGGGGCTTCGATTTCTATCGCTTTGCGAGGCATTTCCATGCTCAGATGGATCATCATTCTCCTGATTATCGCCGCCGCTGCGAGCCTGCTCGGCATGCCTGCATTAGCGGGTGCGGCGGCCACCGGCGCGCGCATCCTGATCGGTATCGTGCTGATCATATTCCTGCTGATCGTGCTCGGCGTCTTCGCCGTCACCTGAAGGCGCGATGCACTGGTAATTCCCGCCCTTTTCCGCCATATAGCGGCAAACAGTACGGAATGACCGGAAGAAATGGCAGGCACCGCCCCTTTCGCCAAGATGAACGGCATCGGCAACGAGATCATCGTTGCCGACATGCGCGGCCGTGCCGACCGGGTGACGCCGACAGCTGCGATCGCGCTCAACGCCGATGCCTCGACGCGGTTCGACCAGATCATGGCGATCCATGAGGCGCGGACGCCGGGTACGGCCTATTTCATCGACATATTGAATTCGGACGGCTCGGGCGCGCAGGCCTGCGGCAACGGCATGCGCTGCGTCGTCCAGGCGCTGGCGGCCGAGACCGGACAAAAGACATTCACCTTCGAGACCGTCGCCGGAATCCTCAACGCGCAGGAACATGCCGACGGCTCGATCTCGGTCGACATGGGCACGCCGCGCTTCGGCTGGCGGGACATTCCGCTCGCTGAGGAGTTTCGCGATACCCGCATGATCGAATTGCAGGTCGGCCCGATCGACGCCCCGGTGCTGCATTCGCCCTCGGTCGTCTCCATGGGCAATCCGCATGCCATCTTCTGGGTCGACCGCGACGTCTGGTCCTACGAACTCGACCGCTTCGGACCGCTGCTCGAAAACCATCCGATCTTCCCCGAGCGCGCCAACATCACCATCGCGCAGGTGACCTCGCCCGACAGCATGATCATCCGCACCTGGGAACGCGGCGCCGGCCTGACCAAGGCTTGCGGCACGGCATCCTGCGCCGCCGTCGTGGCTGCGGCCCGCACCCGGCGCACCGGGCGCAGCGTCAATCTACTGACCCCCGGCGGCGGCTCGCTGCACGTCGAATGGCTTGAAAACGACCATGTCATCCTGACCGGTGCGGCCGAATGGGAGTTTTCCGGCAGCTTCGATCCCTCGAGCGGCGCCTGGGCGCGCGACACCGAAAGCGCGGCCTGATGCCCGCTCCTTTCAAGGATGGCGATGTGGGGAAGGGCCCCAATCGCATCGAACTGGTGACCTTCGGCTGCCGGCTGAACACTTATGAATCCGAGGTGATGCGGCGCGAGGCCGAAACTGCGGGCCTCGGTGGGCTGGCCGGCGGCGCCGTCATCTTCAACACCTGCGCCGTCACCGGCGAAGCGGTCCGCCAGGCCAAACAGGCGATCCGCAAGGCGCGCCGCGACAACCCCGAAGCTCGCATCATCGTCACCGGCTGCGCGGCGCAGACCGAGCCGCAGAATTTCGCGGCCATGGACGAGGTCGATCTCGTCCTTGGCAATGAGGAGAAGCTGAAGGCCAATTCCTATCGCGCGCTGCCGGATTTCGGCGTCAACGACAGCGAGAAGGCGCGCGTCAACGACATCTTCTCCGTACGCGAGACCGCCGGCCATATGGTCGATGCCATCGAGGGCAGGGCACGCGCCTTCGTGCAGGTGCAGAATGGCTGCGACCACCGCTGCACCTTCTGCATCATCCCCTATGGCCGCGGCAATTCACGCTCGGTGCCGATGGGCGCCGTGGTCGAGCAGGTCAAGCGGCTCACCGGCAACGGCTATGCCGAGATCGTGCTGACCGGCGTCGACATGACCAGTTTCGGCGCCGACCTGCCGGGCGCACCGAAACTCGGCAGGCTGGTGCAGACCATCCTGCGCCAGGTGCCGGACGTCAAGCGCCTGCGCCTCTCCTCCATCGATTCCATCGAGGCCGACGACGATTTGCTCGACGCCATCGCCACCGAGCCGCGGCTGATGCCGCATCTGCATCTGTCGCTGCAATCGGGCGACGACATGATTTTGAAGCGCATGAAGCGCCGGCATCTGCGCGATCAGTCGATCCGCTTCTGCGAAGACGTGCGCAAGCTGCGCCCCGACGTCGTCTTCGGCGCCGACATCATCGCCGGCTTCCCGACCGAGACGGAGGCGATGTTCGAAAATTCGGCAAAGATCGTCGAGGAATGCGGGCTGACCCACCTGCACGTCTTTCCGTTTTCGCCGCGCGAAGGCACGCCCGCCGCGCGCATGCCGCAGGTCCGCCGCGAAGTGATCAAGCAGCGGGCAGCCCGCCTGCGCGACGCCGGCGAGACGGCATATCGCCGCCATCTGTCGTCGCTCTCCGGAACGCGTCAGTCGATCCTGATCGAGCGCGACGGGCTCGGCCGCACCGAAGGGTTCACGCTCGCCGCGCTCGCCACCGGCGCGCCGGGCGAGATCGTCGAAGCAACAGTCACCGGCCATGACGGCGCCCGGCTGATCGCGGTTCCGCTTGCCGCCCGCGCCGCCTGAGAAACGCAAGAGATGGCCGGGTTCTTCAAGAAGATATTTTCGTTCGGCAAGAAGGAGGTCGTCGAGGAGCGCGTCGACGAGACCGCCCCGCTGCCGCCGATCAAATGGGATCAGCTCGACACGCTGAAGCCGGCGGCCGAGCAGGCCGTTCCGGAATTCCTGAAGCGGGAGGAGAGCCAGGCTCAGCCTCCCGTCGAGCCCGCGCCGCCCGAGGAGCCGACACCCGAGCCTGCCCCGGCCATTCCGCCGGTGCCGGAGCCGACCATTCCGCCCGAGCCGGAACCGCTGCCGGAGCCGCGGCCGGAGGAGGAACCGGCACCGGCGCCAGAGCGCCCGGAGCCGCCGGCCCCTGAGAAAATTCCGACACCCCCGGCCATTCCGGAGCCTGCGCCCGAACCGCGGCCGCAGGAGGTACCGCAACCAGCGCCCGCCGAGCCGGAAATTGTCCCGTCGCGCCCGGAGCAGCTGCCGGAACCGGCACCCGCCGAAGTACCGACGCCCGCCGAAGTTCCGGTCGAGACGCCGGCGCCAATCGAGATTCCTGCGACACCGTCTTCGGCGCAGCCTTCACAGGCCGGCGCCGCCCCTCATCCGCCTGCTGGCACCTTCTCCCCGTATAGTGACGGGGAGAAGGAAGAAGCTGCAACGCCAACGCCTCCCTCTCCCCGTCCTTCACGGGAAGAGGGCGAGGGTGAGGGGCAGCGCCGACCTGTCGAGAACCTGGCACCCAGCGCCGAAATCGCCGCCGAAATCTCGCCGCCGATTCGCCAGCCTGCGCCGATCGAGCCGCAGCCTGTGCGCGCCGAGATCGCGCCGGAACCTGAGGCAGTTCCCGTCCCGCCGAAGGCTGCGCCCGCCCCCGGAAAGGTAACGGTCGCCAGAAAGGTGGAGCAGAAGGCCGAGCCGCAGAAGGCGCCGGAGCCGGCGCCGCGGCGCTCCTGGTTCCAGCGCATGCGGGACGGGCTTGCCCGCTCCTCGCGCGAATTGTCGGGCAACATTGCCGGCGTCTTCACCAAGCGCAAGCTCGACGACGACACGCTGCAGGATCTGGAGGACGTGCTGATCCGCGCCGATCTCGGGCTGGAGACGGCCTTGCGCGTCACCGATTCGCTGGCCGCCAGCCGCTACGGCAAGGATGTCTCCGACGCCGAGGTCCGCACCGTGATGGCGCAGGAGGTCGAGAAGGTGCTGACCCCCGTCGCCCTGCCGCTGGAACTCGACCTCAGCCACAAGCCGCATGTCATCCTGGTGGTCGGCGTCAACGGCACCGGCAAGACCACGACCATCGGCAAGCTGGCGGCCAAACTGACCGATGGCGGCCTGTCGGTGATGCTGGCCGCCGGCGACACCTTCCGAGCCGCCGCCATCGAGCAGCTCAAGATCTGGGGCGAGCGGACGAAATCGCCGGTCATCGCCTCCAAGCTCGGCGCCGATGCCGCCGGCCTCGCCTACGATGCCTTCGAGAAGGCGAAGGAAGCGGGTTCCGACGTGCTGATCATCGACACCGCCGGCCGATTGCAAAACAAGGCCGAGCTGATGGCCGAGTTGGAAAAGATCGTGCGCGTGCTGGGCAAGCTTGATCCGGAAGCCCCGCACACCGTGCTGCAGACGGTCGACGCCACCACCGGCCAGAACGCGCTCAACCAGGTGGAGATCTTCCGCAACATCGCCGGCGTCAACGGCCTGGTGATGACCAAGCTGGACGGCACGGCGCGTGGCGGTATTCTGGTGGCGATCGCGGCAAAACACAGATTGCCGGTCTATTTCATCGGCGTCGGCGAACAGGTCGACGACCTCGAACCGTTCTCGGCAAGCGAATTCGCCAGGGCGATCGCTGGCGTTGCGTAACGGCATGATCCCGGAAGTTGCTTCAACCGGATCGTGCGTAAGAAGGAAGATATGAACCCACCCATTCTCGAACGCGATCCGTCCGACCCGCAGAAAGAGAAGAAGGAAGGCGTCAACCCGCTGCTCAAGCTCGTTCTCGAGCTAGGGCCGCTGCTGGTGTTCTTTTTCGCCAATGCGCGAGGCGAATGGCTGACGCAGAAATTCCCGGCGCTGGCTGAATTCGGTGGCCCGATCTTCGTCGCCACCGGCCTGTTCATGGCCGCCACCGCGATCGCGCTGGTCGCGTCGTGGCTACTCACCCGCACCCTGCCGATCATGCCGATGGTGTCGGGCGTCGTCGTCTTCATCTTCGGCGCGTTGACGCTCTACCTGCAGGACGACATCTTCATCAAGATGAAGCCGACCATCGTCAACACGCTGTTCGGCGGCGTGCTGCTCGGAGGGTTGTTCTTCGGCAGATCGCTGCTCGGCTACGTCTTCGATTCCGCCTTCAGGCTGGATGCCGAGGGCTGGAGAAAACTCACCTTCCGCTGGGGTCTGTTCTTCCTGTTCCTGGCCCTCGTCAACGAGGTGGTGTGGCGGAATTTTTCGACCGATGCCTGGGTTACCTTCAAGGTCTGGGGCATCATGCCGATCACGCTTCTGTTCACCTTCAGCCAGATGCCGCTGATCCTGCGCCATTCGCTGGACGACAAGACCGGCGGCGAAGAGAAGGCCGGCAAGTAAGGCCTGCAAATTGGGGGGAGTGCCATGGAATTCGTTACCACGCGCGAAGAGCTGCGGACGATCTACAAGACGCCGCGTCCGACGGATGGTTCGATCCGCAAGGAATTGAAGGCGCTGGACGGCCATTGCCGCTCCTTCATCGGCAAGAGCCCCTTCGTGCTGATCGGCTCCTCCGACGGCGAAGGCAATGCCGATGTGACGCCCAAAGGCGACAAGCCAGGATTCGCCGCCGTGCTTGACGACAGGACCATCGCCATCCCCGACCGGCCCGGCAACAACCGGCTGGATACGCTGGAGAACATCCTGCTCAACCCGTCGGTCGGGCTGCTGTTCCTCATTCCCGGCATGAACGAGACGCTGCGCGTCAACGGCGACGCCCGCATCACCGTCGACGCGGGTTTGCGCGAACGGCTGGCCGTCGACGGCAAGGAGCCGCAGAGCGTCGTCGTGGTCGCCGTCAAGGCCGCCTACATGCATTGCGCCAAGGCCTTCATGCGCTCCGACTTGTGGAAGCCCAACAGCTGGTACGACCGCGCCACGCTGCCGACGCTCGGTCAGATCCTGCGCGACCAACTGGCGCTCGCCGATTCGGCCGAGGCGACCGACCGCTGGCTGGACGACGAATACAAGCAGACGATGTGGTAGCCTGCGCGGAAGATTCGTCCGAGCGTCGCCTTGCTGAACCTCCTTGCCATTTCCGGCAGCCTGCGGGCGGCCTCCACCAATTCGGGCCTGGTCGCGGCACTGGCGTGGAACGCGCCAGAGGGCTGCCGCGTCGCCATCCATGAAGGACTCGGCCTGCTGCCGATCTTCAACCCCGACGACGAGGGTGAGCGGACGCCGTCCGAAGCGTCCAGGCTGATCGATGCCGTCACCGCCGCCGACGGCGTCATCATCTCATGCCCGGAATATGCGCATGGCGTGCCGGGCGGCCTGAAGAATGCGCTCGACTGGCTGGTCTCGCGCGATGCCGCCGTCGACAAGCCGGCCATGCTGGTGCACGCCTCGCCGCGCTCGCTCTATGCCCGCGCCGCATTGGCGGAGATCATGCGCACCATGTCCTTCGCGCTTCATGACGGCGGGCTGGAGATCGGGCTGCTCGGCAAGAAGCCAGCTGAGGTGGAGGCCGTCCTGGGGGAGCAGGCGAACGCGTTGGCAATGCGAGATGCGTTGTCCGCTTTCGCGGATTTCATTCGCGCGCGTTAGCGCCTACCCTTTTCTCAGCGTCTCGACATCGGTCTTGCCGACATACCAGTCGCGGGCGTTGACCTCCTCGAAGACCACCCAGACATCGTCATTGCCGAGCCCGGTGGCGTCCATGATCGCCGCCGTGACTTTTTTGGCGATGTCGGCTTTCTTGCCGGCCGGATCGGCGGCGATCACTTCCTTGACGATGCGGATGTTGACGAATGGCATGACGTCCTCCCCTTTAATTCAGCTCAGTAGGTCTTGGCGCCGTTCACCATCAGCCGGACCATGTAGAGCGAGGTGGTGCCGGCGATGTAGAGACAGTTCAGCTTGGCGCCGCCGAACACGCAATTGGCCGTCACCTCGGGCACCTTGACCTTGCCGATCAGCGTTCCGTCCGGATCGTAGCAATGGATGCCATCGGCGGCGCTGGTCCAGATGCGCCCGGCATCGTCGAGCCTGAAGCCGTCGAACAGGCCTGCGGTGCAGTCGGCGAAGACTTTTTCACCCGAGACCTTCTTGCCGCCCTCACCGACATTGAATACCCGCATATGCGCCGGGTTCTGCGCGCCATGCGTGCGGCCGGTGTCGACGACATAGAGCTTGCTCTCGTCGAGCGAGAAAGCCAGCCCGTTCGGCCTGACCATGTCGGTGATGACAGCCTCGACATCGCCGGTACCGGGATCGACGCGGTAGACATGGCAGGCGCCGATCTCGCTCTCGGCCTTGTCGCCCTCGTAATCGGTGTCGATGCCGTAGGTTGGATCGGTGAACCAGATCGAGCCGTCCGACTTGACCACCACGTCATTGGGCGAATTCAGCCGCTTGCCCTTCCATTTGGCGGCAATGGTGGTGACCGAACCGTCGAACTCGGTGCGGCTGACGCGGCGCCCCGAATGCTCGCAGGTCACCAGCCGGCCCTGCCGGTCGACGGTGTTGCCGTTGGAATTGCCGCATGGCTGCCGAAACACGCTGACGCTGCCGTCGGTCTCGTCGTAACGCATCATGCGGTTGTTCGGGATGTCGGACCAGACGACATAGCGACCGGCGGCGAACCAGGCCGGCCCTTCCGCCCATCGGCAGCCGGTGAAGAGCTTATCCACTTGCGCATTGCCGTTGAACAACCGCGCAAAACGCGGATCGAGAATTTCGTAGTCGGCGGCGGCCATTCTTTCCTCCCGGTAACGTTGGCGATCCGGCGGCGATCAAGCCAGCAGGAGATCGATATGGCAAGGTCGGCGGCGATGACATTTCCGCAATTTGTAAGACAAAACGACAGGAACCGGCATTCCCATCACGGAAGGGCAATGCGCCGGCGCCGGGGGTGGCGTTCAGGCGCCATTAACCGGCTATGCACATAGCGCAATGGTGCATTGCAACATCTTCTTTTTGCGATGCACTATTCCTATGTCATGCTCCGTATCGATCAAGGGAGGAAGAAACCGGCCGCCAAATGCGGCCCAGAAGGAAACTCGCTATGATCCTCGACAGCCTCTTGACCCGCGCCCGCAGCAGCATTGCCAAGCGCAAGAACTACAACCGCCTCGTCGCTGAAATCGACAGCTTCTCCAGCCGCGATCTGGCCGACATGCGCGCCGACCGCTCGGAAATGCTTTATCAGGTCCACAAGCAGATCTACGGCTGAGCCCGCAACAAGCAGACCAGCGCGCTCCGAGACATTGCTGTTCCTCAACGGTGATGACGAGGGCGCGTGAAAACAGAAGCATTTGACGCGTCGGCGAGCGGCGAACGCTTGTCCTTCAATTGTCGACGCGCCCGAAAGCCGGCACCTCGCCGATGACGGTGCGCCGGTCCTTGCCGCAGGCGAAGGACCGTGCTTTCTCGTCGGCAAGCTTGCGCGCCTGATCGTTGGCGGCAGGATTTCCTGTAGCCAGCACCAGTGCGACCGTGCAGCCGTCGCGCGCATCCATTTGCGCGACCTTGGAGACGAGCAGCACGTCGGTGGGTTTCTTCTCGTCTTCCGGATTGCTGATTGAGCGGCGGTGAATGACCGCGAACGGCACCGCCTTGTCGCCGTCGGTCTCGATGCGCCACTCGATCCTGGCGCCTGAGGAATTGAAGCCGGAGAAACTTTCCCAGACCGATGTCATGTCGCCGCCGGGCGGGAAACCATAAAACAGCGATTCGCGCGCATCGTCATAGGCGATCAGCACCGGATAGCCACGATAGCCCGAACAGGCGAGGTCGGCCCAGTCGCCATCACCGTCCCCGGCCTGCGCATAGGTGACGCAGTCGTTCTTCCAGTCGAGATCGGTGTAGGCGCTCGATATCTCGCCGGCATGCGCTGCCCGGCAGACGCTGGCGAGAACGAGCGGAAGAACCAGGCTGCGCATCGCGGACATCTCCGTTGAAGGTCGCAGCAGCCTATCGCCAAACACTATTTCTTCAAGCTCGCCTCGATCAGCAGATCGGCGTTGATCGCCACCGACGCCGCCGGGCCACCGGCGCCGAACAACTGGCCGCTGATATAGGCGCCTTCGATCAGAAGCAGCAGACCGTCGCCCAGCGTGTCGGCGTCGGCGGCATTCATCGCGGCGGCCATGGCGCGCAGGCGGCGGCGCAGTTCCTGCTTGTTGTCCTCGCTCACCACGCGCGCCGGATGGCCGCGCTCGGGATATTCTACGGCCGCATTGGTCATGCCGCAGCCGCGATAGTCAGGCTTCTGCGTGCGCTTGCCGACGCGGGTCAGGAAGGCTCGGATTTGCGCGCGCGGATCGCTGGGATGGGCGTTCACCGCCTCGTCGAAGCGTTCCCAGAATTCGAGGTCGTATCGGCGCAGATAAGAGGCGGCCAATTCGTCCTTGGAGGGAAAGCTGCGATAGAGGCTGGGCTTGGTGACCCCTGCGCGCCTGACGATCTCATCGACGCCAATTGCCCTGATGCCTTGCCGGTAAAACAGATCGCGCGCCACGCCGAGTATCTTTTCCGCCGCCTTTGGCGGAGCCGACGCGTGAGCGCTGCTGATGGACGGTTCAATTTTATTGTCTGGTGGCATTCGCGGTCTCGGTTGACACTGTTACCGATCGGTACGTATACATGTTTCCATCCTGCAACGTACCGGTCAGTAACATGCTAGCTCAATCCCGTCCATTTGGCCAGCGCTACGCTTTCGTCGTGGTCGCCGTCATCTTTCTCTGCCTGCTGATCGCGGCCGGCCTGCGCTCCGCGCCAGCCGTCATGATGCTGCCGCTGGAGGAAAGTTTCGGCTGGCGGCGCGACGTGGTGTCGCTGGCTGCCGCGGTTGGCATCTTCCTCTACGGCCTGACCGGGCCGTTTGCCGCCGCGCTGATGGAGCGGATCGGGCTGCGGCGCACACTGCTTGCCGCGCTTGTGGTGATGTCGGCCTCCACCGCGCTCAGCCTGCTGATGACCAAGCCATGGCATCTGCTGATCACCTGGGGCGTGTTTTCCGGCGTCGGCTCCGGCGCGGTCGCCACCGTGCTCGGCGCCACCATCGTCAACCGCTGGTTCAAGACCAACCGCGGTCTCGTCATGGGCTTGATGTCGGCCTCCAGCGCCACCGGTCTGCTGGTCTTCCTGCCGCTGCTGGCCTCGCTGGCGCAATCAGGCGGCTGGAAGCCGGTCGTCACCGCCATCTCCGTCGCAACGGCCTGTCTGGTGCCGCTGGTGCTGCTGCTGGTGCCGGAACGCCCGGCATCGATCGGCATGGTGCGCTATGGCGCGGAAGCCGACGACGTGCCGCCGGTACCGCCGGCGGCACAAGGCAATTTCCTGACCCACACGCTGACCACGCTGCGCCGCGCCGCCGGCACGCGCGTCTTCTGGTACCTGTTCGCCACCTTCTTCGTCTGCGGTTTCACCACCAACGGGCTGGTCGGCACGCATCTCATCGCATTTTGCGGCGATATGGGCATCAACGAGGTGCAGGCGGCTGGCCTGTTGTCGATGATGGGCATTTTCGACCTGATCGGCACCACGCTGTCGGGCTGGCTCACCGACCGTTTCGATCCGCGCAAGCTGCTCGGCGTCTATTATGCGATCCGCGGCCTTTCGCTGATCTATCTGCCCTATTCCGGCTTTTCGGCGACTAGTCTGATCATCTTCGCCGTGCTTTACGGTCTCGACTGGATCGCCACCGTGCCGCCGACGCTGCGGCTCGCCAATGAAGCCTTCGGCGACCGCAGCGGCCCGATCGTGTTCGGCTGGATCGTCGCGGGCCATCAGGTGGGCGCGGCAACCGCCGCCTTCTTCGGCGGCACCATGCGCGAACTGCAAGGCAATTACGAACTGGCCTTCCTGATCGCCGGCATGACCGCGATTGCCGCCGCCTGTATCTCGCTCCTGATCAACACCAGCCGGCCGGCGTTCGACCCGGAGCCGCAGGCGGCGTAGTGCGCCTTCGGACGAGGGGCCGTCGGTCAGATTGGCGATCTTTCAATAAGGGGGAGATCGGCAGCTTCGCCAACGGCGCGCAGCCGATCAGTCGGGATAGCAGACTATCGGAACGTTGGGCCAAACCGCGCTATCGCAGTTGGCGCTTTGCTGCCTTTGCTTGAAGGCCGCGCTGACCGGCCCCGTCACCACCGGATCGACGCCATCGGGCGCATCCGCAAAGACCTGTTCGGCGCTCGGGATATCGCTCGGCAGAGCGGGCCGCGCTTCCTTGAGCGTCGCCGCGGATTGAGCGGCGCCGGCAGCCAGCAGCACGGCGAAAGCCGCAGTTGCGAGAATCGGCCGAAATTTGACGACTGCGTTGGTCATGGTGTTCGAACTGCCCGGGCCCGCAAAAGGTTCCCGCCTTGGTTAACAAAACCATTTCACATGGCGATGCTTAAGATTTGATGATTATTTGGTGTCGCGCTTCCTCTTTCGCAAATGCGAAAAACCCTGTATGAGCCGCGCAACACGAAAGAGGCGGCGCCTTTTGGCCTGCTGCCTGCAACGCTCCCGAGACCAGATCATGAACCTCCGCAATATCGCGATCATCGCGCACGTCGACCATGGAAAGACCACCCTTGTCGACCAGCTTCTGAAACAATCCGGCGCCTTCCGCGACAATCAGCGCGTCGCCGAACGCGCCATGGATTCCAACGACCTCGAAAAGGAACGTGGCATCACCATCCTGGCCAAGGCGACCTCGGTCGACTGGAAGGGTACCCGCGTCAACATCGTCGACACCCCCGGCCACGCCGATTTCGGCGGCGAGGTCGAGCGCATCCTGTCGATGGTGGATTCGGCGATCGTGCTGGTCGACGCCGCCGAAGGCCCGATGCCGCAGACCAAGTTCGTCGTCGGCAAGGCGCTCAAGGTCGGCTTGAAGCCCATCGTCGTCATCAACAAGATCGACCGGCCGGACGCCCGCCATGTCGAGGTGGTCAACGAGGTGTTCGACCTGTTTGCCGCGCTCGACGCCACCGACGAGCAGCTCGACTTCCCGATCCTTTATGGTTCGGGGCGCGACGGCTGGGTCTCGGAAAATCCGGAAGGTCCCAAGGACCAGGGCCTGTCGCCGCTGTTCGACCTCGTCCTCAAGCATGTGCCCGCGCCGACCGTGCATCCCGGCCCGTTCCGCATGATCGGCACTATCCTGGAAGCCAATCCGTTCCTCGGCCGTATCATCACCGGCCGCATCGAGAGCGGAACGCTGAAGGCCAACCAGGCGGTCAAGGTGCTGCATCATGACGGTACCCAGATCGAAACCGGCCGCATTTCCAAGATACTGGCCTTCCGCGGCCTCGAGCGCCAGCCGATCGAGGAAGCGCAGGCGGGCGACATCGTCGCCATTGCCGGCCTGTCCAAAGGCACCGTCGCCGACACGTTCTGCGACCTGAGCGTGAGCGAGCCGCTGCACGCGCAGCCGATCGATCCGCCGACCGTGACCATGTCTTTCCTCGTCAACGATTCGCCGCTGGCCGGCACGGAAGGCGACAAGGTGACCAGCCGCGTCATCCGCGACCGCCTGCTGCGCGAAGCCGAGGGCAATGTCGCGCTCAAGATCGAGGAATCGCCTGACAAGGATTCCTTCTTCGTGTCGGGCCGTGGCGAATTGCAGCTTGCCGTGCTGATCGAGACCATGCGCCGCGAGGGCTTTGAAATCGCCGTGTCGCGGCCGCGCGTGGTCATGCAGAAGGGCGAGAACGGCGAATTGCTGGAGCCGGTCGAGGAAGTCGTCATCGACGTCGACGAGGAGCATGCCGGCGTCGTCGTGCAGAAAATGTCCGAGCGCAAGGCCGAGATGGTCGAATTGCGCCCCTCCGGCGGCAACCGCCAGCGCCTCGTCTTCCACGCGCCGACGCGCGGCCTGATCGGCTACCAGTCGGAACTCTTGACCGACACGCGCGGCACCGCCGTGATGAACCGGCTGTTCCATGCCTATGAGCCCTATAAGGGCGAACTGCCCGGCCGCACCAACGGCGTGCTGATCTCCAACGAGCAGGGCGAGTCCGTCGCCTACGCCATGTGGAACCTGGAGGATCGTGGCCCGATGGTCATCGATCCGGGCGTCAAAGTCTATCAGGGCATGATCATCGGCATCCACTCCCGCGACAACGACCTGGAAGTGAACGTGCTGAAGGGCAAGAAGCTGACCAACATCCGCGCCGCCGGCAAGGACGAGGCGGTCAAGCTGACACCGCCGATCCGCATGACGTTGGAGCGCGCGCTGGCCTGGATCCAGGACGACGAGCTGGTCGAGGTGACACCGAAGACCATCCGCCTGCGCAAGCTTTATCTGGATCCCAACGAGCGCAAGCGCTTCGAGAAATCGTCCAAGGCCGTCGGCGCCGCGTAATTTCTGCTTTCTGATCGTATCCGGGAGGGGCGGAGCACCAGGTGCTTCGCCCCTCTGCCGTTCATCCCCTGGCGGCAGATATGATGGCCTGCCGGTCGGGTTCGCCGGCCAGGTCGACGCGGACCGTCGTCCCGTCGCGTGCCGGCTTGCGCAAAGCCTTGGCCCCGTCGCAATCGACAACCAACAGGCGTTTCTCTTCCAGGGCCTGAAGCCGCGACCGTGAGATGCCGAGTTCGTTGGCGAGCAAACGATCGAGTCGCAGCGATATCGGCATTTCGAGCCCGAGCCGGAGCTCCAGCACGCTTGCAGCTTCGCTTGTCCCGCCAAGCGCCGTCTTGTGCACGTCGACGTCGGGAAACTCCTCGACACGCCCCACCTGGCCGCGCAGTGCGGTCACATCGAATGCATGGCGCCGGGCAAGTGCTGCATCGTTGCTCTCCAGCGCCCGCAGCAGCGCCGGCTCGATTTCGCGGCGGTTGCGGCGCTCGAAAATGCCGAAATTCCAGGAATTGTCGCAGTTGATACAACGATAGATCAGCCAGACGTCAATGCGCTTGCCGTTGGCGTTGACGCGGAACTTTCCGCTGCTGCGATAGGCTTTGACGCCGCCGCAGCGATTGCAGGTGATCAGGGGACGTGGTGCGGTTTGAGGCGCGATCGTCCAGCGGATGCGCAAGGCGGAAGACATGCCGATAAGCCCTTCCCGTCGGGAAGTTCATCAGGTCGGCAATGTCGAGATGCCCAGGCGGGCACGGCGTGGCGGTAGGCTGCGGTTCTTGGGATCAGGCGTCGCGGCGCATGCGACAGCGGTTCAGCAGTGCCAAACCGGTCTCGAACCGCCGCCCAGAGGAACACATGAAATGGAAAAAGGCACCGTTGTGGCGGCGCCATGCATTGTGTCGGGGGAGTTGACGAGACCGGCGGTTACGTAGGCAAAGTGAAGCTCGAAATTGTTTCGCGGCGATCTATCTAGCCGCGAGATGCCGGGCCGGCAAGCATGTTGATGCTACCGAAACTCGATCGCTTGCGCTATTGTCTGGCATTGAAGGTTTTCAAGCCGAGATCCTCACCATGCATCTCACCTCGCTCCTGATCTTCGCCGGCGCGCTCTTCGTGGCCGCCGGTTCGCCGGGTCCTTCGATCGCGGCACTCGTCGCCCGCGTCATCGCCAAGGGGTTTCGCGACGTGTTCCCGTTCCTGCTCGCCATGTGGATCGGCGAGGGCATCTGGCTGTCGCTGGCCGTGTTCGGGCTGGCGGTGGTGGCGCAGACTTTCCATTTCGCTTTCGTCATCGTCAAATGGGTCGGCGTCGCCTATCTCGCTTACCTCGCCTGGAAGATGTGGACCGCGCCTGTCGAAGCGAATGAAGGCGAGATGCCGCGCGAGGACTCGCCCGGCAAACTGTTCTTCGCCGGCATGGCCGTGACGCTCGGCAACCCCAAGATCATGATGTTCTACCTGGCCTTGCTGCCGACCATCATCGACCTTGCTTCGGTGACGGTGGTTGGCTGGATCGAGCTGACGGCGACCATGGCGGTGGTGCTTGTTATCATCGACCTTGCCTGGGTGCTGGCCGCCGCCCAGGCGCGCAAGCTCCTGAAGAGCAAGCGCGCCATGAGAATTGCCAACCGCGTCAGCGCCACCACCATGGCCGGTGCAGCCGCGGCGATCGCGGCGCGCTCGTGACCGTCACATCATTTCGACGATCGGCGCGATCTCGACGCTGAAGGCCGGGTTCATCAGGATCGGGCAATCCCTGGCCTTGGCGACGGCATCGTCGATGTCCCTGGCTTCCACGATCGTGTAGCCGGCGGTCGGGTTGCTGCCGCCATTGTTCTCGACCTTGCCGTCGGGCAGCACCGTCTTCGACATGCCGACCGGATTGCCGCCGTCGACCACGGCCGAGCCGAGCTTGCCGTACCAGCCGTTCCAGGCATCCATCGCCGCTTTGCGTTCGGCCTCCTCGGTCGGCATCTTGCCGGAGCCGTGATAGACATAGAGAAATTTCGCCATGTTCTCCTCCCTTGTCGGCGGCATCGAACCGGCATGCGGTCATGCCGCCCGGCGATCATCGGACCAAACCGGCAAACAAGCAATGAGAATGAGAGGTGGCTAATATATGAGCAGGTAGCCTGCTCGTCACCTTGCCATGGCGTGGTACTCGGAGTTCGGGCGCATATCGATTGCCGCCGCCACCCGGTTCGACATGTTGAAGAAGGCGGCCGTGGAGGCGATGTCCCAAATGTCGCGATCGGTGAAGCCGGCCATACGCAGGGCCGCGCGGTCGGCTTCGACGATCTTGGCCGGCTCCTCTGTCAGCTTGACCGCGAATTCCAGCATCGCGAGCTGCTTCGATGAAAGATCGGCGGCGCGGAAATTCATTACCATCATCTCGCCGAGCGAAGGGTCGCCCGACAGCTGCCGCACGGCGGCGCCATGCGCCGTCAAGCAGTAGTAGCAATGGTTGATGGAGGAGACAGCGACCGCGATCATCTCGCGCTCCAGCTTCGACAGGCCTGAATCACCCAGCATCAGATCATTGTACATGTCGGTGAAGGCACGCAGCTTCTTGTCGTCGAAGGCATAGGCGCGCAACACGTTGGGGATCAGGCCGAGCTTCTCCTCGCATTTGGCGAAATAGGTCCTGGTGGCATCGCTCAGCTCAGCGGCGGCGAGATCGAGCGCGGTGATCTTGTCGGTCATGGGCATTCCTCCTCGTTTGTCGCCGGCTGCCGCCGAATTGCGATAATTCTTGGCACGCCGTCAAACCTTTGTCGCCAAATAGCGGTCATCTGCTACATAGTCCGCAAAAGCATACGACGGGAGGAAAGAAGCGTCATGGCCAGCGTGAAATCGGCGAGCAGGTCGAAGAAGAAAGCCACGGCGATGCCGAAGACGCAGGAAAGGCCGGCCAGGCTTGCCGACTACCTGCTCGCCCGCGCGCCGGCGGAAGACATTGCCGCCTATGAGGTGGCGGACCTCGAACGCGCCGCGGATCTCGCCGGCCGCGCGGTCGCCGGTCACAAGAAGGGCGCGTGCGCCGTCGCCGTCGATACCGATACCGGCGTCGTTCGCGAGGGCCGACCCGTCACGATCGTCACCGTCGTCAACGACAATATGCCTTTCCTGTTCGATTCCATACTCGGCGAGATCACCGAGAGTGCCGGCGAGCCGACCCTGGTCACGCACCCCGTCATCACCGTCCGCCATGGCAAGGACGGCGTCGAGGAAATTCTCGGCGACGGCAATTTCGCCAGGGACGACGGCAGCCACGACCGGCTGAGCGTCATTCACGTCCATATTCCTCGGCTGACCCCGGAGCAGGCGAACGGCTTGGCCGAGCGGCTGCGCAAGATACTCGGCCAGGTCCATTCAGCCGTCAGCGACTGGAAGCCGATGCTGGCCCGCCTCGACCAGGCGATCTCGGAATTCCGCTATTCGGCGGTACCCCTGGACAAGAAGAGCGTGGCCGAGGCGATCGCCTTCCTGGAGTGGCTGCGCGACGACAATTTCACTTTCCTCGGCATGCGCGAATTCACATATGTCGGCGGCGAGGAAAGCGGCACGCTGGAGCGTGCCGACAAGCCTGGCCTGGGCATATTGTCCGACCTGGACGTGCTGGTGCTGCGGCGCGGCACCGAAGCGGTGACGACAACGCCGGAGATTCGAGCCTTCCTGCATGGGCCGGAGCCGCTGATCGTCACCAAGGCCAATGCCAAGTCTTCCGTGCACCGGCGCATCTATCTCGATTATATCGGCATCAAGACCTACACCGCCAAGGGCGCTCTGGCGGGCGAACTGCGCATTGTCGGCCTGTTCACGTCGACCGCCTACACGCGCTCGGTGATGAAGATCCCCTATCTCAGGTCGAAGGCCGAAACCGTCATCGCCAAATCCGGTTTCGACCGGCACGACCACTCCGGCAAGGCGCTGATCAACGTGCTGGAGAGCTATCCGCGCGACGAGCTGTTCCAGGTGCCGGTGCCGATCCTGAGGAAGCATGCCGCGGCCATTCTGGGCCTCGTCGAGAGGCCGCGCGTGCGGGCACTGGTGCGTGCCGACCAGTTCGACCGCTTCGTCTCCATCCTCGTCTTCGTGCCGCGCGACCGTTACGACAGCGTCGTGCGCGAGAAGGTCGGCACCTACCTCAAGACGGTGTTCGAAGGCCGGCTGTCGGCCTACTACCCGGCCTTCCCGGAAGGCGGGCTGGCGCGCGTGCATTTCATCATCGGCCGCTCCGGCGGCAAGACGCCGAAGGTCGAACAGGCGACGATCGAGGCGGCGATCCGCGACATCGTGCGCACCTGGGAGGACGCCCTTTCCGAGGCGGCGGAAACCAGCGGCAGCGACCCGGCGCTGAAGAGGATCGCGGCACGATTTCCGGAAAGCTACCGGGACTCCTTCAGCGCCGGTGTGGCGCTGGTCGATGCCGGGCGTATCGCCAAGATCAGCGCCAGCAATCCGATCGCCATCGATTACTATCGCCATGCCGAGCAGAAGCCGCACCAGGCGGCGCTGAAAATCTATCACCATGGCAGCCCGGTGGCGCTGTCGCGGCGCGTGCCGGTGCTGGAAAATATCGGTTTCCGCGTCATCAGCGAGCGCACCTTCGAGGTCGGCGACGACAAAGCCGGGAATAGCGGCCAGCCCGGCATGATCAATAGTGATCAGCCCGGCACCGTCTTCATCCACGACATGGAGCTGGAGAACAGCTACGGAAAGCCGATCGACCTCAGCAATGGCGGCGCGCTGTTCGAGGACGCGTTCCTCTCGGTGTGGCGCGGCGACGTCGACAATGACGGCTACAACGGCCTTGCCCAGACCGCAGGCCTGTGGTCGGGTGAAATCACCATCCTGCGCGCCTATGGTCGCTATTTGCAGCAGGCCGGCATTCCGCAGAGCCAGGATTTCATCGCCGCGGCCCTCAACCGCTATCCCGAGATCGCACGCGGCCTGCACGCGCTGTTCATCGCCCGGCTCGGCCCGACAGCCGAGACGGAAGGCGTGGTGGCGGCAAAGCATCTCAAGGCCAAGATCAAGGACGCGCTGGAAGACGTTCCCAACATCGACGACGACGCCATCATCCGCCGCTACCTCAATCTCATCGAAGCCTCGCTGCGCACCAATCATTTCGTTGCCGATACGAAAGCCAAGGGCCAGTCGCTGGCGATCAAACTCGATTCGCGTTCGGTCGACGGGTTGCCCGAGCCGCGACCGTGGCGGGAAATCTTCGTCTACGGCTCTGAGGTCGAGGGCGTGCATCTGCGCTTCGGTCCGGTGGCGCGCGGCGGCCTGCGCTGGTCGGACCGCGCCCAGGATTACCGCACCGAGGTGCTCGGCCTGGTCAAGGCACAGCAGGTCAAGAACGCGGTCATCGTGCCGGTCGGCGCCAAGGGCGGGTTCTATCCGAAGAAGCTGCCGATGAGCGCCGGCCGCGACGCCATCTTCGAAGCCGGCACCTCGGCCTACAAGAACTTCGTTTCCAGCCTTTTGTCGATCACCGACAATATCGGCCTCGACGGCGTCATCCCGCCGGCCGGCGTTATCAGGCGCGACCAGGACGATCCCTATTTCGTCGTTGCCGCCGACAAGGGCACGGCAACTTTCTCGGACACCGCCAACGCCATCAGTGAAAGCCATGGCTTCTGGCTTGACGATGCCTTCGCCAGCGGCGGTTCGGCCGGGTACGACCATAAGAAGATGGGCATCACCGCCAAGGGCGCGTGGGAGGCGGTCAAGCGGCATTTCCGCGAGATGAACCGCGACATCCAGACCACGCCCTTCTCCGTCGTCGGGGTGGGCGACATGTCGGGCGACGTGTTCGGCAACGGCATGCTGTTGTCACCGAAGACAAGGCTGATCGCAGCCTTCGACCACCGCGACATCTTCATCGATCCCGATCCCGACATGGCGGCATCGATGGCCGAGCGCCAGCGCATGTTCGCTCTTCCCCGTTCGAGCTGGCAGGACTACGACAAGAGCAAGCTCTCCGAGGGCGGCGTCATCGTCTCGCGCGGCCAGAAATCGATCACCTTGCCGGCCGCTGCTGCTGCTGCGATCGGCCTCAACAAGACGACCGCCACGCCGGTCGAGATCATGAGCGCCATCCTCAAGGCGCCCGTCGACCTCTTGTGGTTCGGCGGCATCGGCACGTATTTGCGGGCCTCGACCGAGACCAACGCCGAGGTCGGTGATCGCGCCAACGACGCCGTCCGCATCACCGCGCTCGACGTGCGCGCCAAGGTGATCGGCGAGGGGGCCAATCTCGGGGTGACGCAGCGCGCGCGCATCGAATTCGGCATGAATGGCGGGCGTTGCAATTCCGACGCCATCGACAATTCGGGCGGGGTCAACTGTTCCGACGTCGAGGTCAATATCAAGATCGCGCTGGCGTCCGCCATGCGCAAAGGGTCGTTGACCCGGCCTGCGCGCGACAAGCTTCTCGCCGAGATGACCGGCGAGGTCGGCGAGCTGGTCCTGTCCAACAACTACCAGCAGACGCTGGCGCTCTCCATCGCCCGCAAGCGCGGCCTCGCCGACATCGCCCACCAGGCCCGCTTCATGTCGGCGCTGGAAGCACGCGGCCTGCTCGACCGCACGGTCGAGACGCTGCCCTCGCCGGCGGCCCTTGCCGAGCGCGAGACGCGCGACGAGCCGCTGACCAGGGCCGAGCTCGGCGTGCTGCTCGCCTATGCCAAGATCGTGCTGTTTTCCGACATCGTCGCAAGCGACGTGCCTGACGAGCCGCATTTCGACCGCGACCTGATGGGCTATTTCCCCGACCGGATGGCGAAGAAATATGCCGCCGAGATACACGGCCATCGCCTGCGCCGCGAGATCATCGCCCGCGTCGTCGCCAATGAGCTGGTCAACCGCGGCGGTCCCTCCTTCGTCAACCGGTTGCGGGAAGCGACGGGGCGCACCGCCGCCGACGTGGTGCGCACCTTCGCCGTGGTGCGCGACGGCTTTGCCTTGCCGGCGCTTTACCGCGAGATCGACGCGCTCGACAATCAGATCGACGGCCAGATGCAGCTCGATCTCTACCAGGCGGTCAGCCGGCTGATCTACGTGACCAGCGGCTGGTACTTGAAGAACGACGCCGGCACGGCGCCGCTTGCCCAGCGCATCGCCGAATTGCAGGAGGCCCGCAAGGCGCTGGAGCCGAAACTCGTTTCGCTGCTCCCCGATTATTCGCGCGAACGGATCGACGAGAAGCGGCATGGACTGTTCAAGGCCGGGGCGCCGGACAGGCTGGCAGCGCAACTGGCGCTGGCCGATGTGGCGGAGCTGATCCCCGACATCGCGCTGACGGCGCGAACGGCAGGCGCCGACATCGTCGCCGCGGCGAAGGCCTTCTTCGCGGTCAGCGACGCCTTCCGTATTCCGCGCGTCGAGGAGGCGGCCCGCTCCATCACACCGGCGGACTATTACGACCAGCTCGCCCTGTCGCGCGCCACCGACACGATCGGGACCGCGCGGCGCGGCATCGCGGTGGCGGCACTCGTGAACCACGCCGGGGCAGCCGACCCGGTGGCGGCGTGGCTGGAGGCCGGCGGGGAGAGGATCGGCCGCACCCGCGAACGGCTGCAGGCGCTGACCGAGGGCGGCGACATCACCGTGTCGCGGCTGTCGGTGGCATCGGGCCTGATGAGCGATCTGACGGGGATGTGAGCCATCGCCTGACTTACCCTCGCCTAGGCGGGGAGGCGGCGCCGGCCCTCACCCGGACCTTCGGTCCGACCGTCGCACAAGGGGCATAGGGGTGGCGCCCTTGCTCCGTTGATCTGAATGAAGGCGGGTAGGCCAAAGAACGGCGGCGCGGCGCGTGTTCGTTTGCATGACCCGCGGAAAACATGCAGACATGGGTGAACCGCCAACGAAACGAAGGCGACCGGAGGGGACATGGCCGAAGTAGCAGTGCAGCGGGCGTCCGGGCGCGGCATCTGGGGGTGGATGTTGTTCGACTGGGCGGCGCAGCCCTTCTTCACGGTCGTCACCACCTTCATCTTCGGCCCCTATTTCGTTTCGCGCATGGCCAGCGATCCGACCACCGGCCAGGCCGTCTGGGGCTACGGCATCGCCGCGGCCGGACTGGTCATCGCCGTGCTATCGCCGATCCTCGGTTCGATCGCCGACCAGACCGGGCCGCGCAAGCCGTGGATCGCCTTCTTCGCGGCGATCAAGATCGCCAGCCTGGCGCTGCTGTGGCTCGCCGCGCCCGGCTCGAACCTGTTCCTGATCGTGGCATTGTTCTCGCTGGCCTCGGTGGCGGCTGAATTCTCCACCGTCTTCAACGATTCCATGATGCCGCGCCTGGTGCCGAAGAGCGAGATCGGCCGCATCTCCAACATGGCCTGGGGGCTTGGCTATCTCGGCGGTATGATCGCGCTGATCTTCGTCGTGCTGTTCCTGGCCGGATCGCAGGAGACCGGCAAGACCATCATCGGCCTCGACCCGCTGTTCGGGCTGGACCCGAAGCTCGGCGAGGATGCCCGCGCCACCGGGCCGCTGTCGGCCGGCTGGTATTTCCTGTTCATCCTGCCGATGTTCCTCTTCACTCCCGATGCCATCAAAGGCATCCCGATCAAGCCTGCGGTGCGCGAAGGCCTGTCGGAGCTGAAGTCGACCTTGGTCGAGGTGCGCAGGCGCGGCGGCATCTTCCGCTTCCTCGTCGCCCGCATGATCTATCAGGACGGCGTCAATGCGCTGCTGGCGCTCGGCGGCACCTTCGCGGCCGGCATGTTCCAGTGGTCGATCACCGAGATCGGCATGTTCGGCATCATCCTCAACGTCGTCGCCATCTTCGGCTGCTGGATCGCTGCGCGGCTCGACACCGCGCTCGGCTCCAAGGCGGTGGTGATGATCGCGCTGGTCATGCTTTCGGTCGCCACCATCGGCGTCGTCTCGACCGGCCCCGGCTTCACGCTGCTCGGGCTTATCCAGCTCTCGACCACCGATTCCGGGGGCCTGTTCGGCACCGCCGCGGAAAAGGCCTACATCCTCTATGGATTGCTGATCGGGCTCGCCTTCGGGCCGGTGCAGGCGTCATCGCGGTCCTATATGGCGCGCAGCGTCACGGCGTCGGAATCCGGCCGCTATTTCGGCATCTATGCGCTGGCCGGGCGCGCGACCAGTTTCCTGGCGCCGTTCCTGGTGGCGACCATCACGGCGGTGAGCGATTCGGCGCGGCTCGGCATGGCGGTTATCATCCTGTTCCTGGCCATAGGCATGGCGATCCTGATCAGGACGCCGTATCCGGCGGACCGGGCGGCGGAGTAGCACTCTTCCTTCTCCCGCAAGGGGAGAAGGGAAGAAGTGCTCAATGCCTGAAGTGTCTCACGCCGGTGAACACCATCGCAATACCGTGTTCATCCGCAGCGGCAACCACATCGTCGTCGCGCATCGAGCCGCCGGGCTGGATGACGGCGGTGGCGCCGGCCTCGATGGCCGACAGCAGGCCGTCGGCGAAGGGGAAGAAGGCGTCGGAGGCGACGACAGAGCCTTTGGTCAGCGGCTCGGCCCAGCCCGCCGCTTCCGCAGCGTCGAGTGCCTTGCGGGCAGCGATGCGCGAGGAATCGACGCGGCTCATCTGCCCGGCGCCGATGCCTACCGTGGCGCTGTCCCTTGCGTAGACGATGGCGTTCGACTTGACGTGCTTGGCGACGCGGAAGGCGAATTTCAGGTCGGCCAGTTCGGCCGGCGTCGGCGCCCGTTTCGTCACCACCTTCAGCTCGAGGTCGTCGACGACGGCGTTGTCCCTGCCCTGCACCAGCAGGCCGCCGGCGACGGATTTGACGGTTGTGCCGATCGCGCGCGGATCCGGCAGGCCGCCCGCGACCAGCAGGCGCAGGTTCTTCTTCGCGGCCACGATCGCTGCCGCCTCGTCGGTGGCGCCGGGCGCGATAATGACCTCGGTGAAGGTCTTCACGATCTCTTCGGCCGCCTCGGCGTCCAGGATGCGATTCACAGCGACAATGCCGCCATAGGCCGAGACCGGATCGCAGGCCAGTGCCCTGGCGTAGGCGGCCTTCAGCGTCGAACCCTCGGCGACGCCGCACGGGTTGGCATGCTTGATGATGGCGACGGCGGCCGAGCGCGCCGGGTCGAACTCGCCGGCCAGCTCGAAGGCGGCGTCGGTATCGTTGATGTTGTTGTAGGAAAGCTGTTTGCCCTGGAGCTGGCGCGCCGTGGCCACGCCCGGCCGCTTGTCGCCATTGACATAGAAGCCGGCGCCCTGGTGCGGGTTCTCGCCATAGCGCATCACGGTTTCCAGCCTGCCGCCGAAGGCGCGCCAGGTCGGGTGCTCGATCTCCAGCGCCTCGGCGAACCAGCCCGAGATTGCCGCGTCATAGCTGGCGGTGCGGGCAAAAGCCTTGGCCGCGAGCTTCTTGCGGAAATCCAGCGAAAGCGAGCCGATATTCATCTCCAGCGCATTGAGCACGGAGGCATAGTCGCCGGGGTCGGTGACGATGGCGACATAGGCGTGGTTCTTGGCCGAGGCGCGGATCATCGCCGGGCCGCCAATGTCGATGTTCTCGACGATCGCCGCGTAGTCGGCGCCGGAGCGGCGGACTTCCTCGAACGGATAGAGATTGCAGACGACCAGGTCGATCGGCTCGATGCCATATTTGTGCATCGCCGCGGCGTGATCGGGATCATCGCGAACGCCGAGCAGGGCGCCATGCACCGACGGGTGCAGGGTCTTGACGCGGCCATCCATGATCTCGGGAAAGCCGGTGAGCTCGGAGACGTCGCGGACCGCCAGGCCCGCATCGGCGATCGCTTTTGCCGTGCCGCCGGTCGACACCAGCTCGACGCCGGAAGCGGCGAGCGCCCTGGCGAGATCGATGAGGCCGGTCTTGTCGAAGACGGAGAGCAGCGCACGACGCACGGGAACGAGGTCGGGAGCGGGAATGTTCTTGGCGGCGACGGCCATGGGCGTGCTTTCACGGCTGGAGGGGCAGGCCCGCGCCGTATCATATGAGATCAGGAAATCAAGGCGCAAGCTCGGTCAGCGCAGGCGCGGTCAGTTGTTTTCGGGATAGCCGGCGATAGAGGTGCGGGTGAGCTGCCAGTGGACTTCGGCGATGTCGGACGGCTTGAAGGCAAGCACGATCTGCCGGCTTCGACGCGGGCCGCCGAGACCGGCGAAGTAGATCGATTCCTCGACCTCCGGCACCATCTCGGTGCAGGTGAACACCCAGCTGTCGGCCTGCTCGGCGGTCAGCACCAGGCGGTCATGCTCGTCCTGCAAAAGGTTGATGTCGGGATGGACGTGGAAGCGCACGGTGACGAAATCGCGGCCATTGTTGCGGATCGCCGCACCTCCAGGACGCTGGAAGCGGTCCCTGCCGGTCAGCACATTGCCGTTCGAGGACAGTTTCAGCTCGCGCTCGTGCAGGAAACCGAAGCGCTGGATATAGCCGTCATGGCGGGCGATGAAGCCTTGAACGCCCTTCTGGTCGATACGCTTGCACTGCACATGCTGCGGGCCGCCGATCAAAGGCGACCCCAGAAGATCGTTGATGCGCAGCGAATGGCTGAACCGCGCCGACGAGGTGTCGTTGATGGTGGCGGTCGAATGCGCGGCGGTGGCGCGGGCCAGGGGCCGGAATTCGGCGGCGCCATAGGTGTCGATGCCGGCATTGACGATGTAATGCTGGCGGCCCGACGACAGCTCGAACGCAAGGCAGCTGGCATGGGCGGCATTGGAGACGTGGACGGGCGGCGGCAGGCCGGTGTCGGCGATGACGGTGACGCCACCCATGGACAGCCGCTCATAGCCCGAATGCGGTGCATGCAGCAGCGGCGAGCCGGCGGTGTCGTCGTGGCGCAGGATGCTGGCGATGCGGTCATGGATGGTGGCGCCCATGCCGTTGAAGCGGGCGAGGCTGCCGTCCTGGTGGCGGAAGAAGCGCAGCGCCGGCAGCATCCTGTCGATGGCGCCGATCAGGGCCTGTGGCGGCGCTTCCGCCTGGTTGGCGTAGGTCTGCCGCAGCGGCAAAAGGTCGGCGAGGATTTCCAGCACCGCCATTGGGTTGCGCGAGATGTGGCCGCCATCAGGAAGGATCTGGCGGTCCAGTTCCTCGGCGAGGTTGCGGGTGGCGCCGCGCAGCGCCGATGCGGGCGCCGGCAGCGACAGGGCGGCGAAGGCGAGGGCGATGCGGGCGCGCAGCCTGTCCTTGCCGTCAGGCATTTCGCGCGCCATCGACCTGAGGTAGCGGATCTGGACGGCCAGCGATTTCAGGAAGGCGCGGTAGAACGGGAATTCAGCGCCTTGCAGCACGATCGAGGAATGCTGCAGCCAGGCGATAATGCGCTTGGCGGCCGTGCCGGGCTCCCAGGCAATGCCGGAAATGTTGTTTCCATGCGTGGCGATCCAGTCGGACACCAGCGCACGCGCATTGGCGGCGGCAAGCTCGGTGCCGGCGGCGCGCATGTGACGCAGCCAGCGAAAGCCATGCAGCGTCTTCTGCCAGCCGTAATTGGGAACGCTGATCTGGAAGGGCGACTTGCCGCCGGTCTCGACCATATGTCCCGACAAGGGATAGCGGCCATAGTAGATCTCAAGCGCGATCTGCGGGTCGGCCAGCCGCAGGTCCGGCGGCGCGATCAGCACCCGTTCGGGCGTGCGGCCGGAATAGCGCCAGCGATAAACCGGTCCGGCACGCAGGCGCCGGCGCGTTTTGCGCCAAAACTCCTTCGCGACAAGCGCCCACAGACGCGTCGTGTTGCCGGCAGCAAGTGCCAAAACCCCTCCTGATCGTCCTCTATCCCAAGGGCAAGCTTATCTGATTCAACGATTCATGCGAAGGCGAATTCCCGCGAGCGGTGACGCTGCGCCTGGCTTGGCCGCGGATGCTCCCCAAAAAAGTCAGCAACTTCCTATGCTTAAACCCCTGAGCGGTTCAGCGCCCGATGGGCATCCATACTCCGCTCCAGATCCTTGTTCCACGCAATTCCGGACGGAGAATCGTCACGCAGCTTTCGTGGACTTGCCTTAGCCGGCGCGACGCATGCGCGCGGCGAAAAAGCCGTCGAGACCGGAACGTTGCGGCGAGCCGAGATCGAGGTCGGCAGGTGTGGTGCGCAGCGTGCCTTCCTGCGTCAGGAAGGGATCGATGCCGATGATCTCGCCGGCGCGAAGCGGGTCGGCAACGACGCCAGGCGTCGCGGCGAGGAAGCCACGATAAAGCTCCTCGCCTTCGAGTGGGTCGAGCGAACAGTTCGAAAAGACGATCCTTCCGCCCGGCTTAACCAGGGTGACGGCGCGCGCGAGCAGCCGGCGCTGGAGATCGGCGAGCTTCTCGACATCAGCCACAGTCTTGGTCCATGGCACGTCGGGATGCCGCCGCACTGTGCCGGTCGAGGAGCAGGGCGCGTCGAGGAGGACGGCGTCGAACAGCTCGTCCGGCTCGTACTGGAGGAGGTCGGCCTGCACGATATCCGCCGACAGGCGGAGGCGTTCGAGATTCTGCGCCAGCCGCGCCAGCCGGTTCTTCGAGGTGTCGATCGCGGTGACGCGTGCGCCGGCCACGATCAATTGGGCGGTCTTGCCGCCGGGCGCGGCGCAGAGATCGGCGACGCGAAGCCCGCCGACATCACCGAGCAACCGGGCAGGCAGGCCGGCTGCGGCATCCTGGACCCACCAGGCGCCTTCGGCGAAGCCAGGCAGTTCGGTGACCGGGCCGGCAAGCTTCTCCACCCGAATCGTGCCGGTCGGCAGGGCAATGCCGCCGAGCCTTTCGGCCCAGTGCTCCGGATCGGCCTTGACCGAGAAATCGACCGGGGCCTCCTGGCGGTGGGCGGCGAGTATCCGTCCGGCCTCGTCCACGCCATAGGCGGCCTTCAAACGGTCGGAAAACCATTTCGGCGCTTCGTCGGTGGTGGCAAGGGCCTCTGGAAGTTCAGCCTCCTTGATCCGCGCGAGCGTGCGCAGCACACCGTTGACCAGGCCGGCAAAGCGCAATGTGCGGGGATCGGACTTGGCATGGGTGACGGCGAGGTCGACCGCGGCGCTGTCTGGAATGTCGAGGAACAGGATCTGCGCGGCCGCCACATGCAAAATATGCGACAGCGCGGTGGCATTGGCCGGCAGCGGTTTTTCCAGACGCCGCGCCAGCAACCCGGCAATGGTCATGCGATAGCGCAGCGCGGTGACCAGAATGGCGCGCACAAGACCGCGATCGCGCAGGTCTAGCGCCTTGTATTGCGGATGGCCGTTTTCATGGTCGGTCAGGCCGTCGAGCGGCGTCCTCGCATCGATGACAGCTGCCAGCAGGCGCGCCGCCGCCTTGCGGGCGGCAAGGCCGGCAACGAACTCGCCGTCCTTTTTGTCTTCCTGACCACCTGTGTGTCGAGGTGCTCTGCCCGCCACGCTCACGACCACGGGCCCTTGGGCCCGGTCGGATTGCGACCCCATGGATTGGATTTGGGCTCTGCCGGCGGTTCCGGCGCGGCCGGCTTGCCCCACGGTCCTGCCGATTGCGGCTCGTCGGCCTGCGGCGGCACTGGCGCCTGGCGCTGCGGGGACCGCGATACGCCACCGTCCATGCGCTGCGCCATCGCTTGCAGCGCGGCGATGCGGTTCTCGGTGCTCGGGTGGGTGGAGAACAGACTGTCCATGCGCTCGCCGTGCAGCGGGTTGATGATGAAGAGATGAGCCATCGCCGGGTTACGCTCGGCATCCGGATTGGGTATGCGTTCGGCGCCCCGGGCGATCTTGTCAAGCGCCGAGGCCAGCCACAGCGGGTGTCCACAGATTTCAGCGCCACGCCGGTCGGCCTCGTATTCGCGGGTGCGGCTGACCGCCATCTGCACGATCATCGCCGCAAAGGGCGCCACGATCATCGCCGCCAGCACGCCGACAAAACCGAACGGGCTGTTGTTGTCGCGGTTGCCGCCGAGGAAGAAGGCGAAATTGCCAAGCATCGAGATGGCGCCGGCGAAGGTGGCGACGATCGTCATGGTCAAGGTGTCGCGGTGCTGGACGTGGGCGAGCTCGTGCGCCATCACCGCGGCCACTTCCTCATGCGTCAGCCGTTGCAAAAGGCCGGTGGAAGCGGCGACCGCCGCGTTCTGCGGGTTGCGGCCGGTGGCGAAGGCGTTGGGCTGCGGATTGTCGATCAGGTAGGTCCTGGGCATCGGCAGGCCTGCCTGCTTGGCCAGTGCCTGCACGATGGCGTAATATTCGGGCGCGTTCTTCTCGTCGACCTCGACGGCGCGGTTCATCGACAGCACCATCTTGTCGGCGTTCCAGTAGCTGAACAGATTGGTGGCGGCGGCGATCAGGAAGGCGATCATCATGCCGCCCGTGCCGCCGATCAGGAAGCCGACGCCCATGAACAGCGCGGTCATCGCGGCAAGAAGCATGGCGGTGCGAAGTGTGTTCATCGTCTGCTCCCGTCCTGGTCGTGATGTAAGGGGGTCGATCCTCGTGGGCTCATCGCTATATGATGGGAAACGCCGGTACCCGTTTCAATCGGCCTGTTTCAATCCGCCGGAATATCGCATGAACGACGAGACCAGTAAAACACCTGCCACTGATGACGAAGCGCGGCTGAAGACGCTGACGCCCGCCGCCCGCCGCGCGCTTGAAGAGGCCGCGGCGCGGCGCGAGGACTACCGCCGCAAGGAAGCCGCGGTGCCGAAGGAAGTCGGCGGCCGCGGCGGCAAGGAGCCCGGCCGCTACGGCGACTGGGAGATCAAGGGCCTGACCAGCGATTTCTAATATGCCGGCCCAGCAAACAGCTCATTTGCCGGCAATCGGGTGTTTGAGTGTCGCCACAGCCTAGAAGGCCGCCGCCGCCGCCCGCTGCGGCTCGAGCGCGATCCAGCCCCGCTCGTCGACGGTGACGCCGATGGCGTCGTAGCCAGCGATCGCGGCATGCCGCGTCGCCAGGGGATGTCGGTGCGTGGCGTTTATGACCATGACCGCTGCGCCCGCCGCCTCGGCCGCCGTGATGCCCGCCGGGGCATCCTCGAACACGAGGCAATCGCGCGCATCGACGCCGAGCCGCGTCGCGCCGAGCTGAAAGCAGTCGGGCGCCGGCTTGCCGCGTGAAACATCTTCCGCCGCGATCAGCACGGCCGGGACGGGGATGCCGGCAGCCTTCATGCGCAAGAGCGCCAGTTCCCGCGGCGCCGAGGTTACGATCGCCCAGCGCTCCGGCGGGAGCGCGTTGAGAAACGCGGCGGCGCTGGCGATCTGAACAATGCCCTCCAGATCGGCGGCTTCGGCCTTGAGCAAGAGGTCGGCCTCATGCGCCGGATCGACGCCGGGGAGCGCCAGACCGGCGATCGTCTCGATCGCCCGCACGCCATGGATCGTCGGCAGGAAGGCGGCGACGTCGAGCCCTTGCCGCCGCGCCCAGTCGCTCCACACCCGTTCGGCCGAGGCAATGGAATTGATGAGCGTGCCGTCCATATCGAAGAGGAAGGCGGCGAATTTTCTGCCTGCGTACATGATTTTCCTTGATTTCGGGGAGGTCTTTCGAGGGAGCGCCGATGGTAACGTCCCTGCGCCGGCATTGGAAGCCGCGCGGCCTCCTTTTCGGCCAGTCCCCTTTTCCGCAAGTCAGGGAACCGTGATCCGCCTCCGGCGTTTCAACTTCGCTGCTTTTCCACGACCATCGAAGGGGGACGCGATGCTGATTCGGCTCGGCTACGAAATGGCCATTGAATGCGCTGGAGCCACGCCGGTGATTTCAATGCTCGAGATCCACAGGGACAGGCAGGCCGACATCAAGCGGCAGACGCGCATGCTGACGTCGCCCGCGGTTCCGACCAGGCTCTACAGCGATTTGCATGGCAATTCGTGCCGCCGCTTTACCGCACCCGCCGGCACTTTTCGCATCCTCTACGATGCCGTGGTCGAGGACAGCGGCGAGACGGACGAGGTCAACACGCTGGCACGCGAGGTGCCGGTGGCAGAGCTGCCCGACGAGGTGCTGTTTTATCTGCTGGGCAGCCGCTATTGCGAGACCGATCACCTGAGCCAGCTCGCCTGGGAGCTTTTCGGCCGTTTGCCGTCCGGCTGGGCGAGGGTGCAGGCGATCGTCGATTACGTCCACAACCGGCTGTCCTTCGGCTATGGCTATGCCCGCTCGACCCGCACCGCGGCGCAGGCGCATGAGGAGCAGGTCGGCGTCTGCCGAGACTTCGCCCATCTGGCGATCACGCTCTGCCGCTGCATGAACATTCCGGCACGCTATGTGAATGGCTATCTCGGCGACATCGGCGTGCCGGCCGATCCGGCGCCGATGGATTTCTCGGCCTGGATGGAAGTGTTTCTCGACGGCAAGTGGTACACGTTCGACCCCCGCCACAATGTTCCGAGGATCGGCCGCATCGTCATCGCGCGCGGACGCGATGCCACCGACGTGCCGTTGCTGCACAGTTTCGGCCCGCACCGGCTCAGCCTGTTCAAGGTATGGACCTACGAACAGGAGAACAATCTGTTCAACCCGCCCTACCACGCCATCGACAGGACGGTCACCGCGCAGATGCTGGCCTGAGCCGGGTTTCCATGCATCCCCATACTGCCTCGCTCTGGCACACGAGCCGCTGTGCCGTGGCGGGACACGGCCGCGCGCCCTGTGCCGCGACGTGCAAGATCGTGGTAAGCGCTTGGTAAATGCCACCCGAACGCAGCATCGGCGTTTACTGGTCATTCACCTTTCCATCCTTGAAAGCGAAGCAAAAACAAGAGTCTAGTCCCTGGTGCGCGGCCGCTGGCCGCGCCCGGCCGGAATCCTGCATCGATCCGTTTGCCCGGCGACGAGGCCGGGGCGAGCGGAGAGAGAACGATGCGGATTTTCGGGGGTCTTGTGGACGCGGCCGGCGACTTTGCCAGGCATCGCGGCGGGAATTTCGCCATCCTGTTCGGATTCGCCGCCTCGGTCTTGGCGCTGGGCGTCGGCTTCGCCGTCAACATCACCCAGCTCTACAACGCCAAATCGAGCCTGCAGAGCGTGGTCGACGCCGCAGTGACGTCGACGGCGCGGGATCTGACGACCGGCGTGATCAAGGAGGCCGACGCCAACAAATCGGTGCAGGCCTTCCTCGACGCCAACAGTACGGCCGGCATCCTGCAGGCCAACCAGATCGTGCTCGACAGGCTGACGGTCGACAGGACCGCCAGGACGGTGCAGGCGGAGGCCCATGCCGACGTCGCCTTCTATTTCCCGCTGTTTGGCACGCGCGACATGCAGCGCGTTCCCGCCTCGACGACAGCGCTCTATTCGGACAAGCAGATCGAGGTGGCCATGATGCTCGACATAACAGGCTCGATGGCGAAGCGGGGCAAGGTCGACAAGATCGGCGATCTGAAAGCAGCAGCGAAAAACGCCGTTCGGACGATGCTCCGGAACCAGGATCCGAAGAACCCCCGCATCCGCGTCGCGATTGTGCCTTACGCATCCGGCGTGAACGCCGGCAAGCTGGCCGAAAACGTCTATGCCGAGAAGCCAGGGAGCTCTGAGCTGCCACCCGTCGCCGGCAGTTCGCTTCTCGTCGCCAAGACGGGCAAAAATTTGCTGCCGTCCTTCAGCGACTACATCTCCATTGTCGGCGCGGCGATGCCACGCCCCGATAATTGCGCCACGGAGCGCAAGGACAAAAATGGCGACGCGGATTTAAGCGCCGACGGCCCAGATGCTGTTCGCATGGATAAGAACGGCAAGAAGTACTATGCCCTGGTCAACCGGGATGATCATCTCAATGGCGGCGGAATGAACAAGTGTCCCGATGCGGAAGTGATCCCGCTGACCGCCGATTCCGGCGCATTGCTTGGTCCGATCGACGACTTCCAGGCTGACGGTTATACCGCCGGCGCGATCGCCATTCAGTGGACCTACTATATGCTGTCGCCGCAATGGCGCGCAGCGATCAAGAATGCCGGCCTCGGCAACGGCGCCTCGGACGTCAACGCGAAGAAGATCGCCAAGGTCGCGATCCTGATGACCGATGGCCAGTTCAATACCGCCTTCGCCGGCGCCGGGGGCCGCTACAACAGCCAGGGCAATCTTGCGCGCGGCAACGCCGAAACGCTGTGCGGCAACATGAAAAATGACGGCATCGAAATTTTCACCATCGGCTTCGACCTGAACAACAAGGACATGTCGGCAGCCGAGCGGGATCAGGCAAAGGCGGTGCTGAAGGACTGTTCGTCGAAAGATGCCTCCACCGCTCAAAAACACTATTTCGAAGTGTCGACCGGGGTGGAATTGGACGCCGCCTTTCAGGAAATCATCCGCAACACCGAAAAGGTCGCGCTGACGCAGTAAGCCGCACAAGGAAAAGGCCGCCGCTTCTTTCGAAGCCGGCGGCCTTCCGTGTTTCCGTCCATGGCGCGGCTCCTGGCGGCAACCCGAGGGGTCGCCCGCCGCGCATCTCGCGCCTTAACGGGAAGACTGCTTCCCGAAAGTGCAATCCGCTGAGGCCACGTTCTGGAAAACGAAATCACTCGACATCGGATCACCTCCTTTCAGTTTGTTGAACACGCACTGATGATGGGGTGCGTTGCAGCAAAAGACAAGACGCCAGATGGAAAAAGACGTTTTTCCGGCTTGGCCGCGTCCTTTCGTGCAATCGGGTTGCGGCCAGGGGTTCAAGCGGACAAGATCGGCCTACCGAATGTAGTGGGGGACGGCATGGACGCTACCGAAAGAGCAGCACGCATCGTTCGCACGGTCGTCCAGGCGCTGAAGCCGGGCTTTGCCGTCAGGCTTTGGACCGGCGAGCGCATCGGTCCGGCCGGCGGCCCGGTGCTTGCCATCAACGACCAGGACATCGTCTGGCAACTGGCCCGCCGGCCAAATTTCTCGACGCTGGTCGAGATGTGGATTTCCAAGGCGGTCGATGTGGAAGAGGGGTCGCTGTTTGACCTCTATGCGCTGCCTTCACAAGGCAAGCTGCGGTTCAAGGCGCTGCCGAAGCTCGCGATCATGCGCGACCTGCCGGCCGTGCTGTTCTCGCGAAGGCAGATGACGCAACGCGCCGACCTCGCCGGGCAAAATCCCTTTGTCAGCGGCTCCAACAAGCAGGCGATCCAGCATCATTACGACATATCGAACGTCTTCTACCGGCTCTTCCTCGACGAGCGCATGGTCTACAGCTGCGGGTATTTCAAGGATTTCGCCAATGACATCGACCAGGCCCAGGCCGACAAGCTCGAGCATATCTGCCGCAAGCTGCGGCTGAAGCCCGGCGACCGCCTGCTCGATATCGGCTGCGGCTGGGGCGCGATGCTGATCCATGCGGCGAAGCATCATGGCGTCGTCGGCCATGGCGTCTCGTTGTCGGAGGCCCAGACCGGACTCGCCCGCGAACGCATTCGGGCCGAGGGGCTGGAGGACCGGATCACAATCGAGATAAAATCCTATGCCGAGCTCACCGGAAGTTTCGACAAGATATCCTCGATCGGCATGTTCGAGCATCTGGGGCTGGCCAACCACGCCGCCTACTTCTCGACCGTCCATCGCCTGCTCAAGCCGGGCGGCATCTATCTGCATCATGCCATCACCAGGCGCAGCAAGGGCAGCATGAAGAAGACCTTGCGCAAGGGCTCGGAATACAAGGCGCTGATCAAATACATCTTCCCGGGTGGCGAGATCGACACGATCGGCATGACGTGCGGCAATCTGGAAGCACATGGCTTCCTCGTCCACGACGTCGAGAATCTGCGCGAGCACTACGCCCGCACCTGCCGGCTGTGGGCAGAGCGCCTGCATGCGCGCTTCGACGAGGCCATCGCCGAAGTGGGAGAAGCCAAGGCGCGGCTGTGGCTGCTTTACCTGACCGGCTGTTCGATCGCCTTCGATCATGCCTCGGCGCAGATTTTCCAGACGGTCGCCACCAAGCGGACGCGGGGCCCGAGCGGTTTGCCGCCGACGCGGGCGGATCTTTACAGGTAGTCAGGCGAATCGCATCACGTCGCCGACCTTGACGCTGGCCGCGCGGTCGACGGTGCAGTAGACGCCGAGATTGTGCGCGTTATGACGCACCAGATTGCGCAGGATCGCCGGGTCGTCGTCGAAACCGTCCTGGGCGATGATGGTGAAGCCGCAGCGGCGGCACGGCTCGGAAATGGTCAACAGCAGGTCGCCGACGGCGAGCTTCCTGCCGATCCATTCGGTTTCGGGGAAAGAGCCTTCGACCGCCGCCATGTCGATGACGATGTTGGGACGGAAGCGGCGCGGGTCGGGAGTGCCTTGCGGATGCAGCGCCTTCAGGCGCGCCAGGGAGGCGGTGGTCAACAGATGGATCGGCGCCTTGCGGTAGCGCGCCTCGGTCAACGGGCCGGTATAGGCCGGCGGGGCGTTCTCCAGGCCGAACGGACGGATCGAGGCCGGAAAGCCTAGATAGTCGGAAACGGCACGATCGCTTTCGGCGCCGGGCGCTGCCAGCCAATCCGCGCCGGGAATCGCGATCTCGAGCCCGCGGTCGCCCGTCAGCCGGGTGCGGATGCGCGGCACCTTGTGCCACTTCGGCTCGCGATCGGGCCGGGCGATCTCATTGTCGGAGGCATCGACCAGGCCGAACATGCGGTCGCCCTCGATGCTCTCGGTGCCGACCGCGATCGTCTCCAGGCGTTCGCCGGCGAGCGAACTCGCCGGATAGCGCCAGAGTTCGGCAACGCTGCCTATCGCGGCCATGGCCGGTGTCAGCCTTTCTTGTTCTGGCGGTTGGCGACGAGGTCGTCGACGACGGCCGGATCGGCGAGCGTCGAGGTATCGCCAAGGGCGCCGAAATCGTCCTCGGCAATCTTGCGCAGGATGCGCCGCATGATCTTGCCCGAGCGGGTCTTGGGCAGGCCGGGTGCGAACTGGATCTTGTCGGGCGTGGCAATGGCGCCGATCTCCTTGCGGACATGGGCGAGGAGTTCCTTGCGCAAGTCCTCGCTCGGCGTCTCGCCGGCCATCAGCGTGACGTAGCAGTAGATGCCCTGGCCCTTGATGTCGTGGGGATAACCGACGACGGCGGCTTCCGAAACCTTGTCATGGCTGACCAATGCGGATTCGACCTCGGCCGTGCCCATGCGGTGGCCGGAGACGTTGATGACGTCGTCGACGCGGCCGGTGATCCAGTAATAGCCGTCGGCATCGCGGCGGCAGCCGTCGCCGGTGAAGTACTTGCCCTTGTAGGTCGAAAAATAGGTCTGCACGAAGCGGTCGTGATCGCCATAGACGGTGCGCATCTGGCCGGGCCATGACTCGGTGATGCATAGATTGCCGTCGGCGGCTCCTTCAAGCACCTTGCCCTCGCCGTCGACCAGTTGCGGCTTGACACCGAAGAAGGGCCGCGTGGCCGAGCCAGCCTTGAGGTCGGTGGCGCCCGGCAGCGGCGTGATCATGATGCCGCCGGTCTCGGTCTGCCACCAGGTGTCGACGATCGGCACCTTGGCGTTGCCGACGACGTTGAAATACCACTCCCATGCCTCCGGATTGATCGGTTCGCCGACCGAGCCCAGCACGCGCAGCGATTTGCGCGACGCCTTTTTCACGTGGTTGTCGCCGGCGCCCATCAGGGCGCGCAGCGCCGTCGGCGCGGTGTAGAAGATGTTGACCTGGTGCTTGTCGATGACTTCCCAGAAGCGCGACTGCGAGGGGTAGTTGGGTACGCCCTCGAACATCAGCGTGGTGGCGCCGTTGGCGAGCGGCCCGTAGACGATGTAGCTGTGGCCGGTGACCCAGCCGACATCGGCGGTGCACCAGTAGATGTCGCCATCATGATAGTCGAAGACATATTGGTGCGTCATCGAGACGTAGACGAGATAACCCGCCGTGGTGTGCAGCACGCCTTTCGGCTTGCCGGTCGAACCCGATGTATAGAGGATGAACAGCGGATCCTCCGCCTTCATCTTCTCCGGCTTGCACTCAGCCTTAACGGTCGCGGCCTCTTCGTGGTACCAGACGTCGCGGCCCGGCGCCCAGCCGATCTTGCCGCCGGTGCGGCGGACCACCACTACCTTTTCGACCCTGGTGCCGGCTTTTGCCGCGATCTCGATTGCCTTGTCGGTGTTCTCCTTCAACGGGATCGGCTTGCCGCCGCGCAGGCCCTCGTCAGCGGTGATGACGATGGTTGACTTGCAATCGTCGATGCGGCCGGCGAGCGCGTCGGGCGAAAAGCCGCCGAAGACGACCGAGTGGATGGCGCCGATACGCGTGCAGGCGAGCATCGCATAGGCCGCTTCCGGGATCATGGGCATATAGAGGGTGACGCGGTCGCCCTTCTTGACGCCGTGCTTCTTCAGCACGTTGGCGAAGCGGCAGACATGCGCATAGAGCTCATTGTAGGTGATCTTGCGGTCGTCGTAGGGGTTGTCGCCTTCCCAGATGATGGCGGTCTGGTCGCCGCGCTTCTTCAGGTGGCGGTCGATGCAGTTGTAGGAAACATTGGTCTGGCCGTCCTCGAACCATTTGATGGAGACCTTGCCGTCGAAGGAGGCGTTCCTGACCTTGGAGAAGGGTTTGAACCAGTCGATGCGCTTGCCGTGCTTGCTCCAGAACCTGTCCGGATTCTTCACGCTGTCGGCGTACCATTTGAGATAGGTGTCGTTGTCGATCAGCGCATTCTTCTTCCAGGCCGGCTGAACGCGGTGGACATGAACCTCGGACATTTCCTGCTTTTCCTCCCGAAACTAACGCCGGCTTGAACCGCCAGCGGGATCGCGGCGACGCGGCCGCGAATTCGCGCGCATTATTAACAGTTCCGCGATGACGGCAACATTAGACGTTGGGTTTGCGCGGCGGGATGCCGCACATGGGTCCGCGGCTGCTGTCAGCACTTGCACCGGACCGCTGCTAACTTCATGTTTTCGCGTGCTAAAGCCGGTTTCGATCAAGAAAAAATCAATAGACGGTTAAGCAACCGCGCGCACAATCCATTGTTGGGAGGAAGGAGAATCAACCCGGGGAGCAAAAATGCGCGACCAGCTTGAAATGGACCTGATGCTGCGGGGCTATGGCCTGACTACGGCCAATATCCTTTATCATTTCCCAGACCATCCGCATCTGTTGCAGAGCTTCATATGGCAGGACTACGACATCGCGCCGAAGTTTCCGGTGCTGATCCGCTTCATCGAGTTCTGGAAGACCAAGCTCGAGGGGCCGCTGCATTCGGTCAGCTACACGCACCAGAAGCTCATCGCGCCCAACGAGTGGCGCAAGGTCGACGGCGAGTTCGTGCTGCATTAGGGGCCGCTGTCCGAGGCCGTAAGGTCGGCACTCTACGGCGCCCCCCTCTGTCCTGCCGGACATCTCCCCCACGTGGGGGGAGATCGGCAGCTTTGCTAACAGCGCCATCCCTTCACGTTGGAAATTGGCGAAAGCCGAGGTGACATCCAATCTCCCCCCGTGGGGGAGATGTCCGGCAGGACAGAGGCGGGCGCCGCCCCGCTAATCTTCGGCTCTAGCGGTCGGACACGCTCAAACCGCCGGCGGGCTCAGCCGGGCGAAGGCCTCCTGGCGGCGGTAGGGAAAATAAGGGTAGGGCGCGGTGACCTCGCTTGCCGCATCGAGCTTCCCGATCTGCTCCGGCGTCAACGTCCAGCCGACGGCGCCGAGGTTCTGGCGCAACTGCTCCTCGTTGCGGGCGCCGATGATGACGGACGACACGGTCGGGCGCTGCAACAGCCAGTTGATGGCGATCTGCGGCACGGTCCTGCCTGTCTCCTGCGCCACCGCATCGAGGGCCTCCATGACCCGGTAGAGATGCTCGTCCTCGACCGGCGGTCCGAAGCTCGCGGTGTCGTGCAGCCGGCTTTTGTCGGGCAATGGCTGGCCGCGACGGATCTTGCCGGTCAGGCGGCCCCAGCCGAGCGGGCTCCAGACCAGCGCGCCGACGCCCTGGTCGAGGCCGAGCGGCATCAGCTCCCATTCATAGTCGCGGCCGACCAGCGAATAGTAGACCTGATGCGCGACATAGCGCGGATAGCCGTGCCTGTCGGCCAGCCCGAGCGATTTCATCACCTGCCAGCCGGAGAAATTGGAGACCCCGACACAGCGCAATTTGCCGGCGCGCACGAGGCCGTCCAGCGTCGATAGCACTTCCTCGATCGGCGTGCCGGCATCGAAGGCGTGCAGTTGCAACAGGTCGATGTAATCGGTGCCGAGCCGCTTCAGCGCGGCGTCGACGGCCTTGATCAGCCGCGAACGCGAGGAACCATAGTCGGCCGGCCCGTCGCCCATCGGCAGCGAGGTCTTGGTCGAGATCAGCACGGCATCGCGCCGGCCCTTGATCGCCTCGCCGAGCACCTCTTCCGAGGCGCCGTTCGAATAGACATCGGCGGTGTCGAACAGATTGACGCCGGCCTCGAGGCAAATGTCGACCAGCCGCCGCGCTTCCCTGGCGTCGCTGTTGCCCCATGCGCCGAACAGCGGGCCGGAACCGCCGAAGGTTCCCGCTCCGAACGAGAGCACCGGCACCTTCAGGCCCGATGCGCCAAGATTTCGATAGTCCATTTTCTTACTCCTTGTGATTTTGAAAGAAGTCGAATCGATCCGGCTTTGCCGGCGAGCTTCACGACCGAACGCAGACGGGCGCGCCGAGCGCGGTGCCGCGGTCGAGACGCAGGGCCAGTCCCGCCACGGCGAGTGCCGCGACCGGCAGCAGCGCGGCGACCCAGGTGAGCGAACCCAGGCCAAGACCTTGGGCAATGACCGCGCCGCCGAGCCAAGCGCCGGCCGCGTTGCCGAGGTTGAAGGCGGCGATGTTGAAGGACGAGGCGAGGCTCTGGCCAGCACCTTGGGCCTTTTCCAGCACCCACATCTGCAAAGGCGCCACGGTGGCGAAGGCGGCGGCGCCCAGCAGGCCGACATAGATCACGGCCAACACCTGGCTGTGGATAGCAAAGCTCATGGTCGCCAGAACCAGGGCGAGCACCACAAGACTGCCGAGCACCGCCGGCACCAGCCAGCGGTCGGCGATCTTGCCGCCGGCGATATTGCCGACGATGAGGCCGCCGCCGAAGACGAGCAGGATCGGCGAAACGGCCGCTTCCTGGAAGCCGCTGATCTCGGTCAGCAACGGGGCGATGTAGGTGAAGACGGCGAAGACGCCGGCATAGCCGAGAACGGTGGTGGCGAAGCCGAGCAGGACGGGCGTGCGGCGCAGCACGGCGAGATCGGCGCGCAGGTCGCTCTTCACGGGAGTTGCTTGGCTGCGCGGCACCAGTGCCAGGATGACGGCAAAGGCCGCGAGACCGACCGCGGTCACCGCCCAGAAGGTGGCGCGCCAGCCGAAAGCCTGGCCGAGCCAGGTGCCGAAGGGAACGCCGAGAATGTTGGCGATGGTCAGGCCGGTGAACATGAGCGCGATCGCCGACGCCTTCTTGTTGGGCGCGACCAATCCGGTGGCGACCACCGAGCCGACGCCGAAGAAGGTGCCATGGGCAAAGGCGGTGATGACGCGCGCGCCCATCAACGTCCAATAATCAGGCGCCAGCGCACAGGCCAGATTGCCAATGGTGAAGATCGCCATCAGCGCCAGAAGCACCGTCTTGCGCGGCCAGTTGCCGGTGGCGATCGTCAGCAGAGGTGCTCCGATGACGACGCCCAGCGCATAGCCGGAAATCAGTTGGCCGGCGGCCGAGATCGAGACGCCGAGATCTTTGCTGACGTCGATGAGCAGGCCCATGATGACGAATTCGGTGACGCCGATGCCGAAGGCGCCGGCGGCGAGAGCATAGAGAGCGAGAGGCATGATGTTTCCACTTCGGCGGTGACGGGCGCCCTGTCCAGGCTGCGCCCCGACCGGGAAGATCGTGTGGCCATGCGATGTGAACCAGACTTGCTCCAGGCATACTTTCTGTGAAATAGATTCACAGATGGCGAGATCCGACATCAACCGTTCCGGCGAGATCGAAGTGTTTGTGCGCGTCGTCGAGGCGGGCAGCTTTTCGGCGGCGGCACGTGCCTTGCGCATGACCCCGTCCGCGGTGAGCAAATTGATCGCGCGGCTGGAGGCCAGGCTCGGCGCGCGGCTGGTCACCCGCTCGACGCGCAAGCTGCAACTGACGCCGGAAGGCACTGCTTTCTACGACAGCGGCATGCGCATCCTCGCCGACATGGACGCGGCCGAGCGCGAGGCGGCCGCCGGGGCGGCGCCGCGCGGCCGGTTGAGGGTCAACAGCTACGTGCCGTTCGGCCACCACCGGCTGATGTCGCTGCTGCCTCGGTTGCTGGAGCGTTATCCCGAGATTTCCGTCGACGCCGTGCTGACAGACAGCGTGATCGACCTTCTGGAGGAGCGCGCCGATGTGGCGATACGCGCCGGGCCCTTGCGCGAGTCACGGCTGGTAGCGCGCAAACTGGGGCAGAGCCGGATGGTGCTGGTCGCGGCACCCTCCTATGTCGAAGCGCGTGGGACGCCGCGCACGCTGGCCGATCTCGGGCGTCACAATATGCTGGCCTTCGGCTTTGCGCGGCATATAGACGGCTGGCCTTTTGTCGATGCGGCAGGTGCGCCGGTCATCGTCCCGGTTGTCGGAAACGCAACGCTGACCGACGGCGAGGCGATGCGGCGGATCGCGCTGGCGGGAGGCGGAATCGCTCGGCTGGCGCGCTGGCATGTCCAGCCGGACATCGACGCCGGGGCATTCGTCCCGTTGCTGGAGGAATTCAACCCAGGCGACGAGGAGGCCACCCATGCCGTCTATGTCGGCCAGGGCAAGCATCTGCCTGCGCGGGTGCGGGCTTTTCTCGATTTTCTCTCGGAGGCCGTTCGCCTCTAGAGCAGTTCACCGTTTCATGGAAACGGCGAACCGCTCTAACTCTTTGTTCTGACGCAATTCTGGACAGAAAACCGCCCACACTTTTCTTGGAATTGCTGTAACTGAGAAGCCGCGTACCTAAGGCACGCGGCTTCGAAGCAGGCTAGAAAAGCGATCAGGCCTTCGGCACGAACGGCGCCGGACGCCGGCCGGCGGCCTGCCGCTCCAGCATCCAGCCGGGATATTCGGCCGGCAGCGCGCTCACCTCGTCCAGTCTGGCGAGATCATCGGTATCAAGTTTGAGGTTCGTGGCGGCAAGGTTCTGTTCGAGCTGATCCATGCGGCTGGCGCCGATGATCACGCTCATCACGAAGGGCTTGGCCAGGACATAGCCTAGTGCCACGGTAGCGACGCTGACGTCATGCTTTTTGGCGATCTCGCGCATGACCGCGACCGCCGCCCAGGCGCGGTCCTCGTTGACCGGTGGGAAGTTGAAGGAGGCGCGGCGGCCCTCGCCATTGCCGGGCGCACCAGGGCCGTATTTGCCGGACAGCAGTCCGCCGGCCATTGGCGACCAGACCATCAGGCCGAGCTTCTCCTCGTTGATCAGCGGCACGATCTCGCGCTCGAGATCACGACCGGCGATCGAGTAATAGGACTGGATGGTCTCGAAGCGGGCAAAGCCCTTGCGGTCGGCTATGCCAAGCGCCTTGGCGATGCGCCAGGCCTGCCAGTTGGATACGCCGACATAGCGGACCTTGCCGCTGGCAACGAGATCGTCCAGTGCCCGCAGCGTTTCGTCGATCGGCGTCACCGCGTCGGTTCCGTGCAGCTGATAGAGATCGATGTGATCGAGCTGCAGCCGCTCGAGGCTGGCATCGACCGAATCCATGATGTGGCCGCGCGAGGAGCCGCGCTGGTTCGGGCCCTCGCCCATGGCGCCGTGAACCTTGGTGGCGACGACCACGCTCGACCTGTCAACGCCGAGATCCCTGAGCGACTGGCCGAGCAGGCGCTCGGATTCGCCGAAGGAATAGACATCGGCCGTGTCGAAGAAATTGACCCCGGCGGCGAGCGAGCGGCCGACGATCTCGTTGACGCCTTTCTGGTCGAGACTGGCGATCAGGCCCCATTGGGCATTCTGGCCGGCTGCACCGAAGGTCATGGTGCCGAGGCAGAGTTGGGAGACGAACATCCCCGTATTTCCAAGCTGGTTGTAATGCATGGCGAAGGCTCCAAAGATTTGTGATGACACAGATCAAATAGGAACGGTACGTTTCGTTTCCAGCGCTGGCGTAATCAGCCGGTAGAACTGGACCATCTTGCCGGTGACAGAAACTTGTCAGAGATGGACCGCTCGGATCATTGTGTTCGGGCGGCGATTGACCTCCTCGACAAACTCGTCATCCCAGACGGGGCCGGAGAGAAGATATTGCGCAAGGGAGGGCTTTGCGCCAACCCACCGTTCGTAGTCCTCAACCGCTAGCACCACGGCAGATGGCTGCCCTCGCACCGTAATGGTTTGCGGCCCTTTTTCGCGCGACTGTCTTACCAGCTTCGAGAGGTTGTTTCTTGCGTCCCGCAGCTGCCAGCTCAAGAACACTACTCCTCGCTTAACTCGCAAGATGTGTTCAGTCCGTCTGTGTATCATAGGCTTAGAACTCACAGACGACAGGGCCAACCCAGGGCGGACGGTTTTATCGACTGCCGAAGATCGCCGAACCGACCCTGACACTGGTGGCGCCGAAGGCGATGGCCGTCTCGTAATCGCCGGACATGCCCATCGACAGTTTGGCGACGCCTGCCTCCCGCGCCAATTTTTCCAGCAGGGCGAAATGCGGGCCGGGGTTCTCGTCCGCCGGCGGAATGCACATCAGGCCTTCGATGGCGAGGCCGTGGACATCGCGGCAGCGGGCGACGAAGGTCACGGCCTCGCGCGGCTCGATGCCGGCCTTCTGCGGCTCGGAGCCGGTGTTGACCTGGACGTAGAGTTTCGGTGCCCGGCCTTGCCGGGCGATCTCCCTGGCGAGTTCGGCGGAAATCTTCTCACGATCGACCGTCTCGATGACGTCGAACAGCGCCACGGCTTCCCTGGCCTTGTTCGATTGCAGCGGGCCGATCAGATGCAGTTCGACATCGGGGAAAGCCTCTTTCAGCGCTGGCCACTTGCCCTGCGCTTCCTGCACCCGGTTCTCGCCGAAGACGCGCTGGCCTGCCTCGATGACGGGCCTGATGTCGGCGGCGTCAAAGGTCTTGGAAACCGCGACCAGCGTCACCGCGCCAGCGTCGCGCCGGGCTTCGCGCTCGGCGGCGGCGATCTTCGCCTTGACCGCTAAAAACTGCTGAACGGCGTCGCCCATGTCCAAATCCCGCTGTTTTGACCGCGTTTTTTCCAGACGCGATACCCATATGGTTGACGGGTTTGCCAAACCATGGTGAACACCCGGACCACATCCAATGGACTGCCGAGCTGTCGCCCGCAGTCCGCATGCTTTTAAGTGAAAAACGTCCCATGGCAACCGAACGATACAATCCGCGCGCGTCAGAGCCCAAATGGCAGAAGGCCTGGGCCGACAGGAAGCTGTTCGAGGCGCACAACGATGATCCGCGCCCGAAATACTACGTGCTGGAGATGTTCCCCTATCCATCGGGACGCATCCATATCGGGCATACGCGCAACTACACGATGGGCGATGTGGTGGCGCGCTACAAGCGGGCCAAGGGTTTCAACGTGCTGCATCCGATGGGCTGGGACGCCTTCGGCATGCCGGCCGAGAACGCGGCGATGCAGAACAAGGTCCATCCCAAGGAATGGACCTACCAGAACATCGCCACCATGCGCGAGCAGCTCAAGGTCATGGGCCTGTCGCTGGACTGGGCGCGCGAATTCGCGACCTGCGATGTCGACTACTACCACCGCCAGCAGATGCTGTTCCTCGACTTTGTCGAGAAAGGCCTGGTGACGCGCAAATCCTCGAAGGTCAATTGGGATCCGGAGGACATGACGGTGCTCGCCAACGAGCAGGTCATCGACGGGCGCGGCTGGCGCTCGGGCGCGCTGGTCGAACAACGCGAGCTGACGCAATGGTTCTTCAGGATAACCGATTTTGCGCAGGATCTCCTGGATTCGCTCGATCGCCTCGACGAATGGCCCGAGAAGGTCAAGCTGATGCAGCACAATTGGATCGGCCGTTCGGAAGGTCTGCTGATCCGCTGGCCGCTGGCGGCTCCCGTCGCCGGCGAGCAGGAGCTGGAAGTCTATACGACCAGGCCCGACACCATCTTCGGCGCCTCCTTCATGGCGGTCGCCGCCGACCATCCGCTGGCCAGGAAGGCCGCCGAGACCAATCCGGCGCTGGCGAGCTTCATCGACGAAGTCCGCCATATGGGCACTTCGGTGGCGGCGCTGGAGACGGCCGAGAAGAAGGGCTTCGACACCGGCATCCGTGTCGTGCATCCGTTCGACGAGAACTGGACGCTGCCGGTCTACGTCGCCAATTTCGTGCTGATGGACTACGGCACCGGCGCCATCTTCGGCTGCCCGTCCGGCGACCAGCGCGACCTCGACTTCGCCAACAAATACGGCCTGCCGGTGATCCCGGTGGTGATGCCGGAAGGTGCTGATCCCAAGACCTTCCAGGTCATCGACGAAGCCTATGTCGACGACGGCGTGATGATCAATTCGCGCTTCCTCGATGGCATGAAGCCAGAGCGGGCGTTCGACGAGGTGGCGAAGCTGCTGGAGCAGAAGACGATCGGCAACCGGCCGATGGCCGAGCGCAAGGTCAACTTCCGCCTGCGCGACTGGGGCATTTCGCGCCAGCGCTACTGGGGCTGCCCGATCCCGATGATCCATTGCGAGGATTGCGGCGTGGTGCCGGTGCCGAAGGCAGACCTGCCGGTGAAGCTGCCCGACGATGTCGAGTTCGACCGCCCAGGCAACCCGCTGGACCGCCACCCGACCTGGCGGCATGTCAAATGCCCGCAATGCGGCAAGGATGCGCGGCGCGAAACCGACACGATGGACACGTTCGTCGATTCGTCCTGGTATTTCGCCCGCTTCACCGCGCCCTGGGCGAACGAGCCGACCGACCCGAAGGCGGCGAACGAGTGGCTGGCCGTCGACCAGTATATCGGCGGCATCGAGCACGCGATCCTGCATCTGCTCTATTCGCGCTTCTTCACCCGGGCCATGCGCGAGACCGGCCATCTCGACCTAGCCGAGCCGTTCAAGGGCCTGTTCACGCAAGGCATGGTGGTGCACGAGACCTATCGCGTGGGATCGGCATCGAACGGGCGCTGGCTGGCGCCGACCGAGGTGCGGCTGGAGGACGTCGACGGCAAGCGCCGCGCCGTCGAAATCGCCACGGGCGAGACGGCGGAGATCGGCTCCCTGGAAAAGATGTCGAAGTCGAAGAAGAACACGGTCAGCCCGGAAGACATCACCGACGGCTACGGCGCCGACACCGCGCGCTGGTTCATGCTGTCGGATTCGCCGCCCGAACGCGACGTCGAATGGACCGACGATGGCGCCGCCGGCGCGCATCGCTTCATGCAGCGCATCTGGCGCCTGGTCTCGACCGCGGCCGAATCGCTGGCCGGCATCGCACCCATAGCGGGCGGTGGCGGTGAAGCCGGGGCGGTTTCCAAGGCCACGCACAAGATCCTGAAAGCGGTCGGCGAGGACATCGAGAAACTCGCATTCAACCGCGCCATCGCCCGCATCTACGAACTCGCCAACGCGCTGACCACGCCGCTCAATGAGGTGGCCGAAGGCAAGGCCGATGCCGCGCTCAAAGGCGCCTGCCGGGAGGCCGTGGAGGTGCTCGTGCACCTGATCGCGCCGATCATGCCGCATCTGGCCGAGGAATGCTGGGAGGCGCTCGGCGGTGCCGATCTGGTCGCCGAACGGCCGTGGCCGATCTTCGACCCGGCGCTGGTCGTCGACAATGAGGTCACCTACCCGGTCCAGGTCAACGGCAAGAAGCGCGGGGATTTGACAATTGCCCGCGACGCGGACCAAGGTGCGGTCGAAAAAGCCGTGCTCGCTCTCGACTTCGTGCAGAAGGCGCTCGAAGGCAAGGCTCCGCGCAAGGTGATCATCGTGCCGCAGAGGATCGTCAATGTCGTTGCCTGATCGGGAGAAGACAGAGCTGAGCCGTTTGCTGCGCCGTGTCGCGCTTGCCGGCCTTGTCGGCTCGCTTGCGCTCGTTTCGGCCTGCCAGGTGCGGCCGCTCTACTCGAGCGCGCCGCTGTCGACCGGCTCGAGCGCCAATGCCGAACTGGCGTCGATCGCCATCAAACCGGTCAGGACGCGTTACGGCCAGCAGGTGCGCAACAATTTGATCTTCGGATTTGGGCGCGGCGCCGGCGAACCGGCATCGCCGGCCTACTCGCTCGACCTCGGCGTGACCGAAGCCGTTGAATCCTCGGCGCTCGTGCAGGTCGGAACCGACCAGGACGAGCCGACCGCCGGTTCGGTGACGCTGACCGCCGGCTACAGGCTGACCGATGCCAAAACCGGGGCGGTGATCGCGACCGGCAAGCGGGCGATCACTTCGTCCTTCGACAGGCCGCGCCAGGAATTCGCCGCGTACCGGGCACAGATCGATGCCGAGAACCGCGCCGCGCGCGAGCTTGCCAACGCGCTGCAACTGTCCATCGCCCAGGATCTCGCACGGCACGGCAAGACGGCCGGTTAGCGCCGCTCTCCGTTTCATGGTGGCATAACAATCTGGTGCCTGAAGGCCGCCTTTGCCACGGCTCCGGAGCCGGTTCTCCGTTCGCCTTTAGCCGAAGCACGCGGGTGTGTTGACGATCGTGGGATGACGATCGGCCGCACGGGTCCGATCGTCCGACACCGCTGTGAAAGTCACGCTTCGCCGCTCTTGGGGGGCCGACGGGAAGCAACTGTTAACCACTCGCTCTCTATTGCTCAGCAGACATTTCAGCGTGAGTCTTGAGCATGGAATCCAAGCGTTTTCCTCGGGTCAGTTCATTGAAGGCAGCGTCGCCCGATGACCCTGGGGTGAAGCGTTTCACGGGTGTGGACAACAAGGCGGACAGCCAGCGGGCGAGAGCAGCAGGAGCCGGCCCTTCCCCATCCCCTGTCGATCTCGGCGGCAACGAAAGCCCTGCCTGGCAAGACTATTTCTTCCTGGCGCCCAATGTGCGGTTTACGCGCACGCCGGACTATGAAGCCAGCACGCGCCGTCCGCGGGACGAGGCGATTGCCGTCGAGCAAAGCGAATCACCAGTACCGCAGGCACCTGGCCAATCCACCGCGGCTGGGACGTCTTCATCGGTGCCAATACCAAGCCGAAACCTTTCTTCGGGCGCCGCCAGGCCGCCCGTCGGCAACAGAGCCGTGGTGCAACCGGCCCCGGCGCCGGTTCCGTCAGGGCATGCCGGCGAAAAGGCGCGGGCCGCCGCTACGCCTGCGGGCCACAGGATGACTGCGGCGGCGCGGGCATCCGCACCGGCAGCGTCCGCCCAAGCAGCGACAGCCCCGGTCAAGACGACGGGGCGCGAAAATGTGCGCTGGCCCTATCTGTCGGATCACGTCTTTTTCGAGATCATGGCGCCCTATTTGGTCGAAGGCCCGTCACCCGCGCCTCGGGCCGTTTCGGTTGCACGCACGACCGCGCCTGTGGTCACCGAGCGGATCGACAACCGCCCCGCGCCAACGGCCGATCCGACCGCGTTGTTCCGTGTCATCGAATGCCTTCCCGGGTCGCCAGCTCCGTCCGCCGTGCCGGATGTCCGTCCGGCCAACTCCAACCAGGCCGCGGTTCAGCCGGCGGCGAACCGCGTGCCGCAGCAAGCCCGGGCTCCGGCCGCAATTCCCGCCGTCGCAAGCAATGCCGTTCCGGCACTGGTCACGCAAAGTTTGGAGCAAGCCGTACCGGCTCCGGCTGCGCGCGCATCGTCGCGAGCGCCACTGGTCGGCAGGATCGTGCCGACCGCGACGGGCGAGACGTACGAACTCCCCTCAGAAGAATTGTTGCAGCAGCCGCCGGAGGGACAAGGCTTCTACATGTCGCAGGAGCGGCTCGAGCAGAATGCCGATCTTCTGGAAAGCGTGCTCGAGGATTTCGGCGTGCGCGGCGAGATCATCCATGTTCGCCCCGGTCCGGTCGTCACTCTCTATGAATTCGAGCCGGCGCCGGGCGTCAAATCCTCCCGCGTCATCGGTCTCGCCGACGACATCGCCCGCTCCATGTCGGCGATCTCGGCGCGCGTCGCCGTCGTGCCGGGCCGCAACGTCATCGGCATCGAGCTTCCGAACGAGGCGCGCGAAACCGTCTATTTCCGCGAGCTGATCGAATCGGAGGGCTTCCGCAAGACCGGCTGCAAGCTGGCGCTCTGCCTCGGCAAGACGATCGGCGGTGAGCCTGTCATCGCCGAACTGGCAAAGATGCCCCACTTGCTCGTTGCCGGCACCACCGGTTCCGGCAAGTCGGTTGCCATCAACACGATGATCCTGTCGCTGCTCTACCGGCTGAAGCCGGAGGAATGCCGGCTGATCATGGTCGATCCCAAGATGCTCGAACTCTCCGTCTATGACGGCATCCCGCATCTTCTGACCCCGGTCGTCACCGATCCAAAAAAGGCCGTTACCGCGCTCAAATGGGCGGTGCGCGAGATGGAGGACCGCTATCGCAAGATGGCGCGGCTCGGCGTGCGCAATATCGACGGCTACAATCAGCGCGCCGCCGCTGCCCGCGAAAACGGCGAGACGGTCGTCATGACCGTGCAGGCGGGCTTCGAAAAAGGCACCGGCGAGCCGCTCTTCGAGCAGCAGGAAATCGACCTCGCGCCAATGCCTTACATCGTCGTCATCGTCGACGAGATGGCCGACCTGATGATGGTCGCCGGCAAGGAGATCGAAGGCGCCATCCAGCGCCTGGCGCAGATGGCGCGCGCGGCCGGCATCCACCTGATCATGGCGACGCAGCGCCCCTCGGTCGATGTCATCACGGGCACGATCAAGGCCAACTTCCCGACCCGGATTTCTTTCCAGGTCACCTCCAAGATCGACAGCCGCACCATCCTTGGCGAGCAGGGCGCCGAGCAGCTGCTCGGCCAGGGCGACATGCTGCACATGATGGGCGGCGGGCGCATCGCCCGCGTGCACGGCCCCTTCGTCTCCGACGTGGAGGTCGAGCATGTCGTGGCGCATCTGAAGGCGCAGGGTCGCCCCGAATACCTGGAAACCGTGACGGCCGACGCGGATGAAGAAGAAGACGAAGGCGATGAGGGCGCGGTCTTCGACAAGGGCGCCGTTGCGGCGGAGGACGGCGATTCCAGCTATGACGAGGCGGTCAAGGTGGTGTTGCGCGACAAGAAGTGTTCGACGTCCTACATTCAGCGTCGCCTCGGCATCGGCTATAACCGCGCCGCGTCCCTGGTCGAGCGCATGGAGAAGGAGGGTCTGGTCGGTGCACCAAACCATGTCGGCAAGCGCGAGATCATCATGGGCCGGCGCCCGCCGGTAACCGCAGCTGAGGATGACGGCACGGATTGACCGGGCCTCTTGATCCGCAGCGCATGAAAAAGGCCGGTTGCCCGGCCTTTTTTCGTGTCGGATGTAAGCTCGCTCAGCCGATTTTCTGGCCGGTCTTGGCCCAGTCGGCGAGGAAGGCGGCAAGGCCCTTGTCAGTCAGCGGGTGGTTGACCAGCGCCTTCAGTGTCGCGGGCGGCGCGGTGACGATATCGGCGCCGATGAGCGCCGCCTGCTTGACGTGGTTCACGGTGCGCACGGAAGCCGTCAGGATCTCGGTCTGGAAATCGTAATTGTCGTAGATCTGACGGATCTCCTGGATCACTTCCATGCCGTCCGAGCCGGTATCGTCGATCCGGCCGACGAAGGGCGAGATGAAGGAGGCGCCTGCCTTGGCGGCGAGCAGCGCCTGGTTGGCCGAGAAGCACAGCGTGACATTGACCATGCGGTTCATCTGGGTGCGGATCGTCTTGCAGGCCTTCAATCCATCCAGCGTCAACGGCACCTTGATGGCGACATTCGGCGCGATCTTGGCCAGCACCTCGGCCTCCGCCATCATCTGCTTGTATTCGGTCGCCACGACCTCCGCGGAGACCGGGCCTTCGACGATGTCGCAGATCTGCTTGGTAACCTCGGAGATCTTGCCGCCCGATTTGAGAATCAGAGAAGGATTGGTGGTGACGCCATCGAGCAGCCCCAGATCGATCAGTTCGCGGATTTCCTTGATGTCGGCTGTGTCGGCAAAAAATTTCATGGCGGTCTCCTGACGATTTCGTCGTGCTTGGGAAGGCACGTTCAGCGTTGCCCTTTGATCTAGAGCAAAGTCGGGGCAAGGTCACGCCTCATGATCGAAGATTCGCCCTTTGTCGCAGCCGCACCGGTGCTGGTGCCGATGCCGGCCGAACGCCCCTACACCTATGCCGTGCCCGCCGGCATGCGGGTGGTGCCGGGCTCGATCGTGCGCGTGCCGCTCGGGCCTCGCCAGGTCGCCGGCATCGTCTGGGACGGCGCGGTCGAGACGGTAGACGCGAAAAAGCTGCGCCCGATCGAACAGGTCTTCGATTGCCCGCCGATCGATCGGGCGATGCGCCGTTTCGTCGACTGGGTGGCGCAGTATACGCTGTCGGCGCCGGGCATGGTGGCGCGCATGCTGCTGAGGGCGCCGGAGGCCTTCGATCCGGAACCGTGGATCGAGGGATTGCAGCGAACCGCGGCCGTTCCGGACCGGATGACGGATGCGCGGGCCCGCGTGCTGGAGACGGCCGAGGGCGGACTGGCCTGGACGCGATCCGGCCTTGCCCATGCGGCCGGCGTATCGTCGACGGTAATCGAGGGGCTGAAGGCGCAAGGCGTGTTCGAAACGGTGATGATCCCGCCGCGGCCCGTGGTGGCGGAGCCTGATCCAGCCTACGCCGCGCCGGAATTGATGCCCGACCAGAACGAAGCCGCAAGGCTGCTGCGCGCCAATGTCGCGGGCGGCGGCTTCAACGTCGCACTGCTCGACGGCGTCACCGGTTCGGGCAAGACGGAGGTTTATTTCGAGGCGGTGGCGGCGGCACTGGACCGCACCAAGCAGGTGCTGATCCTGCTGCCCGAAATCGCATTGACCCACGCTTTCCTCGAACGTTTTCAGCAGCGTTTTGGCGCCAAGCCCGCCGAATGGCACTCCGACCTGCCGCCGAGGATGCGCGAACGCGTCTGGCGGCAGGTGGCGGAAGGCGGCGTGCGGGTCGTGGCCGGCGCGCGCTCGGCGCTGTTCCTGCCGTTCAAGGAGCTTGGCCTGATCGTCGTCGACGAGGAACATGACCCCGCCTACAAGCAGGAAGACCGCGTCTTCTACAATGCCCGCGACATGGCTGTCGTGCGCGGCCATATAGGTGGCTTCCCCGTGGTGCTGGCATCGGCGACGCCATCGGTCGAGAGCCGCGTCAATGCCAGCCAGGGCCGCTACGCCAGGGCGGTGCTGTCCGCCCGCTTCGCCGAGGCGGCACTTCCCGACCTGAAAGCGATCGACATGCGGCGCGCGCCGCCGGCGCGCGGCGGCTTCCTGTCGCCGGTGCTGCTCGACCATATGCGCCGGACGCTGGAGAGGAAGGAACAATCGCTTTTGTTCCTCAACCGGCGCGGCTATGCGCCGCTGACGCTGTGCCGCGTCTGCGGTCACCGCTTTGGTTGCCCGGTCTGCTCGGCCTGGCTCGTCGAGCACCGCTTTCGCGGCCAGCTCGTCTGCCACCATTGCGGGCACAATGAGCGCCGTCCGGAAGCCTGTCCGGAATGCGGCACGCTCGATCATCTGGTCGCCTGCGGGCCGGGCGTCGAGCGCATCGCCGAGGAAGTCGTCACCCATTTCCCGGATGCGCGCACCATCGTTTTGTCGTCGGATCTGATGGGCGGCGTGCGGCGGCTGCGGCTGGAGCTGGAAGCCATCGCCAATGGCGAGGCCGACATCGTCATCGGCACGCAGCTCGTCGCCAAGGGGCACAATTTCCCCAACATGACCTTGGTTGGTGTCGTCGATGCCGATCTCGGCCTTGCCAATGGCGATCCGCGCGCCGCCGAGCGCACCTTCCAGCTGCTCAGCCAGGTGACCGGCCGCGCCGGGCGCACCGGCAAGAAGAGCCTCGGCCTGTTGCAGACCTTCCAGCCCGACCATCCGGTGATGCGGGCGATCGTCTCCGGCGATGCCGATGCGTTCTACGAGCGCGAGATTTCCGAGCGCGAGCGGGCGGCTCTGCCACCCTTCGGCCGGCTCGCCGGCGTCATCGTCAGCGCGGTGACGCGGGCGGAAGCCGAGGGCCATGCCCGCGCCCTGCGCCGTGCCGCGCCCGAGGCATCCGACCTGTTCGTGCTCGGGCCGGCCGAAGCGCCGCTGTCGTTGCTCGGCGGCCGTCACCGTTTCCGCCTGCTGATCCAGGGCGAGCGCCGCGCCGACATGCAAAGGTTTATCCGGACCATGCTCGCCAACGGGCCGAAGCAGCGCGGCTCGGTCCGGGTGCAGGTCGACATCGATCCGCAGAGCTTTTTGTAAGGTCGCTCAGCGTTCGCGCGGATTGCTGGTCGTGTCCTTCAGTTCGGGACGTTGCCTAAACTCTTCAGGATAGAGTCGACGGGCGTCCTCGATCGATATCACTATGGCCACGGGGCGTCCCCGCTTGGTGATTGTTGTCGGGCTGCCTTTGCTGGCTTCAGCGACCACGGCGCACAGTTCGCTGCGTGCTTTGCTGCTGGATTTTGTTTTCATCGAGTAGCCCTCAACATCGCCTTGGACTGTATCATAAGTCGCTGCAAGGAAAGGAAACCGTTTTGAAAACCCTTGGCCTTCTGGGCGGCATGAGCTGGGAATCGACGGCGATCTATTATCGCCTGCTCAACGATCTCGTGAGGCAGCGTCTCGGCGGGCTGCATTCGGCGAAATTGCTGCTGTGGTCCTTCGACTTCGCCGAGATCGCCGAGCTGCAGCATCACGGGGACTGGGACGGCGCCGGCGCGCTTCTGGTCGATGCCGCGCGCAAGCTCGAGTCAGCTGGCGCGGAAGGCCTGCTTTTGTGCACCAACACCATGCACAAGCTCGCCGACCAGGTGCAGGCCTCGGTATCGGTCCCGCTGACCCACATCGCCGACGCCACCGCAGCCGCTGTCAAGGCGGCCGGCATGCGGCGCCCGGCGCTGCTGGCAACACGGTTCACCATGGAGCAGGATTTCTACAAGCGCCGGCTTGCCGACACATATGGATTGCAGCCGATCGTGCCGGACCAGGCAGGACGCGACATGGTCCATCGCATCATCTATGACGAGCTCTGCCAGGGCATCGTCACCGAGCCATCGAAAACCGCCTATATCGCCGAGATCAACCGCCTGCGGCGCGATGAAAATGTCGACTGCGTGATCATGGGCTGCACCGAAATCACGATGTTGATCGGCCAGCAGGATTTCGACATTCCGGTCTTCGACACGACGCGCATCCATGCTGAAGCGGCGGTCGCCTTCGCGCTCTCCTGATGCGTTTGGCCTAAAGTGCTGGCCGCCATCTGGCGCGCGGCTTTTCCTCCGCTAGAATGCCCGCGATTTCAGAGCGGCATTTACGAGGGGACACTATGGATTTTGCGTTTCCATGGCCGGTGAGCCAGGGCGAATGGCTGGCCTGGTCGAGCGCCGTCGTCACGGTGCTGCTCGGCCTGGTGCTTTTCCTGGCGCCGGGGCTTGCCTTCCGCATTCTGCGCTTGCAGGTCAAGCCGGAGAAGGCGGCGGCGATCGCCGAAGGGCGCGGCCGCATGTCGGGCTTCTATCTCGGCGTCGGCCTGTGCTGCATCCTGCTGGCGCAGCCGCTGATCTACATGGCGCTCGGCTTCTCCTGGCTGTTCACCGCCTTCGGCCGGTTGCTGTCGATGATGTCGGATGGCGCCAACACGCCCTTCAACTGGGTTTCCATCGTCGTGGAACTGGCGCTGGCGGCGTTGCCGCTTGCCTTTGCCTTCGGCTTCCTGCCCTGAATCCGCAGGCAATCCAGGGACTTCGTCCCCGGATGCGACAATAGTGCCTGAAAACCATGCGGAACGACGCATTGCGGTCTTAAAAGGCCTGTGCTAGACGGCAATCGACTTTCGGCCGGGGATAGCGGAAGCCGCGCCTCCGTGCTTGAAAAAATGCAGTAAGGTCAAAGATTTAGCCAGAGTTTTCGCTCGCGCCAACAATCTGCGGCCTGTCAGACAAGAGAAGAGACGGTCCGTGGCCCAATCGTCATCGCCAATCTCAGGTGTCGCAGAACGCTATGCGGGTTCGCTGTTCGAACTGGCATCGCAGGCGAATTCCGTCGCCAAGGTCGAAGCCGACCTCAACAGTTTCGAGGCGATGCTCGCGGGCAGCGCCGACTTGACCCGGCTGATCAACAGCCCGGTGTTCTCCAGCGAGGACCAGGCCAAGGCCATCGCGGCGATCGCCGACAAGGCCGGGATCACCGGCCTGACCGGCAATTTCATGCGCGTCGTCGCCAAGAACCGCCGGCTGTTCGCCGTGCCCGGCATGATCAGGGCATTCCGCCAGATCGCCGCCGAACATCGTGGCGAGACGACCGCCGAGGTAACGTCGGCTCACCAATTGAGCGCTGCCCAGCAGACTGAACTCAAGGCGGCGCTGAAGAGCGTTGCCGGCAAGGACGTTTCCATCTCCGTCACCGTCGATCCGTCGCTGCTCGGCGGGCTGGTGGTCAGGATGGGCTCGCGCCAGATCGATACGTCGCTCAAAACCAAACTCAATTCGCTCAAGCTTGCACTGAAAGAGGTCGGCTGATGGACATCCGCGCCGCGGAAATTTCCGCAATTCTGAAAGACCAGATCAAGAATTTCGGCAAGGAGGCCGAGGTCTCCGAAGTCGGACAGGTGCTGTCCGTCGGTGACGGTATCGCCCGCGTCTACGGCCTCGACAATGTCCAGGCCGGCGAGATGGTCGAATTCCCCGGCGGCATCCGCGGCATGGCGCTCAATCTCGAAGCCGACAATGTCGGCGTCGTCATCTTCGGCGCCGACCGCGACATCAAGGAAGGCGACACCGTCAAGCGCACCGGCGCGATCGTCGACGTTCCGGTCGGTCCGGGCCTGCTCGGCCGCGTCGTCGACGCGCTCGGCAACCCGATCGACGGCAAGGGCCCGATCAAGGCGACCGAACGCAAGCGCGTCGACGTCAAGGCGCCCGGCATCATTCCGCGCAAGTCGGTGCATGAGCCGATGTCGACGGGCCTCAAGGCCATCGACGCGCTGATCCCGGTCGGCCGCGGCCAGCGCGAGCTGGTCATCGGCGATCGCCAGACCGGCAAGACCGCCATCATCCTCGACACGATGCTCAACCAGAAGTCGGTGCACGACAACGGCCCCGAGAAGGAAAAGCTCTACTGCGTTTATGTCGCCGTCGGCCAGAAGCGCTCGACCGTGGCGCAGTTCGTCAAGGTGCTGGAAGAGCGCGGCGCGCTCGAATATTCGATCATCGTCGCCGCCACCGCTTCCGATCCGGCGCCGATGCAGTTCCTGGCGCCGTTCGCCGGCTGCACCATGGGCGAGTATTTCCGCGACAACGGCATGCATGCGCTGATCAGCTACGACGATCTGTCGAAGCAGGCCGTCGCTTATCGCCAGATGTCGCTGCTGTTGCGCCGCCCGCCGGGCCGCGAAGCCTATCCGGGCGACGTCTTCTACCTGCACTCGCGCCTGCTCGAGCGCGCCGCCAAGCTCAATGACGACATGGGCAACGGTTCGCTGACGGCGTTGCCGGTCATCGAAACCCAAGCCAACGACGTGTCGGCCTATATCCCGACCAACGTGATCTCGATCACCGACGGCCAGATCTTCCTCGAAACCAACCTGTTCTTCCAGGGCATCCGTCCGGCCGTCAATGTTGGCCTGTCGGTGTCGCGCGTCGGCTCCTCGGCGCAGATCAAGGCGATGAAGCAGGTTGCCGGCTCGATCAAGGGCGAGCTCGCGCAGTACCGCGAAATGGCGGCCTTCGCGCAGTTCGGCTCGGATCTCGATGCCGCCACGCAGCGCCTGCTCAACCGCGGTTCGCGCCTGACCGAGCTCCTGAAGCAGCCGCAGTTCTCGCCGCTGAAGACGGAAGAGCAGGTCGCGGTGATCTTCGCCGGCGTCAACGGCTATCTTGACAAGCTGCCGGTCAACCAGGTCGGCAAGTTCGAGCATGGCCTGCTCAGCCACATGCGTTCGGCCGGCAAGGACGTCCTCGACGCCATCCGCAAGGAAAAGGCGCTGTCGGACGATCTGCGCGGCAAGCTGAAGGCCGAGATCGACGCTTTCGCCAAGACCTTCGCCTGAGCGAAGCGCCAGTCCGGATGAGACAAGACGGGATCAGGTTTGAAGCATGCCTTCATTAAAAGACCTTCGTAACCGTATCGCCTCGGTCAAGGCGACGCAGAAGATCACCAAAGCGATGCAGATGGTCGCCGCGGCGAAGCTGCGCCGTGCACAGGAGGCCGCGGAAGCGGCGCGCCCCTATTCGGAGCGCATGGGTTCCGTGCTGGCCAACATCACCCAGGCGATCGGCGGCGGCGGCGATGCCCCGGCGCTGATGACCGGCACCGGCAAGGACGACGTGCACCTGCTCGTTGTCTGCACGGCCGAGCGCGGCCTGTGCGGCGGCTTCAATTCGCAGATCGCCCGTCTTGCCCGTGACCACATCCGCAGGCTCCTCGCCGACGGCAAGCAGGTCAAGATCATCTGCGTCGGCAAGAAGGGTTTCGATATCCTGCGCCGCGACTATGCCTCGATGATCCTCGACCGGATCGACCTGCGCGAGGTCAAGACGCTCGGCTTCGTCAATGCCGACACGATCGCCCGCAAGGTCATCCACCTGTTCAACGAGGGCGGCTTCGACATCTGCACGCTGTTCTATTCGCAGTTCAAGTCGGTGATCAGCCAGGTTCCGACCGCGCAGCAGATCATTCCGGCCGCTGCTTCGTCAGCTCCGGCCGAGGCTGCTGACGGCGCCAGCGCCGTCTACGAATACGAACCCGAGCCGGGTGAAATCCTGTCCGAGCTCATTCCGCGCAACATCGCGGTGCAGATTTTCCGCGCGCTGCTCGAAAACGCGGCTGGCGAAATGGGCGCCAAGATGAGCGCGATGGACAACGCCACGCGCAACGCCGGCGAGATGATCAACAAGCTGTCGATCACCTACAACCGCCAGCGCCAGGCGCAGATCACCAAGGAACTGATCGAAATCATTTCGGGCGCCGAGGCGCTCTAGGCACGGTTTCCCGGGGTCAACGACCTCGATCCGACCGCGCGAGAAACAAAGGACGAAAAGGGTAAAGACGATGGCGAAAGCAGCGACCCCCAAAACGGCGGCTCCCAAGGCAGCAGCCCCGGCCAAGGCGGCACCGGCAAAGGCTCCGGCCGCAGCAGCTAAGGCGGCTCCGGCCAAGAAAGCGGCAGCGCCGACCAGGGCCGCCGCGGTAAAAACCCCGGCCGTGGCCAGCAAAGCCACCGGCATCGTCGGCAAGGTCCGGCAGGTCATCGGCGCCGTGGTCGACGTGCAGTTCGGCGATCACCTGCCGCCGATCCTGAATGCGCTCGAGACCACCAATGTCGGCAACCGCCTGGTTCTCGAAGTTGCCCAGCATCTGGGTGAAAACACCGTGCGCTGCATCGCCATGGATTCCACCGAAGGCCTGGTGCGCGGCCAGGAAGTGCGCGACACCGGCGGCCCGATCGCCGTGCCGGTCGGTCCGGGCATGCTCGGCCGCATCATCAACGTCATCGGCGAGCCGGTCGACGAAGCAGGCCCGGTCGACGCGGTCGAGTTGCGCTCGATCCACCAGCCGGCCCCGGCCTATATCGAACAGTCGACGGAAGCACAGATCCTGATCACCGGTATCAAGGTGCTCGACCTGCTCGCACCTTACGCCAAGGGCGGCAAGATCGGCCTGTTCGGCGGCGCCGGCGTCGGCAAGACGGTGCTGATCCAGGAACTGATCAACAACATCGCCAAGGCGCACGGCGGCTATTCGGTGTTCGCCGGCGTCGGCGAGCGCACTCGCGAGGGCAACGACCTCTATCACGAGTTCATCGAATCCGGCGTCAACAAGAAGGGCGGCGGCGAAGGCTCCAAGGCGGCGCTGGTCTATGGCCAGATGAACGAACCGCCGGGCGCGCGTGCCCGCGTCGGCCTGACCGGCCTGACGGTCGCCGAATATTTCCGCGATCAGGGCCAGGACGTGCTGTTCTTCGTCGATAACATCTTCCGCTTCACGCAGGCCGGTTCGGAAGTGTCGGCGCTGCTTGGCCGTATCCCGTCGGCCGTGGGCTACCAGCCCACGCTCGCCACCGACATGGGCGCCCTGCAGGAACGCATCACCACCACCACCAAGGGCTCGATCACCTCGGTGCAGGCCATCTACGTGCCGGCCGACGACTTGACCGACCCGGCGCCGGCGACCTCGTTCGCCCACCTTGACGCGACGACGACGCTCAACCGCTCGATCGCCGAAAAGGGCATCTATCCGGCCGTCGATCCGCTGGACTCGACCTCGCGCATGCTCGACCCGCTGGTGGTCGGCGAAGAGCATTATGCCGTCGCGCGCCAGGTGCAGTCGATCCTCCAGCGCTACAAGTCGCTGCAGGACATCATCGCCATCTTGGGCATGGACGAGTTGTCGGAAGAGGACAAGCAGACGGTGGCTCGCGCCCGCAAGATCGAGCGCTTCCTGTCGCAGCCCTTCTTCGTCGCCGAAGTGTTCACCGGCGCGCCGGGCAAGCTGGTCGACCTCGCCGACACCATCAAGGGCTTCAAGGGCCTCTGCAACGGCGACTACGACCACCTGCCGGAAGCCGCCTTCTACATGGTCGGCGGCATCGAGGAAGCGGTCGAGAAGGCACAGCGTCTCGCGGCTGAAGCGGCTTAATCAAGGGAATAGGGAGTAGTCAGTAGTCGGTAGTGAATGGCAGGCAGGTGACCGGGCGCAATTGCCCTTTCCCCTACTTCCCTACTCACTATTCCCTACTCGCTAAATCGACATGGCAGAAGCTTTCAAGTTCGAACTGGTCTCGCCGGAGCGCCTGCTGGTTTCCGCAGAGGTCGAGGCAGTCGTCATTCCGGGTGCGGAAGGCGAGATGACTGTCATGGCGCATCACGCACCGGTCATGACCACGATCAAGCCGGGCGTCGTCACGGTGAAGGCCGCATCGGGCGGTGAAGAGCGTTACGTCGTCTTCGGCGGTTTCGCCGACATCGTTCCGGCCGGCTGCACGCTGCTGGCGGAATCGGCTGTCGCGGTGAAGGATGTCGACCGCGCCGATCTCGCGCGCCGCATCCAGGAAGCCAGGGAAGACGCCGCCGACGCCAAGGACGATCGGTCGCGCACGAAGGCCGAACAATTCCTCAGCCAGCTCACCACGCTGGAAGGCGCCATCCTGCCGGCTTAAGGCTGGCACCAGTAGTCGACTGAAAAGCGGGGCCTTGCCTCGCTTTTTTGTTTTTAAATGCCCAATGCCGCGAAGGCCTGAGCCGGTCCGCCACGGCGCAACTGCTCGAGATGGACGGCCGCAAGGTCCATCAATCCTGGCCGTTCAGGCGCCCCGGTCGCGAAGCCGGCGAGATCGAACACTGCCGCGACGGTTTCGGCAGCGGGCAGATTCCGGTCAATGATCGCCGTCATCGGCATGTCGAGCGGGTCGGTAAAATGGCCGTCGGGCAGGGATTTGCCGCGCGCTTCGCAGGCGGTGATCCAGGCGGCAACCGCCAGCATGAGATGTCCGGGCGCGGCGCCTGAATGGAGGCGCTCGATCGCGGAGGCCATGATGCGCTGCGGCAGTTTCTGGCTGCCGTCATTGGCGATCTGCGCGGTGCGGTGGGCAAGTGCTGTGTTGGAGAAACGCTGGGCAAGCTCTGCCGTATAGCTCGCGGTGTCCAGCCCGGCATCGGTGGGCAGCGTCGGGATTGCCTCGGCCCACAGCGCATCGACAAAGCGCCTGATCGCCGGATCGGCGAAGGCGCGGTCGACGGTGGCGTGTCCGCTGAGCAGGCCGAGATAGGCAATGGCCGAATGCGCACCGTTGAGCAGTCTCAGCTTCATGTCCTCGAAGGGCCTGACATCCCCGACCATGGTGACGCCGAACTTTTCCCAGGCCGGGCGGCCTGCCGGAAAATTGTCCTCGACCACCCACTGGCGGAACGGCTCGGTCATGACCGGCCAGGCGTCGTCGACGCCGAGCTCGAGAGCGATCCGCGCCCGGTCGGCATCGGTCGTGGCCGGCACGATGCGATCGACCATGCTCGAGGGAAACGCGACCTCGTCGGCGATATGGCCGGCAAGCCTGGTAGCGCCCTTCTCACCGAGGCTGGCATCGCGCAGCGCGGCGAATTCCACCAGCAGCCTGTGTAAGGTCGCCCCGTTGGCAGGCAGGTTGTCGCAGCAGAGCACGGTGAAGGGCTGCAAGCCGGCCGCGCCACGGCGTGCAAGCGCCTCGGCCAGAAAGCCGTGCGCGGTCTTCGGCAGATGCGGGTTCGCCAGATCATGGGCGATGTCAGGGTGGGCTGCGTCGAGCCCGCCGCCGGCGGCCCGCAGATAGGCTTTCTCGGTGATGGTCAGCGTCACGATGCGGGTGCGCGGATCGGTCAGCGCGGCCAGCACGGCGGCGGGATCTTCCGGCGCCACCAGCATCGCGCCGATGGAGCCGATGACATGAAGACTTTCCTCGCCCCCGCTGCGGATCGCCAGCGTGTAGAGCCCGTCCTGCGGCGCAAGCGCATCGCGCGTGTCGGCACTGCGCAGCGACACGCCGACGATGCCCCAATCCGTCTCTCCGGCAGCCAGGCAATCGTCGACATAGGCTGCCTGGTGGGCGCGATGAAAGGCGCCGACCCCCAGATGCACGATGCCTTGCGTGACCGATGCGCGATCAAAACGCGGCACGGCGATCCTGGCCGGCAACGTCGCGATCGTATCCTTCGAAAGACGCCTGTTCATTGCTGTGCGAAGTCCCCGATTGGCCTTTGGGAGCCGCCCCGTAGGGTCGGCGAAGGAAAACGGCAGCGGCGTAACATCCACTGCCGTCCGGCACAATGGCCGGTTCCCGGGTCAAAGTCATCATACAACAATCAATTTTTTGTATGTTGACATTATTTCCTTGCGACCCTACCGATAACCCCTCATGGGGAGGATCACCGTGGCAGTGACAGATGCGGATTTGCTGCTTAGCACCGACGCGCGTCCACGCTCGCTCGCCCGCACCGGATGCTGACCGAAATGGCCAAGATTGAGCAGGGATGACGGGCTGGTGATGCGCCGGCTCTGAGCCGGCGCCTTGATTTTTGAAAAAGGGAGGAAAGTCATGTTGCATTTTTCGAAATTGACGGCGGCTACATTCGCGTTCGGCTCGCTGCTGATTGGCATCGCCAACGCGCAAACCGTGCTGCGGTCGGCCGACACGCACCCCGACGGCTATCCGACGGTCGAGGCGGTGAAATACATGGGCGAGTTGATCAAGCAGCGCACCGATGGCCGCTATTCGGTCGAGGTCTATCATTCGGCGCAGCTCGGCGAGGAGAAGGACACGATCGAGCAGACCCAGACCGGCGTCATCGACCTCAACCGTGTCTCGATGGGGCCGTTCAACGGCATCGTGCCGGAAACCGCGGTGCCGTCGCTGCCCTACATATTCCGCTCGGTCGAACATATGCGCCATGTCATGGACGGGCCGATCGGCGACGACATCCTGAAAGCTTTCGAGGCACATGACCTGGTCGGTCTGGCCTTCTACGATTCCGGCGCGCGCTCCTTCTACAACACCAAGAAGGACATCGCCTCGATCGCCGATCTGAAGGGCATGAAATTCCGCGTCATCCAGTCGGACGTGTTCGTCGACATGGTCAACGCACTGGGCGCCAACGCCACGCCAATGGCTTATGGCGAAGTCTATTCGGCACTTGAGACCGGCGTCATCGACGGCGCGGAAAACAACTGGCCGAGCTTCGAATCCGCCAAGCACTATGAGGTCGCCAAGCACTACACGCTCGACCAGCACCAGATCGTTCCGGAGGTGCTGGTGATGGCGAAGGCGAGCTGGGACAAGCTCTCGCCGGAAGACCAGGCGATCGTGCGCCAGGCGGCCAAGGACAGCGTCGTCAAGATGCGCGAACTGTGGGACGCGCAGGAGAAGAAATCCCGCGATATCGTCGAAAAGGCAGGCGTCAAGGTCAGCGAGATCGACAAGCAGCCGCTGATCGACGCGATGAAGCCGGTCTACGACAAATACCTGTCGACGCCGGCGCTGAAGGACCTCGCCGCCCGCATCCAGGCGACCAAGTGAAGTCGGCCGCGGGGCGGGCAATGCATGCCGTCCCGCGCCTTCGTGACCGGCCGGCGATCGGGAGGATCAGATGGCGATAATGACAAGCAGCGCGGCGCCGCCGCGGTTCAGCGTCGTGCTTTCGAGGATTTGCGACGGAGCGCTCTATCTGGCCGGCATCGGGCTGGTCGCCATGACCGCGCTCGTCGCCTATCAGGTCTTCTTCCGCTTCGTGCTCAATTCGTCGCCGAGCTGGACCGAAACCAGCGCCATCATGCTGATGAACTGGTTCATCTTCCTTGGCGCCGCCGTCGGCGTGCGGGAGAACTACCATATGGGGTTCGACGTGCTGCTTTATATCCTGCCGAAAGGCAGCAAGGGAGCGTTGCGCACGCTGTCCGACCTGATCGTGCTCGGCTTCGGGTTCGGCATGGTCTGGTACGGCTGCAAGCTTGTCGGCCTGACCTGGCACACCATCATCCCGGCGCTCGAGCTGCCGGGTGGCTTCGACTATCTGCCGCTGGTCGCCGGCGGCGTGCTGATCTGCCTGTTCTCGGCCGAGCGCATCGCGCTGCGCTGGTCGGGCGTCGATATCGACAAGGACATCAATCTCGAGGACGTGCCGGAGATGCCGGCGGTGCAGGAGGCCTAGATGGAGCTCTGGATCCTGTTCGGCGTCTTCACACTGCTGATGTTCGGCGGCACGCCGATCGCGTTCTGTCTTGGTGCGGCCTCCTTCGCCACCGTCCTCTATCTCGGCCTGCCGCCCCTGGTCGTGTTCCAGCAGATGAAATCGGGCATGAGCGCGTTCTCCCTGATGGCGATCCCGTTCTTCATCTATGCCGGCGATCTGATGGTGCGCGGCGGCATCGCGCAGCGCATCGTTTCCTTTGCCGGCTCCCTGGTCGGCCATGTCCGGGGCGGCCTCGGTCAGGTCAACATCATCGCCGGCACGCTGTTCGGCGGCATTTCCGGCTCGGCCGTGGCCGAGGCCGCGGCCGTCGGCGGGCTGATGATCCCGCAGATGAAGGCACGCGGCTACGGCGCCGACTATGCCGTCAACGTCACCTCGATGGCGGCGCTGATCGCGCTGCTTTTGCCGCCATCGCAGAACATGATCATCTATTCGATCGCAGGGGGCGGCAAGATTTCGATCGCCGACCTGTTCACCGCCGGCATACTACCGGGCCTTTTGTTCGCCGCCTCGCTGATGGTCACCGCCTATTTCGTCGCCCGCAGCCGCGGCTACCCGGTCGAGGCCTTCCCCGGTTTTTCGCGTGTCGGGCAGCTGGCGCTCATCGCTATTCCGGGACTGCTCTTGATCGGCATCATCTTCGGCGGCGTCCGCTCCGGAATCTTCACAGCGACGGAGAGTTCGTGCATCGCCATTCTCTACGCCTTGCTTGTTACCGTCCTCGTTTACCGTTCGATGGGCTGGAGCGATTTCGTCCACGCCACCAAGGGCGCCGTGCGCACCACTTCGATGGTGCTGTTGATCATCGGTACGGCGGCTTCTTTCAGCTGGCTGATGGCCTATCTCAAAGTGCCGGTGCTGCTGATCGCCGGCATGAATGCGATCTCCACCGATCCGCTCGTCGTGCTGCTGCTGCTCAATGTCCTGATGCTGGTGCTCGGCACCTTCATGGACATGGGACCGATGATCATCATCTGCACGCCGATCTTCCTGCCGCTGGTCACACATTATGGCGTGGATCCCGTGCATTTCGGCGTCATCACCATCCTCAATCTCGGCATCGGGCTGAACACGCCGCCGGTCGGCACGGTGCAGTTCGTCGCCTGCGCCGTCGGCAAGATCACGGTCTGGGAAGCGATGCGCTCGATCTGGCCGTTCTATGGCGCCGGTATCGTCGTTCTCGGGCTGGTGACGTATATTCCGGCCATCTCGCTCTGGTTGCCGAGCGTGTTCAAGTAGAGGACGACATGGCATTGGATAGCGCAACCGACCTCAGGGTCGAGAGAAAACCCAAACTGTCGGAAACCGTCGTCGCGGCAATTCGCAGGCAGCTTCAGGCAGGCGAGATCCTGCCCGGCCACAAACTGCCGACCGAGGGCCAGTTGACCGAAACCTTCGGCGTCAGCCGCACCGTCATCCGCGAAGCCCTGGCCAAGCTCGCCGCCGATGGCCTGGTCGAGCCGCGGCAGGGCGCCGGCGTCTTCGTCACAGAGCACATCTCGACGATGTTCGGGGCGCTCGCGGCCGATATGGGCAGCAAGGATTCGATCGCACTCAACGTGCTCGAAGTGCGGCTCGCCATCGAGATCGAATCGGCCGGGCTCGCCGCTATCCGCCGCAACGCGGCCCAGGAGGCGGCGATCCAGGAAGCCTTCTTCGAGTTCGAGCGGCTGTTGCTCGCCAGCGAGCCGACCGGTCCGGCCGATCTCGCCTTCCATCGCGCCATCGCCAGCGCCACCAATAACCCGTTCTATGTCGAGATGCTCGACGTGCTCGGCCGGCGCGCCATTCCGTGCGATGTGACCTCGCCCTGGTCGACCGAGCTTGTGCAGTCCGACAGCTATCAGCGCGGGCTGCAGCGTGAGCACCTGGTGATCCTGAACGCGATCACATCGGGCGATGCCGAAGCCGCGCGCGAGGCGATGCGCACGCATCTCTCGGCCAGCCAGCAGCGCTATCGCGAGCGCCTGCACGCGCGGCAGGTCTATTATTCCGACTCGGTCAAGGCGGCCGGCGAATGATCCATCTCAAGTCAGGACAGCAATGAGCCAGAACCATACCGACTACACATCGCGCTTCGCCATCGACCCTGCCGCCGCCGCGGCCATGGGGACCGACGAGTTGCGCCACAATTTCCACATCGAAGACCTGTTCCAGCCCGGCCGCGTCGGCCTGACCTACACACATTACGACCGCATGATCGTCGGCGGCGCGATGCCGGCCGGCGCGCCGCTTCGGCTGGAGGCAATCAAGCCGACCGGAACGAAAGGCTTTCTCGAGCGCCGCGAGTTGATCGCCGTCAATATCGGCGGCGCCGGCACGATCGAAGCCGGCGGCCAGTTCCATGAGCTGCAGGCGCGAGACATGCTCTATCTCGGCATGGGCACGCAGGATGTGTCATTCGCCTCAGTCGACAAGGCGGCGCCGGCGAAGTTCTATCTGCTCAGCGCGCCGGCGCATCAAACCTTTCCCAACCGGCTGATCCGCATCGGTGACGCCAGGCGTCTCGATCTCGGCAGCAAGGAGGCCTGCAATGAACGCTCGATCTTCCAGTTCATCCATGCCGACGGGGCCAGGACCTGCCAGCTCGTCGTCGGGATGACGCAACTCGCGCCGGGCTCCATCTGGAACACCATGCCGTGCCATGTGCACGACCGGCGCATGGAGGCCTATCTCTATTTCGACCTGCCGGAGGCGGCGCGCGTCTTCCATTTCATGGGCGAGCCGGACGAGACCCGACACATCGTCATGCGCAACGAGGAGGCCGTGCTGTCGCCGGGCTGGTCTATCCATTCAGGCGCCGGCACCTCCAGCTATGCCTTCATCTGGGCGATGGCCGGCGACAATGTCGACTATACCGATGTCGATCCGGTGGCGATGGAAGATCTGCGGTGAGCGATCTTTCCGCCTTCAGCCTGACCGGCCGGCGCATCCTCGTCACCGGCGCCAACACCGGCATCGGCCAGGGCATTGCCGTCTCGATCGCGCGCGCCGGCGGCACGGTCGTCGGTGTCGGCCGTTCCTCGATGGATGAGACGGCCGCAAGGATCGCCGCGGCGGGCGGGCGGTTCGAGGCGGTCGCGGCCGACCTTGCCGACACATCTGCCGCAGGTCCGATGCTGGAGCGCGTGTGGGACGAAAGCGGGCCGCTCGACGGGCTGGTCAACAATGCCGGCATCATCCGGCGCGCCGATGCAATCGACCTTTCTGAGGCCGATTGGGACGAGGTGCTCGACCTCAACCTGAAAACGGCTTTTCTGCTCTGCCAAGGCTTTGCCAGGCGCGTCCTTGCCGGCGGACGCAAAGGCAAGATCGTCAACATCGCCTCGGTGCTGAGTTTCCAGGGCGGCATTCGCGTCGCGTCCTACGCCGCCTCGAAGCACGGCGTGCTCGGCATCACCCGGCTGCTCGCCTGCGAATGGGCAGCGAAAGGCATCAACGTCAACGGCATCGCGCCGGGCTATATCGAAACCAACAATACGCAGGCGCTGCGCGCCGATCCCGACCGTAGCGCCTCGATCCTGGCGCGCATCCCGGCCGGCCGCTGGGGCCGGCCGGAAGATATTGGCGATGCGGCGGCCTTCCTGCTGGCGCCGGCGTCGGACTATATGCATGGCGCGATGGTGCCGGTGGACGGCGGCTGGCTGGCGCGGTGAGTATCTGTCTCGACGAGGATATTGGGATGAGCGAAACGAAAATCTTCTCGCAGGCCGGCGCGGGCGCCTGGACGGCGACGCCGGACGGCAACGGGCGGCGCGTTCTCCTGCACACGGATGAACTGATGATGGTCGAGTTCGCCTTCGACAAGGGCGGCGTCGGCGCCCTGCATTCGCATCCGCATGTACAGGCAAGCTACGTCGCCGAAGGCCGCTTCGAGGTGACCATCGACGGCCGGACCGAAATCATCGAGACAGGCGGCAGCTTCATCGTGCCGTCCGGCCTGGTGCATGGCGTCAAGGCGCTCGAAGCCGGCCGGCTGGTCGACAGCTTTACGCCGCACCGCGCCGATTTCCTCGCCTGAGGGCCGGCCATGCGATGAGCGATGGACGCTCGTTTCGGCGCGCTGTTTCCAAATGAAAAACCCGCGCCTCCGCGGGTCTGTTGCCTGGGCGCTTGCGCGCCGCGGTACTCGAAACGTGGCCGCAGGAGATGGAGCCTGCCGAATCATGGTGAAGATAGGCTTAACGCGCGGACCATGTGATTGCGCCGGCATGTGATCGCGTCGCTGGCGGCGGGGGCGGTGCACGGCGTTCAAGTCATGTGCCTGAGCAGGCCGAAAAGCCGTTCGAAGGTCTTGCCGTAGGGCGGACGCAGAAGGCTTCCCGCGCTCAAGCGCGACTGCAGGAAAACCGGCTTCTCCTTGCTGAAGGTGCGAAAGCCCCATTCCCCGTGATAGGCGCCCATGCCGCTGGCGCCGACGCCGCCGAAGGGTTGGTTCTCCTGCACCAGATGCAGCATGCAATCGTTGATGGTGACGCCGCCGGCGATGGTCTCGTGCAGGATGCGTTGCCGGTTGCCGCCGTCTCGCCCGAACCAGTAGAGCGCCAGCGGCCGGTCGGCCCGGTTGACATGGGCGATGGCGTCGTCGATCCCGGCATATTCGAGGATCGGCAGCACCGGCCCGAAAATCTCCTCGCGCATCAGCCGCAGGTCGGGATCGGCGTTCCTGACCAGGGTCGGCGGCAATTTGCGGCCTGTGGCGCCGAACGCCTCGCCGGCCGGGTTGATTTCGGTGACATCGGCGCCGGCGTCGCGGGCTTCCGCGATCATGGCCCGCAGGCGCTGATAATGTCGGTCGCTGACGATGGCGGTATAGTCCGGATTGTCGCGCAGGCTGGGGTAGAGCTTCGCCATAGCCGCCGCGAGTTTCTCTGCCACGATGCCTGACTGTCCCTTGGGCACCAGCAGGTAGTCCGGCGCGATGCAGGTCTGCCCGGCATTGAGGAGCTTGCCATAGGCGACGCTGGCCGCCGCCGCATCGAGGTCGCATGAGGGGTCGAAGATCGCCGGCGACTTGCCGCCGAGTTCCAGCGTAACCGGGGTCAGGTTGGCCGCGGCGGCCAGTGCGACCTGGCGGCCGACGGCCGTCGAACCGGTGAACAGCAGGTGATCGAAAGGCATCGACACGAAAGCCTTGCCGACCTCCGCGTCGCCGGTGATGACGCCGAGTTCGTCCGGTGCGAAATGCTCGGCGGCCAGGCGCGCCAGCAGCGCTGAAAAGGCGGGCGTAAATTCGGAGGGTTTGACCAGCACGCGATTGCCGGCGGCGAGCGCCGCGGTGACCGGCGCGACGGCGAGCTGGAAAGGATAATTCCAGGGCGATACGATGCCGACGACACCGAGCGGCTGCGCGACGAGCCGGTTCCTGCCCGGCAGGAACGGCAAGGTGGTGGCGACGCGGCGTTCCCGCATCCAGCCTTTCAGGTGAGACAGTGCGTGGCGGATGCCGGCCCGCACCACGAACAGTTCGGCAAGGCGGGTCTCATGAGCCGAGCGGCCGCCGAAGTCGGTGTCGATTGCCGCGCAGATGTCGGCCTCATGCTTTTCCGTGAGCGCCAGCAGCCGGGCGAGGCGATCCTTGCGGAGATCGAGGCCCGGAAAGGGCTGCGCCTCGAATGCGGCGCGCTGCTGCTTGAAGCGTTCGCCGAGAGCATCCTGTCTGGTCTGCAGCATCGCTCCCTCCCTGGTCGTCCCGGGCAAGCTTACATCGCAGCGCGTGAGGGAATCCAGCAGGGGTGCTGATGTCGCAGGGGAAGGTACGAATTGGAGCCGGTGGACATGCCACCCCGCGCATCCGCGGATAGCGTTCCGGCGATCTTCGCTTTAAGAACGTTGCCTCAGCCAAACGGGGACCATTGCGAGATGCCAATATCGACGGCGAGCGTTCCGCCGGATGCACCAGACCGCAAGCAACGCGTGCTGAAGGACGTGTTCGGCTTCGACGATTTTCGTCCCGGCCAGGCCGAAATCATGGACGCGCTGCTGGGCGGACGCCATGTGCTGGCCGTCATGCCGACGGGTGCGGGCAAATCGCTCTGCTACCAGGTTCCGGCGCTGGTCCTGGGCGGCCTTGCGATCGTCGTCTCGCCGCTGGTGGCGCTGATGCAGGATCAGGTCGCGGCGTTGCGCCTTGCCGGCGTGGCAGCCGATACGATCAACTCCTCGATCGAGCGCGAGGCCAATGTGGCGGCATGGCGCCGTGTCGCCTCCGGCCAGACGCGCCTGCTCTACCTCGCGCCGGAGCGGCTGATGACGGAGCGGATGCTCGAGGCGCTGGCCAAGCTCGACGTCAGCCTGATCGCCGTCGACGAGGCGCATTGCATCTCGCAATGGGGCCCGGCGTTCCGGCGCGAATATGAGGATCTGTCGCGGCTGCGCTCCATCTTCCCGCGAGTGCCGATCATCGCGCTGACGGCGACGGCGGACGAGGCTACCCGCACCGATATCGAAGCGCGTCTGTTTGCCGGGCGCGCCGAAACCGTGGTGCTGGGTTTCGACCGGCCGAACATCAAGCTTGCCCTCGAGGCCAAGCAGGACAGCAAGCGCCAGTTGCTGCGCTTCGTCCAGCGTCACGCGGGCAAAAGCGGCATCGTCTACTGCCTGTCGCGCAAGAAGACCGAGGAGATGGCGGCTTTTCTCGAGAAGAACGGCGTGACCGCGCTCGCCTATCACGCCGGGATGAGCAAGGAGGCGCGTGAGGCGAACCAAAACGCTTTCATGACGCTCTCCGGCGTCGTCATGGTGGCGACCATCGCCTTCGGCATGGGCATCGACAAGCCCGACGTCGCCTATGTCTTCCACACCGACCTGCCGGGCAGCCTCGAAGCCTACTATCAGGAGATCGGCCGCGCCGGCCGCGACGGGCGGGCAGCCGAGGCGCATATGCTTTACGGGCTCGGCGATATCCGCATGCGGCGCCTGTTCATCGACGACGAAGAATCATCACCTGAACACAAGAAGCGCGGGCATCGCCGGCTCGATACGTTGATCGGCTATTGCGAGGCGGTACAGTGCCGCCGGCAGATCCTGCTCGGCTATTTCGGCGAACAGGCAGCGCCCTGCGGCAATTGCGACAACTGCCTCGACCAGGCGCCGCGCGCCGATGGCGGAGCGGAAGCGCGGATCATCCTGACGGCAGTCGCGCAGACCGGCGAGCGCTTCGGCGCCGCCCATGTCATTGACATCCTGCTCGGCCACGAGACCGAGAAAGTACTGGCGAGAGGCCATCAAACGCTGACCAGTTTCCGGGCCGGCGCGGCGTATAGGAAAACGGTCTGGCTGTCGCTTATCCGGCAACTGGTCGCCGGCGGGTTCCTTGTGCCGGATCCGGACGGCCATGGCGGCCTCGCCATTTCCGAAAGCGGCCGCGCCCTCGGGCGCGGCGAGGTTGCGTTCCATTATCGCGTCGAGATGCGGGACCCTCTCGCGCGCGGCAGGAAGCGTTCCGGGGAAAGCTCCGCCGCCAGCGCCGAGGGTGTGGATGCATCGCTGCTGGGCGCGCTCAAGGCGCTGCGGCTGCGGCTGGCCAAGGAGCGGCAGGTGCCGGCCTATGTCGTGTTCTCGGACCGCACGCTGATCGACATGGCCGAACGCCGCCCGCGCGACCTCGACGCCTTCGCCGAGGTGAATGGCGTGGGAGCGGCGAAGCTTAGGGAATTCGGGGAGATTTTTCTCGCCGCGATTGCCGGGCATCATCCGAATTGAGCTGAACCGGTCGACGCGTCACGCACAGGCTACAGCGGCCATCCAGACAGAAGTGCCTTCGTGACGTCACCTCGCTGTCTGAGCTGATCAATATGGCACCGTCTGCTTTTCGGTGCCGCTTGCCGTGGCGGCTGGTGCGTTCGTCGCGTCAATGATCGACTTCCTTCGTTCCGGCGAGATCACGGAAGACCGTGCGCCAGAACGATAACCATCCTCTCGACTGTCTTCCATGCCTTGACACTGGTGCTAGATTGGCAGTCGTCAAGGCAGGCACCGCCCTGACGAACGACGAAAGGGAGGCAACAACCAATGCAAATCCGAGCCGATACCTTGATAATAGCAGCGGCTATTCTGTTGGGCAGTGGAATGCTCGCCAGGACGCAAGCTCCGCTGGCGGCGTCGCCAGCCGATTGGTTAGTGGCACCCGGCGACGGTATGATGGTGTTCAATTCCGCGTCGAGGAAAGCCTATCATTGCGCAATGATATCAGGCACTGGAAAAGCGCCTTTTGTGAGCTGCTACGCCCCAGCTACGCTGCCCTAACAGCGGGGTTGCTTCGATCAGTACCCGCGCTGCCTCCGTTGCTCGTCGCTGACTGGCGCTGTCACGCGGCCCGCCTGGACGAGCAGACGACTGAGTAGGCGACGCTGTGTCGGCGTCAGCCTGTCAACTGCTTGGCGAGCTTGCCAGTACCGTAAGCCGCCGAGCCTACCAGACGCGGCGAGACCGTCGAAATGGGGGCAGTCAGTGCGCAGTGCGCAACGGCCGTCGCCGTGCCCGCCCTATAGACCTGCATCGCCGCTTGGACGGCGCTTTTCGTGTCGACCAGGTCCGAAATCGTTCAATCAGTCCTGGCTGTGCTTGCAGCCTATGGGTGGGAGGACTTGATCCCGGCTTTAGCTGGTCGGCCCGGCGCGAGGGAAGAACAAATCGAGGCGGACGCAACCGTTATCGAGATTTCGGACTGGCCAAATGGCCGTCCGACGGTTGGAACAAATTAGGCTCGTGCGTGACCTGTTCGCCAAGCTCCCGGCGCCGGCGCATTTGGATGATGTTTCCTTATCGTTCGATGGCAGGAACACCAGCAAGCGCAGCGGACGTGTGGCCCAGGTTTTGGAAACGCTGGTTGCGACCGGACTGGCGAGAGAGGACGCAGCTGGTGGCCGCGCCCGCTATTTCGTGCCTCGATGACCCGTGGGTTTCGGCACCGGGCTCGCTGGCGAAGCTTATCGTCAGATGATTACACGGCAATCCCGATGCCAGACAATTACAGCGCCGCAGGAGCTCAGGGCTGCACGCACTCCCCCGGTGCGGCTGCTTCGCTTTAGCAAACGTTTATGGCTGGGCGGGAAAAGCCAAATAAGGTAAGGAAATCAATTCGGACTGGCGGAGAGGGAGGGATTCGAACCCCCGATGGGCTTGCACCCATGCCGCATTTCGAGTGCGGTGCATTCGACCACTCTGCCACCTCTCCGCGGTCATGGTCGGCCGTTGCCGGCGCGGCGCACTAGATAACGGCTGAACGGGCAGGTTACAAGGCCAAATCCGCCGGAAAGTCAGCTTGCGTCAGAGGCTGGCCCGGAGCGACGCGGTCCCGACCGCGGTAGACGATGCCAGCCACTTCGCCGGCCAGCAATCCGGCCAAGATTTCGAACTCGGGTTAACGAGGCCTGAGGACGCCGGTCCGGCGGTGCCGGCGACCTCCTGATAGGAATTTTTTCTTGACGGGGTGAAGGCAACTATGGTAGAGATCTGGTTATGGTGCTGAGTTGCGCCAGGGACCCGCCGCACAGGCGGGTTTTTCCGTTCAAGGCTCCATCAACAGCGCGCCGACGAAAGCTCCGAAGGAACCCGTTAGCCCGGATTCGTTGCCCTGAGAATCTGGCCGTTTGCCTTGACTCGCAACAAACCTTCGGTTAGGGACAGCGCGCAATCGGCGTGGAGGGTTCTTCCGCGCCGCTTGTTTTTTGAACCCGCAGACTGACAAAAAGACGGCCGAACCGCCACAGGCGGTTCATCGAGGCCGACCGAACAGCGAAAGGCAAAAAATGTTCGCAGTCATCAAAACGGGCGGCAAGCAGTATCGCGTCGCCGCCAACGATCTCCTGAAGATCGAAAAAGTCGAAGCCAATGTCGGCGATATCGTCGAGATCGGCCACGTGCTCGCGCATGGCGAGGGCGAGAATGTCACGTTCGGCGCACCGTTCGTCGACGGCGCGGTTGTCACCGCCGAGGTCGTCGAGCAGGGCAAGAACCGCACGGTCATCGCCTTCAAGAAGCGCCGCCGCCAGAATTCGCGCCGCAAGATCGGCCATCGCCAGTTGCTGACCACGGTCAGGATCTCCGAGATCCTGCTGGGTGGCGCCAAGCCGGCCAAGAAGGCCGCTGCCAAGGCCGAGGTAGCCGCCGACGCGGCGCCGAAGGAAGCCAAGGCCAAGAAGGACGCCCCGAAGGAAGAGGCAAAGGCCGAGACCGCGGCAGCGCCGCTGTTCAAGGCGCCGAAGGGCGAGCCGGACGATCTGACCGTGATCAAGGGCATCGGCCCGGTCGCCGCCAAGGATCTCAACGAACAGGGCATCATCACCTTCGCGCAGCTCGCCAAGCTGACCGAGAAGGATGTGGCCAAGATCGACGAGAACATGCCGTTCAGCGCCGACCAGATCAAGGACTGGCGCGAGCAGGCCAAGGAACTGGCGAAGAAGTAAGGCGAACCGGCGCGAAACGTCGCCGGATCGGACTTGAAACGGAACGCGAACGCGTTCATAAGACCATTCAAGCGCCCCTGGGCGCATCGGAGTTAGTTAGATGGCACACAAGAAAGCTGGCGGCTCGTCGCGCAACGGTCGCGACTCGCATTCCAAGCGTCTGGGCGTGAAGAAGTTCGGCGGCGAAGCCGTCATCCCGGGCAACATCATCATTCGTCAACGCGGCACCACCTGGCATCCCGGCGTCAATGTCGGCATGGGTACCGACCATACGCTTTTCGCGCTCGAAGCCGGCGCCGTGACGTTCAACAAAAAAGCCAACGGCCGAACCTACGTATCGGTCAACCCGATTACCAAAGCAGCGGAGTAGCCGGTTCCGCGCCACAACACCGGCAGCCCATCTCGGGAACCGGTGTCTGGAAGCCAGAAGGTTTGGCAAAGCCAGGAAAAGGATCAGGGGAGATGGGTTTCCATCTCCCTTTTTTCTTGTGCCTGGAGGACTTTGACATGGTTGCCGAAGCGGAAGACTCAGAAGACGAAAGTTATGCGATCGATTGCCCGGTGCTGGTCACCGAGCGGCTGGTGATGCGGGCTCCGCGCGAAAGCGACATCGCGCAACTGGTCGAGCTCGCCGACAACCGTCATGTCGCCGAGATGCTGGCGCGCATGCCGCATCCCTATGGCGAGGCCGAGGCACGCGCTTTCCTGGCCATGGCCAAGTCGCGCCGCGCCGGTATCGCCTATGCGCTGACGCTGGCGGGCACCGAAACCTTCGTTGGCTGCGCCGGATTGAATACCACCGACCGCGGACTGGAGCTCGGCTACTGGATCGGTGAGTCCTATTGGAAGCGCGGCTTCGCCACCGAGGCGTCGCACGCCCTGGTCGATCTCGCGTTCCAGCGGACAAACATCCAGGTGCTTCATGCCTCGACGCGGGTCATCAATCCGGCCTCGCGCCGGGTGATCCACAAATGCGGCTTCCAGTATGCGGGCCAGGGCATGCTGAACTCGATCGTCGCCGGCCAGGTGCCCGTCGAGCGTTACCGCCTCGACCGGAAGACATGGACCAGCCTGCGCAACTGGGTACATTTTTGATGTGTGCCGATATTCAGGTGAGGCCGGCCTGCAAACGCTGATTTTCTGCGCTTCCGGTGCTCGCGTACCTTAAGTACGCTCCGCTCCGGTTCTCGAAAACCAACGTTTTCGGCTCGGCCTGACCTGAATCTCAGCACACATCGGCGCTGGGCCTCTGGTCAAAGGTTCGGAAAGAAACGTGCATCGATTTGGGCTCAGCCCAGTTCGGCCCATACCGGCAGATGGTCCGAGCCAACAGCCTTTCGGTCGACCCACAGGCGCTTCAGCGACCGGGCAAGCGAGGCGCTGGTGAAGATATAGTCGATACGCTTGTGGCGGTCGGTATTGCCGGGGTCCTTGGGGTCGACCCAGCTGACGAGATCGTCGCCGGCGACATTGAGGCGCAGGGCGGCATCGACGGCGAAGTCGGCGGTCAGCGGCATGCCGAATTCGTGGTCCGGCCGGCCGGCGAGTTCGACATATTCGGGCGATCCGGCCAGCATGTTGAAGTCGCCCATGCCGACGAAGGCCTCGGGGTGCGGCAGTTCCGGCAGGCCGATCTCGGCGACGCCGGACAGCGCGCCGCCTTCAAGCGCATAGTTCAACAGGCGCCGGCGCAGGAACTGGATCTGGCTGGCGCGCTCGACCGGGCTGCGGTGATCGAGATGGATGGAATAGAAGCGGATGAAACCAAGCGGCGTCTCGATCAGCGCCTCCAGCGCGCCGCGCTGGAAGTTCATCATCTCGAAGCTGCGGCTTCGCGGCAGGAGCAGGTTGCGCGACAGATGAATGGGCGTCTTCGACAGCACCATGTTGCCGAGCTGGAAGGTGGTGGTGATGGCGCGGCCGTTTTCGATGCGCGAGCCGATATTGGCCTCGAAATTGCTGCCATAGACGGCGAAATAGTCGGGCAGCGCCTCGCCGATCTCGGCGACCATGTCGCGTCCGCCGTTCCTGGGATTGTTGCGGGTGACCTCCTGCAGCGCGATGACATCGGCGCCGCGCACGGCGTCGGCGATACGCCCGACATCGTACTGCCCATCGAGGCCGATGCCGTACTGGATGTTGTAGGTTACAAGCTTCATGCCGACATCTCCGGCCAACCCCACGCGGCCACTGTCACAAAACGGCCTCGCCCTTCGCCGCGCCTTGGTTTAGAGCAAGGCGCAAGGTTTAGAGCAATGCCGCAAGGCCAATAAAGAAACTGCTGTCCGATGAAATTTCTCGATCAAGCCAAGGTCTATGTCCGCTCCGGCGACGGGGGCGCGGGTTCCGTGTCGTTCCGGCGCGAGAAATTCATCGAGTTCGGCGGACCGGACGGCGGCGATGGCGGCCGCGGCGGCGACGTCTGGCTGGAAGCGGTCGACGGGCTGAACACGCTGATCGACTACCGCTACCAGCAGCATTTCAAGGCCAAGACCGGCACTCATGGCATGGGCCGCAACATGACCGGCGCCAAGGGCGCCGACGTCACGCTGAAAGTGCCGGCTGGAACGCAGGTGTTCGAAGAGGACAACGAGACGCTGATCTGCGACCTCACCGTGGTCGGCCAGCGCTTCCTGCTGGCCAAGGGCGGCAATGGCGGCTTCGGCAACCAGCATTTCAAGACCTCGACCAACCAGGCGCCGCGCCGCGCCAATCCGGGTCAGCCCGGCGAGGAGCTCAACATCTGGCTCAGGCTGAAGCTGATCGCCGATGCCGGGCTGGTCGGGTTGCCCAATGCCGGCAAATCGACCTTTCTCGCCTCCGTCACCGCCGCCAAGCCGAAGATCGCCGACTATCCCTTCACCACGCTGCATCCCGGCCTGGGGGTGGCACGCATCGATGCGCGCGAATTCGTCATCGCCGACATTCCCGGCCTCATCGAAGGCGCGCATGAGGGCGTCGGCATCGGCGATCGCTTCCTTGGCCATGTCGAGCGCACGCGCGTGCTGCTGCACCTGGTGTCGGCGCAGGAGGAGAACCCCGGCAAGGCCTACAAGACCGTGCGCGCCGAACTCGAAGCCTATGGCCATGGCTTGACCGACAAGGCCGAGATACTGGCCCTTTCGCAGGTCGACACGCTTGATGCGGATGAGCGCAAGAAGAAGGTCGCGTCGCTGAAGCGCGCCGCCGGCCGTGCGCCGATGCTTCTGTCGGCGGTCACCGGCGAAGGGGTCGAAGCGGTGCTGCGCGCGCTGATGGCGGTGGTGGCCGAAGCGCGCGACGCGATCGCGGCGCCGGTCGACACGCGCTGGGAAAAATAGCATGACCGTGCAGTCGCTGAAGAAATACCGACGCATCACCGTCAAGATCGGTTCGGCGCTTCTGGTCGACCGCACCGCTGGGCTGAAGCGCGACTGGCTGGCGTCGCTGGCCGACGACATCGCCGTGCTGGCTCAAGGCGGCGCGGAAATCCTGGTCGTGTCGTCGGGCGCCATCGCGCTGGGCCGTACCATTCTGGATCTTGGAAAAAGGGCGCTGAAGCTCGAGGAGAGCCAGGCGGCCGCAGCCGTCGGCCAGATCGCGCTGGCCGGCGCCTGGTCGGATGCGCTTGGCAAGGGCGGGTTGAAATCGGGCCAGATCCTGCTCACGCTTGGCGACACCGAGGAGCGCCGCCGCTACCTCAACGCCCGGGCGACGATCTCGACGCTCTTGAAGATGAAGGCGGTGCCGGTCATCAACGAGAACGACACCGTGGCGACCTCCGAGATCCGCTATGGCGACAATGACCGGCTGGCCGCGCGGGTGGCGACGATGATGGGCGCCGACCTTTTGGTGCTGCTCTCGGATATAGACGGTCTCTACACCGCGCCGCCGGCGCGTGACCCGGAGGCCAAATTCGTCGCGGTGGTCGATCGCATCACGCCTGAGATCGAAGCGATGGCGGGTGCCGCGGCTTCCGAACTGTCGCGCGGCGGCATGCGCACGAAGCTCGACGCCGGCAAGATCGCCACCGCGGCCGGCACGGCCATGATCATTACCGCCGGCACGCGGCTTTCGCCGCTGATGGCGATCGAGCGCGGCGAGCGCGCCACCTTCTTCCGGCCGAGCGCCAACCCGGTGAAAGGCTACAAGAGCTGGATCGCCGGCCAGCTCGAACCGGCGGGAAGGCTCACCGTCGATGCCGGCGCCGTCGGGGCGCTGACATCGGGCAAGTCGCTGCTGCCGGCCGGTGTCAAGCTGGTCAGCGGCAATTTCTCGCGCGGCGATACGGTGGCGATCCTGTCGCCCGAGGGTCGCGAGATCGCCCGCGGGCTGGTTGCCTATGATGCCGCGGATGCCGTAAGGATCGCAGGCCTGAAGACAACCGAAATCGAGACCGTGCTCGGCTACGAGGCGCGTTCGGCGATGATCCACCGCGACGACCTTGTGGTCAGCCTCGCGGGCGACCAAGTAACGGGCGGAGGATGAGCCATGCTGAAGCTGCATGAAAAATCCCGGAACGATACAGTGGCGACCATGGCCGACCTCGGCCGCCGTGCCCGCGCCGCCGCACGACCGCTGGCCATCGCCACGACAGCCGCCAAGAACGCGGCACTTGCCGCCATGGCGCAGGCGATCATCGCCCGCGAGCGAGCCATACTCGACGCCAACGCCAACGACATCGCGAACGGGCATGAAGCCGGCCTCTCGGCGTCCTCCATGGACCGGCTGAAACTCAATCCCGCCCGCATCCGCGCCATGGCCGAAGGCATTCGCGAAATTGCCGAACTCGGCGATCCGGTCGGTGACGTGATCGCCAGTTGGGAGCGGCCGAACGGCCTCAGGATCGAACGCGTGCGCACGCCGCTCGGCGTCATCGGCGTCATCTACGAGAGCCGGCCGAACGTCACGGCGGATGCCGGCGCGCTCTGCCTCAAGGCCGGCAACCCGGTGATCCTGCGCGGCGGCTCGGATTCGCTGAACTCGTCGTCGGTGATCCACGCTTGCCTGGTCGACGGCTTGAAGGCAGCCGGCCTGCCGCAGGACGCCATCCAGCTTGTGCCGACCGCCGACCGCGCCGCCGTCGGCGAAATGCTGAAAGGCCTCGGCGGCAATCTCGACGTCATCATCCCGCGCGGCGGCAAGAGCCTGGTCGAGCGGGTGCAGACCGAGGCCCGGGTGCCGGTCTTCGCGCATCTCGAAGGCATCTGCCATCTCTATGTCGACCGCTCGGCCAAGCTCGACATGGCAGTCGGCATCGCCGTCAACGCCAAGATGCGGCGCACCGGCGTCTGCGGCGCGGCCGAAACGCTGCTGGTCGACCGTGCGGTTGCCTCCACCCACCTGGTGCCGATCCTCGACGCCTTGCGCGCCGCCGGCTGCGAGATCCATGCCGATGCCGAGGTGATGAAGCTGTTCTTCGACGCCAAGCCGGCGACCGATGCCGACTGGGTCACCGAATATCTCGACGCCATCATCGCGGTGAAGCTGGTCGACGGCGTTGATGACGCGATCGAGCATATCGAGACTTTCTCCTCCCATCACACCGAGGCGATCGTCGCCGAGGACGCGCAGGCGGTGGAACGGTTCTTCAACGAGATCGACTCGGCGATCCTGCTGCACAACGCCTCAACGCAGTTCGCCGATGGCGGCGAGTTCGGCATGGGCGCCGAGATCGGCATCGCCACCGGCAAGATGCACGCGCGCGGGCCCGTTGGCGTCGAGCAACTGACCTCGTTCAAATACCGCGTGCGCGGCTCGGGACAGGTGAGGCCTTGACGCTTTTCGTCCAAAGGGCCTGAAGCTTGCGCCCAGCCACCCCCCTCTGTCCTGCCGGACATCTCCCCCGCAAGGGGGGAGATTGGCTGACATTTTTGGTTTCGCCGATCTTCAATGCTGCAAGATTTGTGCCTTCACCGAAGCTGCTAATCTCCCCCCTTGCGGGGGAGATGTCCGGCAGGACAGAGGGGGGTGCCTAGCGAATGCTTTCCCTGCTTGAGCAACCTATCCCGTCCAGCTACCTCAAAATGCCGCATGCCGGCAAAGGCCTTGCCGTCGGCCTGTTCGGCGGCTCGTTCAATCCGCCGCATGCCGGCCACGCGCTGGTCGCCGAGATCGCGCTCAGGCGGCTGGCGCTCGATCAGTTGTGGTGGATGGTCACCCCGGGCAATCCGCTGAAGAACACGCACGAGTTGGCGCCGCTGGCCGAACGGCTGCGCCTGTCCGAGAAGATCGCCAAGAACCCGAAGATCAAGGTCACCGCCTTCGAAGCGGCGCATCATGTGCGCTACACCGCCGACGCGCTGGCGCTGGTCAAGGCGCGCAATCCCGGCGTCGACTTCGTCTGGATCATGGGCGCCGACAGCTTGCGCGATTTCCACCGCTGGCAGCGCTGGCGCGAAATCGTCATGACCTTCCCGATCGCGGTCATCGATCGTCCGGGCGCGACGCTGTCGTTCCTGTCGTCGGTCGTGGCCAAGACCTTCGACTATGCCCGCATCGACGAAGGCGATGCGCCAAGGCTCGCCCGTATGAAGGCGCCCGCGTGGACCTTCATCCACGGCCCGCGCTCGTCGCTGTCGTCGACGGCTATCCGCGAGCAGGCGAAGGGCTGATCGGTACGCACAGCGCCCTTTCTTCGCAAGGAGGAAGGCAAGTCCGGCAATGTCGCTTTTGCGGCGGCCTTTCGTCATCGAATGGATGATCTTGCGCTGATATGACCACTCTCGTGAAAAGCCAAACCGAAACGGAACCGAGGCACGGCGACACGCCCACGCCGCTGATCGCGATTGCCAGCGTCGTGGTGTCGATGGCGCTGATCGCCATCGGCAACGGGCTGATGTTCGCTTACATCCCCGTCCGGCTCGGCGTGGAAGGCTTCGATCCGACCTGGGCCGGTCTGATCGTCACCGGTCTGTCGGCGGGTGGTCTCGCCGGCTGCATCCTGACCGGACCGCTGGTGCGCAGGGTTGGCCATGCCCGTGCCTTCATGGTGCTGTCGGCGCTGATCGCGCTGTCGAATGCCGCAATCGGCGCCGGGCCGCACCCCCTGTTGTGGATCGCGGCGCGCGCTCTCTACGGCTTTGCCATATGCGGGCTTTTCATCGTCGCGCAGAGCTGGCTCAACGATGCCGTGGCCAACGCCATACGCGGCAGGGTAATGGCCGTCTTCTACGTCGCCTATGTCGGCGGGCTCGGCATCGGCTATGCGACGCTGGCGCTGGTCGACATCAGGACGGCGGATGCATCGCTGATCGGCATAGCCTTCACCGCGCTATCCATCCTGCCCGTCGGGATGACCCGGCTGGCCCAGCCGCCGGCGCCGCAGGCGGCATCGGTGGCGCTGCGCCGGGCCTGGCGGATTTCGCCGGTCGGCGTCGCCGGCATGCTGGCGGTCGGTGGCCTGTCCATGTCGATTTCCGGTTTTGCGCCGATCCACGCCACCGCGAAGGGGTACAGCCAGGCCGACGTGGCGCTGCTGCTTTCGGTGATGCCGCTCGGCACGCTGATCCTGCAGGTTCCGCTCGGCTGGATTTCCGATCGCACCGATCGCCGCTATGTGCTGGTCGCGGCATCCGCGATCGCCGCGGCGGCAGGGATGTTTGCGCTCGGCTTCGACGGCGGTACGCTGGCGGTGCTGCTGGTGATTTATGTGATGTGGGACGGCGCCTCGGAATCGATCTACTCGTTGGCCGGTGCCCACGCCGCCGACCGCGCCGGCAAGGACGACATGGTGGCGCTGTCGAGTTCCTTGTTGTTTGCCTGGTCGCTGTCCGGCTTCATCGTGCCGGGCATCGTGACCGCGCTGTCAGCCGTCTTCGGCACGCAGGCCTTCATCTATGTAACAGTGGTCATCGCCTGCGTCTTCTGCCTGTTCGTGCTTTTGCGCGTGTTCACCGCGCGGCCGGTGCCGGCAACCGAAACCGGCAGCTTCGCGCCGATGACGGCGCAAGCGCCATTGCCGGTGGAACTCGCCTTCGCGCCGGACGAACAGCACCGGCACAGGGGCGATTGACTATTGCCGGCGGGTTTCCGGCGCCGGGACCTGCGGTGGCGGCAGCGGGATCGATATGCGTTCGCGGTCGAACTCCTGCTTGGCCCGCTTGGTGAGGTCGGCCTGGGCGGCGAAGAAATCCGCCGATGATGTCCAGTAGCGCAAGGTGATCGAGACGGTGCTTTCGCCCAATGCCGCGACAAAGGCGGTCGGCGCCGGCTCACGCTTGACGCGGCGCTCGGCGGCGGCGATCGCAAGCAGCGTCTTCTGGGCGCGGTCGATGTCGTTCCAGGAGCCGATCGAGAGGGTGATGTCGCCGCGCCGCACGCCGTTGCGCGAAAAATTGCGCACCGGCTGGTTCCACAGCGTCGAGTTGGGCGCCAGGATGTAGACGCCTTCGGCGCTCCGGAGCTTGGTGGCGAAAAGGCCGATTTCCTCGATCGAGCCGGCAATGGACCCGACTTCGACGGATTCGCCGATGCGGAACGGCCGCAATGCCAAAAGCATGATCCCGGCGGCAATGTTCTGCAGCGTGCCTTGCAGCGCCAGGCCGATGGCCAGGCCGATGGCGCCGATCGCGGCGATGATCGAGGCCGTCTGCACGCCGAACTGGCCGAGCACCATGATGACGACCAGGACGAGGATGGCATAGCGGACGATCTTGGAAAAGAAGTGCCGCAGCGTCTGGTCAAAGCCATGGATGTGGCCCAGGCCGGCAAAAATCGAACGCTCGGCAAAGCCGGCGACGATGTAGCCGACAACCAGAAGGATGACGGCGCCGACCGCCGAAAGGGAATAGGAGACAATGAGCGCGCTGAGCTGAGAGAGCCCCGCCTGCACGGTCAGGAGGGCATTTTGCGGGTCGATCGGCATAATGGGATTCCGGTTGATCAATCAGCCGATAACCCCTGCGGAACGCCTGGGTTCCGATCTTTTGCGTGTCGCGCGGAACAAGCGGAGCCTCAATGAGTTCGCATGGAAGCGGGGCTCCGTCTTGAAACTGCAACGGAACTCTGCCTATCTAAGCGGTGTCACCCGCTTTCAGGGGTGATTTGGTTGTTCTTGCTGCGAAAGGAAATACACTGAGAACAGCACTGCGGAAGAAGGCCGACATCGTGCCTTCGCCGGCCGGGATCAGCGTAAACGACGCCGTGTCCCGCGCCATCAAGACAGTCCTTGCCAGTCTGGAAGACTCCAAGGCCGAAAACATCGTCTCAATCGACATTCAGGGAAAATCGAGCCTCGGCGACTACATGGTCGTCGCGTCGGGCCGATCGCACCGTCATGTCTCGGCTGTTGCCGATCATCTCCTCAAGGCGTTGAAGGATGCCGGCCTCGGCACGGCGCGCGTCGAGGGGCTGTCCGGCGCCGACTGGGTCCTGATCGATTCAGGCGACATCATCGTCCATGTCTTCCGCCCCGAAGTCCGCGAATTCTACAATCTCGAAAAGATGTGGCAGGCGCCGGACCTCGAGGAAGAGACCTTGCACTGAGCCGGTTGGTTTGGATGCGTGCCGTGGTTCCTGGCCCATTGACGATTTTCGGGCGACACGCATCGGCGGCCCTCTGAGGCGAGGATGAAGATTACCGTTCATGCCGTGGGCCGGATGAAAAGCGGCCCCGAGAGAGAACTCGCCGACCGCTATTTCGAGCGTTTCTCCAAGAGCGGCCCGGCTGTCGGCCTCGAATTCTCCGGCATCGCCGAGATCGCCGAAGGCCGTGCCCAGAACGCCGATGAACGCCGGCGCGATGAAGGCGCAAGGCTGCAGGCGCAGTTGCAGCCCGGCTCGGCGCTGATCCTGCTCGACGAGCGCGGCAAGAACCTGTCCTCGGAAGATTTCGCCGGCCGCATCGGCCAGTTGCGCGACGCCGGCCGCAAGGCGCTGGCGCTGGCTATAGGCGGCGCTGACGGCCACGATCCGTCGTTGCGCGCGCAGGCCGAGCTGGTGATGTCTTTCGGTGCGCTGACATGGCCGCACCAATTGGTGCGGGTGATGCTGGCAGAGCAGCTCTACAGGGTCTCGACGATCCTGTCCGGCCACCCCTATCACAGAACCTGAAGGTCGCATCGCACCGAATTCCGCCCCAATGCCGCGCAAGATCACCGCTTCGGGCCGGCTTTCCCTATTTTGCTCACCGGTGTGCGAAACCGCTGCACAGTTTTGGGCGATGCGCATTAATATGGTTGATGGTTCGTTAACGAAGCCGCAGATAGAGTCCATCCCGCATGGCTGAAGGCTGGAAATCGACGACGGGCTCATCGACAGCGGGCTCCTGGCGCGCGCGCGGCGGCATCGCGGCGGCGGTGGTCATCCTGTCGCTCAATGCCGCGTGGGCCGAGAACACGCTCGACATGGCCCCCGATCCGGACCAGAGCCGCGCCGAATACGAACAGATCTCCAAGGAGATAAGCCTGTCGTCCGAGCGGCTGGCCAAGCTGGCCGCCGACATCGCCGCGGTCAAGAAGGACCACGCCTCGATCACCGCCGCGCTGATCCAGTCGGCAATGACCGAGCAGAAGCTTGGGCAGGACATCGAGGACATCGGCGCCAAGCTGGAGGGGCTGAAGACCCAGCAGCAGAAGATCCGCGCCTCGCTGATGGCGCGGCGCGACGTGCTGGCGGAGGTGCTGGGCGCATTGCAGCGCATGGGGCTGAACCCGCCGCCGGCGATCCTGGTCAAGCCGGAGGACGCGCTGTCGTCGGTGCGCAGCGCCATCTTGCTTGGCGCCGTGGTGCCTGAATTGCGCCAGCAGACCGACAGGCTCCTGGCCGACCTCAAGGAGCAGACACGAGTGACGGCCTCGATCGAGGCCGAGCGGGCACGGCTGACGGCGGCAGTCGGCGAGCAGACTGCGGAAAAGAAGCGGCTCGGCATGCTGCTGGAAGCCAAGCAGAAGCTCGAAGCCGACACGCAGGCGCAGTTGTCGGCCGAGCGACAGCATTCCGAGGCGCTCGCGGCCAAGGCCAGCAGCCTGAAGGAATTGATCGCCTCGCTCGAAGCCCAGGCCGAACGCAACCGCAAGGCCGCGGATGCCGCAAAGGCCGCGGAGGCCGGCCAAGCCGGCGGCGACAAGGCGGGCGGCGACAACGCCGGCGGGGGTAAGGCGGGCGGCGACATGACGGCGTCGCTGCCGGTTCCCGAGGCCAACCGGCTTGCCGCTGCGGCACCCTTCTCGGCGCTGCAAGGACAGATCGCGCTGCCGGTCATCGGCCGCATTAAACGCCGGTTCGGCGCCGAAGACGGTAACGGCGCGGTGATGCTTGGGGACATGGTTGCGACACAATCGGGCGCCATCGTCACCGCACCGGCGGATGGGAATGTGCTTTATGCGGGGCCGTTTCGCTCCTACGGTCAACTCTTGATCCTGAATGCCGGCGACGGTTATCATGTCGTCTTGGCGGGGATGAGCAGAATCAGCGTCGCAACCGGCCAATCAGTGCTCGCAGGAGAGCCGGTCGGTGCGATGGGAGAGGCCCGGGTGGCAAGCACCTCGGCTTCGAAGAATGGAAATGCCACGCCGGAGCTCTATGTCGAGTTCCGCAAGGATGGAAAACCCGTCGATCCGGCCCCATGGTGGGCGGACCGTTTTTCTGGAAGGACGTGAAATGATGCGGAAACTGTCGCTTCTGTTTGCCGGTGCGCTGATGGGCGCGTCCGCCATGAGCCTGGTCTATGGCGCGCCCGGCTCGGCAGCGAACGCTGCGGGGTCGGAGACCTACAAGCAACTGGCGATCTTCGGCGATATCTTCGAGCGGGTGCGGGCGCAGTATGTGACGCCGCCCGACGACAAGTCGCTGGTCGAGAACGCCATCAACGGCATGCTTGCCTCGCTCGACCCCCACTCCTCCTACATGAACGCCGAGCAGGCGCAGGACATGCGCGTACAGACCAAGGGTGAGTTCGGCGGCCTCGGCATCGAGGTCACCATGGAGAACGATCTGGTCAAGGTGATCACGCCGATCGACGATACGCCGGCCGCCAAGGCGGGCGTGCTGGCCGGCGATTACATCGCCAAGATCGACGGTGAGGAGGTTCGTGGCCTGACGCTGAACGACGCGGTCGACAAGATGCGCGGCCTGGTCAACACGCCGATCAAGCTCACCATCCTGCGCCAGGGCGCCGACAAGCCGATCGAGCTGACGGTGGTGCGTGACATCATCAAGGTCAAGGCGGTCAAGTTCCGGGTCGAGAACGACATCGGCTACATGAAGATCACCTCCTTCACCGAAAAGACCTATGACGACCTCGAGAATGCCATCGACACCATCAAGAAGCAGGTGCCGAACGACAAGCTCAAGGGCTATGTGCTCGATCTGCGCCTCAATCCCGGCGGTCTGCTCGATCAGGCGGTAAGCGTATCGGACGCCTTCCTCAACCGTGGCGAGATCGTTTCGACGCGCGGCCGCGATCCCAAGGACGTTACCCGCTTCGACGCCAAGTCCAAGCAGGTCGACGATATCGGCGGCAAGCCGCTGATCGTGCTGGTCAATGGCGGATCGGCCAGTGCGTCCGAAATCGTCGCTGGCGCGCTGCAGGACCTGCGCCGCGCCACGGTGGTCGGAACGCAGTCCTTCGGCAAGGGTTCGGTGCAGACCATCATCCCGCTTGGCGAGAACGGCGCGCTCAGGCTGACGACGGCGCTCTATTACACGCCGTCCGGCAAGTCGATCCAGGGCAAGGGCATCACGCCCGACATCAAGGTCGACCAGCCGCTGCCGCCGGAACTGCAGGGCAGGGACCTGACGCGCGGCGAATCCGACCTCAAGGGCCACATCAAGGGTGCCGACGAGAGCTCGACCGGTTCGGGCTCGGCAGCCTATGTGCCGCCGGATCCGAAGAACGACCTCCAGCTCATCTATGCCGAGCAGCTTCTGCGCGGCCAGAAGACCGATCCGTCCTTCCCGCCCAATCCGCAGAAGGCTGTCCTCAACCAGTAACAGGTGGCGGCCAACAACGGGTCTGGCCGCCCGATGGAAGCAATGCGATGCTGCCGGGACCGAAAGGTTCCGGCAGTTTGATTCGGGGGTAACGCGAATCCCTCGATACAGGGCGCCAGGGGTGCGCCGGGGTTGAAGAATTCGCGCATGTCTCTTCGAAAGGTTCCATGTTCGAAGCCATGCGGACGGGGACAGGGCTTGGCTGATATCGGCAAGGACATCGAACGACCGCTCGGACTGACTGTCCGTCCGCCGCGCGCCGCCGGCAAGGTCAGCGTGGGTGCGCTCGTGGCTGCGTTCGTCGTGCTGGCCGTTGTCGGCGTCTCCGGCGCGATCGCGCTCAGGGACAAGCCGTTTCGCAAGCCGCAGGAAGTCGCGGTTTCGACGCCGAAAGTGGTGCCGGAGCCGACCGCTGCGCCGTCCGCTTTGGCGCCGGTCACGACGCCAAAGGCGGAAATGCCGGCCAAGGCTGGGGGCCCGCAGATCATCCATGTGCAGACAGAGGAAGGCGATGGTCCGCCCAAGGCGGCAATCGTCATCCGCGATCCGTCGACCATCGGCCAAAACCTGAAGATCGCGCATATTCCCGACAGGGCGCTGATCGAGGCCGGCGATGCCGGCCCCTTGCCGGTGCGCGCCGCAGACGGCCGGCGGCCCTTCGATGTCTACGCGCGGCCGTGGTCAGGCGCGCGCGGCGCCCGCGTGGCGATCGTCATCGGCGGGCTCGCGGTTTCACAGACCGGCACCCAGGCGGCCATCGCCAAGCTGCCGGCGGAAGTGACGCTGGCGTTCGCGCCGCAAGGCAACAGCATCGGCCGCTGGATGCAGGCCGCCCGGCAGAGCGGCCACGAGATCGTCATGCAGGTGCCGCTCGAACCGTTCGACTATCCCAATGTCAACCCCGGGCGCAACACGCTGACGGTGGCGGCGAGCGCGGAAGAGAACCTGAAGAACCTGCGCTGGGCACTGTCGCGGACGACGAACTATACCGGTGTCATGAACTATATGGGCGCGCGGTTTTCCGCCGACCCGGCGGCAATGGAACCCTTCATGGCCGAGCTCGGCAAACGCGGGCTCGCCTATATCGACGACGGCTCGTCGGCGCGTAGCCTGGCGCCGGATCTGGCGCTGAAGGACGGCGTGCCCTTCGTCTCCGGCGACACGGCGATCGACGCCGTGCAGGATCGCGGCGCCATCCTGAAGAAACTGGACAGCCTGGAGGCGACCGCCCGTGCCAAGGGAACCGCGGTTGGCATCGGCTCCGCTTTCGACCTGACGGTCGACACGGTGTCGTCATGGGCGGCCGAGGCCAAGAAACGCGGCATCGAGATCGTGCCGATTTCAGCGGTGGCGATCGATCCGCAAAAGGGCTAGCCACCGGGAAACAGCTTGAAAGACTGAATGATGCCGAAGACGAAGAAGGTCGACCGCGAGACGCTGCCCTACCGTCCCTGTGTCGGGCTGATGATCCTCAACGCCGAGGGCCTGGTCTGGGTCGGCCATCGTATCGCCGAGCCGGACAGCGAATTCGCCGGCACCACGCAGCTCTGGCAGATGCCGCAAGGCGGCATCGACAAGGGCGAGGAGCCGCTGCAGGCGGCGGAGCGGGAGCTCTATGAGGAGACCGGCATGCGCAGCGTCTCGCTGCTCGCCGAGGCGCCGGACTGGATCAACTATGATCTGCCGGACCACCTCGTCGGCGTCGCCTTCAAGGGGCGCTATCGGGGTCAGACGCAGCGATGGTTCGCCTTCCGCTTCCATGGCGATACCAGCGAGATCCAGATCAATCCGCCGCCCGGCGGCCACACCGCCGAATTCGACAAATGGTCGTGGCGGCCGATGCAGGAGCTGCCCGACCTGATCGTGCCGTTCAAGCGCAAGGTCTATGAAGACGTGGTGACGGCGTTCCGTCACCTTGTGCCATAGCCGGACGGGCCGCGGCCGCGGTTCAAACGCCAGCGGTTGCCGCGCCGGTTCGACCGTCTTATTGATGTCCATCCGCCACAAGAAGGGCCGCCATGCACGACGCCCCCAAAAGATCGCTGCCCGAGGAAGCCGACGCCACAAGCGAGGCTGCTGCCGGGGCCATCCTCACCATCGACCTTGGCGCGATCCGCGAAAATTACCGGCGGCTGAAGGCGCGGCTGGGCGGCGTGCGCTGCGCGGGCGTGGTCAAGGCCGACGGCTACGGTCTCGGCGCCGCGCAAGTGGCATCGGCGCTGATGAAGGAAGGCTGCGACATCTTCTTCGTCGCGCTGCTGTCCGAAGGCATCGCGCTGCGCAAGGCGGTGGGGGCCGGACCGGACATCTACGTGCTGAACGGGCTGCCGCCGGGTTCCGAGCCGGAAGCGGTGGCGGCTGGCTTGTGCGCTGTCATCAACAGTGGCGCACAGTTGCAAGCCTGGCGCGCAGCGACACACCGCGCCGGGCGTCGGCTCCCGGCTGCCGTCCAGGTCGACAGCGGCATGTCGCGGCTTGGAATGGCGCCAGCCGAGGTCGAGGCGGTGGCCGGGGATGTCGGCGCTTTCGATGGCATCGACGTCAGATATGTGATGAGCCACCTGGCCTGCGCCGATGAACCGCGCCACCCGGCCAATGAACAGCAGAGGCTGGCATTCGCGCGGTTGCGTGCCATGCTACCCGTGGCGCCGGCCTCGCTCGCCAACTCCTCCGGCATCTTTCTAGGCCCGCTTTATCATTGCGATCTCGCCCGGCCCGGTGCCGCCCTCTACGGCATCAACCCGACGCCTGGCCAAGCCAACCCGATGCTGCCCGTGGTCGGGCTGCAGGCCAAGGTGGCGCAGACGCGCAGTGTCCAAAAGGGCACTGGCGTCGGCTATGGCCACAGCTACCATGCGCAGGGCCCGCTCAGCCTGGCGACGATTTCATTCGGCTATGCGGACGGCTGGCTGCGCCGCTCCGCTTCGGCCGCATGGTTCGAGGCGGTGCGCCTGCCTTTCCTCGGGCGCGTGTCGATGGACTCGATCATTCTCGACATTTCCGCCTTGCCGCCCGGCCGGCTCGGAGAGGGCGACCTGGTGGAGTTGCTAGGGCCCTCACAGAGCGTCGACGATGCTGCCGACCATGCCGGCACCATCGGGTATGAAATCCTGGCCAGCCTCGGAACGCGTTTTCACCGGCGCTATCTGGGCGGTTGAGCGGTTTGGCCGCGCTTGACAAGCGGGCGCCATTCGGCAAGCTTTGGCACATGAGCAAGCTCGCTTATATCAAAACCTTCTTCAGGGTCTGCCCGATCGCGGGATCGTAGCCCCGGCGCGGCCGCCTTCCGGCGTCCGTCCGTACCGGGGCATCCATACATCCACAATCGCCATCAAGCCGAACAGCCCTTCGCGGCTGCCGGCCTTTCATCACGCCGTCGCCAGCGCGCCGGCAGGCGCGCATCCGCTCGATGCGCCGGTCCATGAGGTTTGCCATGCAACACGCGAAAGAACTGCGTCCAAACAGCCATCTTCTGATCAGCGACGCCGACCATGACAGGCTGACGGGCCTGGCCAGGGCTTTGCTCGATCGCGCGCCCGAGACGGCCGAGGAGCTGCTTTCGGAAATGGACAGGGCCGTCGTCACGAACGCGGCGGCGATGCCGGCCGGTGTGGTGCGAATGGGTTCGACGGTGATCGTGCGCGGCGAAAGCGGCGACGCCCAGCGCATCATGCTGGTCTACCCGGGTGAGGCCGACATAGCCGAGAACCGCATCTCGGTGCTGACGCCGATGGGAACCGCGCTCATTGGCGCGAGTGTTGGGCAGGCGGTTTGCTGGAACGGTCGTGGCGGCCGGGAACTGTCAGTGACCGTCGAGGCCGTCGATGCGCCGGCTTCCGGCCCGCAACGAGCTTGATGGCGAGGCGGTGATGACGAGCACGAATTGTTGCCTGACGACGAAGGACTTCGCCGTTCTCGAAGTCATGCTGGAGCGCCGGCGGGCGTTCGCGGATCCGATCGTGCGCATGCTCGAACACAAGCTTTCACGCGCCGATGTCGTGCCGATCGATTCGGTCGGCCCCGACATCGTTACGCTGAACAGCAGGGTGGTGTTCGGCGTCGATGCCGGTCCCGCCGAAACGCGAACCCTGGTGCAACACGAGGTGCGCGGGCCGGTCGGCTCCAGCCTTTCGGTCGCAACGAGGCGCGGGCTCTGCATGCTTGGCATGGCGCAAGGCCAGACGGCAACGGTCGAACACGTCGACGGCAGGCGGGAGTCGATCCTGATCAAGGCCGTGCTTTACCAGCCGGAAGCTGCCCGGCGCACGATCAGGCAGAAAGACCAGGCTGACGCGCGCCGACCGCACGGGCTCAGGCTCGTCTACAGTGCCGCAGCCGATTGGCGGCCTCTTGGCGAGACGGCCGGAATGCGGCAGACAGAAGAAGACGACCCCGGTCCCTCGGCGGCGTGAATGGGCAACGGCGCGTGGTCTCGAAGATCGACATCGATTTTCGCTCGGGATCATGCGCAAATCGAAAATACGGCCGCGTCCACGGGCGTCCTGAGGACGCTCGGCGCGGCAAGGAGTGAATGAATGAAAATCATGGTGCTGGGCAGTGGCGTGATCGGGGTGACCACGGCCTATTATCTCGCCGAGGCTGGCCACGAGGTGACCGTGATCGACCGCCAGAAAGGGCCGGGACTGGAAACCAGCTTCGCCAATGCCGGCGAGATTTCGCCCGGCTATGCCTCGCCTTGGGCCGGGCCCGGTATCCCCCTCAAGGCAATCAAATGGCTGCTGATGAAGCATGGTCCGCTGGTGGTGCGGCCGGCCTTCGATCCGCATATGTGGACGTGGCTGGTCAAGATGCTGCGCAACTGCACCGCCGAACGCTACGCGGTCAACAAGTCGCGCATGGTGCCGCTGGCCGAATACAGCCGCGACACGCTGAAGGCGCTGCGCGAGGCGACCGGCATAGCCTATGACGAGCGGACGCAGGGCACGCTGCAGCTGTTTCGCACGCAAAAGCAGCTCGACGGCACATCAGGCGATGTCGAGGTGCTGAAGAGATATGGCGTGCCCTACGAAATCCTCGACCAAGACGGCTGCATCGCGGCGGAACCGGCTCTGGCCGCGGTGCGCGAAAAATTCGTCGGCGGCCTGAGGCTGCCGGGCGACGAGACCGGTGACTGCAAGATGTTCACCGACAGGCTGGCCGAGCTTTGCGTGGCACGCGGGGTCAAGTTCGAATACGACACGACGATATGGCGCGTCATCCGCAGCCGCAACCGCGTCAACAATATGAGCACCAGCAAGGGCTGGCTGTCCGCCGATGCCTATGTGATGGCGCTGGGCAGCTATTCGGCGGACTTCATGCGCCGGATGAAGCGGCCGATCCCGGTCTATCCGGTCAAGGGCTATTCGATCACGGTGCCGATCAAGGATGCCGCCGCCGCACCGGTGTCGACGGTGATGGACGAAACCTACAAGGTCGCGATCACGAGGCTCGGCGACCGCATCCGCGTCGGCGGCACGGCCGAGATTTCCGGGTTCGACCTCCGGCTGCACGAATCGCGACGGCGCACGCTCGAACACTCGGTCGGCGACCTGTTCCCGGGAGCCGGCGCCATGCGGGAGGCGACGTTCTGGTGCGGCCTGCGGCCGATGACGCCGGACGGGCCGCCGCTGATCGGGCGCACGGAGCTTTCCAATCTCTACCTCAACACCGGCCATGGAACGCTCGGCTGGACCATGGCCTGCGGCTCGGCCAAGGTGCTGGCCGACATCATCTCGAACAAAGTGCCCGATATCGACGCCCGCGCGCTGGCGCAGGAGCGCTATCTGAAATAGACGCCGCCCGCTCGCCATCGGCGGGCGCGGCCGGGGGATATCGCGTCAGAACGCCTGTTTCACCCAGCCCTCGTCGAACAGCAGCCGGTAAGCCCACGGGATGGTCACTTCGGTGGCGACCGATTGGAATGGGCGAGATACTCGTCATCTGGCGAAGAAGGCGGGGTCGAGCACCATCATGCCGTTCTCCGTGTCGTGGAAGAAGCTGCGATGGCCGACATGCGTCAGACGAAAAGATTTCTCTCCCGCTCCACCGCCTTTGTAATGAAGGAGGCGACGATCTGGACGCGGCGCAGCGGCCTGACCGATTCGTGATAGACCAGCCAGTAGGCCCGGCGGATGGGCGCCACCACGTCGACGGCCACCAATTCCGGCATCGAGCGGGCGACGAAAGTGTGCAGGATGCCGATGCCGGCGCCCGACCGCACCGCTTCGGCCTGCCCGAGCGCGGAGGAAATGGCGAAGCTGGTGCGCCAGTCAGCGCTGAATTCGGCGGCGTAGTCGAGCGACGGGCTGACGATGAGGTCTGGCACATAGCCGATCAATTTATGCCGTCCCAGCTCGGCAGCGGTCTGGGGCAGGCCGTGGGCTTCAGCATAGGCACGCGAGGCAAACAGGCCGAGCGAGTAGTCGACCAGCTTGCCCGCTACCAGCCGGCCCTCGGTCGGGCGCTCGACGGTGATGGCAATGTCGGCCTCGCGGCGAGACAGGGAGAAGGAGCGCGGCACCGGTACGAGCTGAATCGTCAATTCACGGTGCAGCGCGGTCAGTGCGCCGAGGCGCCGGGCGAGGAATGCGACGCCAAACCCGTCCGGCGCACCGATCCGCACCGTGCCCGAAACGTCGTCGCCTTCGCCCGATATTGTCGAGCGGGCGGCGATCATGTCGCCCTCCATGCGCTCGGCAATATCGAGGAAACGCTCGCCGGCGGGCGTCAGCTCGCTGCCGGTGGTCAGCCGGCGAAAGAGTTTCGTGCGCAGCGCGTCTTCAAGTGCGGCGATGCGGCGCGAGACGGTGGCGTGGTTGAGTTCCAGCCGCCTGGCGGCGCCAAGGATTTGCCCGGCGCGCGCCACGGCGAGAAAGATGCGGACGTCATCCCAGTTCATTTTACCCTCCCTTTGTGGGAGGTCGATCCGCGTAGCGGAGCGGGGTAGGGGCGACGCCGGCGCTTGATCCCCACCCCGTCGAACGATCTCCGCTCCGCTCCGACCGCTCGCCGACCTCCCCACAAGGGGGAGGGTGAAGGCAGGGGAGATGTCCGGCAGGACAGAGGGGCGTGAAGGAACTCAATCTATCAATCCGTGAACGTCATCTTTGTGACCCTTCTCATTTGCGAGAATTGATGCTCTCCCGTCAACCGCTGTCTATTTTCTGCACAACGGTTGCGTTCTCCCTCGCGTTGCCATCGGCGTGCCAAAGGCGGACAATGCACCATCATAAACACAGGGAGAGACATCATGATCGAATACGGTCATTTCATCGGCGGCAAGCGTGTCTCCGGCACCAGCGGCCGCAAGCAGGACGTGATGCAGCCGATGGACGGCTCCGTGCGCGGCACGGTGGCGCTGGCCTCGCAGGCGGAACTGCGCGCGGCGGTCGAGAACGCCAAGGCGGCGCAGCCGAAATGGGCCGCGACCAACCCGCAGCGCCGCGTGCGCGTCCTTATGAAGTTCCTTGAACTGGTCGCCCGCGACTATGACGAACTGGCCGACATCCTGGCGCGCGAGCACGGCAAGACCATCGCCGATGCCAGGGGCGACATCCAGCGCGGCCTCGAAGTGGTCGAGGTCTGCATCGGCGCGCCGCACATGATGAAGGGCGAATTCACCGACGGTGCCGGCCCCGGCATCGACGTCTATTCGATGCGCCAGCCGCTCGGCGTCGTCGCCGGCATCACGCCGTTCAACTTTCCGGCGATGATCCCGCTGTGGAAGATCGCGCCGGCGATCGCCTGCGGCAACGCCTTCATCCTGAAGCCCTCCGAACGCGACCCGGGCGTGCCGATCCGCATCGCCGAACTGTTCATCGAGGCGGGCCTGCCTGCCGGTATCCTCAATGTCGTCAACGGCGACAAGGAAGTCGTCGACGCCATCCTTGACGACCCCGATATCAAGGCTATCGGCTTCGTCGGCTCGACGCCGATCGCTCATTACATCTATTCGCGCGGCACTGCGTCAGGCAAGCGCGTGCAGTGCTTCGGCGGCGCCAAGAACCACATGATCATCATGCCCGACGCCGACATGGACCAGACCGTCGATGCACTGATCGGCGCTGGCTACGGCTCGGCCGGCGAGCGCTGCATGGCGATCTCGGTGGCGGTCCCGGTCGGCCACGACACCGCCAACCGGCTGATGGAAAAACTGGTGCCGCGCGTCGAAAGCCTGAAGGTCGGCCCCTCGACGGATTCCGCCGCCGATTTCGGTCCGCTGGTCACCGCTCAGGCGCTGGAGCGGGTCAAGGGCTATGTCGATATCGGCGTCAAGGAAGGCGCCAAGCTGGTCGTCGACGGCCGCGGCTTCAAGATGCAGGGCTACGAGAACGGCTACTATATGGGCGGCTGCCTGTTCGACAACGTCACATCGGACATGCGCATCTACAAGGAAGAGATCTTCGGACCGGTGCTGTCGGTGGTGCGCGCGCCGACTTACGAGAACGCCATCAAGCTCGCCAACGACCACGAGATGGGCAATGGCGTCGCCATCTACACGCGCGACGGCGACGCCGCGCGCGACTTTGCTTCCAGGGTGCAGGTCGGCATGGTCGGCGTCAACGTGCCGATCCCGGTGCCGATCGCCTACTACACGTTCGGTGGCTGGAAGGCGTCGTCCTTCGGCGATCTCAACCAGCACGGTCCGGACGCGTTCCGCTTCTACACCAAGACCAAGACGGTCACCTCGCGCTGGCCGTCCGGCATCAAGGACGGGGCCGAGTTCGTCATCCCGACGATGAACTAGCCGGACGCTTGTCTGCTTGCGCGTCCTCGCCTTCGGCTGCGGGGCGCGCGGGCCGGCATCAAGGACGGGGCCGATTTCGTCATCCCGACGATGAACTAGCCGGACGCTTGTCCGCTTGCGCGTCCTCGCCTTCGGCTGCGGCCGCGCGGGCCGGCAGGACCACCCAAAAATCTACGGCCCGAGTCCCCTGGCTCGGGCCGTTTATTTTGCAAACGCTAATGTGATGGAACCGGCGAGGGCGCCAGGACTTAGAGCTACGATCCTGCCCTGGAGGAGGCATGGCAGGCAACCAGAGCGCCGACGGCTGACCGTTAGCATCGCATCGTCGGGCGCAAGGAGGTGTCCGATGGCACAACGTCTTATGTCCATGCTGCTATGCGCCGCGGCGGCGCTATCGATAGGGCCGGCGAATGCAGCCGGCCAATGTGCGGCACGCGCCGACATCGTCAAGGCGCTCGGCGAGAATTTCCACGAAAGCGAGGCCGGGCGTGGCCTGATCAATCCCAACGTGGTGCTTGAGGTGTTCGTTTCCGAACAGGGCAGTTGGACCGTCCTCGCCTCCGACACCAAGGGCCAGAGTTGCATCCTGTCCGTCGGCGAGGGCTGGGACAGCCCGACGATCAAGGCGGCCTTGCCAGGAGCCTGAGCCTCATCGCGTCGAAGCGGTTCAGGCGACGCGTAGTCTTGGGCATGCACTGTCCTGAACCGAGGTCGGTGTCGGGCGGTATGCTTCAACGTGTGGCGGCCGCCTCGGCATGGGCGCGCAGCAATGCCATCAGCCGCTTGGCATCCTTCGCGGCGGCTTCCTCGTCACCGTCGACAATCGAGCGGATCAGCGCGACGTGATGCTCGGCCGATTCCGCCAGGCCGGTATCGGCCTTGTAGCGGAACCAGAAGCGGCGGCTGTGGGTCTGCAGCGGGGCAGCCAGCCTGGCCGCGAACGGGTTGTCGGCAGCCCGCGCCAGCGCCTCGTCCAGCGTCTTGTCGGCCTGGATGAAGGCAAGCACGTTGCCGGAGATGACAGCCTTCTGCATGGCAAGCGCGGCATCGTGGAAGAGGTCGGCTGCGTCGCGGGTGACGAAGCGCGCCGCGGAGCGGGCCAGCACCACCTCGACGCCGCGGCGCGCGTCGAGGACTCGCAGCCAGTCGCCGGGGTGCAGCGGCGCGATGGCGATGCCTGCGCGCGGCCGCACGTCGAGCAGTCCTTCCCAAGCCAGCCTCTGGATCGCCTCGCGCACCGGCGTACGGCCGAGCGCCAGCTTCTCGATCAGGCCGCCTTCAGTGACGAAACTCGCCGGCGCCAGTTCGAGCGTGACAATCATATGCTCGAGCATACGGTAGGCCTTGGTCGCAGCCGGCTCGAACGCAGCGCTCATTTGCATGGATATCAAAGGCGGTCTCCTGATATATTTTGCATATATCATAAGAGAATCCGTGTTGACAGCGGCTTTCTTAATAGATATACGGCTGATATATCAGAGGAGCGATGACCATGTGGACCGGAGTTTTCCCAGCCGTCACGACTAAATTCACCACGGACGACCGCCTCGACCATGCCGAGATGGAGCGCTGCTTCGGCTTGCAGATCGAGGCCGGCTGCGACGGCATCATCGTCTGCGGATCGCTCGGCGAAGGGCCGATGCTGTCCCATGACGAAAAGATTGAAGTGCTGAAAACCGCGCAGAAGGTGGCTGGCAAGAAACCGGTGCTGCTGACGGTGAACGAGGCCGGGACACGCGAGGCCGCCAGCATCGCCCGCCGCGCCGCCAAGGAAGGCGCCAACGGCCTGATGGTGGTGCCCAGCCCGATCTACCATACCAATGCGGAAGAGACGGTGGCGGCGCTGCGCGCCGTCGCGGAGGCCGGCGACTTGCCGGTCATGATCTATTCCAACCGGCTCGCCTACCGCGTGGATGTCACCGTCGACCAGATGGAGGAGCTGGCGTCGGACGAGCGCTTCGTCGCCATCAAGGAATCCTCCGACGACATCAGGCGCTCGACCGAGATCATCAATCGCCTGGGCAGCCGCTACGACCTGTTTACCGGCGTCGACAATCTCGCTTTCGAGGCGCTGTCGGTGGGCGCCATCGGCTGGGTGGCCGGTCTCGTCACCGCCTTCCCGCGCGAGACGGTGGCGATCTACCAGCTGATGCAGCGGGGCCGCCGCGAAGAGGCGCTCGCCATCTATCGCTGGTTCCGGCCGCTGCTTGATCTCGACGTCTCGACCTATCTGGTGCAGAACATCAAGCTTGCCGAGGTGTTCGCCATTCAAACCAACGACCGCGTCCGCATGCCGCGCCAGCCGCTGTCGGGCGAGCGCCGCAAGGCGGTCGAGAAGATCGTCAAGGACGCACTGGCGGTGCGGCCGACACTACCGGCGTTCTGAGGCTTTCTTCCGAGAGGCGGCGCCCAGGTGACAGGAAGTTCCAAATCGATGGAAGCGCGGCGGCGCCCCGCCCTGCGGGCGTCTTCTCCCCGTGAACAGGGAGAAGAAATAGATATCGCCATCGTCGGCGGCGGCATCATCGGCATCTGCGCGGCGGCGTTTCTTGCCGAGGCGGGGCGAAACGTCACGGTCTACGACCGCACCGGCATCTGCGAGGAGACGAGCTCCGGCAATGCCGCCGCCTTCGCCTTTTCCGACGTGCTGCCACTGGCGCACAAGGGCATGCTCCGGCAATTGCCGAAATGGCTGGCCGATCCGCTCGGCCCACTCGCCATCCCGCCCGCCTACCTGCCGAAGCTGCTGCCCTGGCTGATCCGCTTCTGGCGTGCCGGCTCGGCGAAGCACTACGAGGCTGGCCTGGTGGCGCAGGCCGCAATGATGGCGCTCGCCGAGGCCGAATGGATGGGCCTGCTCGACCGCTCCGGCACGAGGCGGATGCTGCGCGAGGATGGCTCGCTCGAACTCTACGAAAGCGAGGCCGAATTCCAGGCCTCGCTGTCCGGCTGGGCGGCGCGCCAGCGCTTCGGCATCGGCTTCCGCCATGTCGGCGGCGAGGAGCTGGCGGAGCTGCAGCCCGGCCTGTCGCCGCGCTTCGGCAAAGGCACGTTCGTGCCGGGCTGGAAGACAATCGCCGATCCAAAACTGCTCGGCAAGGCGATCTGGGACTATGCGCAATCCAAGGGCGCGCGGTTCGAGAAGGCCCGCATCGCCGGCGTCGCCGCGGACGGGAACGGCGCGACGTTGACCCTGGCCGACGGCACGACGCGGCAAGCCCGGCACCTGGTCGTCACCGCCGGCGCCTGGTCGCATCTGCTGGCGCGGCAGCTCGGCGACCGCATTCTGCTCGAAACCGAGCGCGGCTACAACACGACGTTGCCAAAGGCCGCCTTCGACGTGAAGCGGATGCTGATCTTCTCCGGCCAAGGCTTCGTGATCACGCCGCTCGACACGGGCCTGCGCATCGGCGGCGCGGTTGAGCTCGGCGGCATCGAGCGGCCGCCCAACTACGCGCGCTCGAAGGCGCTGCTGCGCAAGGCGCAAGACTTCCTGCCGGGCCTCGATCCTTCGGGCGGACGCGAATGGATGGGGTTTCGTCCCTCGCTGCCGGATTCATTGCCTGTCGTGGGCCGCGCATCGGGAAGCCGGCCGGTGGTCTACGCTTTCGGCCACGGCCATCTTGGCCTGACCCAGGCTGCTGCGACGGGACGGTTGATCCGCGAGCTTGTCCTGGGGCAGACTCCGCCGATCGACGTGGCCCCCTTCAGTCCACAACGGTTTTGAATTTTCGAGGAGCATCATGGCCAGGAAATCCTTCTTCTGCATCGACGGCCACACCTGCGGCAACCCGGTGCGGCTGGTCGCCGGCGGCGGCCCGCTGCTCCAGGGTTCGACGATGATGGAGCGGCGCGCGCATTTCCTGGCCGAATATGACTGGATCCGCACCGGCCTGATGTTCGAGCCGCGCGGCCACGATGTCATGTCCGGCTCGATCCTCTACCCGCCGACGCGCGAGGATTGCGACATCGCCATCCTGTTCATCGAGACCTCGGGCTGCCTGCCAATGTGCGGCCACGGCACCATCGGCACGGTGACGATGGCCATCGAGCACGGGCTGATCAAGCCGACGACGCCCGGCGTGCTCAGGCTCGACACACCGGCCGGCCTGGTCATCGCCGAATACAAACAGGTCGGCGAATATGTCGAAGACGTGCGCATCACCAACGTGCCCTCCTTCCTCCATGCCGAGGGCCTGACGGTCGAATGCCCCGGGCTCGGCGAGATCGTCGTCGACGTCGCCTATGGCGGCAATTTCTACGCCATCGTCGAGCCGCAGAAAAACTATCGCGACATGGCAGACCATTCGGCGGGCGACCTCATCGCCTGGAGCCCGGTGGTGCGGCAGCGGCTTAGCGAGAAATACTCTTTCGTGCATCCGGAGAATCCGAGCATCAACCGGCTGTCGCACATGCTGTGGACCGGCGAGCCGACGGTGGCGGGTGCGGACGCGCGCAACGCGGTCTTCTACGGCGACAAGGCGATCGACCGCTCACCGTGCGGCACGGGCACCTCGGCGCGCATGGCGCAGCTCCATGCCAAGGGCAAGCTCAAGGCCGGCGATGCGTTCGTCCATGAATCGATCATCGGCTCGCTGTTCAAGGGCAAGGTTGAAAACGACGTCACGGTCGCAGGCAAGCCGGCGATCATTCCCTCGATCGGCGGCTGGGCGCGCATGACCGGGCTCAACACGATCTTCATCGATGACCGCGATCCGTTCGCGCACGGCTTCGTCGTCAAATAGGCGATTCATCACGCTGCGGAAGGTCGGGAAGGACAAAAAGGATTGCTGTCACGAGCGCAACAAATCGTCTCATCAACTTATTTTGACGGCGATTTCTTCGAAATAGAGCGCATGATGACGCTTAATCGTCAAAGACATTGCGTTATGCCAATGATAGGGTCCGCGATAGTCCAGGGGGCGGATGCGAAAAAACGGGCAATCGAACGGCGTGCAGTCGGAAACACGCATGACGATCAAAAAATGACGTTGCAATCCCGTCTCGAAACTTTACGACTAGGGGAAATACGAAAAGGAATGCGTCTGCATGGGCGACATTCCAGGGGAGCCATGTACACATGCAGTATTTTGTCCAGCAGCTTATCAATGGGCTGACGCTGGGATCGATCTATGGGCTGATCGCGATCGGCTACACGATGGTCTACGGCATTATCGGCATGATCAACTTTGCTCATGGCGATATCTTCATGGTGGGCGCTTTCACGGCGCTGATCGTTTTCCTCATCCTGGGTGCCCTGTTCTATTCGGTTCCCGTGGTCATCGCGCTGTTGGTGATGATGATCGTGGCGATGCTGCTGACCAGCCTCTACAACTGGACGATCGAGAAGGTGGCCTACCGGCCGCTGCGCGGCTCGTTCCGGCTGGCGCCGCTGATCACCGCCATCGGCATGTCGATCGCGCTGTCCAATTTCGTGCAGGTGACGCAAGGCCCGCGCAACAAGCCGATCCCGCCGATGGTGTCGAAGGTCTACAACATCGAAGGCATCAGCGTGTCGCTGAAGCAGATCATCATCGTCGTCGTCACCGCGTTGCTCTTGGTGTTGTTCTGGTACCTGGTCAACAAGACCTCGCTTGGCCGGGCGCAGCGCGCCTGCGAGCAGGACCGCAAGATGGCGGCGCTGCTCGGCATCGATGTCGACCGCACCATCTCGATCACCTTCATCATGGGCGCGGCACTTGCCGCCGTCGCCGGCACGCTGTTCCTGATGTATTACGGCGTCATCGCCTTCTCGGACGGCTTCGTGCCCGGCGTGAAGGCATTCACCGCAGCGGTGCTGGGCGGCATCGGTTCGTTGCCGGGCGCGGTGCTGGGCGGCCTTTTGATCGGCTTCATCGAGAGCATGTGGTCGGCCTATTTCTCGATCGACTACAAGGATGTCGCCGCCTTCTCGATCCTGGCCATCGTGCTGATCTTCCTGCCTTCCGGCATTCTCGGCCGGCCAGAAGTCGAAAAGGTCTGAGATCATGGCCGTCACCGTATCTCCCGAGCGCGACACCGTCGCAGCCACGCCCATGCAGCGCGCCTTGCGCGAGGCCTTCTATGCCGGTGCCATCGCGCTCGGCCTGTTCGTGCTGTTCATCGGGCTCAAGACCGACCAGAACATCTCAAACGAGCTGATCCTGGTGCAGCGCTGGGGCCTGCTCGCCGCAGTGGTCATCGCCACGGCCGTCGGCCGCTTCCTCTATGTCGCCTACGGCCAGCCCTTTTTGGCCAACCAGAAGATCGCCGACGTCGCCACCGGCTTGCTGCCGGCCAGCGTGGCGTCGCGCTTCTTCCTCTTTCCAGCCTTCATCGTGGCCGTCATCGTCGCGGCGCTGCTGTTCGTCTTCAGCAGGTCTCTCGCCGGCTGGGTAGGGGCGGAGCCGGCCGGCTATCTGCAATTCCTGCGCGCCCTTGCGCTCATCTACGCGCTGGCTTGCGTGATCTACTATTTCCGCGGCTTCATCCATGCCAACTTCACAAAACTCGGCATCGCCGCACTGGTGCTCTATCCGATCATTGTCGTGGGCATGCTGTCGCTGATGTCGTGGTCGCTCGTCGGCGGGCTGCAAGGGTCGCTGAAATGGGTCGATAATTTCGGCATCCAGATCCTGATCTATGTCATGCTGGCCTGGGGGCTGAACATCGTCGTCGGCCTGGCCGGCCTGCTCGACCTCGGCTATGTCGCCTTCTATGCCGTCGGCGCCTATGCCTATGCGCTGCTCGGCACGCATTACGGCCTCTCCTTCTGGATCCTCCTGCCGGCCGCAGGCGCCATGGCCGCCTTCTGGGGCGTGCTGCTCGGCTTTCCGGTGCTGCGCCTGCGCGGCGACTACCTGGCCATCGTGACGCTTGCCTTCGGCGAGATCATCCGGCTGGTGATCATCAACTGGCGCGAGGTGACCAATGGCTCGGCCGGCATTTCCGGCATCCCGAAGGTCACCTTCTTCGGCCTGATGAGCTTCAACGTCTCGGATCCGAACTACATCGGCAAGGTGCTGAACATCGCCACATCGAGCGCCTATTACAAGATCTTCCTCTATTACCTCATCCTGGGGCTGGCGCTGCTCACCGCCTTCGTCACGGTCAGGCTGAGGCGCATGCCGGTCGGCCGCGCCTGGGAAGCCTTGCGCGAGGACGAGATCGCCTGCCGCTCGCTCGGCATCAACACCACGACCACCAAGCTGACCGCCTTTGCCACCGGTGCCATGTTCGGCGGTTTTGCCGGCTCGTTCTTCGCCGCCCGGCAAGGCTTCGTCAGCCCCGAATCCTTCGTCTTCCTGGAATCGGCCATCATCCTGGCCATCGTCGTGCTTGGCGGCATGGGATCACTGGTCGGCATTGCCGTCGCGGCTCTGGTCATGATCGGCGGCACCGAGGTGCTGCGCGAACTCGACTTCCTCAAGCAGGTCTTCGGACCCGACTTCACGCCGGAACTCTACCGTATGCTGCTGTTCGGCATGGCCATGGTGATCGTCATGCTGTGGAAGCCGCGCGGCTTCGTCGGCAGCCGTGAGCCGACCGCCTTCCTCAAGGTGCGAAGGGCTGTCTCCAGTTCCTTCACCAAGGAGGGGCACGGCTGATGAACGCGAACCCCTCCATGAACGACGCCATCCTGAACGTCGAACACCTGTCGATGAAGTTCGGCGGCCTGGTCGCGATCGGCGACCTGTCCTTCACCGCCAGGCGCGGCGAGATCACCGCGCTGATCGGGCCCAACGGCGCCGGCAAGACCACCGTGTTCAACTGCATCACCGGCTTCTACAAGCCGTCGGAAGGCATGATCACTCTCACCCGGCAGGACGGCTCGATCTACTTGCTCGAACGGCTGCCCAACCATGAGATCCCGGCGCGCGCCAAGGTGGCGCGCACCTTCCAGAACATCCGCCTGTTCTCGGGCATGACGGTGCTCGAGAACCTGCTCGTTGCCCAGCACAACAAGCTGATGAAGGCTTCGGGCTATACGGTGCTCGGCCTGTTCGGCTTCAGCGGTTACCGCAAGGCCTCGGCCGAATCCGTCGAACTTGCCAAGCACTGGCTTGAGAAAGCCGATCTGGTCGACCGCGCCGACGATCCGGCCGGCGACCTGCCCTATGGCGCGCAGCGGCGCCTCGAGATCGCGCGCGCCATGTGCACCGGCCCCGAGCTTCTGTGCCTCGACGAGCCCGCCGCCGGTCTCAATCCAAAGGAATCGGCCGCGCTCAACGACCTGCTGATGGACATCAAGAATAACACCGGCACCTCGATCCTGCTGATCGAGCACGACATGTCGGTGGTCATGCAGATCTCCGATCACGTCGTGGTTCTGGAATACGGCCGCAAGATCTCCGACGGCAATCCGCAGTCGGTGCGCACCGATCCGCGCGTCATCGCCGCCTATCTCGGCGTCGACGACGAGGAGGTCGAGACCGTGCTGACCGAAGTCGGCGACGAGGACGTCATCGAGCAACTCGATACCGGTCCCGATGCCGCGCATGGTCCGGGAACATCGTCGTCCTATCTCGCCGGCCCGGTGAGCGACACGGTCGGCCACAGCGAAGGCGAGCGCATCACGGTGTCGAAGGGCGCCTCGAAGGCGGCGCAGGTCGATGCGCGGGCGGCGAGCGTTGCGGCCAAGGCTGTCGCGCCAGCACCTGCTTCGCGGACCAAGCCGGCGGCGAAGCCGGCCACCAAGGCGAGTGTCAAGACAGGGGCCAAGACGCCGGCCGCGAAGGCCGCGGGCATCTCGAACCGCCTCACGGCGCCCCGCGGCGGCAAAGCCGACAATCTCACCCGCATCAAGGGGATCGGCGCGGTCAACGAGAAGAAGCTCAACGAACACGGCATCTTCCACTTCGACCAGATCGGCGCCTGGAAGAAGGCCGATGTCGAGGCCGTCGAAGCGTATCTCGCCTTTGACGGACGCATCGCCCGCGAAGAATGGGTCAAGCAGGCCAGGCTGCTTAGCCAGGGCAAGGACACGGAATTCTCGCGCCGCGTCGACGCCGGCAAGGTGGCGACGAGCCATGCTTCCGGTAAGCAGGCAGCAAAGCCCGCGACAGGAGCGGGCAAGCCCGTTCGGGCCAAGCGCGGAGGGGGCAAGTGATGGCCGGGAAGACGCTGCTCGATATCAAGGGCGTGCAGACCTATTACGGCAACATCCGTGCGCTGAACGGCGTCGACGTCACCGTCAACGAGGGCGAGATCGTGGCGCTGATCGGCGCCAACGGCGCCGGCAAATCGACGCTGATGATGACCATTTTTGGAGCGCCGCGCGCCCGCGCGGGCACCATCACCTTCGCCGGCGCCGACATCACCCAATTGCCGACGCACGAGATCGCGCGCTTGCGCATTGCCCAGTCGCCGGAAGGCCGGCGCATCTTCCCGCGCATGACGGTGATGGAAAATCTGCAGATGGGCGCCAGCCTCGACAACCTCAAGCACTATGACGAGGACGTCGAGAAGGTGTTCGCACTGTTCCCGCGCCTGAAGGAGCGCATCGCCCAGCGCGGCGGCACGCTGTCGGGCGGCGAGCAGCAGATGCTGTCGATCGGGCGCGCGCTGATGGCGCGGCCGAAGCTGCTTCTGCTCGACGAGCCGTCGCTCGGTCTTGCGCCGCTGATCGTCAAACAGATCTTCGATGCCATTCGCGAGCTGAACCGCACGCAGGGGCTGACCGTGTTCTTGGTCGAGCAGAACGCCTTCGGCGCGCTGAAGCTGGCGACGCGCGGCTATGTCATGGTCAACGGCAATGTGACCATGAGCGGCACCGGCAAGGAACTGCTCGCCAACCCGGAAGTGCGCGCCGCCTATCTCGAAGGCGGCCATCACTGAGTTCAGGAGAACTTACCATGCAAGGCATTCTCTACGAGGAACCGTCCATCTGGCAGTTCTTCTTCGTCACCTGCCTGCTCGGCGGCTGGGCGGCATGGATGACCGGCAAGGCCAGTGCCCAGACCTGGCGCAGCTTCGTCCAGCTGTTCGCCTATCTGCTGGGTCTCGGCATCGGCATCCGCTTCATCCATCATGCGCTGTTCAACGGCACGATGTTCTCGCTGCATTACTATGTCGTCGACACCATCGTACTGATGATCCTCGGCTTCGTCGGCTATCAATACACACGAACCAACCAGATGGTGACACAGTATAATTGGCTCTACGAAAGAGCTTCAATCTTGAGCTGGAAACCGAAAGGTTGACGTTCATCATTAACGCCGTTTCGGGGATGAATCGGCGTGACAAGTGCCTGAAAATCGGCAAACTATGCTTTCTGCGATAAGGGTGGGCATCGCATGAAAGCTTCATCCACGCCCACTCCGTTAATGGGAGCGTTTAAATGAAAAAATCACTTTTGTCCGCCGTCGCCCTGACCGCGCTGATCGCGTTCAGCGGCAATGCGTGGGCTGATCTAATGGTCGGCGTTGCTGGCCCGATCACGGGTCCGAATGCCGCCTTCGGCGCACAGTTGCAGAAGGGCGCGGAGCAGGCGGTCGCCGACATCAATGCGGCGGGCGGCATCAACGGGGAGCAGATCAAGCTCGAAGTCGGCGACGACGTCTCCGATCCGAAGCAAGGCATCTCGGTCGCCAACAAGTTCGTCGGCGACGGCGTCAAGTTCGTGGTCGGCCACTTCAACTCGGGCGTCTCCATTCCGGCGTCGGAAGTCTACGCGGAAAACGGCATCGTCGAGATCACGCCTGCCGCGACCAACCCCCAGTTCACCGAGCGCGGCCTGTGGAACGTGTTCCGCACCTGCGGACGCGATGACCAGCAGGGCGGCATCGCCGGCGGTTATCTGGCGGCCAATTTCAAGGACGCCAAGATCGCCGTCGTGCACGACAAGACCACCTACGGCCAGGGCCTTGCCGACGAGACCAAGAAGGCTATGAACGCCAAGGGCGTGAAGGAAGTCATGTATGAAGGCGTCAATGTCGGCGACAAGGACTTCTCGGCGCTGATCGCCAAGATGAAGGAAGCCGGCGTCTCCATCATCTACTGGGGCGGCCTGCACACTGAAGCCGGCCTGATCATCCGCCAGGCGGCCGACCAGGGCCTCAAGGCGACGCTGGTTTCCGGCGACGGCATCGTGTCGAACGAACTGGCCTCGATCGCTGGCGACGCGGTCGCGGGCACGCTCAACACGTTCGGTCCGGACCCGCGCCTGATTCCGGCCAACAAGGAACTGGTCGAGAAGTTCCGCGCGCAGGGCTTCGAGCCGGAGGCCTATACGCTCTACGCCTACGCAGCCATGCAGGCGATCGCCGAGGCAGCCACCTCTGCCAAGTCCAACGACCCGCAGGAAGTTGCCAAGGCGCTGCATGAAAAGGGTCCGTTCAAGACCGTGCTCGGCGACCTCTCCTACGACGCCAAGGGCGACCCGACGCTGCCCGGCTACGTCATGTACGAGTGGAAGAAGGGCGACGACGGCAAGTACACCTACGTCCAGAAGATGTAAGCCTGTCCGCATTGACTTCACGGACTGCCCGGCGCCTCGCGCCGGGCATTTTCTTTTGCGGAAGCAGCGATCGCGCGTTTATTGTCTGGCAAAGATCCTCGTTTTGAGGACAGCGGCGGCTTTCCGCTGATGTTCAGCCGTTTGGGGCCACGCTCAAGGCGAAGACTCGGGTTTAAATCGGTTTAAACGTGCGTCAAATTTTGTTTGCACTGCAGCATTTTCACGCTAATCATGGCGCTGCTTGCTCTTCCCTTCCGCTGCTGGAGCCCAGTCCTTGGCCATCACGAAGATCCTCGTCGCCAACCGGTCCGAAATCGCCATCCGCGTGTTTCGCGCGGCCAATGAACTCGGCCTCAAAACGGTGGCGATCTGGGCCGAGGAGGACAAATATTCGCTGCACCGCTTCAAGGCCGACGAGAGCTACCAGGTCGGGCGCGGACCCCATCTCGCCAAGGACATGGGGCCGATCGAAAGCTATCTCTCGATCGAGGAGGTGATCCGCGTCGCCAGGTTGTCGGGCGCCGATGCGATCCACCCCGGTTACGGGCTGCTTTCGGAAAGCCCCGAATTCGCCGAGGCCTGCGCCGAAGCCGGGATCACCTTCATCGGACCCAAGCCGGAGACGATGCGCCGGCTTGGCAACAAGGTCGCGGCGCGCAATCTGGCCATCGAGGTCGGCGTGCCTGTCATTCCCGCCACCGATCCGTTGCCGGACGACATGGAGGCGGTCAAGAAACTTGCCACGGAGATCGGCTATCCCCTGATGCTGAAGGCTTCGTGGGGCGGCGGCGGCCGCGGCATGCGCGCCATCCGTGCCGAGGCCGATCTCGCCCGCGAGGTCACCGAGGGCAAGCGCGAGGCGAAAGCCGCCTTCGGCAAGGACGAGGTCTATCTCGAAAAGCTGATCGAGCGCGCCCGCCATGTCGAAGTGCAGATCCTGGGCGATACCAGTGGCAATGCGGTGCATCTGTTCGAGCGCGACTGCTCGATCCAGCGCCGCAACCAGAAGGTCGTCGAGCGGGCGCCCGCGCCCTATCTCAGCGAGGAGCTGCGCCAGGAGCTGTGCGGCCATGCGCTGAAGATCGCGCGCGAAACCAGCTATATCGGCGCCGGCACGGTCGAGTTCCTGCAGGACGCCGACACCGGCAAGTTCTATTTCATCGAGGTCAATCCGCGCATCCAGGTCGAGCACACCGTCACCGAACAGGTGACGGGCATCGACATCGTCAAGGCGCAGATCCACATTCTCGACGGCTTCGCCATCGGCACGCCGGAATCGGGCGTTCCGGCACAAAAGGACATCAGGCTGAACGGCCACGCGCTGCAGTGCCGCATCACCACCGAGGATCCCGAGCACAATTTCATCCCGGACTATGGCCGCATCACTGCCTATCGCGGCGCCACCGGCTTCGGTATCCGCCTCGATGGCGGCACCGCCTATTCGGGCGCGGTCATTACCCGCTTCTATGACCCGTTGCTGGAAAAGGTGACCGCATGGGCGCCGACGCCGGCCGAGACCATCGCACGCATGAACCGGGCGCTGCGCGAATTCCGCATCCGCGGCGTGGCCACAAACCTGACTTTCCTCGAAGCGATCATCAATCACCCGAACTTCGCCGACAATTCCTACACGACCAAGTTCATCGACACGACGCCGGAGCTGTTCGAGCAGGTCAAGCGCCAGGACCGCGCCACGAAGCTGCTCAACTATCTTGCCGACGTCAGCGTCAACGGCCATCCCGAGACGCGCGGCCGGCCGCAGCCGAAAGCCGATGCCGCCGCACCCGTGGTGCCCTACCTCAACGGCAATGTGCCCGGCGGCAGCAAGCAGAAGCTTGACGTGCTCGGTCCGGAAAAATTCGCCGCCTGGATGCGCACGCAAAAAGAGGTGCTGGTCACCGACACGACGATGCGCGACGGCCATCAATCCCTGCTGGCGACGCGTGTGCGCACGCACGACATCGCCGGCATAGCGGGCACCTATGCGCGTGCCCTGCCGCAGTTGCTTTCGCTTGAATGCTGGGGCGGCGCCACTTTCGACGTCGCCATGCGCTTTCTCACCGAGGATCCCTGGGAGCGGCTCTCGCTGGTACGCGAGGCGGCGCCCAACCTCCTGCTGCAGATGCTTCTGCGGGGCGCCAACGGCGTCGGCTACACCAACTATCCCGACAATGTCGTGCAGCATTTCGTCAAACAGGCGGCATCAGGCGGCATCGACCTGTTCCGGGTGTTCGACTGCCTGAACTGGGTCGAGAACATGCGCGTCGCCATGGACGCGGTCGGCGCCGAGGGCAAGCTGATCGAGGCCGCGATCTGCTACACCGGCGATATTCTCGATCCCACGCGGGCGAAGTACGACCTGAAATATTATGTCGGGCTGGCGAAAGAGCTCGAGGCGGCCGGCGCCCATATCATAGCGGTCAAGGACATGGCCGGGCTGTTGAAGCCGAGCGCCGCGCGCGTGCTGTTCAAGGCGCTGCGCGAAGCGACAGACCTGCCCATCCATTTCCACACACACGATACATCGGGGCTCTCAGCGGCAACGGTTCTGGCGGCGGTAGAGAGCGGCGTCGACGCCATCGACGCGGCGATGGATGCGTTCTCCGGCAACACCTCGCAGCCCTGCCTCGGCTCTATCGTCGAGGCGCTGAAGGGCACCGAGCGCGATCCCGGGCTCGACCCGCAATGGATCCGGAGGATCTCCTTCTATTGGGAAGCGGTGCGCAACCAGTATGCCGCCTTCGAAAGCGACCTCAAGGGGCCGGCGTCCGAAGTTTACCTGCACGAGATGCCGGGCGGACAGTTCACGAACCTCAAGGAACAGGCGCGTTCGCTTGGGCTGGAGACGCGCTGGCACGAGGTGGCGCAGACCTATCACGACGTCAATCTGATGTTCGGCGACATCGTCAAGGTGACCCCGTCGTCCAAGGTGGTCGGCGACATGGCGCTGATGATGGTCAGCCAGGATCTCACCGTCGCCGACGTCGAGAACCCGGCGAGGGACATCGCCTTCCCGGACTCGGTCGTCTCGATGCTGCGCGGCGATCTCGGCCAGTCGCCTGGCGGCTGGCCGCAGGCGCTGCAGAAGAAAGTGCTGAAGGGCGACAGGCCGATCACGGCGCGGCCGGGCTCGCTGCTGAAGCCGGCAGACCTCAAGGCCAGCCGCAAGGAGATCGAACGGAAGCTCGAGCGCAAGCTCAGCGAATACGAGTTCGCTTCCTGGCTGATGTATCCGAAGGTCTTCTCGGACTTCGCGGCCGCGCAGGAAACCTACGGTCCCGTCAGCGTGCTGCCGACGCCGACCTATTTCTACGGCATGAAGCCCGAAGACGAGGTGTTCGTGGACATCGAGAAGGGCAAGACGCTGGTCGTGCGCTGCCAAGCGATCGGCGACGTGGACGACAAGGGCATGGTCACCGTGTTCTTCGAACTCAACGGCCAGCCGCGCCGCGTCAAGGTGCCCGACCGGGCGCATGGCGCGTCCGCCGCCAAGGCAAGGCGCAAGGCCGAACCCGGCAACGAGGCGCATGTCGGAGCGCCGATGCCGGGCGTCGTCTCGGCGCTCGCGGTGGCCGCCGGCCAGGCCGTCAAGGCCGGCGACGTGCTGCTCTCCATCGAAGCGATGAAGATGGAAACGGCGCTGCATGCCGAGCGTGACGGCACGGTCGCCGAGGTGCTGGTCAAGGCCGGCGACCAGATCGATGCCAAGGACCTGCTGATCGCCTTCAATTGAGAGCTCGCAAGAGAGAGGCACAGACTGTCGGCTTCTGTCGGCAGCCCTGACGGCCTGTTCGATAACCGCTTGACCCGCGGTCCCTGGTCGGGCATCGAACCGCAGAAATTTGCGGCGGCACGGTTCCCCCGAGTCGCGGCGAAGCACCGATTTTTTTGGAGAAAAACATGGCCGACGATATCACAGAGACCAGCCAGACTGTTGCCGCCGGCCAGTTGCGTGCCTTCATCGAGCGCATCGAGCGGCTCGAGGAGGAAAAGAAGACCATTTCCGACGACATCAAGGAAGTGTTCGCCGAGGCCAAGGGCACCGGCTTCGACACCAAGGCGATGCGCGCGATCATCCGGCTGCGCAAGAAGGACCAGGCCGAGCGCCAGGAGGAGGAGTCCATCCTGGACCTCTACAAGGCCGCCCTCGGCATGGTGTAAGGCGAGGCATCTCGTGACGTCCGGGGTCGGCGATGAGTGAGTTCGACTTCGGTGGCCGAAGGGCCTCGGAGTTCCGCCAACGCGGCTTCTGGACGCTGTTTGCCGAGCGTCACCCGGAAGAAAGAACCCGGCTGGCGAGGCGAGGGCCCTGGTTCTGGCAGCGCGGGCTGCCGGAATTCGCGCTGGTGCTCTCCATGTATGTGGCGCCCAGCGAGAATGTGGTCGGCGTCTTCTTCGGCCGTAACGAGAAGCTTGGCGCAACCGACGTCTGGGTGCGCCTCAAGCCGTTTCAGCCGGCGATCGAGGAACGGCTGAAGCTCAGGCCGGAGCAGAGCGCACAAAACCTCGGCATCAATTCACAGTGGCGGGTCAACTGCTTTGCCGAGGACAATTGGCCGGCCATGACCGACTGGCTGGTGACCGAATGCTCGCGTTTCGAGCGCGCCGTCATCGATGTTCTGGGGCAGGGATAGGTATCCGGTGTTGCCGGGAGTCGCCAGATCCTTCTTTCGCTCACGCTGGCTCGGCCAGGTGCGGCTCGACCGGCTGTTCTGGCGCGATATGGTGCTCGTCGGCACGGCGATCAACGTTGCATCGTCCGTGGCGGCGCTCATTCTGCTGGGATTGAAGATGCCGCTCGGTCTTGTGCTGGCGGTGCATTGCGCGCCGGTGCCCTACAACATCTTCCTGACTTCGGCCGTCTGGCGGACGGCGGAGCGAACCGGTGGCGCCAAGGCCTCCCTTGCTATGCTGGGTTCGGCGCTCTGGCTGATCGCAACAGTCGTCGTCTGACAATGCTGCACGAAAAAGGGCGGCCGAGGCCGCCCTTCGCAGGAAGCGTTGGCGAGGCCGCGCTCAGGCCGCCGGCTCGAATCTCAGCGCCACACCGTTGATGCAGTAGCGCAGCCCGGTCGGCGGCGGGCCGTCCTCGAAGACGTGGCCGAGATGGCTGCCGCAGCGAGCGCAATGGCATTCCGTGCGGACCATGCCGTAGCTGCGGTCGGTCGTGGTCTCGATGGAACCGGGAACGGGGTCGTTGAAGCTCGGCCAGCCGGTGCCGCTCTCGAACTTCAGCTTGGATTCGAACAGCGGCTGGTCGCAGCCGACGCAAAAGAAGGTGCCGGCGCGCTTTTCGTGAAGCAGCGCACAGCTGCCCGGGCGTTCGGTGCCATGGTTGCGCATGACGGCATATTGCTCAGGCGTCAGCCGGGCGCGCCATTCGGCGTCGGTGCGGGTGACGGGATAGGCGTGGGTGTCCATGCAGAAAACTCCTCGGCCTTGACGGCTCGTTGTTGATCGCAATGTCTATTCGCAACAAGATAGGCGTTTGTTACGAGATTTGCCCGCATTTTCGAGCGTGCCGCCTGCGCTCCTCACGCGATCGCCGTGAGATAGCGCGCAACGGAGGCCGCCAGCGCCTGTTTCGCGCCACCGATAATGTTCTGGTTCCACCACGCGCCGTAGATGTCATCGAATGTGAAAGGCTCCAGCGCGGCCGCGATGCGGCGCACGGCGGCCGCATTGAGCGGGATGTAGTTGGGATAGCTGTACATGAAGCTGACGTGGCGGCGGGTCGGCGTCACCTGCAAGATATCGCCGGCCAGGAGAGCATTGCCGCCTTCGCGCTTCCAGTGCAGCACCTGGCCGCCGGCAAAGTGGCCGCCGCAGCGGATGAGCGTCAACGCCGGGTTCAGGTCCAGTGTCTCGCCTTGCCAGCTGACGATCGACGGGTGCGGCCGCATGATCCACTGCCGGTCGTCGTCATGGAGATAGATCGGCACGCCGCCAAACGCCTCGCTCCATTCGACCATCACCGAATAGTAGTGGCAGTGCGAGATGGCGATCCCGGCAAGGCCGCCGCGGCGATTGATCTCGGCCACCGCCTCGTCGGTCACCATCGAGATGCAGTCCCACAGAACGTTGCCGTGCGGCGTCTGCGTCAGCAGCGCCCGCTGACCGATGGCGAAGCGCGGCTCGATGCCGAAGGCGAGAACGCCGGCATCGCCCTTCATCACAAGCCGATGCCCGGCCGCGAGCTCTTCCGGTGTGGTCCAGGCCTGGCCTTCCCAGCGCACATATTGCCGCTCGTCCTCGCAGATCGGACAGTGCTGTGGGGGCGCTTCGCTCTGCGCGAACTGGACACCGCATTGCAGGCAGAGGAAACAGGTCATGGAACCTCCCGTCATTGTCCCGGCTTAGTGCTTGCGCGACAATTGCCTCGTTGCGCCTTCCAGCCCGGCCAGCGTCAGCGGAAACATGCGGCCGCCGAACATGTCGCGGATCATAGCAATCGAATGGGTGAAACCCCAGTTCTTCTGGCTCTCGGGGTTCACCCATACCGCGTTCGGCCACTGCCGCAGCAGACGGCCGAGCCAGACGGCGCCCGCCTCCGGGTTCCAGTGCTCGACCGAGCCACCGGGATGCGCGATCTCGTAAGGGCTCATCGAGGCATCGCCGACCACGATCACCTTGTAGTCAGGCCCATATTTGTGGAGGAGATCGAAGGTCGGGATCGTCTCGGCATGGCGACGGCGATTGTCCTTCCACACACCCTCGTAGAGGCAGTTGTGGAAATAAAAATATTCGAGCTGGCGGAATTCGGCGCGGGCGGCCGAGAACAATTCCTCGACGCTTCTAATGTGGTCGTCCATCGAGCCGCCGACATCGAAGAACATCAAAAGCTTCACCGCGTTGCGCCGCTCTGGCCGCGTCTTGACGTCGAGATAACCGTGCTCGGCGGTGGCGTGGATGGTGCCGGGCAGGTCGAACTCCTCCTCGGCGCCTTCACGCACCCAGCGGCGCAGCCGCTTGAGCGCGATCTTGATGTTGCGGGTGCCGAGCTCGACGGCGTCGTCGAAATTCCTGAACTCGCGCCTGTCCCAGACCTTCACGGCCCGGCGGTTGCGGCTCTCATGCTGGCCGATGCGCACGCCTTCGGGATTGTAGCCATAGGCGCCGAAAGGCGAGGTGCCGCCGGTGCCGATCCATTTCGAGCCGCCTTGGTGGCGGCCTTTCTGCTCCTCGAGCCGCTGCTTCAGCGTCTCCATCAGCTTCTCGAAACCGCCGAGCGCCGCGACCAGCTTTTTCTCTTCCTCGGTCAGGTGCTTTTCGGCCAGCCGGCGCAGCCATTCCTCGGGGATATCAGCGACGTTGACGGCATTCGGACCGCTGAGCGCCTCAACACCCTTGAAGACATGCGCGAACACCTGGTCGAAGCGGTCGATATGGCGTTCGTCCTTCACCAGCGCGGCGCGAGCGAGGTAGTAAAAACCTTCGACGTCATAGTCGACCAGCCCGGCTTCCAACCCCTCCAGCAGCAACAGGTATTCCCGCAAAGAGACGGGAACGCGTGCAGCCTTCAGTTCGAGGAAGAAAGGGATGAACATTTTCTGTCTATAAGAGGTCGTACTCGATGAAGCCGGTGCGGCGCGCGACATGGTCATAGAGCTTGCGCGCCGTGGCGTTGGTTTCGTGCGTCATCCAGTAGACATTCCTGACGCCGATCTTGCCGGCTTCCTGCTTCACGGCTTCGATCAGCGCAGCGCCAATCCCCTTGCCGCGCACTTCGGGGTCGGCGAACAGATCTTGCAAGTAGCAGTTGTTTTTCTCGGACCAGCAAGAGCGATGGTACAGGTAATGGGTGAGGCCGACAGCCTTGCCGTCGAGGACGGCGATAAAGCCCTTAGGTTCGAACTCGCCTTGCGTGAACAGGCGCTTCCAGGTGACCTCGTAGACCTCTTGCGGCAGTTTCGTCTCGTAGAAAGCAAGGTAAGCGGTCCAAAGCCTGCGCCAGTCGGCGTGGTCGGATTCTGCGAGCGGGCGGATAGTGATCTCGGCCATTTCGTTCCCTCTGAGGTCTGGAACTCAATCCATACCAACAGAATCGGGATCAGGAACACCCTTGCCTATCCCGCCGGCAAATTATACTCGCGAAAAGCGGTCGCGAGCATGTGCAGCGCCTCTCGTGCCCTTGGCGCCAAGCTGTGCGAATGCAAAACGATCTCGGAAGGGGGAATTGGCGGCAGGCCGAGTTTGCGGCCCACCTCGACCAGGCCGGGCGGCGCGACACGGTAGGCGAGCGCAGCGACGGCGAAGCCGGCCGACACCGCGATATTGACGGCTGCGCCGCCGCCGCCCACGAAAGCCTCGTTCCAGGCAATGCCTGCCTTATCCAGCGTCTCGACAGCTCTCACGCGGTCAGGGCAATTGCATACGGTGCTTAGCAGCGCCAGGCGCAATGGCGTTCCCGGCCGCCATTCGAAGGCCGGGGCGGCGAACCAGCCATATTGAGTGCGCGACAAGGCTTCGCCGCGGCGGCTGTCGTCTTCCTGATGGACAATCACCGCATCGAGCTCACCGCGATCGAAAGCCTCCTCCAGCATGGAGCTCGTATCGATCCTGATGTTGAGCGCGAGCGACGGATCATGGGCATGCAACTGGGCTATCAATATGGACAGCTCAGGCCCGGCGACGTGATCGACAAAGCCGAGAGCAAGCCGACACGGCGCGTCGGAAAATTCCGTAACGGCTCGTTCGTGGGCGGCAAGGAATTCACGCGCCGCCGGGAGAAAAGCCGCTCCCCTTGCCGAGAGGGCCACGCGGCGCGGCGTTCGTTCGATCAGACGCGCGCCGAGCTTCTCTTCCAGCCGACGCAGCTTAACGCTGATCGTCGCCTGGGTGCTGCCCAGCGCGGCAGCCGCACGCGTGAAGCTCTGCAGGTCGGCCACCATGACGAAGGTCCGCACGGCATCGACGTCAAGACTGGTCATCTCTAATCATTCCATTTTGTCATTTCTGAAATAGAAACGCATAGTCTTTTTTCATGATGGGGGGTCATTTAAGTCATGTCGACCGCTGTGTGAAGAGCGACGCTCGCAGCCACTTCCGAATGCTCCGACTGAAAGTGACCGACATGACGTTTCCAATCGACCGAAACACCGTTGCTCTTGCGGGGGTCTGCCTCGCCTCGCTGCTGTTCGGCCTCGAAATCTCCAGCGTCCCGGTGATCCTGCCGAAACTGGAAACCGTGCTTGGCGCTGATTTCAAGGATCTGCAATGGATCATGAATGCCTACACCATTGCCTGCACCACGGTGTTGATGGCGACGGGGACATTGGCCGACCGTCTCGGCCGCAAACGCGTGATGGTGGGCACCACCGTCGCCTTTGGCCTCGCCTCCCTGCTATGCGGTCTCGCAACGAGCGCTCCGCTGCTGATCATCGCCCGGTTTCTTCAGGGCCTGGCGGGCGGAGCGATGTTTACCTGCAGCGTGGCGGTGTTGTCCCACCAGTTTCAAGACGGCAGTGAACGCGGCAAAGCCTTCGTCGCCTGGAGCGTCGTCTCGGGCATCGGCCTTGGCTTCGGCCCCGCCATTGGCGGATTGATTGTGACGCTGTCGAGTTGGCAATGGGTGTTCCTCATCCATGTGCCGCTTGCCGTTCTTGCCTTGGCTTTCATCGGCGCCGGTGTCACCGAATCGCGCGATCGCAACGCGCAGAAGCTTGACCGGGCCGGCATACTGACACTGTCGTTCGCGGTGTTCGGCTTCTCCTATCTGATCACGCAAGGGGCCGATCTGGGCGCTGGCGCGCGCATCGGCGTGGCAAGCGCGGCCGTGCTGGCCTTCGTCGCGTTCCTCGTAGCCGAGAAGATCAATCCCTATCCGATGTTCGATTTCTCCGTTTTCCGCATCCGCCAATTCTCGGGAGCGATCATGGGCGGCATCGGCATGAATTTCAGCTACTGGCCGTTCATCATCTATCTGCCGATCTATTTTTCGGGGGTCCTCGGTTACGACAGCACCACGACCGGGCTGTTGCTGCTCGTCTACACGCTCCCTTTCATGCTGATGCCGTCGATCGCCGAGCGCCTGCGGGCACGCTATCAGGCGCGGGTGGCGATCCCGCTCGGCTTGTTGACATTGGGGGTCGGTTTCATCGCCATGTGGATAGGTTCCGGGCTCGAGGGCAACTGGCTGACCATGCTGCCCGGCACGCTGATCGCCGGCATCGGCATCGGCCTGACCAATTCGCCGACCACCAACACCACGACCGGCTCGGTGTCGCCCAATCGTGCCGGCATGGCGTCCGGCATCGATATCAGTGCGCGGCTGATCACGCTTGCCATCAACATCGCGGTGCTGGGACTGCTGCTGACGCAAGGGATCGTTTCTTATCTGCGCAACGCCTTCGGCACGGCTATCGACCCGAACGAACTGCGCGCCCTGGCAGAGAAGATCGCAGCCGGCAATCTCGACGGCCTGGCGCAATACTCGCCCAAGCTTGCGACCCTCGACCCGACGGGCGCCATCGCGCGTGCCGCCCTGATCAACGGTTTTGGTTGGGTCATGCTCTATAGCGGGATCGGCGTTCTGGCTCTTGCCGTCATCAGCTTTGCTATCTTCGGCCCAAAATATGTCGCGCCGCAGCAGCGAAGCGGGCGTCCTGCGCAGGGTGCTGGCGAGGTGCGCTCGTAGCAATGCCTTGTGCGGCTCGGCCTCTGGGCGCCGATGCGCTCGTTCATCCTTGCCGCCTCGCCATGAAGGCCAGCCGCTCGAACAGATGCACGTCCTGCTCGTTCTTCAGCAACGCGCCGTGCAGCTTGGGCAGCGCGTTCTTCGGGTCGGCGCGCAGATCCTCGGGCGCGATGTCGTCGGCGACCAGCAGCCTTATCCAGTCGAGCGCCTCGGAGGTCGACGGCTTCTTCTTCAGCCCCGGCACGTCGCGGATTTCGTAGAACTGAGTGAGCGCCGCCCGCACCAGATTCTGCTTGATGCCGGGATAGTGCACATCGACTATCCTGTGCAGCGTCTCGACGTCGGGAAAGCGGATGTAGTGGAAGAAGCAGCGGCGTAGGAAGGCGTCCGGCAGCTCCTTCTCGTTGTTGGAGGTGATGATGACGATCGGCCTCACCGCGGCGCGGATCGTCTCGCCGGTCTCGTAGACGAAGAACTCCATCCGGTCGAGTTCCTGCAAGAGGTCGTTGGGAAATTCGATATCGGCCTTGTCGATCTCGTCGATTAGGAGGACGACTTTCTTGCCGGCGGCGAAGGCTTCCCACAATTTGCCGCGCTTGATGTAGTTCTTGATATCGTTGAACCTGGTATCGCCAAGCTGACTGTCGCGCAGCCGCGACACGGCATCGTACTCGTAGAGGCCTTGCTGCGCCCGCGTCGTCGATTTGACGTGCCATTCGATGAGTTCCAGCCCGAGTGCCGCCGCCACTTGCCTGGCAAGCTCCGTCTTGCCGGTGCCGGGCTCACCTTTGACCAGCAAGGGCCGTTCCAGCGCGATCGCCGCGTTGACCGCCACCATCAGATCCTTGTCGGCGACGTAGGCCGCAGTGCCTTCGAAACGCATTTTTGCTCCTTGGTTCAGTACGGACGACCGTAAGGAGACGGCTTGGCCCATGCAAGGGTGGGTTGGCGGCGGCGAAATGTGAAGCCGGCAGGGAAAGAGCGCCAACTCTCTGGCGCCAAGTCTCTGGCGCTTGGGAGGGCATCGGCCTATATTGGGGCTGACGGTCTGCGCTTCCCGGCAGGAGACACTTTTCCCCGGGGCCTTAACGATCCTTAGGGAGCTGTCCCTGGGAAGACCCGTGGGTTTTCTCACACGGCGCCCACCTACTTTGTAGGCACCCGGGATCGACTTCTCCACCGGTTGTGTGGATCGTCACTTATTCGCCACATCCACGTATTTCGTGGATCATGCGATGGAAAGCGTCGCTCCCAAAACGTCCATTCAGGTCTGGCTTTTTCTAGCGTCTGCGCATGACATCCTCAAAAGACCTGAAAAAACAGCTTCGCAAGGAAGCGCTTGGCCGCCGCGACGCGCTCGATGAATTCTGGCGGGTGGAAGTCGCGCTCGATATGGCCGAAACCGCGCGCGACCAGCTTGCCATCGAGCCAGGTCAAATCGTGTCCGGCTTCTGGCCAATGCGCTCGGAAGTCGATGTCCGGCCGCTGATGTTCGCCTTGCGCGAAAAGGGCGCACGGCTCTGCCTTCCGGCGATCCTCGACAAGACGACCATCGTCTTTCGCGAATTGGTACGCGGCGCGCCGATGATCGATATGGGATTTGGCACCGTCGGGCCGCATGAGGAAGCCGAAGTTCTTGACCCCTCCGTCATGCTGGTGCCGCTCGCCGGCTTCGACGCGCGCGGCCACCGCATCGGTTACGGCGCGGGCTATTATGACCGTGCGATCGCCAAGCTTGTCGACAAGGGGCATGCGCCCCGGCTGATCGGCATTGCTTTCGACTGCCAGGAAGTGACGATGGTTCCCAATGAGGACCACGACGTCATCATCCCGGAAATACTGACCGAGAGCGGGTTGCGCCGGTTCGCGCCAGAATTGTAGATAGTTCTTTGGAACGCATGATCTTTGCCGAAAGTCATGCCACTTTTCGGGGTCAAGCGTGATGAGACTTCTCTTCCTCGGCGACATGGTCGGCAAGACAGGCCGCACGGCGGTGTGGGAGCAATTGCCGGGCCTGATCTCGGACTTCAAGCTCGATTTCGTCATCGTCAACGGCGAAAACGCGGCCGGCGGCTTCGGCATCACCGAGGAGATTTTTCGCGAGACCATCGCGGCCGGCGCCGATGTCGTCACCACCGGCAACCATGTCTGGGACCAGCGCGATGCGCTCGCCTTCGCGCCGCGCGAAGAGCGCTTCCTGCGCCCCTCCAATTTTCCCAAGGGTACGCCAGGGCGCGGCTCGGGCGTCTACATCGCCAGGAGCGGCGCGCGCGTGCTGGTCGCCAACATCATGGGCCGGGTGTTCATGCATCCCGAGCTCGACGATCCCTTCCAGGCTGGCGAGCGCGAGCTTGCCGCCTGTCCGCTCGGCGAGCAGGCGGATGCCGTGGTCATCGACTTCCACGCCGAGGCGACCTCCGAAAAAATGTGCTTCGCGCATTTCGTCGACGGTCGCGCCAGCCTCGTGGTCGGCACTCACACCCACCAGCCGACCGCCGATCACCATATCCTCAATGGCGGCACCGGCTACATTTCCGACGCGGGCATGTGCGGCGATTATGATTCGTCGCTCGGCATGGACAAGGAGGAGCCGCTCAACCGGTTCCTGTCGAAAGTGCCGAAGGGGCGTTTCGAGGCGGCGACCGGACCCGCGACCTTGTGCGGCGTCGGCGTTGATATTTCCGACCGCACGGGGCTGACCGAGAAGATCGCGCCGTTTCGCCGCGGGCCGCGGCTCGAGGAAACGGCGCCGTCCTTCTGGACGTGACATTGATATAGGGGCTCTCAATACCTAACTGCCGGCGACACTGCTCTAGATCGTAGAGGGGACGACCTCCATGCAGCTTATCGAGTTCCTGGCGCCGCACTTCGCCTTCGTGTTCGATCCCACCGCCTGGGTCGCGCTGTTGACCCTGGTGGTGCTCGAGATCGTGCTCGGCATCGACAACCTGATCTTTATCTCGATCCTGACCAACAAGCTGCCGGAAGCACAGCGAGCCCGCGCCCGCCGGCTCGGCATCTCGGCGGCGCTCGTCATGCGGCTGGTGCTGCTCGCCACCATCTCGATCATCGTCCAACTGACGGCGCCGGTCTTCACCGCCCTTGGCCACGGCTTTTCCTGGCGCGACCTGATCCTGATCGCCGGTGGCCTGTTCCTGGTGTGGAAGGCGACCAAGGAGATCCATCACACGGTCGACCCCGACGACCACCAGGACACGATGCTGGGCGAGACCGTGCAGATGAGCCTTGCCGGCGCCATCTTCCAGATACTGCTTCTCGACCTTGTCTTCTCCATCGATTCCATCATTACCGCCGTCGGCATGACCGACGAGATCGCCATCATGTACATCGCCGTCATCGTGGCGGTTACGGTGATGATGCTGGCGGCTACGCCGTTGGCGAACTTCATAGCCAGGAACCCGAGCATCGTCATGCTGGCGCTGGGCTTCCTGTTGATGATCGGCATGACGCTGATCGCCGACGGCATGGGCTACCATGTGCCCAAGGGTTATATCTACGCGGCGATGGGTTTTTCGGCGCTCGTCGAAGGCCTCAACATGCTGGCGCGGAACCGCAAGAAGGCGAAGTCCGGCGGCGGGCATTGAGCCTGACGACATGGCCAATGCCGAGTTCAGGCTGACTCTTACGAAATTGTACGTACAATATCGTAATCGATGGTGCTGCTTTGCGGTTCGAATGGGATGCTGAAAGAGCCAGGCGCAAACTTGCCAAGCTCGGCATCGGATTCGATCTCGCGCAGAAGGTGTTCGATGATCCGCTTTATCTCATCGTGCCCGACCGGTTTGAAGATGGTGAGCAGCGTTGGCACGCTATCGGGACGATCGATGCCGTAGTGGTCATGCTGGTTGTCCACACATATCCTGATCGCGAAGATGAAGGACGAGTTAGGATTGTTGGTGCCCGGAAAGCGACAGCGCATGAAAGGAGGCGCTATGAGCAAGAAGGACCTTAGTCAGGATCAGCGCAACCAGCTCGCCAAGCTGGCTGGTTTGCCTGACAGCGAAATTAATACTTCCGACATCCCAGAAGTTCCGGCGGAGAATTGGATTCATGCTCGTCGTGGACATCTTTACAGACCACTCAAGCAGCCAGTGACAATCAGACTCGATACTGACGTGCTATCGTGGTTCAAGGAGCATGTCGGGGGTGGTGGTTACCAGACCGAAATCAATCGTGTGCTCCGCCATCACGTGATCGAGCAGGAAAAGCGTAAAACCTGAGCCGGTTCAACTCCCCGGTGCGCCCTTCGGGTGACGGTCGCCGATCAGGCCTAGTGTCAGGCCTTGTTCGAGCCAGGCCTTGGCGCCGGCCAGAACGAGCGTGAAGCCGCCGGTTGAATCGACCGCCTGTTTCGCCTGTTCGTCGCCATTGCCGGCAAAGCCGAAATTGTGGACCTCCAGGAAGGTCGCGTCACCTGGCATTTCGGTGAAGGTCCAGATCACCGTGGTCGGCGGATCGCTCCATTGCATGACGATCTTTTCGTTGACGACGATCTCGCTGGCGACCACCGTCGTCGAGACGCCATACATGCGCCACTCCCATTGAACCGGCTTGCCGCCGTCCAGCCTGCCGCTGGAATGGGTGAACCAGAATTTCGTGGTGATCTCCGGGTCGACGATGGCCTCGAAAACGTCGGAGACCGGCCGCCGGATCAGCATGGCGGCTTCGGCCGTCGGTGTCTCGCGGATTTCCATAGCGTTCTCCCCTGCCGAACACGCCTTCACCAGGCGTCGGGCTCCCGCACCATGTGAACGATGTTGGCGGGGCTGGTGATCCAGAAACCACGGAAGCCCTCTCCCAGCGGCTCGATGACGTCGCATCGCTCGACGCCGGCCTTGGCGAGATGATCGGCGGCGCCCGGGAAATCCCCGGTGAACAGTCCCAGCCAGGATCTCGGCCTGGCCCGGTCCTGCTACGGCAGATTGATCTGCCAGGAAACGCCGAACCTGTCGTTCAGCCAGGCGAAACGGCGGCTGAAGCCGTAATTGCCGGTCGGCATCAGAAACGTGCCGTTTTTGGACAGGGCCTCGACGATGCGTTCCAGCTCTTCTTCGGTGGAACAGTCGACGAAGAGCGAGACCGACGGCGTGAAGGTGAAGGCGTGGTGCACAGGGCTGTTGAAGATCATGACCTCCGTGCCGCCGATGGATGCGCGGGCCAGCTTGACTGCCCCTTCGAGTCCGTCCTCGCCTGCACCGTAGCGCGTGAGGTCGAGGACACGGCTCTCCGGGATGGTTTCGCAATAGAAGGCCATGGCCTCCTCGGCCTTGCCTTCGAACATCAGGAACGGAGTTACTTTCACGGCAGGCCTCCCTTCGCTCAAATGTTGGTCTCGTTGGCAGGCTCGCCCTTCATCTCGCTGCGGTAGTAGCCTTCGCGCAAATTGATGCCGTGTTCGACATAGGCCTTCATGCAGGCCAGCATCTGCGACCAGCCCTCGCAATTGAGATAGGACTTCTTCAGGCCGACCGCGTCCTCGTGCCAGCCGGCCTCGGCGATGGTGACGAAGGTGCCGCCGTCGTCGAGCGGCTCGAAATTCATCTCGATGCGGGTCTTGTAGGCCGGCTTTCCCTCTTCGTCGGTGGCATCCCAGCGCAGCACGATGCGGCTGTCCCTGACGATTTCGTCTACTTCGACCGGCACCTTGCCCCACCACACGACATTGGCGCCCGGCACCAAGGGCGCGCTGGCACCGCCGATGGTGGTGAAATAGGAGCTGAGCTTCTTCGGATTGACGACCGCGTCGAAGACGTCGGCGACCGGTTTGCCGATGCGTCCTGAAACCCTGAAACCAAGAGACATATCCACAGTTCCTTCCTTGATTGATAGGAGCTTATGTTATAAAAAAATAACATGTCAAGCCGATCGCAAGACGACAATGTTTTCAAGGCGCTGGCGCATCCGCGCCGGCGCGAGATGCTGGATCTGCTGAAGGACGCGCCAAAGACGACCGGCATGCTGTGCGAGGCGTTTTCCGATGTCGACCGCTGCACCGTCATGCTGCATCTCAAAGTGCTGGAAGAGGCCGATCTCATCGTGGCGCGGCGCGAGGGGCGCGAGCGCTGGAACCATCTCAACGCGCTGCCGATCAAGCAGATTCACGACCGCTGGATCAGCCAGTACGCCGGCCATGCGCTTAGCATCATAGACCGGCTGAAATCCGATCTGGAGGGGTGAACGGCCGTCACGGCTTTGCTATGCGTGGCAAAGCGCGGCGCGGCTGGACGAATTGAGCCGATTTATCTATAAGCCGGCCATTCCGACAAAGAGCGCCATACGTCCATCGGACGCAGCAGGGACGTTCTGACATTTTGAATTCGAGCATTGCGGAAGGCGGGTCATGCATCTCGCCGCGCAATGCTCTAGCCGAATACGACAGGGGTGCCATGGCTGGCCATTCACAGTTCAAGAACATCATGCACCGCAAGGGCCGTCAGGACGCGGTGCGGTCGAAAATGTTTTCCAAGCTGGCGCGCGAAATCACCGTCGCGGCCAAGAGCGGGACGCCCGATCCGTCGATGAATCCGCGCCTGCGCCTTGCCGTGCAGAACGCCAAGGCGGTGTCGATGCCTAAGGACAACATCCAGCGCGCCATCAACAAGGCGTCGATGGGCGACGCCGAAAATTACGAAGCCGTGCGTTACGAGGGCTACGGTCCCGGCGGCGTCGCCGTGATCGTCGAGGCGCTGACCGACAATCGGAACCGCTCGGCTTCGAATGTGCGCGCCGCCTTCACCAAGGCCGGTGGGGCGATGGGCGAAACCGGCTCGGTGTCGTTCATGTGGGATCGGGTCGGCGAGATCTATTATCCGGCATCGGCCGGCAGCGCCGACAAGGTCATGGACGCGGCAATCGAAGCCGGCGCCGATGACGTGGAGTCGGATGAGGAAGGCCACACCATCTATTGCGCCTTCGAAAACCTCGGCGAGGTGTCGAAGGCACTGGAAGCCTCTCTCGGCGAGGCGGAATCGGTGAAGCCTATCTGGAAGCCGCAGAACAATGTTCCGGTCGACGAAGAACGCGCCCAGTCGCTGATGAAGCTGGTCGCCACGCTCGAGGACGACGACGACGTTCAAAGCGTCTACGCCAATTTCGAGGTCGACGAGGAGACCATGGCCAAGCTCAGCGCTGCGTGAGCAAAGCCTGACATGACCGAAAACCCGCTGCCCACCATCCGCATCACCTATTGCACCCAGTGCCAGTGGTTGCTGCGTGCCGGCTGGATGGCGCAGGAACTGCTGTCGACATTCGGCGTCGATCTGGGCGAGGTGACGCTGGTGCCCGGCACCGGCGGCGTCTTCACCATAAGCTGCAACGAGGTGCTGGTCTGGGACCGCAAGCGTGACGGCGGCTTTCCGGATGCGGCAAAACTCAAGCAACTGGTGCGCGACGTCATCGACCCGGACCGCGATCTCGGTCATGCCGACCGCAAGGCGAAGAGCTGAGACTTCCCGCGGAAGCCGGACGTCATTTCCTCGCCTCTGCCCGAAAATCGCGCCGATCCCGGCGCCGATTGCTATGCCCATGCCGATGCCGACGGCAGGATCATCCATCGCTGCGCCACAGACAGCGCCGAGGCCGATCCCCGCGGCAATGCCCAAGGCCATGGTGGAATACGGGTCGTTCACGGCGCTTCTTCCGATAAACACGCCTCGGTCGCCGCGATGCCGAACGCGGCGGACCGAGACACGTCAACGCGCGGCGAACCAGAAGGATGCCAGCGCGGCGATGGCGGTGATGGCGCGCACGTGGTTCCACATCACCCAGTCCCTGAGATAGATGGTCCATACAGCAGCGCCGTTGCTGCTCGCCGGATCGACGGCGGCCAGCGCGTCGTTGAGCGGCACGTTGAAAACCATCGTCACGATGGGGTTGCCGACGAGATAGATGACTGCGCCGGCCAGCAGCCAGAAGGAGCCTGGCTGCTGCCAGCCGATGATGGCGCCGGCGATCAAGACAAGGCAGATCAGGCCGGTGCCGAACAAGGCGGTCATGAACATCGGCGTGATGACGGTGATGTTGATCGAGTTCATGGCGGCGATGCCGCCCGACGGAGGCAGGCGAGCCATTGCCGGCATGACGAAGTTGGAAAAAGCGAAGAACACGCCGCCAACAACGCCCGAGCCGATAGCGGCGATGAAGATGAGGCTGGGAAGTAGTTTCGCGATCATGTCAGTTGCTCCAGATGCCGGTTGCGGCGGTTTCAGCCGCAATGGGCAGAAAAGTTTTGCGGGATGGCCGACCACCTGTTCGACGCCTTCAAATCAATTATCCCGTCTGCTTCTTTCAAAACATGAGAAATCCTCATATTTGCAAAACGTGATAAACCCTCGTATTTTGCGAGTCAAGTCATTTCTGGGTGGCATTGCCGCCCGGCGTCTGTTGAAGAGCCATGGAAAAAACCGCCACGTCCCCACCGGAACAGGTCGCCACGCCACGCCGCGCGCCGAGCCAGCAGCGCAGCCGTGAACGGGTCGAGCGCATGCTCGCCGCCGCCTCGGCGCTGATTGCGGAGCAAGGCAGCGATGCCATGCGCATGGGCGAGGTGGCGGAGCGGGCTGGGGTGTCGATCGGCTCGCTCTACCAGTTCTTCCCCGACAAGCGGGCGATCGTCTGGGCGCTGGCCGAGCGCTACACCGCCGAAAGCCAGGCCTGCATTTCAGCCGCGCTCAAGGACGTCGGCGACGCCGAGGGCCTTCGGCGGGCGTTCTCGGAACTGGTGGACATTTATTACCACCTGTTCCTGGCGGAGCCGGTGATGCGCGATATCTGGTCGGGCACGCAGGCCGACAAAGCGCTGCGCGAACTGGAGCTCGCCGACAGCCGTGCGAACGCCGAATTTCTCACTGCGACGCTCAAACGCCTGCGGCCCGATGCCGATGCCGTCGCGCTGGAGACGACGGCGTTTCTCGTCTGGCAGATGGGCGAGGCCGCCATGCGGCTGGCGATCTCGGTCGAGCGGAAGGAGGGCGACAGGCTGGTCGCCGCCTACAAGCGCATGGCGCTCAGGGAATTGCTTGCGGAATAGGATGCTCTCACCCTCCCCTCGTGGGGAGGGTCGCTGCGAAGCAGCGGGGTGGGGGCAGCGCCGACCCACCCGACCTTCGGTCCGACCTCCCACACGGGACCGACAAGGCGGAGGTGGGGGCAAGCGCCAGCGTGAAGGGACGTGCATTGGCCAACAAAAAACCCGCCACGGGAGCGGGTTCTCTGGTCTGCGAAAAGCTGATGAGGCCTAGAGGCCGAAACCTTCGAAGCGCTTCTTGAACTTCGACAGGCGGCCGCCGCGGTCGAGCAGGGTCTGCTGGCCGCCGGTCCAGGCCGGGTGCGTGGTCGGGTCGATGTCGAGGTTCATCGTATCGCCTTCCTTGCCCCAGGTCGAACGGGTCATGTACTCGGTGCCGTCGGTCATGACGACCTTGATGGTGTGGTAGTCGGGATGGATATCGGTCTTCATGGCTCGGTTCCTGGCTTGCCGGGCGCGGCTGACGGGCTGAAAGCCTGCGTCGATGCGCCCCTTTTTAAAACTCGAAGCCGCAGCTATTGAGGAGCCACGGCTTCTAAAACGGTCGGCGAGCCTATACATCAGCCGGAATTGAATCACAAGGCCGCGGCAAGCGCATATTGAGGCGCATAGCTGAAGGCGGCCAAGAGGAAAGACCAGGATGGCGCAAACCAGCAGCGCAGACGAGCGCCGGCGCTCGCTCAAGCCGCTCAGGCGCCTGTTTCCCTACATCGGCCGCTACCGCACATTGGTGGCGGGCGCCGTCATCTCGCTGATCGTCGCGGCGGTGACGACGCTGGCGCTGCCGCTGGCGGTACGGCGCATGATCGATCATGGTTTCACGCCGTCCGGTTCCTCCTTCATCGCCGAATATTTCGCCGCGCTGGTGGCGATGGCCGCGCTGCTGGCGGCGGCATCGGCGGGCCGCTACTATTTCGTCATCACGCTCGGCGAGCGCGTCGTCGCCGATATCAGGCGCGATGTCTTTGCCCATGTGACGAAACTGTCGCCGGCCTTCTTCGACACTGCCCAGTCGGGCGAGATCGTGTCGCGGCTCGCCGCCGACACCACGCAGGTCAAATCGGCGGTCGGGGCGACCGCTTCGGTGGCGCTGCGCAATGTCATCCTTGGCCTCGGCGCGGTCGCGATGATGGTTTTCACCAGCCCGAAACTGTCCGGGCTGGTCATCGCAGCCATTCCAATCATCGTGCTGCCGCTGGTCGCCTTCGGCCGCTCGGTGCGGCGCAAGTCAAGGCAGGCGCAGGACACGCTGGCCGATGCCACCGCCTATGCCAGCGAGCAGATCGGCGCGGTGCGCACATTGCAGGCCTTCACCAATGAGACGCTGGTCACCGGGCGTTTTTCGGGTGCCGTCGAGGCCGCCTTCGAGGCCGCGCGCGCCTCGATCTTCGCGCGCTCGTTCCTCACCTTCTTCGCCATCTTCACGATTTTCTCCTCGGTCGTGGCGGTGCTGTGGTTCGGCTCGCGCGACGTGCTCGACGGCAATCTGTCGCCGGGCACGCTCGGCCAGTTCCTGCTCTATTCGGTATTCGCCGCCGGTGCGCTCGGCGCGCTATCGGAGGTCTGGGGCGAATTGGCCCAGGCAGCAGGTGCCGCCGAACGGCTGACGGAAATCCTGGCCGAGGAGCCGGCGATCGTGGCGCCTGCCAATCCCAGGCCGCTGCCGGTGGCAAGCAAGGGAGCGATCAGCTTCGAGGCCGTGTCCTTCTCCTACCCGGCCCGGCCCGACCGCGCCGCCGTCCACGGCCTGAGCTTCTCGGTCAAGCCTGGCGAGACGGTGGCGATCGTCGGTCCCTCGGGAGCGGGCAAGAGCACGGTGTTCTCGCTGATCCTGCGCTTCTACGATCCGGAGACCGGCAGGATCCTGATCGACGGCGTCGACATCCGCGAAGCCGACCCCCTTTCGATACGGCAGCGCATCGCCATCGTGCCGCAGGACGTCACCATCTTCGCGGCCAGCGCGCGCGACAATATCGGCTTCGGCCGGCCGGGCGCCAGCGAGTCAGAGATCGAAGCGGCGGCAAAGGACGCGCTGGCCGACGAATTCATCCTCAAGCTCGAGAAGGGCTATGACAGCCAGGTCGGCGAGCGCGGCGTGACGCTGTCGGGCGGGCAACGCCAGCGGGTGGCGATCGCCCGCGCCATCCTGCGCGACGCGCCGATTCTGTTGCTCGACGAGGCGACCTCGGCACTCGACGCCGAAAGCGAGACGCTGGTGCAAATGGCGCTGGAGCGGCTGATGCGGGGCCGCACCACGATCGTCATCGCGCACCGCCTGGCGACGGTGCTGAAGGCCGACCGCATCCTGGTGATGGATGGCGGCCGCATCGTCGAGGAAGGCACGCATCAGAGCCTGGTGACCAAGGGCGGCATCTATGCCCGGCTGGCCAAGCTGCAGTTCGAGACCGGCGCCAGCGCCTTCAGGGGCGCGGCTGAGTAGCGGCGACGCTGGGCGTGCTCACGCGGCTCCATACCGTTTGCGCAGGTGGTCGGTGAAATAGACGGCATTGAGCTTTTCACCGGTGGCGCGTTCGAGCAGGTCGGGCGTCGACCAGCGCGATCCGTGCGACCATATGTTCTTGCGGCGCCAATCGTTGATGGCACCGAAATTCCCCATGGCAAGATCGTCATCGGCCGACGGATGCTCCCGCGTCAGCGCCGCCCATTGCTGCGCCGCCATTATCGCGCCCAGCGTGTAGGAGGGAAAGTAGCCAAAGGCGGCAGCAGGCCAATGCACGTCCTGCATCGGCCCGTCCGCGGGGTTGTCGATGGTTGAGAGGCCGAGATAGTCGCGCATCCTGGCGTCCCAGGCCTCGGGCAGTTCGGCCACCTCGAGCCTGCCGGAGACGAGCTCCTGCTCCAGTTCATAGCGCAGGATGACATGCAGCGGATACGTCACCTCGTCGGCATCGACACGGATCAGGCCGCGCTCGACATGGTGGACATGCGGCAGGATGTCGTCGAGCGACCAGGCTTCGCCGAGATGCTTTTCCACGACCGGCAATGCCCAACGCCAGAAGGCGGGATTGCGCCCGATCTGCTTTTCAACGAATAGACTCTGGCTTTCATGCACGGCCATGCCGCGCGCCTTGCCGAGCGGCCAGTGCGACCACGCCTTCGGCAGGTTCTGCTCATAGAGTGCGTGGCCGGTCTCGTGCAGCACGCCCATCAGCGCCGACAAGAAATCGGAAGTCTTGTAGCGGGTGGTGATGCGCACGTCGCTCGGCACACCGCCACAGAACGGATGGTGCGACACCGACAGCGAGCCGTGCGTCAGGTCGAAGCCGACCGCCGCCATCATGGCAAGGCCGAGTTCACGCTGCCTGTCGATCGCGTAGCTGCCCGCAAGCGGCTTCAGCGGATGCTTGCGCAGCCGCGCTTCCTGCGCCGCCAGCGCTTCCGGCACGAACCCCTTGAGGAAAGCCTTCAAGTCGGCGAACACCGGGGTGATGTCGGCGGTGCGGTTGCCGGGGTCGTATTGCTCCATCAGCGCGTCGTAGGGGGCGAGGCCGAGGATGTCGGCGCGCAGGGCCGCCTCTTCGCGAACCAGCGCCACGACGCCTTCAAGCGCCGGCAGGAAGCCCGCCCAGTCGTTCTTGGCCCGCAGGTCGCGCCACAACTGCTCGCAGCGCATGCGCGCGGTCGTCTGGCGTTCGACGAATTCGACCGGCAGGCAGGTCAGGTTGGTGTATTGCCGCCGCAGTTCGGCCAGCGCCGCCCGCTGTTCATCGTCAAGCGCCTCGCCTTCGGCGGCGGCGATCCAGTCCGATATTTCCGGCGCGGTCGCCCTGGTGTGGTACATGCCGGCAAGCGCCGCCATGGCCTCGGCGCGCTTCTCGCCGCCGCCGACGGCCATGTGGGTCGCTTCATCGGCGCCGAGGATGGCCAGCGCGTGCTCCAGGGCTTCGAGCTTGTGGCCGAGGTCATCGAGTTTTTGAAAGGACATGGCGGCTTCCGTGATTGGGGACGGGGCGAAAAGATACCAACGCCTGCGCGTTTGCAACCCTCACGCGCCGCCCGGCAGATGCGCCTTGCGCTGGTGAACCGACGCGTGAAATGCTGCCCGACGATACATCACGGGGGAACACGATGATCGGCAACATCCTGGTCGGGCTGGTGGCCTTGATCCATGTCTATATCGTCTATCTGGAGATGGTGCTCTGGGACACGCCGCGCGGGCACAAGGCATTCCGGCTGACGCCGGAATTCGCCAGCGCCTCGAAGGTGCTTGCCGCCAATCAGGGTCTCTATAACGGCTTTCTCGCCGCCGGCCTGATCTGGGCCCTCTACCTCGGCACGGCCGGTTTCCAGGTCAAGGTTTTCTTCCTGCTCTGCGTGGCCATTGCCGGCCTGTACGGGGCCGCAACGGTCGGTCGCAAGATCCTGTTCGTGCAGGCCGTGCCGGCAGCGGCCGCCCTGGCCGCGGTCTGGCTCGGCTGGTGAGGAAAAGAGGCGCCTGCGGGATTGGGTCCCGTAGACGCCAGGTGGTCCCTTCCTTTTGAACTGCCGACAGAATGCCCTCAGCCGTTCGGATAGTTCCCGCCGTCGGCACCGTCGCCCATCAGGAAGCCGCTACCGATGTCGACCCTCAGCCGCTGGTCGACATTGTCGAGACGGCGCAGCAGGTCATGATATTGTGCGGCCGGTATCCTGCCGTGATCCGACGAGGCTATCTTCTCGGCCGCCTGACCTATGCGGGCGGTGCGCATCTCCAGGCGCTCCGCCGCGGCCGGGGTGATGTTGTTGGCCTGTCTGGCGGTGATTATGCCCTGATGGACGCCTTGAACCTGTTCAATGAGAGCCTCGACACGCGGGCCGGTCATGTCGGTCGGGTCGGTCGCGTCGAGCGCGCCCCTGTGGTGACCCGCGGCGTAGGCGCCGGCAAGCGGGGCGGCGACGAGAATCACGGCAAGGGTTGCAGTCTTGAGAGATGCTGAAGAGCGCATGACGGCGCCTCCTTTTGCTGCGGAAAAGAACGGCTCTGCCGTTCCGCTTCCGGACGATGCGGGCCGTCCAGTTCCGTCGCGTCGCGATGGGAGGCATCGCCGGCGGTTCTCGGCCCTGCGCAGCACGCTAGGAGCGCTTTGCGGCGAAGTGTAATTAAAAAAAGATAATCTTTTCAGGCCTTGCCGGTGCACAACTGCGCCCTAGAGTTGAGCCGGTGAACAAATTCGCGTGAGATCGCGTGATGATGGATCACCGTTCGGTGAGCTTCAGTTCGATCCGGCGGTTCTTGTTGCGCGCCTCTTCGGTGTCGGCGGGGTCGAGCGGCTGGAACTCGCCGAAGCCGGCGGCGACCAGCCGGTTGGCCGGCACGCCGTTCTCGATCAGGAACTTCACCACGGAAGTGGAGCGCGCCGTCGACAGCTCCCAATTGTCGCGATACCGACCGGTGCCGGACAACGGCTTGTTGTCGGTATGGCCATCGACGCGCAGCACCCAGTTGATCTCCGGCGGGATCTCCTTCTGCAACTCGATGATGGCGTCGGCAAGTTTCTTCATCTCGACCTTGCCGGCATCGTTGATCACCTCCGAGCCGGTCGGAAACAACACTTCCGACTGGAAGACGAAGCGGTCGCCGACGATGCGGATGTTCTCGCGGTCGGCGAGGATCTCGCGCAGGCGGCCGAAGAAGTCGGAGCGGTAGCGGTTGAGTTCCTGCACGCGCTGCGCCAGCGCCACGTTGAGGCGACGGCCAAGGTCGGCGATCTTGGTGTTGGAATCCCGGTCGCGGGCCTCGGAGACGTTGAGCGCGTCCTCGAGCGCGCCGATCTGCTTGCGCAACGCCGCGATCTGCTGATTGAGGATCTCGACCTGGCTCAGCGCCTGCTGGCTGATCTGGCGCTGGCTGTCGAGCTCGCCCGTCAGCGCCGCCGCGCGCTGGTTGGCCGCGTCGCCGGCGCCCGCACCTTGCGCCAGCAGCTGCTGGAGCCGGCTCTTCTCCGCTTCGGCCGCCGACAGCGATGCCTGCAGATTGGCGAGCGAATCCTCCTTGTCCTGTGTCGTGGAACGCTCCAGCGCCAGAAGCTGCGTCAGTTCGTTGATCTGCGAATTGAGGCGCGACAGAACGGCGTCCTTGCCAGAGATTTCACGGCCGAGCAGGAACTGCGCCAGCACGAAGACGGTGAGCAGGAACATGATGGCCAGAAGCAGCGTCGACAACGCGTCGACGAAGCCCGGCCAATAGTCGATGCGGCGGTCGGCGCGCCGGCTCCTGGCGAGCGCCATGCTAGTGCACCCCGGTCTTCTTCAGGGCGTCGGCGATCTTTTCCAGCGTGTTGCGCATCGCCTTTTGTTCATCCGACTGTGCTTCGACCCAGTCGCGCATGATCTGCTGCTCGGAGCGCATGTTCTTGACCAGGCCGGAAATGCCGTCGGCGAGATTGGCCATGGCGGTGGCGACGCGCGGATTGGAGCCGCCGCCATTCTCCTGCATGCTGCGCAGCCGCTCCGACAGCAGGCGGATTTCATCGGAAGGCTCGGTCCGGACCGCGTCGGAGACGACGATGTCGGACGACAGGTCGGTGACCGAGGACAGCCAGTTCTCCAGTTCGGTGTAGAAGCGCGTCTGCGCGCGGCCGGCCTGCAGGTCGAGGAAACCGAGAACGAGCGAGCCGGACAGGCCGAACAGCGAGGACGAGAAGGCCGTGCCCATGCCGGCGAGCGGCGCCGACAGCCCTTGCTTCAGCGAATCCAGCACAGCGGCGGCATCGCCCGTGCCGGGATCGAGCGACTCGATGGTCTCGCGGATGGAGCCGATCGTGTTCAGCAGGCCCCAGAAGGTGCCGAGCAGGCCAAGGAACACCAGGAGGCCGACGAGGTAGCGCGAGGTGTCGCGGCTTTCATCGAGCCGCGTGGCGATGGAGTCGAGCATGGTGCGCATCGAGCTGGTCGAAAACGCCATGCTCGACGAGCGGCCGATCATCGCCTTCATCGGCGCCAGCAGCACCGGTTCGGTGATCTCGGAACCGGCGCGGAAGGAGTTGACCCAGCGCACTTCGCGAAACAGCCGCCCGACCTGGACGAAGGCCAAAAGGATGCCGACGGCAAGCACGCCGATGATCAGGCCGTTGAGCCCCGGATTGGTGACGAAGGCGGTCGAGATCTGCCGTGTCAGGATCGCTGCGATGAAGGCGACGATGGCCAGGAAGATGACCATGGTCAGGAGAAAGACCTGCGGGCTCGACAATTTGTGTGGGTCGTAGATCAGCACGTCGGAGCGCCTGCCCATGCCGAAGGATCTGAGAAAAGCCATCCGTGCCCCGTTTCCGATGCCGCTGCCGCCGATCACGTCGTCGGCGACTCTAAACGGAATTGTGACCAAATTGAATGGTGCTTGGCAATATTGCCGCCAGCAGTTTCAGAGACGGTTGATGACCAGGCAATCGACCATCGCCGCCAGATGCAGGCCTGCGCCGGTGACCACGAAACCATGCCACAGCGCGTTGTGGAAGCGCAGCCCCTTCCAGGCGAAGAAGATCACGCCGCAGGAATAGACGACGCCGCCGGCGACGATGAGCACGATCGCCGTCGTCGGCAAGGTAGCGACGAGCGGCTCGACCAGGACGATGCCGCTCCAGCCGATGGCGAGATAGAAGACGATCGCCAGCCGGTCGAAGCGGCCGGGGAAAAACACCTTTATGGCGATGCCGATAATGGCCGCGGTCCAGACCAGGACGATCATCCAGCCGGCCAGCGCCGAGCCGTCGAGCTGCGCGAGAAAGGGCGTGTAGGTGGCGGCGATGAGCAGATAGATCGCAGCGTGGTCGAAACGCCGCAAAATCCATTTCACCGGCGAAGTCACCGGCCATAGATTGTAGGTCAGCGACATCGAGAGCACGGTGAGCAGCGACACGACATAGAAAGCGGCGGCGATGTATTCACCCGGTCCGACCCGGAAGGCGGCCAGCGCCAGCAACGCCGAACCGGCCGCGATCGCCAGCACGATGCCGACGGCATGGACGATGCCGTCGGCGATCATCTCGGCACGCGAATAGTGCCATCGTCCGACAAAGGGGATCTCGATCTGCGGCGGCGTCTTGATCATCATCGTCCTGCGTCAACCCTATCTGGGCAAGCGCCGGACAGTATTTCAAGCTTTGTTTGCGGTTTTGCGACTGCGGCGCTTCAGCGCGGCGGGGATTTGTCCTTGCCCAATTCTCCGGGAAAAGCTGCGCGCGTTCCCGGAAAGCCGCTCCGCACTTCTCCCGGAATTGCTTCAGCGGGCAGCGAGCGGCTTTTTCACGGCCTTCAGGAGGGCGCGCTGGATGATCTCGTTGCCGGCGACGACCGAACCGTTGTCGAGCATGTCCTGGCCGCCGTCCATGTCGGAGGCGAACCCTCCTGCTTCACGGATCAGCAACAGGCCGGCTGCGATGTCCCAGGGCGACAGGCCGACCTCCCAGAATCCGTCCATGCGGCCGGCGGCGACGTAAGCGAGATCGAGCGAGGCCGAACCCAGGCGCCGGATGCCGGAAACCTCGGCCATGACATTGCGTAACTCGATCAGGAAATTGCCATGCTGGCCACGCCCCAGATGCGGCACCCCGCAGCCTATGACGGTGTCGATGAGCTTGGTGCGGCCGGCGACACGCAGGCGGCGGTCGTTCATGAAGGCGCCGCCGCCGCGCTCGGTCGTATAGAGCTCGTCCATGGCCGGATTGTAGATCACGCCGGCCACGATCTGGCCCTGGCGCTCGAGCGCGATCGAGACAGCGAAAAGCGGAATGCCGTGCAGGAAATTGGTGGTGCCGTCGAGCGGATCGACGATCCAGCGGTGCTGGCTGTCATCGCCGGCGATCGTGCCGCGCTCTTCCATCAGGAAGCCGTAACCGGGCCGCGCCTTCGACAGTTCGGCAAAGACAATATCCTCGGCCTTGCGGTCTGCCTGGCTGACATAGTCGCCCGGTCCCTTCATCGAGACCTGCAGGTTCTGGACCTCGCCGAAATCGCGCGACAGCGAGCGGCCGGCCTTCATTGCGGCCTGGACCATGACGTTGAGAAGGGCTGAGCGTGCCATCGTAACTCTTCCTGCTGCCCGCGCTTTAACCTTTGTCCGGACGCCTGTCGGTGACCCGAAACCTGGGCCACCTTTGGGCGACCTGCATCAGTCGGCGCGGCGCATATAAGTGATTTCATTGGTGTCGACGACGATGCGTTCCCCCGCGCCGATGAAGGGCGGCACCAGCACGCGGATGCCGTTTTCCAGCACAGCGGGCTTATAGGAAGAGGCCGCCGTCTGGCCCCTTACCACCGGGTCCGCCTCGGTGATGGTCAGCGTCACCTGGTCGGGGAGCGAAATGCCGATCGGCCTTTCCTCGTAGAGCTGGACCGTCACCATCATGCCGTCCTGCAGGAAAGCGGCGCGGTCGCCGACGAAATCCTTCGCCAGCTCGAGCTGCTCGTAGCTCTCGGTGTCCATGAACACCAGGGCATCGCCCTGCTCGTAGAGGAAGGAAAAATCCTTGAGATCGAGCCGGATCTGCTCGACCGTCTCTGCCGAACGGAAGCGCTCGTTCAGCTTTGTGCCGTTGATGAGGTTCTTCAGTTCGACCTGGTTATAGGCGCCGCCCTTGCCCGGCTTGACCGTGTTGGTCTTGACGGCCACCCACAGGCCGCCATCGTGCTCGATGACGTAGCCGGGACGGATTTCGTTGCCGTTGATCTTGGCCATGATGATGTGATCCGGGAATGAGATGTTCGCAAGACAGCGATTTCGGGCCTCCAAGACCACAAATCGCCCGAAGAGGCAAGCTGGCGCTGATCGGGTGTCCCGTGGCGGCGGCTCAATCGAAGCGCACGATGGTGCCGCGTTGCGGCGTCTTGTCCTGCGAGAAATCGAGCATGACCTCGTCGACATAGCACCAGCCCCACGTCTCGGGCGGGTCGTAGGCCTCGATGACCGGATGGCCGGTCGCCCGGTAGTGGCCGGTGGCGTGACGGTTCGGAGAACCGTCGCAGCAGCCGACATGGCCACAGGTGCGGCACAGCCGCAGATGCACCCACCAGGAACCCGTCTTCAGGCACTCCTCGCAACCTTCGGCGCTTGGCGTTACCTCGAGGATGAAGCTGCCATGCGTGCATCGTTTGTCGGGCGAAGCCATTTCATTGCCTCCTTGGAGAAGCGATGCCGCGATATAAACCCTCAACCGCTCTCATCGAAACCGCGGCGACCGCTTCGGTAATGATATCGAAGACTTTTGCCAGCCGACGGATCTGCGACGACCGCATGATAGCCATCTGCATGGAAAGATCGAGGTCACTTGCCTCGACGAGCATCGCGCGATGACTTCCGCTGGATTTCCGCTGATCGCGTCAGGGCAGGCGGTTTGCCTTCTGCAGTGCCTGCTTGGTCTGGTCGTCGCTCAATCCTTGCAGGAAATCGTCCATCTCGGGGTCGATGAGGCCGGCGCGGCGGGCGACGATGTACCAGGCGCCGGCAAGCACGAGGTCCGGCTCGGTGCCGATGCCTTGCATATAGAGTTTCGCCAGGCGGTTCTGGGCGGCGACATTGCCGCCTTCGGCGGCCTGCTTCATCCAGCCGAAGGCGGATTTCAAATCACGCCCGCCGCCGCGGCCCTCGATCATCCAGGTGGCGAGGTCGAGTTGCGCGGTGTCATAGTTTTGCCGCGCGGCCTGAGCCAGCAGGCGCCGGGCCTGGGCGTCGTCGCGCGATTTGCCGCCGACGCCGTTGGCATAGATCTGTGACATCGCATACTGGGCGTCGGCGAGGCCGGTCGCCGCGGCGCGCTCGTAATAGGTCACGGCCTTGGCGATGCCGGCGTCGCCGGGGTCCTGCTGGACCAGCATCTGCGCGAAATTGAATTGTGCCAGCCGGTTGCCCGCTTCGGCGGCGGCCTGCATCAGCGCATAGGCTTCCTTTTCGTCCTTTTTGACGTAGCGGCCGTCGAGCAGCATCAGCGCATATTGGAACTGCGATTCCGGCACCCCTTGCTCGGCGGCGGCTGCGTACCATTTCGCCGCTTCGGCCGCATTGAGGGGCACGCCCAGTCCGCGCGACAGGATCTCGGCCACCAGCGTCTGCGCCGCCGGGTCGCCGTTTTGCGCCCGCACCAGCGCGAGGTTGTAGGCGGTCTTGTAGAGTCCGCGCTGGAAAGCCCCGTAGGCCGCATCCGCCGGCTTGGCGCCGAAGCGGTCGGGATTGATCGCGTCGGCCGAAGGCAATGGCGCTGGCTCGGCGGTGGTGGCGGGCTGCGGCAACTGCTTTTCGATCGGCTTGTCGGTATGCACGCCGGCATCCGGCTTAGGGTGCGGCGAAGGAATCGTTTCGGCGGCAGCGGCCTGGATCATGACCGCAGCAAGCAGGGCCTGAAGGGGAAGCCTTGCCGAAGACACGTCAGTCCTCGAAACGCGGTGCGGTTTCGTCGAGCAGCGCATTGGCCCGCGCGATCGCCGCCTTGGGATCGACGCCGTCGGCGAACACCGCACTCGACAGGGCGACGAACTCGGCGCCCGTATCTGCGACGGTTTCGATCGAAGCGAGCTCCGATCCGGCCATGACAATGCAGGGGATCTGAATCATCTGCGCCCACCATTGTCCCAGCGCCAGGTTGCGCGGATGCGGATCGGGCTTGTTGTCGTAGCCGAAGCGGCCGAAGAAAATATAGTCGGGCCTGACTTCGCCGAGTTCGAGCGCGTCATCACGTGTCTTGGCGCCGCCGGCGCCGACCATCATTTTTGCCTGGAAATGCTCGACCGTCTCGGCGAGCTCGGCCTTGGAGACCTCGACATGAATGCCGTCGGCCTGGACACGCCCGGCGATGCGCGTATCGCCGGCAATGACGACCGCGATGCCGGCCGCCTGTGCCGCCGGTACGATTTCGGCGGCGAAGGCCTGGAAGGAAGCTTCGTCCATGTCGTTCTGCGGCAGGATGAGCGAGGCGACGTCGCCGCCCTCGAAGGCCGAGACGATACGGGCGGCCGGCACGCCAGATGGCGCGATCAGCACGATGCGGCAGCGATTGGGGGGCGTTGCGTCGTTCATGGTCTTCGATCCCGGGTTTCGCCTATGCCGGGCGAAGATGGTTGGATTGCGGCATAGAGCAAAGTGCCCGCTTTGAACAGGCGGGCAGGCGGGATCGCTATTTTTGACCGCCGAAGCGCCGGCGATTGGCGTTACTCGATCGGTTGCGCACCTGCCGCGGCAGGCCTTGGCTTCCACAATGTCCAGCCGAGATTCATGCCGGCGGCCGCGATCAGGATGGCGGCGGCGCCGACGAGTTGGCTGAGATGCAGGCGATGGCCGAATGCCGTGACGTCGACCAGGATCGCAACGATCGGGTAGATGAAGGACAGCGACCCCTGCAGGTGCGTCGGCAGCTTCTGGATGGCGCCGTACATCAGGATGTACATCAGACCGGTGTGGACGATGCCGAGCGTCGCCAGCATGGCCCAGCTCCTTGCGTCGGTCGGAAGATGCGAGAGATTGGCGAAGGGCGCCAGCATCAACACGCCGACGCAGACCTGGACGAGCGCGATGAGATGTGGCGGCGTGCCCTTGAGCTTCTTGGTGACGATGGAGGCGACGGCCCAGAAGAAGGCAGCGGCCAGCGCCATGACGATGCCGGCGAAATAGTTGGTGCCGATATCGCCGGCGTCAGGGGCGGCCTCGACGATCAGCACCATGCCGGCGAAGGCGATTGCCAGCCAAGTCAATTTCGTCAGGGTCAGCCGCTCGCCGAAGAAGAGCGCGCCGAAGCCGACCAGCATGAAAGGCTGGGTATTGTAGACAGCGGTGGCGATCGAGATCGACGCGCGCGAGAATGCACTAAACAGCAGCAGCCAGTTGACGACGATAGCGGCGCCACCGAGGGCCGCGATGGCGAAAACGCGAAGCGACAGCCTGTTGCGCAACAGGCCGAGGCCGACGCAGATGAAGAGCAGCGTCACCGCGCCGAAAGCGCAGCGCCAGAACACCACATCCATGATAGGCTGGCCGGACAGGACGACGAACCATCCGATCGTTCCCAGGATCGCCATTGCGGTGGACATTTCGATCGTCCCACGTGCTGTATCGCTCACGGCAAATCTCCAGATCATTGAGCGTGCATAATCTCATGCTGATCCTGGGCTTTCCATCCAGCGAGAAAGGTGACATGCTGGTTTTGCCTATTAAAAATAGGTAAATACCCGGAAATCCTGAGAATGTGAAATGCTTGACGATCTCGACCGACGTCTCCTCGAAATCCTGGTGAAGGATGCGCGGACTTCACTGAAGGAGCTGGCCGGCCAGGTCGGGCTGTCATCGCCGAGCGTTTCGGAGCGGCTGCGGCGGCTCGAGGAGCGCGGCGTGATCAGGGCTTTCACCGTCGAGATAGACCCGCTGGCGCTCGGCTATACATTGCAGGCGATCGTGCGCATCAAGCCGCTGCCGGGCAAGCTGCACATCGTCCAGAAGCTGATCGAGGAGATCGCCGAATTCGGCGAATGCGACAAGGTGACGGGGGACGACTGCTTCGTCGCCAGGCTGTTCGTGCGTTCGATCGGCGACCTCGACGGCATCCTCGATCGGATCGCCGACAAGGCCGAGACCAGCACCGCCATCATCAAGGCGCAGCCGATCCGGCGGCGGCCGCCACCGCTCGGCGCATGACCGGTCCGCGTTTCTTGACTCTGCTTGGCGGTGGTGGAAATGCGTGGCGGCTCCGCCAGTCAGGCATATGAACAACGAGGAAAGAACATGGCGCAGAATGTCTATGATCAGCCGGACTTCTTCGCAGGCTACAGCCAACTCGGCCGGTCCGTCGAAGGGCTGGAGGGCGCCGCCGAATGGCCGGCGTTGCGCGCGATGCTTCCCGACGTCAGCGGCTTGCGAATCGTCGATCTCGGTTGCGGCTTCGGCTGGTTCTGCCGCTGGGCTCTTGAACACGGGGCCAAGGAGGTTCTGGGTCTCGACCTGTCGGAAAAGATGCTCGCCCGGGCGCGTGCCGCCGGCCCGGACGCCGGCATCGTCTACGAACGCGCCGATCTCGATGAACTCAGCCTGCCGCCGACGGCTTTCGATCTCGCCTACAGCTCGCTTGCCCTGCACTATGTCAGCGATGCCGCGCGGCTGTTCCAGACCGTGCACCGGTGCCTGGTCCCCGGCGGGCATTTCGTCTTTTCGACGGAGCATCCGATCTATATGGCTCCGACGCATCCCGGCTGGTCTGTCGATGCCGAAGGCCGCAAGACATGGCCCGTCGACCGGTATCTGGTGGAGGGACCGCGCAAGACGGACTGGCTGGCCAAGGGAGTTGTGAAACATCACCGCACCATCGGCACCACGCTCAACACGCTGATCCGGTGCGGCTTCACCATCGAGCATGTCGAGGAATTCCGTCCGACGGACGCGCAGATCGCGGCCAAGCCCGAACTGGCGGAAGAGCTCGAGCGGCCGATGTTCCTGCTGGTCTCGGCCCGGCGATAGGCAGAGCAGAATGGGCCGGCCTTGCTGTGGCGACGCCCACATTTGCTGTCGCTCCGCTCGGGAATCTGGGCTATTCAGGCGTTGACTCGCTTTCCCTCCAGACCAGTCCCTCCTCCATGTCAGGCCTGCTTTCCGATCCGTGGTTCTATGCGGCCGCCGTCCCGGCGGTCATTCTGGTCGGCCTGTCCAAGGGCGGATTTGGCGGCGCGGTCGGTTTCGTCGGCGTGCCGCTGATGGCGCTGACCATGCCGCCGGTGCAAGCGGCGGCCATCCTGCTGCCCATCCTATGCCTGATGGACATCGTTTCGGTATGGACATGGTGGGGCGTCTATAACAGGAAGATGCTGGTCGACATGATGCCCGGCGCGGTGATCGGTATCGGTCTCGGTTGGCTGACGGCCGCACTGGTCACCGAGGAGGCCGTGCGGCTGATCGTCGGCGCCGTCGCCATCATTTTCGTGCTGCGCTGGCTCTATCTGAAGTACCGCCACGGCGCCGACCATGCGGCGCAGCCCAACCGCGTCGCCGCGGCCCTCTGGGGCACGGTCGCCGGCTTCACCAGCTTCGTCGCCCATGTCGGCGGCCCGCCCTTTCAGGTCTACGCGCTGCCGATCCGGCTCGACCCGAAGGTGTTGTCCGGCACGGCGGCGATCTTCTTTGCCGCCACCAACGCGCTGAAGCTCGTTCCCTATTTCGCGCTCGGCCAGTTCGACAGCACCAATCTGACCGCGTCGGCGGTGCTGATGCCGCTGGCGCCGCTATCCACCATCGCCGGCGCCCGGCTGGTGCGCCGCATGCGTCCGGAGATCTTCTATCCCTTCACCTATGCGACGGTGGCCGTCGTCGCGGTGAAGCTTCTGTGGGACGGGATCGCCGGCCTGATGTAGCCGGGACCGTTTTCGCCTGCCTCAGGCGACGCTCGGCACCATGCGCCTTGGTCGGCCGAGCGCCAGGGTGGCGCCAGCCGCCAACACAAGCCCCATGGCGGCAAGGACCGTGAAGTCGTCGATGGTCGGCTTCAGCACCATGTCGGCGATGATGACCAGCATCACCGCATAGTCGAAGCGCGCCGCCCGCAGGATGCGCTGGCCATAGGCTAGGGCGGCCGGCGTCACGCCATCCCTGGCGATCATCGCGCCCATGCGATCGGCGCTCGGCTTGAAGACGAACATGCCGATTGAAAAGGTGGTCGCGTAGCCGGCAAGGCCGATCAGGATCCACAGTTGCGAGAAGCCGACCCAGAACCAGCACATGATTAGCCCGAAGGCCAATGTCAGCATCGACATCGGCGCGAAGAAGCGGTTTCCCAATTCGCCCGTAGCCCGCATTGCCTGCAGCGTTCCCTGGATGTTTCCCGACCGATCGGCGAGCGTCGCCAGCACCATCAGCGCGAAACCGCCGCCGACCCATAGGGTCGCCGAAAGAATGTGCAGCAATTTAACGATCGAATACCAGTCCATGCTTCTCCTCGGCGCCTGATGTAGCGGAAGGAGCGAATCCTCGCCTGCCGCTTCGATGGCCAAGCGTTTATCGCCGCGCCTGTTTCGGAACGATGTCGTGAAAAAACCAGTTCTGTTTCAAGTGCCGGCTAACGTAAGGAGCCACTGATATTGCGAGCGCGCCATCCGGTTTTCTGCTATTATGAGGGGCGTCCGGGGGCGCGACATCGTCCAGAAACAGTGCCGATGCTAGTGCGCCCGCGCCGGGAGCCCGGTGGCGAGAGCAATCGCCTGACGATCAACCCTTTCCCGAACACGGGAAAGGCAACTCGGGGGAAAGATATGCAAGGGGTAGCACGGAATTTCTTCACGCTGGCCGTTATCTATGCGCTGTGCGGCATGGCGCTCGGCCTGTACATGGCGATCAGCCAGGACCATGGCCAGATGCCGACCCACGCCCATACGATGGTCGCTGGCTGGCTGATGTCGGCGGTCTTCGCCTTCTTCTATCACCTGTTTCCGGCGGTCGGACAGAAGACGGTTGCCGTCGTTCACTTCTGGCTGACCGCAATCAGCGGCATCGGCCTTTTGATCGGGCTCTACTTCCTGCTTGGCGGCGATGCCGCGATCGAACCGCTGGTGGCGGCGTCTTCGATGGGTTTCTACGCGGCCTTGCTGCTGTTTGCCTTCATCGCCTTGCCGGCGGTTTGGAAAACGGCCTGAGCCGAGGCTCGGCACATCCTTCAGGAACTGTGCTGTTACGGCACAGTGGCGCGGGGTTCGCTCAAAAAACATCGGCGCCGTTAAGGGTTCATTAAGCTTTACAGGCGTTTACTATGCGCATCCAGTGATCTGGATTCTTACCGAGTGGTTGGAGCCACTTTGTTTGACGCCTCCCTGTTAAACTCCTGAGAGCCGCCTTATCCGCGGCTCTTTTTTTGTCCGCTTTCCAGCGACACGGTCCGCACCGGATCACGTTAACCTTCTGTTAAACATGTGCTTGCCTTCACCCCGGACGAGGCGCATTTTCAAGCTTCAGTTATGTAGGGTTCCGGGTGTATCGGCAGTAAGCCGAATCGGCCGGTTGCAAGTGCAGGGGCGTATCGATGAACGAGCCTTCGAAGGGCAGCGCGAAAACCGTCAAGCTGGCGGAACGTCGGGTCTTTTCGCACTCCTTCAAACCGCTCTACCAGGAAGGCATGGGGCTAGTCGAACAGGCGGCGGAGTATCTCGACGGCAAGGGCCGGGCCGAGGCCAAGAAGCTGTCGCGGCTGGCGGCCACGCTCTATGCGGCCGAATCGATGCGGCTGACCACCAGGCTGATGCAGGTCGCCTCGTGGCTGCTTCTGCAGCGCGCCGCGAATTCCGGCGAGATGACCCGCGACCAGGTCGCATCGGAAAAGTCCAAGGTGCGCCTCGACACCGCCTCCGCCCATGACGAGGCGGCCGGCTGGGCCGAACTGCCCAAGGATTTCCTCGACCTCGTCAACCGGTCGCTGCGCCTGCAGGCACTGGTGCGCCGCATGGACGAGGAGATCTACGGCGCCGGCGCGGTGGTCGACATGCAGCCCATGAGCCGCCGGCCCAATCCGGTCTCGGACCAGATCAGCCTGCTCAACACGGCTTTCGCCCGCAACTAAGGGGTTCGGAGCATTTCTGGCCCCGGCAGGCTGCTGTTTCCGGTTTGTTCACATTTCGCTGGCATCGCTGTCTCCGGGAGGTAGAGTAACCGGATGGGGGACACGATTCGCATCATCGGTATCGATCCGGGGCTCAGGCGCACCGGCTGGGGCATTGTCGAAAGCCTCGGCAATTCGCTGCGCTTCGTCGCGTCCGGCACGGTGCGTTCCGAAGACAAGGCGGCGCTGGCGACGCGGCTGTGCCAGCTGCATGACGGGTTGGCTGAAATCCTGCATACGGCCATGCCGCATGAGGCGGCCGTCGAACAGACCTTCGTCAACAAGGATGCGGTGGCGACGCTGAAGCTTGGCCAGGCGCGCGGCATCGCCATGCTGGTGCCGGCACGCGCCGGCCTGGTCGTTGCCGAATATGCACCCAATGCCGTCAAGAAGGCGGTGATCGGCGTCGGCCATGGCGACAAGAAGCAGATCCACATGATGGTGAAGGTGCTGCTGCCGAAAGCGACCTTCGACACCGAACATGCCGCCGACGCGCTCGCCATAGCCATTTGCCACGCGCATCACCGGCAAAGCGTCGCCTATCGGATGGCACTTGCCGGTTGACGATGTTCTTGACTTGTTCCCTTGTCTGTCGTAGGTAATACTTTGAGGTATTACCATGCGCGTCACCACCAAAGGCCAAGTCACGATCCCCAAACAGATAAGGGATCACCTGGGTATCCGCCCGGGCTCCGAGGTGGAATTCGTGGCCACCGATGAGGGTGCTCGGCTTGTGGCCGTCAACGAGAATCTCCCCGAGGAGGAGAAATTGCGCAGGTTCAGTAATGTCCTTGACCGGATGGAGGGGACGTTGGATCTGGGTGGCATGACGACCGACGAGTATATGGAGTGGCTGAGGGGGCCGCGTGAAGATCTCGACGTTGATTGACACAAATGTCCTGATCGACGTTTGGGGGCCGGCCGGACCGCTGACAAAATGGTCGGCGTCTGCAATCGCCTCATGCCGCCGCGACGGCGACTTGGTGGTCAATACGATCATCTGGTCTGAACTGGCGCCGCTGATCGCCTCGGAGGCAGCGCTTCGAAAAGCGGTCGACATGCTCGAGATCGATCGCGAGTTTCTGCCCTGGGATGCGGCCTTCCTTGCAGGTGTGACGCATTCCCGTTATCGCCGTGCTGGTGGAATCCGCGAACGAACCTTGCCGGACTTCTTTATTGGCGCTCATGCGACCGTTGCCGGACATCGTCTTTTGACGCGCGACGCCGCGCGTTATCGCAGTTATTTCCCGGACCTTGACATCATTTCTCCTGAAACGCACGCATGAGGGCCTATCTTCCATGAAAGATTTGGCATGATAGGCAAGCTCAAGGGTATGCTCGACGAGATCGAGGAGGACCACTGCCTCGTCGACGTGCATGGCGTCGGCTATGTCGCCTACTGCTCGGCGCGGACGCTTGCCGCGCTGCCTTCGCCCGGCGAAGCGGTGGTGCTGTTCATCGAGACCTATGTGCGCGAGGACATGATCCGGCTCTACGGCTTCCAATCGGTGCTGGAGCGCGAATGGTTCCGGCTCCTGATGACCAATGTGCAGGGCGTCGGCGCCAAGGTGGCACTGGCCATCCTGTCGACACTGGCGCCGGCCGACCTTGCCAACGCGATCGCGCTGCGCGACATCGCCATGGTTTCCCGGGCGCCGGGCGTCGGCAAGAAGGTGGCCGAGCGCATCGTCACCGAGTTGAAGAACAAGGCGCCGGCCTATGCCGGTGCCGCCTCGGGCACGATCGGCTTGAAGCAGGAGCTCGGCGAAGGCGTGGCAGCCGCGCCGATCACAGACGCGGTCTCGGCCCTAGTCAATCTCGGTTATTCCCGCGACACCGCCGCCAATGCAGTGGCGGCGGCACTGAAGACGGCTGGCGAGGAGGCGGACGCGTCGAAGCTGATTCGCTTCGGGCTCAAGGAACTGGCGCGGTGAGCGCACGCTTGTCCGGTTCCCGGCCATATGCAAGGAAGGCGGCATGAGCCTTTCCCCCCGTCTGATCGCTCCGGAAAAACGCGGCGAGGATGCCGATCAGAGTTTGCGGCCGCAGACGCTCGACGATTTCGTCGGCCAGGCGGCGGTGCGGGCCAACCTCAAAGTGTTCATCGAGGCCGCCAAGGGGCGCAAGGAAGCGCTCGATCATGTGCTGTTCGTCGGGCCGCCAGGTCTAGGCAAGACGACGCTGGCGCAAATCATGGCGCGCGAGCTCGGCGTCAACTTCCGCTCAACCTCCGGACCGGTCATCGCAAAGGCCGGCGATCTCGCTGCACTCTTGACCAATCTCGAAGAAGGCGACGTCCTGTTCATCGACGAGATCCACAGGCTGAATCCTGCGGTGGAAGAGATCCTCTATCCGGCGATGGAGGATTTCCAGCTCGACCTGATCATCGGCGAGGGGCCGGCGGCGCGCTCGGTCAAGATCGACCTTGCCCGTTTCACCCTGGTCGCCGCCACCACGCGGCTCGGCCTGCTCACCAATCCGCTGCGCGACCGCTTCGGCATCCCGGTGCGGCTCAACTTCTACACGGTCGAGGAACTGGAGCAGATCGTGCGGCGCGGCGCACGCATCCTGCAAATGCCGCTCGGCGACGACGGCGCGCTGGAGATTGCGCGGCGCGCGCGAGGCACGCCGCGCATCGCCGGCCGGCTGTTGCGCCGCGTGCGCGATTTCGCTTCGGTCGCCGGCGATGGTCATGTGGACAGCTTGATCGCGGACGAGGCCTTGACCCGGCTGGAGGTCGACGCGCTCGGCCTCGATGCGCTCGACCGCCGATATCTTTCGATGATCGCGCGCAATTTCGGCGGCGGGCCGGTCGGCATCGAGACGATCGCCGCCGGCCTGTCCGAGCCGCGCGACGCCATAGAGGACATTATCGAGCCCTACCTGATCCAGCAGGGCTTCATCCAGCGCACGCCGCGCGGCCGCGTGCTGACGGCCAATGCCTGGCGCCATCTCGGCCTCGACGCGCCGAAGGACCTGGCGCAACAGCAGATCAATTTGTTTCAGGAAGAATAGCGGCCCCGGCGGCGGCGTTCGGGCCGGCGATCAAGCGTCCGTAACCGCTTTGCGGCGTGCGACCGGAGATCTCGCTGATCGATCCCGGCGGCGGCGTGGAGCAACGGCGCTCAGTGAAGCGACCGGATCACGTCCAGCACATCGGGTTCGGCCTTTTCGCCGTTGAAAGCATCGACAATGCCGAAAGCGCCGCCGTAACTCCACACCGACCAGGAGAAGCCATGCGCCTCGGCGCGCGCGATCATGTCCCGGACATAGGCGGCACGATAGCCGGCCGGCATCACATAGGGATTGTCGTGTTCCTGGCGGATCATGCCGAACTCGCCCAGCGTGACTTTTTCCGGCCGGATGCGGTTGGCCTTCGCCCAGGCATCGACGGCCTTGAACGGGGCGTCCATGAGACCAAGCAGCTTGGCGTCGGTGTCCATGCTGGCTACCTGCTCGTCGAGATAGGCAAGCAGCCCGCCCTGCCGCGCCCAAGGTGCCTCGGTCTTGATCCTGGCGCGGATGGCGTCGAGCGTGACGTCGAGCTCAGCCGGCGGCACCGCGGTCAGCGGGTAGGGCAGGCCGGTCACATAGGGAATGAAATCGCCGGCCCAGGTCGCGCCCTGATGGGTAAGCAGGAACGGATCGTAGGAATGGAAGGTCCAGATGACGTTGTCGTCCGGGATCGCCATCGGATCGATTTTTTCCAGCGACGACGCCGCGGAATAGCAGGCCCCGGTCAGCACAAGCGTCAATCTCGTCGCCGAAGAACGCGCCGCGGCGAACAACCTCTGCTGGCGTTGCGGCCACAGGCTGGTGCCGTCGGCGTCGCAGTCGACGATCGGTTCGTTCATCGGTTCGAAGGCCACTTGCCCCGGATCTTCCCCGGCGAGCGTGTGCGCCATCTTGCGCACCACCTCGACATAGGCATCGAATGTCACCGGGTTGTTCATCACCTCGGCCATGCCGATCTTACGCCCACTGCCGGCGGGGATCAGATGCATGTCGACGACAACCTTCAGGCCGGCGCGGTTGATCATGCGGACAGAGTCCAGCACGCTGGCATAGAGATCCTCGCGCAAGGCCATCGTATTTTCGGAAAGGAAGGGCGAAGGATCGACCGGCATGCGCAGGAAATCGAAGCCTGCATGCTTCAGAGCCTCGAGATCGTCGTCCTTGAGAAATTTGCGCCATTCCGGGTAGGGCAGGATGGCCTTGGCGTTGCCCCATTGGTCTTCGCCCGGCCAGGTCACCCACTGGTCGAGATTGAGCCCGCGCTTCATGGAGAAGGTCGCGGCTTGGCCCGGCCGGGCCAGAGCCATCACGACGAACAGAGCCATCACCACGAACAGCGCCGTCGCCAAGGTCTTGATCATCGCCGTCAACAGTGCCATCCGATGCCATGTCACGCGCGGCACAGGTGCCTTGCCGCGACTGAAAAAGGAAGCGCAATGGACGATCATGGTGAATCCGCGACCTTGCTGGCGGGGATTTCCGGTGCGCTGACGGCGTTCGGCCATCGGCTGATGGCGCGGGTCTATTATGCCGACACCGATTTCTCCGGCGTCGTCTACCACGCCCGCTATCTCGAATTCCTCGAGCGCGGCCGCTCCGACTATCTGAGGCTGAGCGGCGTCCACCACACCGAACTTGCCGATGGCAAGCATGGCGAAAGAATAGTCTGGGTGGTGCGTCGCATGGAGATCGACTTCCGCATGCCGGCCCGCATGGACGACATCCTGACGATCGACACCCGGACCGAGGAAATCTCCGGCGCGCGCATCTTCATGGCCCAGCAGCTCAGGCGCGGCGACGAGATGCTGGTCGAGGCCAGGGTGGAGGCGGCGATCATCGGCGAGAATGGCCGGCCACGCCGCTTCCCCAGGGAGTGGATAGCAGCGTTCATACCCAAGGCAGGCTAAAAGGTCGGCCTCGTAGGTATCGCCGGTGCCGGCTTGAAGCGCGGCAATGCGCCGCGCCTGATCGACTAACCCATCCTTAACCATAACGGTTCATGAAGAGATTGGTGAAGATTGGCGCTATCCAGCGCCTTCCTTTCACCAACATTTGCCCCGAAAAGGCCGCGAAAGGCACGTTTTGGGGTTGTTCCGGTAGCTTCGCGCGAACCGACCACAAGGGATGCCAGGGGCCAGCCGCCAGCTTCGCCCGGAAATCTTAAGGACGTTACGATGGAAAATATCGCACTCGCCGAACCGGGCGCGCAATTGTCGATTTGGGCGCTGTTCATGCAGGCCAGCTGGGTGGTCAAGCTGGTCATGATCGGGCTGCTCTGCGCCTCGGTCTGGACCTGGGCGATCATCGTCGACAAGCTCGTATCCTATGCCCGCATGCGGCTGGCGCTGAACCGGTTCGAGCAGGTGTTCTGGTCGGGGCAGTCGCTGGAGGAGCTTTACCGCACGTTGGCCGACCGCAAGACATCGGGCATGGGCGCCATCTTCGTTGCTGCCATGCGCGAGTGGAAGAAGAGTTTCGAAAAAGGCGCCAAGACGCCGCTCGGCTTGCAAACCCGCATCGACAAGGCGATGGACCTGGCGCTGACCCGCGAGATGGAGAAGCTCGAAGGCCGCCTCGGCTTCCTCGCAACCACGGGCTCGGCGGCCCCGTTCATCGGCCTGTTCGGCACCGTCATTGGCATCATGACGTCGTTCCAGGCGATCGCCGGCTCCAAGAACACCAGCCTGTCGGTGGTCGCGCCCGGCATCGCCGAGGCGCTGCTGGCGACCGCCATCGGCCTGCTCGCCGCCATTCCGGCCGTCATCGCCTACAACAAGCTGTCATCGGATGCGAGCAAGATCGCGGTGCGCATGGAAGGGTTCTCCGACGAGTTCTCCGCCATACTCTCGCGCCAAATCGATGAAAAAGTAGCGCCGAAGGCCTGAGGAGTAAGCCGATGGGAATGTCCGTAGGCATGGCTGGACGCGGCGGACGCGGCCACAGGCGGCGGGGCCGCCATCATGGCCTCATCGCCGAAATCAACGTCACGCCGATGGTCGACGTGATGCTGGTGCTGTTGATCATCTTCATGGTCGCGGCGCCGCTTTTGACGGTCGGCGTGCCGATCGATCTGCCGGATACGCAGGCCAAGGCGATGAATGCCGACACGCAGCCGATCACCGTTTCGATCAATGCCGCCGGCCAGATCTATCTCCAGGAGACCGAAATCCCGATCGAGGAACTGGTGGCGAAGCTGCAGGCGATCTCGAAGACCGGCTATGACGAGCGCATCTTCATCCGCGGCGACAAGTCCACCGACTATGGCACGGCGATGAAGGTGATGGCCCGCATTTCGGCCGCCGGCTACAAGAATATCGGCCTGGTTTCACTGCAGGAACAGGATCAATAGACCCACTATGAGGACCGGCCTCACCACATCGGTGATCATGCATGCGGCGCTGATTGGCTTCGGCCTGTTCACGCTGTCGGCACCGGCCGCGCTTCCGTCGGCCGACGTCGAGTCGGTCGCTGTCGACATCGTGCCGATCGAAGCCACTGCCCAGGTGCTGCAGGGCGACAAGAAATCGGTGGTGCATGAAAAGCCGGCGCCCTTGCCCACGCAGCGTCCCGATGTGGTGCCGGATGCGCAGAAGGTCGGCGAGAACAGCGTCGATACCGACAAGCCGATAACGCCCGAGGCCAAGCCGAAGCCGGTCGACATGACGTCGGCCCCGCCGCCGGCGCCAACGCCGATCGAAAAGCCGAAGACCGAGGACGTGCCGAAGCCGCAGGAAAAGCCCAAGCCGACGCCGGCCACGGAAGTGGCTCCCGCGCCGCAGCCCAAGGAAGAGGTCAAGCCCGAGCCGGTCAAGCAGACCGAGCCGAAGCCGGCGCCGGCCAAGGAGCCGACGCCCGCACCGCCACAGGACAAGACCGCGGCCATCGAGCCGACACCCGAGGTGAAGCCGGACGCGGTCGCCCAGGCGATCGCCAAGGACCAGCCTGACGATGCCCAACTGCCGGACTCCGCGCCCGCGCCTCAGGCGCGGCCGAAGCCGCAGCCGGCACAGGCCGAAAGCGCCAAGGCGCCGGAGCGCAAGGACGCCGACAAACCGGTCAAGGAGGCTTCATCCAAGCCGAAATCGGAGGACAAGCAGTTCAATTCCGACGAGATCTCGGCCCTGCTGGACAAGCAGAAGCCCTCCGGCGGCGGCGCCAAGCGTTCGACACAGCAGGCTTCGCTCGGCGGCGAGAAGGACCAGGGCCAGAAGCTGTCGAGATCAGAACTGGGCGCCCTGTCGGACCAACTTGGCGGTTGCTGGACATTGCCGGCGGGGCTGGAGGGCTCGGAGAATTTCGTCGCCGTGGTCATGTTCAACCTCGACCCCTCGGGCAAGCTGGATGGCCGGCCCACCGTCGAGAAATCGAGCGGGAATCGCCAATTCGATGAAAGCGCCGTGCGTGCGGTTCAGAAATGCAACATGGCCGGCCTTCAGGTTCCGGCGGGCAAACAGGACATCTGGGCCCAGGTCCGTGTCACTTTCGATCCGAGGGAAATGCTTGGCCTTTGAGGCCTGCCCTCCGCAGAATCAGTGAAGAGAAGCGAGAAGACATGAAATTCATCCTCAAGCCGCTCCTGATGGTCGCGACAATGGCGCTGGGCTCGATGGCCGGCGCCGTCATGCCTGCGTGGGCGCTCGTCGAGATCAACGTCAACAAGGGCAATGTCGAGCCGCTGCCGATCGCTATCACCGATTTCCAGTCGGGCGATGGGCTTGGCGCGCAGATTTCCGGCATCGTCACCGCCGACCTGAAGCGCTCGGGCCTGTTCGCACCGATCGACAAAAGCGCCTTCATCGAGAAGATCGCCAATCCTGACGCAGCGCCTCGCTTCGACGACTGGAAGGTGATCAATGCCCAGGCTCTGGTCACCGGCAGCGTCAGCAAGGAGGCCGACGGGCGCATCCGCGCGCAGTATCGGCTGTGGGACACGTTCGCTGGACAGCAGATGTCGGGCGAACAATTCTTCGCCAACGACGCCAATCAACGACGCGTCGCTCACATCATCGCCGACGCCATCTACGAGCGGCTGACCGGCGAGAAGGGCTATTTCGACACGCGCGTCGTTTTCATCGACGAGTCCGGCGCCAAGAATGCGCGCAAGAAGCGCCTCGCCATCATGGACCAGGACGGCGCCAATGTGCGCTATCTCTCGGACGGCAGGGCGATCGTCTTGACGCCGCGCTTCTCGCCGAACCGGCAGGAAATCACCTACATGTCCTATGAGAGCGGCCAGCCGCGGGTGTATCTCCTGCAGATCGAGACCGGCCAGCGCGAACTGGTCGGCAATTTTCCGGGCATGACGTTTGCGCCGCGCTTTTCGCCGGATGGCCAGAAGGTGATCATGAGCCTGCTGCGCGACGACGGCAATTCCAACATCTTCGCCATGGACCTCAGGAGCCGCTCGACGACCCGGCTCACCAACTCGACCGCCATCGACACTTCGCCTTCCTATTCGCCCGACGGCAGCAAGGTGGTGTTCACCTCCGACCGCGGCGGACGCGCGCAGATCTATGTGATGGGCGCCGACGGTTCGGGCCAGACCCGCATCTCCTTCGGCGACGGGGTCTATTCGACGCCGGTGTGGTCGCCGCGCGGCGATCTCATCGCCTTCACCAAGCAGACCGGCGGCGAATTCCAGATCGGCGTTATGAAGACCGACGGTTCGGGCGAGCGCATCCTGTCATCCGGCTTCCAGCAGGAAGGACCGACCTGGGCGCCGAACGGCCGCGTGCTGATGTTCTTCCGCGATTCCGCCGGCGGCCCGAAACTGGTTTCTGTCGATCTCACCGGCCGCAACGAGCAGTCGATCCCGACCGCGAACTTTGCCTCCGATCCGGCCTGGTCGCCGCTGCTGGAGTGAGAGGAATTGGAGAAATGAAGAAATGAAGAATTGAGGGATGGAGAGAGAAGCGGGCTACATCAAGCGCGCGAAGGATTTGGATGTCTATAGGCACGCTTATGGGGTTTCCCTCGACGTCCACAAGGCCACGCTTGTTTTTCCGAAAAACAATACGCGTTGGCTGACCAAATGCGGCGATCCAGCAAGGCGATCTGTGCCAATCTGGCTGAAGGATTTGCCAAACAGACCCATTCCAGGCCCGATTTGCGCGTTTCATTTCGATGGCCATGGGATCATGCAGCGAAGTAGAGACGTGGATTTCGTATGCGTTCGACCTTGGCTACATCACCCACGCGCAGCGCGATGAATGGCTGCAATCCTATGTCCATATCTATGGAATGCTGGTGAATCTCAGGAAGAAGTTGAAATGACCCTTTTCCTCATTTCTTCAATTCCTCAATTCTCCATTTCCACCTCTTTGTCGCGTTTTGGCCGCATTTCCGCCTAGGGTCCGCGCCAACTGTGGCCCGGATCAAAGGGCTGCGGACGGGCGGCCTAAACCAAATTTTAACCGTGTTTCTTGAATGCCGGTTAACCCAAACGTGGTTACTGGGTGATCAACGAAATCACTCGAATGCGAAGGAGAGGCGGCATGAGCCGTATCGCAGCACTTACCAGAAATCCCGTCATGATCGCGCTGGTGGCGATGCTCGCCATTGCCGGTTGCGCTTCGAAGAAGACGCCCAACAGCGCCGCCGATCTCGGCCTCAACGGCGCCGGTGCCGCAACGCCCGGATCGGCGCAGGACTTCACCGTCAATATCGGCGACCGCATCTTCTTCGACACGGACTCCTCCTCGATCCGCGCCGACGCCCAGACGACGCTGTCGCGCCAGGCGCAGTGGCTGAACCAGTACAAGCAGTATGCGATCGTCGTTGAAGGCCATGCCGACGAACGCGGCACGCGCGAATACAATTTGGCGCTCGGTGCCCGCCGCGCCGCCGCCACGCGCGACTTCCTGGTCTCCAAGGGCGTCTCCGCCAACCGCCTGAAGACCATTTCCTACGGCAAGGAACGGCCGGTCGCGGTTTGCGACGACATCTCCTGCTGGTCGCAGAACCGCCGCGCGGTCACCACGCTCAGCGGCGCCGGTTCCTGACATTTTTCGCGCGTCGAGCGACGCGCGAAAAACACGACGACAAAAATGCAACACAGGTTTGCGAAAGGCGGCTGAAAGGCCGCCTTTTTCATGTTTGGTCCCTTCAAACAAAATTTGGCCGAAGTCTCGCGTCCTGCTATGAGCCGAGGGCGCTTGGCTGGTCCCATACCGATTGGAAGGCGCGAACAAGCTAACGACACGGCGAGAGGCATATGCATTTGAGATCAGTTCTGAGCGGCACGCTTGCGCTGCTGCTCCTTTCAGGCGTCACCGCGATGGCGGGTGGCTTAGGGACTGATGGCACGGGACAGCCAGCCGACAGCGGCTTCTCGTTCCATCTGCCCAGCATCGAGCTGCCTGGCGTTTTCGGCGAAAAGAAGAAGTCGGACCAGGTTCAGTTCGCGCAGCAGTCGACTGGCACAGGCGCCACCGGGCTCGAGGACCAACTGCGCCAGATGAACGGCAAGATCGAGGAACTGAATTTCCAGATCCTGCAAATGCAGGAGCAGATCCGCAAACAGCAGGAAGACAACGAGTTCCGCTTCCAGCAGCTCGAAGGCGGTACGCAGGGTGCGCAGCAGCCGGCCGGGCAGAAGAAGTCACAGGCCGCGCCCGTCGACAGCGATGACAGCGTGGCCGAGGCGCCGGCCACGCAACCGCCTGCGAAGGCCGACAATCGGGCAGCGGCCGGCCAGTCGGCTGGCGGCGGCCAGAGCGTCGAGGACGTCATCGTCGAATCCTCTGACGGTGATCCGGGCAAGGTGATCCCCGGAACGGGAGCGCCCGAAAAGACCTTCGGCAGCATCACCGTCGACAAGAACGGCAATGTGGTCGATGCCGGCGGCAGCACGCAGGCGACCGCACCGGCGCAGGATGTCGCTCCAGCCGCCGGCGCTCCGGCCAAGAGCGGCAAGTCCGGCGGCACGGTGGTTGCGGCGCTGCCTTCCACGAACGATCCCGAGGAGCTCTACCGCAACTCCTACCAGTTCATCCTGTCGGGCGACTACGGCACCGCCGAACAGGGTTTTCGCGACCACATCGCGCGTTTTCCCCGTGACGCGAAAACGGCGGATGCGCACTATTGGCTGGGCGAATCGCTGCTTGGCCAGCAGAAATACCGCGATGCCGCGGAGGTCTTCCTCGCCGCCAGCAAGGACTATCCCAAGGCCAAGAAGGCCCCCGACATGCTGCTGAAGCTCGGCGTGTCGCTGGTCGGCCTGAAGCAGCACGACGTGGCCTGCGCCACCTTCAGCGAGGTCGGCAAGCGCTACCCCGACATTTCCAACACGCTCAAGGAGCGCGTGAAGCAGGAAAAGGCCCTGGCGGCGTGCTAGCCCTTCTCCTGCCTGCCGTTGCCTTGCCCTCGGAGCCGTGTTCGGGCGACATGCATTGATGCTCGACACCGAGCCTGATCTTTCGAAAGACCTTTTTTCGCACATCGACTTTACCAGCGGCGCCGTTGCGGCCGTATCCGGCGGCAGCGACTCGACCGCCCTACTTCTCCTTCTCAAACGACATCTCGACCGAACCGCGCCGTCCGCGAAGCTGCTGGCGGTGACGATCGACCACGGTTTGCGGCAGGGCGCGGCGGCCGAAGCGGAAGCGGTGGCCAGGCTTTGCGCCGCGCACGCCATCGCGCACCGCATCGTCGCCTGGTCCGGACGCAAGCCATCGACCGGGCTGCCGGCCGCCGCGCGGGAGGCGCGTTACCGGCTGCTGGCCGAGACGGCGCGGGCGGAAGGCCTCGGCCTGATCGTGACCGGTCATACAGCGGACGACCAGGCCGAGACGGTGCTGATGCGGCTAGTCCGAGGCAAGGGCGCCCGCGAGGAAGGGCGCGGCCTTGCCGGCATGGCGCCGGTCACCTTGCACGACTGGCACGAATGGATCGTGCGGCCGCTCCTTGGCATTCGGCGCGCGGCTTTGCGCAACTTCCTGCGGCGCGAGCATGTCGGCTGGGCCGAGGACCCGACCAATGCCGACGCGGCCTTCGAGCGACCGCGCATGCGCGCGGCACTGGCCGGCGCTGACGGTGCGCAGCGCATCGATGACGCATTGACGCTGGCGGCGCGCGAGAGCGAGGCGCGCAGCCGGCTTGGCATCCGCGCCGCGGATTTAATCGCGCGCTTCGCCAGCCAGCCGGCGCCGGGTCTTGTCCGCCTCGATCCGACCCTGCTTTCGGCCGGCGACGATCCGGCGGCCGTCTATGCGCTGCGCATCCTCCTCGCCACAAGCGGGGGCGTTGCGTTTCTGCCGGACCAGGCGCGATGCGAGGCGCTGTTCGGTAGGCTGAAGGCTGGATTTCTTTGCGCCACATTGTCGCGGACGGTGGTCGATTCCAGGCGCGCCGGCATCTTTCTGCGCCGCGAGACGCGAGGCTTGCCGCGTGTGGTCGCGGCCACCGGCGGGCTGCTCTGGGACGGCCGCCGGAACATCACGTTGGACGACGGCGGCAGTGCATTGTTGATCGCGCCGTTCGGGGCAGCGGCGGCGAAGCGTCTGGCGATCGCGGAAGGCGAAACGCCACGCAGCCTCGTGCGCGCCGCGCTGGCCTGCGAGCCGGCATCGCGGCAAGCCGTTGAGAACCCTGGCCTGCCTCAGGGTGGGCAGGCGTCGCCGGGGTTCACGGCACAGGCCGTCGTCGCCCCTTTTGTCCGTTTCCTGCCGTCCTTCGACCTGGCGCCGGCGCGGGTCGTCGCCGAATTGATCGGCGCACCGTTGCCTCCCGCCCTGCCTTTCAAGCGGCCATAGCGCCGGTCGGTCATGGGCGAAAGCTTAACCCACACGTGCTGTTCTGCTTGGCAAGGGGGGGCGCTCTCCCTATGTTAGGCTCAAGTTTCCTCTCACGACGCGTGTCCGCGTGGACGCCAACGGGACAATTGATGAATCCGAACTATCGCAACCTCGCGCTCTGGGCGATCATAGCGGTCCTGCTCATCGCCCTCTTCAATCTGTTCCAGACGCCGCAGACGCGTGGGGCTTCGAGCGATGTACCTTATTCGCAGTTCCTGCAGGATGTCGCGGCGGGCCGGGTCAAGACGGTGACCATCGCCGGCGCCCGCATCTCCGGCACCTACACCGACAATTCGAGCGGCTTCCAGACCTATTCGCCCGGCGATCCGTCGCTGGTGTCGCGGCTGCAGGACAAGAACGTCACCATCAATGCGCGGCCGGAGACCGACGGTTCAAACTCGCTGTTCGGGTACCTGATCTCGTGGCTGCCGATGATCCTGATCCTCGGCGTATGGATATTCTTCATGCGCCAGATGCAGTCCGGCTCCGGTCGTGCCATGGGCTTCGGCAAGTCGAAGGCCAAGCTTCTGACCGAGGCGCATGGCCGCGTCACCTTCCAGGACGTCGCCGGCGTCGACGAGGCCAAGGAAGACCTGGAGGAGATCGTCGAGTTCCTGCGCGATCCGCAGAAATTCCAGCGGCTCGGCGGCAAGATCCCGCGCGGCGTGCTCTTGGTCGGCCCTCCGGGAACCGGCAAGACGCTGCTCGCCCGCTCGGTCGCCGGCGAGGCAAACGTGCCGTTCTTCACCATTTCGGGTTCGGACTTCGTCGAGATGTTCGTCGGCGTCGGCGCCAGCCGCGTGCGCGACATGTTCGACCAGGCCAAGAAGAACGCGCCCTGCATCATCTTCATCGACGAAATCGACGCGGTCGGCCGTCACCGCGGCGCGGGTCTCGGCGGCGGTAATGATGAGCGCGAGCAGACGCTGAATCAGCTGCTGGTCGAGATGGACGGCTTCGAGTCCAACGAAAGCATCATCCTGATCGCCGCCACCAACCGGCCCGACGTGCTCGACCCGGCGCTGCTGAGGCCCGGCCGTTTCGACCGCCAGGTGGTGGTGCCGAACCCCGACATCGTCGGACGCGAGAAGATCCTGAAAGTGCATGTGCGCAACGTGCCGCTGGCGCCCAATGTCGACCTCAAGGTCGTCTCCCGCGGCACGCCGGGCTTCTCCGGCGCCGATCTGATGAACCTCGTCAACGAGGCCGCCCTGATGGCGGCGCGGCGTAACAAGCGCCTCGTGACCATGGCCGAGTTCGAGGACGCCAAGGACAAGATCATGATGGGCGCCGAGCGCCGCTCCTCGGCCATGACCCAGGCCGAGAAGGAGTTGACCGCCTATCACGAGGCCGGTCACGCCATACTGGCGCTCAACGTGCCGTCGGCCGATCCGCTGCACAAGGCGACAATCATTCCGCGCGGCCGCGCGCTCGGCATGGTCATGCAGTTGCCGGAAGGCGACCGCTATTCGATGAGCTACAAGTACATGATCTCACGGCTTGCCATCATGATGGGCGGCCGCGTCGCCGAGGAGTTCAAGTTCGGCAAGGAGAACATCACGTCGGGCGCTTCCTCCGATATCGAGCAAGCGACCAAGCTGGCGCGCGCCATGGTCACGCGCTGGGGCTTTTCCGACAAGCTCGGCCATGTCGCTTATGGCGACAACCAGGAGGAAGTGTTCCTCGGCCATTCGGTGGCGCGCACGCAGAACATCTCGGAAGAAACCGCGCAGATCATCGACGCCGAGGTGCGGCGCCTGATCGACGAGGCCTATTCGACCGCGAGGTCGGTGCTGACCAAGAAGAAGAAGGAATGGATCGCGCTGGCGCAGGGCCTGCTCGAATACGAGACGCTGTCGGGCGACGAGATCAAGCAGCTGATCGCCGGCGAGAAGCCCGCGCGCGATCTCGGCGACGACACGCCGCCGAGCCGTGGTTCGGCCGTGCCGAAGTCGGGCCGCCGCAAAAAGGGTCCCGAGCCCGAGGGCGGCATGGAACCGCAGCCGTCGAGCTGAACTCGGCCAAGAACAAATTGAGAAACGCCGCGGTTCGACCGCGGCGTTTTTGTTTGGGGCAGGCTGCTGAGTTTCTCCGTGGCCTGCGCCTGCAAGGTTGGCTAGGCGATTGGCGGAAGCCGGCGTGGCAGCAGCCAATCTTCCCACTTTGTGGAAGATGACGGGCAGCTCAGCGGGGGCAGCGTCCGCCGACAAATCGAGTTAGGCCTTCCGGGCTGCGGGGGAGGATCTCTCTTGCCGTTCGACGATTCCTCGAGCCACCCTCGCCCAGCTTTTCGTGAATGCGAGGCAACCTGGCCGGAGCAGGCAACGATCCTTCGTGCCCCCCCTCTGGCCTGCCGGCCATCTCCCCCACGAGGGGAGTTTGCAGCGTCGCCGGCAACGCGCCTCTCGTCAGCGGGGATTCCTGCTGAAGCTGCGGGCAAAAAAGCCCGCGAACCCTGCGGCTCGCGGGCCTTACTTTCCTCAAATAGTGCTGTCGCTCAGCTCTTCAGCTTGGCATTGCACAGGCTGTAGAAGCCGCCGCCCTTCTGGATCCACTTCAAGCCGCCAAGCGTGTTGGCGTCCTTGTTGGCATAGTACTGCTGGAGGCAGGTATGCATGCGGGCCTTGGCCGGGGTTTCGGTGGCGAATTTCGGCGAGATTGCGGTCGGGAAACTCACGCCCTTCGGCGCAGCGACAGTCGGCTTTGCCGGCTCCTTGGTGTAGGTCGCCTCTGTTGGAGCCGGGACGGTGTCATCGTCCGAGGCGCTGGCGCCGCATTCGGCCTTCCGGAAGTCGTTCCACTTCATGCCGTTGAGCGTATTGGCGGTCTTGGCAGCCTGGTACTTGCTGCTGCAGTCGGCCATGCTTAGGCCCTTGCCCGAGCTGTCGGTCGCCGCAGCCGTGGTCGCCGCCTTGGTGGTCGCCGGTTTGGTGGCGGCGGCAGCGGATGCGCCGGCGGCAGCGGACGCGCCGGTGGCGCATTCGCTCTTGCGGAAGTCGTTCCACTTCATGCCGTTGAGCGTGCCGGCGGCCTTGGCCGCCTGGTACTTGGTGCTGCATTCCTTTGCGGTCAGGCCTTTGGCTCCGTCGTCGGCGGCGGCCGCAGCCTTGGTCGCCTTGGCCGGCTTCGTATCGGCCGCCTTGGTGTCCGCTGCCTTGGCGTCGGGCTTGGCTGTCGCGGCGGCATCAGTGCCGCACTGCGCCTTGCGGAACTGGTTCCAGGTCTGGCCGGCAAGTGTCCCCGCGTCCTTGGCCGCGTTATACTTCGTGCTGCACTCGGCCATCGTCAGCGCGTTGGCTGGCGCGGCCAGGAATAACGTCGCGACCGCAAGGCCGGTCAAAGTGGCAAGTCGGTGGATGAGCATAGCGTTTCTCCGTTGCAGCAGCCCATTATACGTCCCAGCAAATCAATAACGCTCAACGGTCGGTTGCGCCAGATGCTAAGTGGCGAATACATCGCCGAAACCCGGCTTCTGCCGGCAAGGTGATGAAATCGTTGCCTGTTGCCGGCTGGAAGACAAGAATTTGTGGGTAAATCCATGTCGAATGGTCCACAGGCATGGTATATTGTGGCGAGGCAGCGCCATCACGCTAGGTTGCGCCAGTCTGTGTGCAATGCACAACAAGGGTTTTTCTAAAGGATTGGTAACAGATAATCACGAAATGTGATCGTAGTGCGCCGGCCAATTATGGCATGACGTACCGGGCAAGAACCACCGGGGACACTGACTAGCATGGCAGGAAATTATTTCGGCACGGACGGTATTCGCGGGCGCGCCAACAAGTTTCCAATGACGGCGGAAATCGCGATGAGGGTCGGCATGGCGGCCGGCCTGTCCTTCCAGCGCGGCAGCCATCGTCACCGTGTGGTGCTCGGCAAGGACACCAGACTTTCCGGCTACATGATCGAGAACGCCATGGTGGCGGGCCTCTGCGCCGCCGGCATGGACGTGTTCCTGCTCGGCCCCATCCCGACGCCGGCGGTCGCCATGTTGGTGCGTTCGCTGCGCGCCGATATCGGCGTCATGATCTCGGCCTCGCACAATCCTTATTACGACAATGGCATCAAGCTATTCGGTCCCGACGGCTACAAGCTCTCCGACGAGATCGAAGAGCGCATCGAGAGCATGCTGGACAAGGATATCGAACTGGCACTCGCCGATTCCGACGGACTTGGTCGCGCCAAGCGCGTCGATGGCGTGCATGACCGCTACATCGAGTTTGCAAAGCGCACCTTGCCGCGTTCGATGTCGCTTTCAGGTTTGAGGATCGTCGTCGATTGCGCCAATGGCGCCGCCTACAAGGTTGCCCCCGAGGCGCTTTGGGAGCTGGGCGCCGAAGTGGTGGCCATCAATGTCGAGCCCAACGGCTTCAACATCAACAAGGAATGCGGCTCGACCCATCCGGCAGGCCTGCAGAAGAAAGTGCACGAGGTGCGCGCCGACATCGGCATCGCGCTCGACGGCGATGCCGACCGTGTCGTCATCGTTGACGAGAACGGCGCGATCGTCGACGGCGACCAGATCATGGCAATGATCGCCGAGTCCTGGCACCAGAGCGGGCGGCTTGCCGGCGGTGGCGTCGTTTCGACGGTCATGTCCAATCTCGGCCTCGAACGCTTCCTCGGCGACATGAAGCTGCAATTGCACCGCACCAAGGTCGGCGACCGCTATGTCGTCGAGCATATGCGCGCGCACGGGCTCAATGTCGGCGGCGAGCAGTCGGGCCACATCGTGCTGTCGGACTTCTCGACCACGGGCGACGGCCTGGTTTCGGCGCTGCAGGTGCTGGCCTGCATCAAGCGGCAGGGCCGGCCGGTCAGCGAATTGTCGAAGAAGTTCGAGCCGGTGCCGCAACTCCTCAAGAACGTCCGCATCGCCGGCGGCAAGCCGCTCGAGGAAGCTCCGGTCAAGGCTGCGATCGAGGACGCCCGTCAACGCCTCGGCAAGGCGGGGCGGCTCGTCATCCGGCCGTCCGGCACCGAGCCGCTGATCCGTGTCATGGCCGAGGGCGACGACCCGCAGCTGGTCGAGGCCGTCGTCAACGACATCGTCGAGGTCATCTCGGAAACACGCAGCGCCGCCTGATCTCAGGTGCATCCGGAGGGGCCGACGCCGCTCTGATTGCTTAGAAGCCCGCCCGTCCGGCGGGCTTTTGTTTGCCTGCGAAACTGGCTCGAGACACGTGGAACCATCCGAATTCCTCAAATGCTCGAGATTCGTGGTTAATAGACAGGGTTAAATGCCTTTTAACCTTTGCAATTCATTATCCACGCCTGAAAGCCAATCTCATTCGGACGCGACCGCTGTTCCGAGGGTTTCTAGGGGTGACAAGCATGTTCAATACAGCAAGAAAGGCCCTGTTCGCCGCGCTGTTCGCGGGCCTGGCATGGCCGGTGTTCGCGGCCGACCTTCCGGAGCCGGTGGTCGAAGAGGCGCCGCCGCCGGTATACGAGCAGCCAGTCGATGTCGGCGGCTGGTACATTCGCGGCGATCTCGACTACCACAAGTCGAAAGTGCGCGGCATCGATTACACGACCTACACCATCGATCCCTGTAATTGTAACGTCATTCCCGGCGACAGGAGCTTCGATTTCGGCAAGCTCAAGGGCGGCTTCTCGCTCGGCGCCGGCGTCGGCTACAAGATCAACGATCATTTTCGTACGGATTTGACCGCCGATTACTGGTTCAAGTCGAACTTCGACGGCGGAACCTCGGACGCTTTCTCGACGTCGACCGAAGTGTCGAAAATGAGCGCCTTGCTGCTGCTGGCCAACGCCTATGTCGATCTCGGCACCTATCACGGCATCACGCCCTATGTCGGCGCCGGCATCGGCGGCGCGCATGTCAGATGGGACGATGTCAGGGACCCGAACACCACCGAGTTCAACCCCGGTGCGAAAAGCTGGCGCTTTGCCTACGCGCTCATGGCCGGCGCTTCCTACTGCCTGACCGACAAGCTGATCCTGGACGCGGGCTATCGCTACAGCCACATCCAGGGCGGCCGCATGTTCGAGTGGGATATCAGCAGCGCCGGGCCGGGCTTCGACCGCGGCATCGACACGCATGAGGTGCGCGGCGGCCTGCGGTACCAGTTCGGCGGCAACAACGGTTGCGCCGCGCCGACGGTGGCCTATCAGCCCGAACCCGAGCCGATCTACACCAAGTAACATCCGACCATCCAACGGTCCGAAACCGCCCGGCATCAGCCGGGCGGTTTTCGCTTGTCTGGCTGCCCGAAAATCATTCGCTAACGCTCTGTTAGCCTTAACCCCGACTTAACCACTATGGTTAACAATGCTTCCTGAAACGATGGCTGCCGTCTGGTGGCGCCGAAATCGGGAGCAGGGGATCATGAAACTCACATCGCGTATGGCGCCGGTGCTTGCCACATTCGCCATCATGCCGCTGACGCCTGCGCTGGCCGCCGACTATGATCCCCCGGTCTATGTCGACCAGGCGCCCGACTACGTGCCGGTCGAGGTCGGCTCGGGCTGGTATCTGCGCGGCGATGTCTCCTACCTGGTAGAGAAGAGCTTCAAGAATGAGGATTTCGCCTTCACGCCGGCGAGCTTCGACAACGAGGAAGACCCGGTCTTCGCCAGCATCGGCTTCGGCTACCACTTCAACGATTATCTGCGTGCCGATCTCAATCTGGGTTACCTGCCCGGCAACAAGATCGGCATTGGCTATGACGATTCAGCGACCGCGGCAGAGGCGACCCTGGCGTCGGCGTCCCTGAAGAACTATGCCTTTTCAGGCATGCTCAACGGCTATGTCGACCTTGGAACCTATGTCGGCATAACACCCTATCTCGGCGCCGGCATCGGCATCGTCAGGAGCACGCACAAGCTCTCGGCGAGCTATTTCACCGACAATGGCGATCCAACCGACGACTTCGGACTGAGTGACGACAAGACCAAGTATTCCTTCGCTTACACGCTGAATGCCGGCCTTGCCTATCAGGTGTCGAAGAATGTTTCCGTCGATCTCGGCTATCAGTATTTCTCGGCGCCCGACGCCGAATATGTGACGGCCGAGAGCCTGACCTCGTTTCCGGTCCACAAGGGAATCAGCAATCATCAGGTAAAGCTCGGGCTACGCTACGATCTCTGGTAGTAGGCTGGCATACATGAACCATGGCGGCGGATCTCTTCGGTCCACCGTTTGCGTTTGAAGCTCACGAGATCCTGATCGCGGATCGCCAGTATCCTGCCCGCGACAAAAACTTTCCCCTTGACGCCCGAAGCCCGAGCGCATATCGCCGTCCGTGGGCCACCCCTCCCCAACGAGGGGCCACTATCTGGAAGGATAGACCACGATGACGACGCATACGAAGCCCGGATTCCGTCCGGCAAACCCCAATTTTTCCTCAGGTCCCTGCGCGAAACGTCCCGGCTGGTCGGTCGAGGCGCTGAAAGCTGCCGCGCTCGGCCGTTCCCATCGCGCCAAGATCGGCAAGACCAAGCTCGAACAGGCGATCGCGCTGACGCGCGAAATTCTCCAGGTTCCTGCCGACTACCGCATCGGCATCGTGCCGGCGTCCGACACAGGCGCCGTCGAGATGGCGCTTTGGTCGCTGCTGGGCGAGCGCGGCGTCGACATGGTCGCCTGGGAGAGTTTCGGCTCCGGCTGGATCACCGACGTGGTCAAGCAGTTGAAGCTTGCCGATGTGCGCAAGCTCGAGGCCGGTTACGGCGAACTGCCGGATCTCGGCAAGATCGATTTCGACCGCGACGTGGTCTTCACCTGGAACGGCACGACCTCGGGCGTGCGCGTGCCGAACGGCGATTTCATCCCGGCCGATCGCAAGGGTCTGACCATCTGCGACGCGACATCGGCCGCCTTCGCGCAGAAGCTCGACTTCGAGAAACTCGATGTCGTGACCTTCTCCTGGCAGAAGGTGCTGGGCGGCGAAGGCGCGCATGGCATGCTAATCCTGTCGCCCCGCGCCGTCGAGCGGCTGGAGAGCTATAAGCCTGCATGGCCGCTGCCGAAGATCTTCCGCCTGACCTCGGGCGGCAAATTGATCGAAGGCATCTTCAAGGGCGAAACCATCAACACGCCGTCGATGCTATGTGTCGAGGACTATCTCGACGCGCTCAGCTGGGCGAAATCGATCGGCGGCCTCGATGCGCTGGTCGCCAGGGCCGACGCCAACGCGGCCGTGCTCGACCGTTTCGTCGCGAAATCCTCCTGGCTTGGCCATCTCGCCGTAGAGCCGGCGACGCGGTCGAACACGTCCGTCTGCCTGTCCTTCACCGACGGACAAGTCGCTGCACTCGACGCCGACGCACAGGCGGCCTTCGCCAAGGGTCTGGTTTCAGCGCTCGACAAGGAAGGTGTCGCCTATGACATCGGTTCCTATCGCGACGCGCCGCCTGGCCTGCGCATCTGGTGCGGCGCAACGGTCGAGACCTCCGATCTCGAAGCTCTGCTGCCCTGGCTCGACTGGGCCTTCGCCGGCCAGAAGGCGTCGCTGAAAGCGGCGGCCTGAAACTCAACAGTTATTTTCTGGAACAGCCCTCATCCGGCCGCTTCGCGGCCACCTTCTCCCACAAGGGGAGAAAGATCGGCGCCCGACCTTCTCCCCCGTGGAGAAGGTGCCTGAGCGAAGCGAAGGCGGGTGGGGTAAGCAACAAGGACCAATCCCATGCCTCGCGTTCTCGTCTCGGATAAACTTTCCACCACCGCTGTTCAGATCTTTAGGGATCGCGGCGTCGAGGTCGACTATCTTCCAGATCTCGGCAAGGACAAGGAGAAGCTGCTTGAAGTGATTGACCAGTATGACGGCCTCGCCATCCGCTCGGCGACCAAGGTTACCGAGAAGCTGATCAATGCCGCCACCAGGCTCAAGGTCGTCGGCCGGGCCGGTATCGGCGTCGACAATGTCGACATACCGGCGGCCAGCCGCAAGGGCATTATCGTGATGAACACGCCGTTCGGCAATTCGATCACGACAGCCGAGCATGCGGTAGCGATGATCTTCGCGCTCGCCCGCCAGATCCCGGAAGCCAACGCCTCGACGCATGCAGGCAAATGGGAAAAGAACCGCTTCATGGGCGTCGAGATCACCGGCAAGACGCTCGGCGTCATCGGCTGCGGCAATATCGGCTCGATCGTCGCCACGCGCGGCGTCGGCCTGAAGATGCATGTCGTCGCCTTCGATCCGTTCCTGTCGGACAAACGCGCCGAGGAACTCGGCGTCGACAAGGTTGAACTGGACGAGCTCTTCGCCCGCGCGGACTTCATCACGCTGCACACGCCGTTGACCGACAAGACGCGCAACATCATCGATGCCGTCGCGATCGCCAAAATGAAGGACGGCGTGCGCATCATCAACTGCGCCCGTGGCGGGCTGGTCGTCGAAGCCGACCTGGTGGCGGCGCTGAAGAGCGGCAAGGTGGCCGGCGCCGGCATCGACGTGTTCGAGGCCGAGCCGGCCGAACAGAACGCATTGTTCGGCATGGAGAATGTGGTGGCCACCCCCCATCTCGGCGCCTCGACGGCGGAAGCACAGGAGAACGTCGCGCTGCAGGTCGCCGAACAGATGGCCGACTATCTGATCAAGGGCGCCGTCTCCAACGCCATCAACATGCCGTCGATCACCGCGGAGGAAGCGCCGCGGCTCAAGCCCTTCGTCAAGCTCGCCGAAGTGCTTGGCGCCTTTGTCGGCCAGGTCACCGAGGACCCGATCAAGGAGGTGGAAATCCTGTTCGACGGCTCGACCGCGACGATGAATACGCGCGCGCTGATCAGCGCGGCCCTTGCCGGGCTGATCAGGCCGCAGGTAGCCGACGTCAACATGGTGTCGGCTCCGATCATGGTGAAGGAGCGCGGCATCATCGTCGCCGAGGTCAAGCGCGACAAATCGGGCGTGTTCGACGGCTATATCAAGCTGACGGTCAAGACCGAGCATATGACGCGCTCGATCGCCGGCACCTGTTTTTCCGACGGCAAGCCGCGCTTCATACAGATCAAGGGCATCAATCTCGATGCCGAGGTCGGCCAGCACATGCTCTACACGACCAATGCCGACGCGCCGGGCATTATCGGCCTGCTCGGCACGGTGTGCGGCGAGAACGGCGTCAACATCGCTAACTTCCAGCTCGGCCGCAACCGGCCAGGGGGCGATGCCATCGCGCTGCTCTATCTCGACGCACCGTTCCCGGAAAAAGTGCTGGAGCAGGTGCGGGCGCACAAATCGATCGATTCGGCCAAGCGGCTACAGTTCGACGTCGGCAGCGTGTAGGGCTTGTCTGCTGGGGCAATGCCGCCCCGGCAGTCTCGTCCGACGACGTGGCGGCGGTGCGCAAGGAATTGCAGTAGTCCTGCGAATTGCCGGGCGAGCCGACGCTCTCCTCAAGGCTGACGATCGGGGCGCGAAGTGAGTTTACTGGCGCCTCGGCATGGCTGCCTTGCGGCCGCTATATTCGGCAAGCGCGATGCCGCCCAGCACGAGGACGAGCGCCAACGCCTGGTAGAGCTGGAATGTCTCGCCGACGATCAGCACCGAAAGCAGGGTGCCGAAGATCGGCACCAGGTTGATGAACAGGCCGGCCCGGTTGGCGCCGATCAGCTCATTGCCCCTGATGTAGAATATCTGCGAGACGACCGAGGCGCCGATCGCGGTATAGACGATCACCGCCCAGCCGCGCGCGTCGGGAACGATGACCTTGCCGGCCACGATTTCCCATAGGAAGAACGGCAGCGAGGTGACGAGCGCGGCGAGCGACATGGCCAGCATCAGGCTCTGCCATTGCATGGCCGGCTTCAGCCGCAACCCGACCGAATAGCCGCTATAGAGGATGACCGCGACCAGCATGATGGCGTCGCCGAAATTGAGCTCCAATGTCAGCAGCCGGCGCGGATCGCCGTGGCAGGCGGTCAGGATGACGCCGAAGATCGTCAGCACCACGCCCGCGATCTGCGCCCAGTTCACGCGCAGGCGGAAGAAGATGAAATTGGCTACGATGATCAGGATAGGCATCGCCGCCTGCTCGATCGAAACGTTGATCGCGGTCGTGTAATTGAGCGCCGTATAGAAGATCGTGTTGAACAAGGTGAAGCCGCTGGCGCCAAGCGCGGCGAGCACGAACCAGTGCCTGCGCACCACGGGCCAATCTCTTTTCAGCGCATTCCAGCCGATCGGCAGCAGGATCGCCACCGCCAACACCCAGCGCAGGAAGACCAGCGTCATCGGTGAGACGTGATCGACCGCCAGCTTGCCGGCCACCGAGTTGCCGCCCCACAGCAAGGTGGTGAGCAGCAGGAACATGTAGGCGCTTCGGTGCATGGCGGGTCGCAGCGGGAAGAGGTGAATGGGGCTTGCCCGCCGGCCTATTGCCCGCGCCTGGACAAGTAAATGATGTCAAAGCTGAAAATTGTTGTGCCTCAGCCCATTTTCGGCGGCAAAGAAAGGTCGCATCGGCCTGCTCTTGACGTTATAGAGGCCTGTCGTTTCGAACCGTATCCAAGCCGCGCGGCGGCGCCTCGAAGGAAAAGAAACATGGCCAATGTGGTGGTCGTCGGCTCGCAATGGGGTGACGAAGGCAAGGGCAAGATCGTCGACTGGCTGTCGGAGCGCGCCGATGTCGTGGTGCGTTTCCAGGGCGGCCACAATGCCGGCCACACGCTGGTCGTCGACGGCAAGGTCTACAAGCTGTCGCTGTTGCCGTCGGGCGTCGTGCGGCAGGGCAAGCTGTCCATCATCGGCAATGGCGTCGTCTTCGATCCGCACGCATTCGTCGCCGAAGTGGCGAAGCTCAAGGGGCAGGGCGTCGAGGTAACGCCGGAGCGCCTGAAAATAGCCGAAAACACAGCGCTTATCCTTTCCCTGCACCGGGAACTGGACGGCTTCCGCGAGGACGCCGCTTCAAATTCCGGAACCAAGATTGGCACGACCCGCCGCGGTATCGGCCCCGCCTATGAGGACAAGGTGGGCCGGCGCGCGGTGCGGGTGATGGATCTGGCGGATTTGGAAACACTACCCTTGAAGGTCGACAGGCTGTTGACGCATCACAATGCACTGCGTCGCGGACTTGGCCATGCCGAAGCCACCCATGACGCGGTCATGCAAGAGCTGACCTCGGTCGCCGGCGAAATCCTGCCCTACATGGACCGGGTCTGGAAGGTGCTCGACGACAAGCGCCGGGCCGGCGAGCGCATCCTGTTCGAGGGCGCGCAAGGCACGCTGCTCGACATCGATCATGGCACCTATCCGTTCGTCACCTCGTCCAACACCGTCGCCGGTCAGGCGGCAGCCGGTGCCGGCGTGGGCCCGGGCGCCATTGGCTATGTGCTTGGCATCACCAAGGCCTATACGACGCGCGTCGGCGAGGGTCCGTTCCCGACCGAGCAGCAGAACGAGATCGGTGAATTCCTCGGCACGCGCGGCCATGAATTCGGCGTCGTCACCGGCCGCAAGCGCCGCTGCGGCTGGTTCGACGCGGTGCTGGTGCGCCAGGCCGTCGCCGTCAACGGCATCAAGGGCATCGCCCTGACCAAGCTCGATGTGCTCGACGGGCTGGACGAGATCAAGGTCTGTACCGGCTACCGCCTCGACGGCGAGACGATCGACTATTTACCCGCCAGCCAGGGCGCGCAGGCCCGCGTCGAGCCAATCTACGAGACGCTGGAGGGGTGGAAAGGCACCACCGCCGGCGCGCGCAGCTGGAACGACCTTCCGGCCCAGGCCGTCAAATATGTCCGCCATATCGAGGAGTTGATCGGCGCGCCGGTCGCGCTCCTCTCCACCAGCCCGGAGCGGGACGACACGATACTTGTGACCGATCCGTTTCAAGACTAGTTTCTCAAGCCTTTCCGGGCGTTGCGGCTGATTTGCGGAGGCCGGCCCGGAGCACAATACAGGTCGACTGACGCATGGCGAAAGATTTCGTTTCTGCTCTGAGGGATACGATAAACAATTTTGGCGATCCTACGCCGGAGCTGCGGGCCAAAGTCTACGACAAAGCGCGCTCGACGATTGCAAAGAAGATTGCCGAGCGCGAGCCGCCGCTTTCGCCGTCGGAAGCCGAAAGGCAGAAGCGCGGCCTGGAAGACGCCATATCGAGGCTCGAGCGCGAATATGCCAAAAGCGTGCCGGAGACCGATCCGCTTGCCGAACTGGAGCACATATTTTCCTCCATCGATCGCAACAAGAACCAGTCGAACCATACCAAACAGCCGGTAAAGGCGGAGCCGGCCTGGCCGGCAGCGCCTGCCTCGAAGGCTGAACCCTACAAGCCGCCGCCCCCCGCTCCGGAGCCCGACATCTCCAGGCCTGCATCGCCCGCCGCCGAGGTCGAGCCGAACTGGCAAAAGCCCGTACCGGTGCAGCCGGCCCCGGAGTTCGACGACAGGGCTCAGCCTGGCATGGATGTGGGTCAGGACGACGAGCATGCCGATGTCTTTGCGAGCGACGAAGAGGCTGCGGTCGCCGACACTTTCCAGCGCTTGCGTCCGGCTGAACGCAAGCGCAGCTATGGCGGGCTGATTGCCGCTGCCGTTGCGTTGCTGGTCATTGCCGGCGGCGGCTATGGCATCTGGCTGAACAAGGATGCCTTCGGCAAGATGCTGGGTCTGGGCGGCGGCAGCAAGGTCGCGACGACCGAGCCGGTCAAATCGACACCCGCCAAGCCGGCGAGCGATGCGGCGGCAACGCCCCCGGCACCTGCGGCTAGCGGTGCCGAGCCCGAAGGGACACCGAAGTTCACTCAAAGACTGACGCCGCAAGGAAGCGAGGTCGATCCTGGCCCGGCCGGCGGACAGAGCGGCGTGGGCGAGGGCGAGTCCGTCGCGGCGCTGACGACGCCGCCTTCAGCCACGACCACCCCGGCCTTGTCGGCTCCGGCAGGAGGCACGCCGGCCGCAGGCGCGCCCGCCGGGACCACGCCCCCTGCACCGGGCGCTGCGCCGGCGGCGCCACCCGCCAATGGGACCGCACCCGCGGCGCCGGCTGACAACGCCGCCACGCCGCCCTCGCCTGCCGGTGCGCCGACGCAAACCTCTCTGCCGGTCGGCCAGAAGGCGATCTTCTATGAGGAGCGCACCAGCACCGCGCAGGGTTCGGCCGAGCCGGGCAACATCGTCTGGTCGCTGGTGCAGGAATCGCCCGGCGGCGACCTGCCGCCTGAGCCGGCGATCCGCGCCGAGGCGACCATTCCCGGCAAGGACATCCAGTTGCGCATGACCATTCGCCGCAACACTGACCAGACTCTGCCGGCCAGCCACATCATCGAGATGATCTTCCTGACGCCCGACGGGTTCGAGGGCGGCGGCGTCGACAACATCCTGCGCGTGGCCATGAAGAGTTCCGAGCAGGATGCCGGCAGCCCGCTGATCGGCATTCCGGCCAAGATCGCCGACGGCTTCTTCCTCGTCGCGCTCAACGATACCAAGGCCGACGAGGACGCCAACCTGACCTTGCTTCGGGGACAGGACTGGATCGACGTGCCGGTCGTCTATAAGACCGGACGACGAGCGTTGCTGACGATGGAAAAAGGCATTCCCGGCGAGAAGGTGTTCGACGAGGCGATCAAGGCTTGGCAGGCGAAGACGGCGGGCTGAGCCGACGGCAACGGTCGGCTCCGGTCAGAAGCCTTGGAACAGCATGTCGAGCGCGGCGACGATGTCGTCGTGGTGCTTGGAGAGATTTCCCTCGGCATCCGGCAATTCAGTGGCCATCAAGGCAGAGCCGGCGGCCAGGAACGGGGGCTGTGTCGGGCGGCATCAACGGAATGACGACTCTCGTGTTCAGCCTCTCAAGAAGGTCGGACTGAACATCGACAAGGTAACCACTGCCTCCGGCATTCCGATAGAGATCGTAACGGGCCCATCAAAACAGCGGGCGTGTGGCCAATGGCAACCCGTTCCGCTCGACATAGGCGTTGGAGCTCACAATCGCCTCAAAGTTCTCCTCTTGCCACCGACGCGTTTTTTCCGACGCGATGGCCTTCGCAATACCCGCCTCGGCGGCGCGCGAGAGATTGATACCCGACGCTTTGGCGTCTTTGATCAGCTGAGCGTCAATGGATGTATTGACAGACTTTCGCTGAGGTTTTGTCGTCGATTGAAGCACGGAGACAGCCCTCTTTTAAGCGCATAACGTAGCGCATACCATCTTCACCCCTCCATCTCCTCGCGCAACATCTCCAGTTCGAGCCACTCTTCCTCCAGTGCCGCCAGCGTCGCGCGCTCCTTGTCGAGGGCGGCGATGGTCTTCTGGAACGAGGCCGGATCGCGCTCGTAATAGGCCGGATCGGCGATGTTGTTCTCCAGCCGCGAGATCGAGGCTGTCACCGCCTCGATCTTCTTGGGCAGCGATTCCAGCGCGAATTTCTGCTTGAACGAGAGTTTTTTTGCCGGGGCTTTGGCGGTGGGGCTGTCCGCCTTCGCCGTCGGCGCCTCGCTTGCATCCGCCTTCGCCCGCGCCTTGCGGTCGTCGAGCCTGGTGCCGCCGCGCTGCGCCAGCATGTCGGAATAGCCGCCGGCATATTCGACCCAGCGGCCGCCGCCGTCCGGCGCGATCACGCTGGTCACGGTGCGGTCGAGGAAATCGCGGTCGTGGCTGACCAGGATGACCGTACCGGCAAAGCCGGCGACCAGTTCCTGCAGCAACTCCAGCGTTTCCATGTCGAGATCGTTGGTCGGCTCATCGAGCACCAGCAAGTTCGCCGGCCGGGCCAGCACGCGCGCAAGGATCAGCCGTGCCCGCTCGCCGCCCGACAGCTCGCGCACCGGCGTGCGTGCCTGCTCCGGCTTGAACAGGAAGTCCTTCATGTAGGAGACGACGTGGCGCTGCTCGCCATTGATGACAAGGTTCTCGCCGCGCCCGTCGGTGAGATACTGAGCCAGCGTCTCCTGCGGATCGACCGCCTCGCGCTTCTGGTCGAGCGTGGCGATCTCCAGATTGGTGCCGAGCCGCACCGAACCGGCATCCGGCTGCAATTCTCCGGTCAGCATCTTCAGAAGCGTCGTCTTGCCGGCGCCGTTCGGCCCGACGAGGCCGACGCGGTCGCCGCGTTGGATGCGGGTCGAGAACCCCTTGACCACGGTGAGGTCGCCAAAGCTCTTCTCGATGTTCCTGGCCTCGATCACCAGCTTGCCGGATTCGGCGGCGTCGCTGGCCACCATGGTCGCGGTGCCTTCGGCGCCGCGATGGCCGCGAAAACGCTGGCGCATGGTCTGCAATTCGCCCAGGCGGCGCATGTTGCGCTTGCGCCGCGCCGTCACGCCATAACGCAGCCAGTGTTCCTCGCGCACGATCTGGCGGCCGAGCTTGTGCTGTTCGCGCTCTTCTTCCTCAAGCACCTGGTCGCGCCATTCCTCGAAATGGCCGAAGCCCTTATCCAGCCGGCGCGTCTGGCCCCGGTCGAGCCACACGGTGGCGCGCGAGACGCGCTCAAGGAAACGGCGGTCGTGCGAGATGACGATGAGGGCCGAGGAGGTGCGGACGAGTTCCTCTTCCAGCCATTCGATCACCGAGAGATCGAGGTGGTTGGTCGGCTCATCGAGCAGCAGGATATCAGGCTCGGGCGCCATGACGCGGGCAAGGGCGGCGCGCCTGGCCTCGCCGCCGGAGAGGTCGCCCGGCTGCTCCTCGCCCGAGAGGCCGAGGTGCTCCATCAGGTAGCTGGCGCGATAAGGATCGTCGGCGGGACCGAGGCCGGCCTCGACATAGGCGCGCACGGTTGCGAAGCCGTCCATGTCGGGCATTTGCGGCAGATAGCGGACGGTCGCCGATGGCTGGCGGAACACCTCGCCGTCCTGCGGCTCGATCAGGCCGGCGGCGATCTTGAGCAGCGTCGACTTGCCGGACCCGTTGCGGCCGACCAGCGCGATCTTGTCGCCTGCCGACGCAGCCAAGTCGGCGCCGTCGAGCAGGGGCGTGCCGCCGAAGGTCAGTTTTATTCCGTCGAGATTGAGAAGAGGCGGCGCCATGTCAGCTTTCTGGCAAGGGATAGGGATGGGCGAGCAGCAGCGCGCGCCCCGCTCCCAGCGCGATCTCGAGCCTGCCCTTGACCTCATTAGAGATGGTCAGCGATGAGCCGAACGCGACCTTGACGCGGTCAAGCGGCCATTTCGCGCCGGCGACGGTCAGCCCGGCAAGCTCGGAAAAACCCAGGATCGAGAACAGGGTGCCGTCGGCATAGTCGAAGCGGGCCGTGCCGTGCGCCAGGGGCACGGCTTCCTGCGCGCCGCTGGTCAACAGCACCTTTGTCCCGGCCCCGGCCAGCCGCAGGGCGAGCGCCATGTGCAGGAAGGCATGGTCGGCGCGCTTGCCGCCGAAGGCGCCGGCGAGCACGAGGCTGGTCGCGCCGCGCTCCAGGGCGGCCGATATCGCGAGTTCTCCATCGGTGGCGTCCTTCTCTGCCGGGAAGGTCCGGCGCGGCACGGCGGCCAACTCATCCGGCAGGCCGGCGGGCACGGAATCGAAATCGCCGACCCACAGTTCCGGCACAAGGCCGAGCGTGCTTGCATGGCCGATGCCGGCATCGGCGGCGACGACGCGGGTTCCCTCGACCTGACGGTCGAGCCGTGGCGTGCGGATGAGATCGCCGCCAAGCAGGATGGTGAATGTGCTCATATCGTGTGGCCCTTACCAGCCCGGCAGCGGAAACGGAAGGCCGGCAAACAGCCACTTGCGCGGTTCACCGGCCGGGCCTATGTGTCGAGGCGCTCTAACGGGGTGCCGGACGCGATATTTCGCGGACCGGCTGAGAGGCAGTCTCGCCAACCCGCTGAACCTGATCCGGTTTGTACCGGCGGAGGGATTAGACGTTTCGGACAGTCCGACGCCTCAATTCCTTTAACCCGAACGAAGGAGGCGCCGATGCGCACGCTTTTATACGCCCTTGTCTCTGCAATGGTCGTGGTTCTGTCCGGGCCGGCCTTAGCCAAGGACAAGCTCACCGTCTACACTTATGAGAGCTTTACCGCCGACTGGGGCCCCGGCCCGGTGGTGAAGAAGGAATTCGAGGCCGAATGCGGCTGCGATGTCGACTTCGTCTCGGTTGCCGACGGCGTCGCGCTGCTCAACCGCGTCAAGCTGGAAGGGGCCGCGACCAAGGCCGACATCGTGCTTGGCCTCGACACCAATCTCACCGCCGATGCCAAGGCCACTGGCCTGTTTGCGCCGCATGGCGCCGTGACCGGGCTCAATGTGCCGGGCGGCTGGAACGACGACATCTTTGTCCCGTACGACTATGGCTATTTCGCCGTCGTCTATGACACGCAGAAGCTGAAGACGCCGCCCAAGAGCCTGAAGGAATTGGTCGAGGGCAGTGCCGACGACAAGATCGTTATCCAGGATCCGCGCACCTCGACGCCGGGCCTCGGCCTGCTGTTGTGGGTGAAGTCGGTCTATGGCGACAAGGCGCCGGAGGCCTGGGCCAAGCTCAAGGCGAAGGTCTTGACCGTGACGCCGGGCTGGAGCGAGGCCTACGGCCTGTTCACCAAGGGCGAGGCGCCGATGGTGCTGTCCTACACGACCTCGCCCGCCTACCACATGGTTGCCGAGAACACCGAGCGCTACCAGGCCGCTTCCTTCGAGGAGGGCGAGTATCTGCAGATCGAGGTCGCCGGCATCACCACGACGGGAGCCAAAAATCCGCTGGCGGAAAAGTTCATCGCCTTCATGACCGGGCCGAAATTCCAGGATGCCATCCCCGAGACCAACTGGATGTTCCCGGCCGGCAAGACCGACAAGCCGCTCAATCCGGCCTTCGACAGACTGGTCAAACCGACCAAAACCTTGCTGTTCAGTCCCGAGGAGGTCGCGGCCAACCGCAAGGCATGGGTGGATGAATGGCTGGCGGTGATGAGCAAGTAGTTTGGTCGTATGATCGGATGATGAGTGCTCTACAGCGCCCCCCACTGTCCTGCCGGACATCTCCCCCACGAGGGGGGAGATTGGCCGTCACGACGGCTTTCGCCAATTGGCGACGTCACAGGAGAGGGTGGAGCGCTGAAGCAGCCAATCTCTCCCCAAGTGGGGGAGATGTCCGGCAGGACAGAGGGGGGCGCGAAGGAACGCGACGCTCGCTAAAGGTCCTTTGGGTGGCGCAGCGTGCAGCGCGCGTCTGACCCCCGCATCTCCGCCGGTATCCTCGCGCTTGCGGCGATCGGGCTCCTGATCGGCGGCGCGTTTGCGGGTCTTCTTTTCGAAGGCGCGAACGATTTCTCCGGAGCCTGGGCAGCCTTCGATCCTTATCTCCTGCGCGTCGTGCGCTTTACGTTGTGGCAGGCGGCGCTTTCGACGCTGTTGTCGGTGGCGCCGGCCCTGTTCGTGGCTCGCGCGCTGTCGCGGCATCCGCGCTTTCCCGGCCGCGGCTTCATCCTCCAGCTCTTCGCCCTGCCGTTGGCGCTGCCGGCGATCGTGGCGGCGCTCGGCATCCTGGCGCTCTATGGCCGCGCCGGCTATTTCGCCGGCTTTCTTGGTGCCGTCGGCGGTTACAATTGGCCGGGCATCTATGGCCTCTCCGGCATCCTCGTTGCTCATGTCTTCTTCAACCTGCCGCTGGCCACGCGGCTGTTCCTCGAAGCGCTGCAAACCATCCAAGCCGATCAATGGCGGCTGGCGAGCCAGCTGGGTATGGGTGCCGCACCGGCTTTCCGGCTGATCGAGTGGCCGACACTGCGCGCCGCTCTGCCGGGCGTCGCCGGCCTGGTGTTCATGCTCTGCATCACGTCCTTCACGATCGTGTTGACGCTGGGCGGTGGCCCCGGCGCGACGACGCTGGAGGTCGGCATCTACCAGGCGCTGCGTTTCGATTTCGATCCCGCGCGGGCGGTGGCGCTGACGCTGCTGCAGATCGCGCTGACCTTTGTCGTGGTGCTGGCGTTGACGCGGCTCGGCGCCAACACCACCGGTGACGCCAATCTGCCGGTGGCGCCGCGCCGCTACGTCTCGGCCGGCAGGACCGAGACCGCGCTGAATGCCGCGCTCGTCGTGCTGGCCCTTTTGTTCGTCGCCGGGCCGATGACGGCGACGCTGATGTCAGGCCTCGGCGCCGACCTCGGTCGTCTCGCCGGCGAAGCGGCGGTGCGGCAGGCGACGCTGACCAGCGCCGTGCTGGCTTTCCTGTCGGCGCTGCTGTCGGTTGCGCTGTCGCTTTCGCTCACCATGGCGCGCCGCGTGCTGGCCCTGAAGCGCCGCTCCGGTCCGCGGACCGTGCTCGAACACGCCACCGACACCGGTGCCGGCTTCGTCCTAGTCGTGCCGCCCATCGTCATCGGCTCCGGCTGGTTCCTTCTGCTGCGCCATTTCGGCGATGTCTTTGCCATAGCCCCGGTCATGGTCGTCACTGTCAATGCAGTCATGGCGATGCCTTTCGCCATCCGTGCCATCCGCCCCGCCTATGATGCGGCGAGCGAGCGCCATGAGCGGCTCTGCGCGCTTCTGGGAATAGCGGGCTGGGCCCGGTTGCGGCTGGTCGACTGGCCCTCGCTGCGACGGCCGCTGGCCACCGCCTTCGCGTTTGCCATGGCGCTGTCGCTTGGCGATCTCGGCGTCATCGCATTGTTCGGCAGTGATTCCGTGCAGACCTTGCCCTACCTTCTCCTGGCGCGCATGGGCAGCTACCGGACCGAGGACGCCGCCGGCCTGGCGCTGCTGCTCGGTCTGGTCTGCCTTGCGCTTGTGGTGGCGGCGAGCGGGCTGGGAAGGGGAGAACGAGACTGATGGCTGCGGGCGCCACCAATGGTGCGACAAGGGGAGCCGAGGTGCGGCTGGACACGGTCTCGTTCAGCTACGGCGACGCGCCGCTCGTTTTCGATGTCGATTTCGCCGCGTCGAAAATTACCGCCATCATGGGGCCGAGCGGCTCGGGCAAGTCGACGCTGCTCAATCTGGTGGCGGGCTTCGAGACGCCGCAGGCTGGCCGCGTGCTGATCGGCGGCGCCAATGTCGGCGCGGCGCCGCCTTCGGCGCGGCCGGTGTCGATGGTGTTCCAGGAAAACAATCTTTTTGCCCATCTTTCGGTCGAAGAGAATGTCGGGCTCGGCCGCTCGCCCTCGCTGCGGCTGACCGAGGCCGACCGCGCTGACATCGCGGAGGCGATCGCGCGCACCGGCCTCGCGGGCAAGGAAAGACGCCTGCCGCGCGAACTTTCGGGAGGCGAACGCCAGCGTGTCGCATTGACGCGCGTGCTGGTTCGCAACCGCCCGGTGCTTCTTCTGGACGAGCCTTTCGCTTCACTCGGACCGGCCTTGCGCGACGACATGCTCGATCTTGTCGCCGACGTGCATGCCGAGCGGGGCATGACGCTGCTGTTCGTCACGCACCAGCCACAGGACGCACGCCGTATTTGTGAGGAGGTGGTGTTCCTCGACAACGGCATGGTTGCCGCCAAGGGCAAGGCGGATGATTTCTTTGCCGGGGCTGGTCCTGAAGTTTTCCGGCGCTATGTTGGCACAAGCGCCTGGGAGGCTGGATCACGAGATATTGCCCGGAAGCGGACATAATTTACGCTCAAACCGGCTCCTGGCGACGGGGCGATTGCTTGCCATGACAGAGGTAGTGTGGCTAGGTCCGCCCTGTACCGGTCCGGTGCAGGCCGTGATTTGCCTGCAGCATCCGCCGCGCGTTGGTATGGCGTGGATGCTGTAATGCTTTGATTTGCGCATGAGCCCTTGCGAGGATCGCCCCGATTTTCGCGGGCATGCGCCAGACCCGAAAGGAAGCCGTTCTGCCGACCGGCACGGAAAGACCAAGAGGGAAAATGCTGGCGCGCTTTCTGGCGCTGGCCGGCTTTGTCGTGGCCCTGGCAAGCTGCCAGATGTTCACACCTCCGGAAGTCCAGGAATCCGGCTTCCAGCCTTCCGACAAACCGATCACGGTCGACAATGTCGCGGCCAATAACAAATTGGCCGAACTGGCCAAGGCGCAGCATCCACGCATCCTGGCGACCTATGGCGGCGAATACTCCGATCCCAAGCTCGAGCGCATGGTCGCCAAGGTCGTAGGCAGCCTGACGGTGGTGTCGGCCAACCCGACCCAGACCTATCGTATCACCATCCTCAATTCGCCCAACGTCAATGCCTTCGCACTGCCGGGCGGCTACCTCTACGTCACGCGCGGCCTGCTGGCGCTGGCCAATGATTCGGCCGAGCTCGCCGCCGTCATCGCGCATGAGATGGGCCACGTCACCGCTAACCACGGCCTGCAGCGCCAGCAGCTCGAGGCCGAGGAGGGGCTCGCCACCAAGGTTGTTTCCGACGTGCTCGGCGACAGCCCGACCGCCAAGGCGGCGCTGATCCGCGGCAAGCTGAGACTGGCGCAGTTTTCGCGCAACCAGGAACTGGAGGCCGACGCGATCGGCATCAAGTCGATCGGCGAAGCCGGCTACGATCCTTACGCCGCCGGCCGCTTCTTGCAGTCCATGTCGGCCTACACCGATTTCCGCTCGATCAGCGGCGCCACCGACGCCAGCCTCGATTTCCTGGCAACGCATCCCAATACGCCGCAGCGTATCGACCTTGCGCAACGCCATGCCCGCCAGTTCGGCCCGCCGGGCGTCGGCACCCGCGATCGCGACGCCTTCCTCGCCGGGATAGACGGCCTGCTCTACGGCGACACGCCGGAAGAAGGGTATGTGCGCGGCGAGACCTTTCTGCATCCGGGCCTGGGCGTGTCCTTCTCGGTGCCGGAGGGCTTCATCATCGACAATTCGGCCGCCGCCGTGACGGCGACCGGGCCGGGCGACATTGCGATCCGCTTCGACGGCGTGTCGATCGACAAGAACCGTGCGCTGACCGATTATATCAGGAGCGGCTGGGTGGCCGGTCTCGACGACGCGAGCGTCAGGCAGGAAACGATCAACGGCAACGAGGCGGCGACGGCGCATGCAGGCGCCGAAGGCTGGCAGTTCGATATCGCGGTAATCCGCGCCGGCGGCCAGGTCTACCGGCTGCTGACGGCGGCACCATCCGCCAGCACGTCGCTCGACACCGTGGCGCGTTCCGTCAGCGGCTCGTTCCGCATTCTGAGTGCCGCCGAAAAGGCGGCGCTGAAGCCGCTGCATATCCGCGTGGTCACCGTCCAGCCGGGGCAGACGATGGGTTCGCTTTCGGCGCAGATGGTCGGCGTCGACCGCAAACTCGACCTGTTCCGGGTGCTCAACGCGCTGTCGCCGGGGGCTGCGGTTTCGGCCGGCGACAAGGTCAAGATCGTCACCGACAAATAGCCGATAGTCGGCGCTGACCGCTCTCTCGTTTTCGCAATTCCCGGACGGGAACCGTTACACACTTTCCCACTTAGGCGGCGGTGGCGAGGAATTCCGGGTTCTGCTTCACCAGCGCCACTTTCAGCTTTTCCATGGCGCGGGCCTCGATCTGGCGCACGCGTTCCTTGGAAATGCCAAGCGTCTCGCCGAGCGCTTCGAGCGTCGCGCCCTCGTCGCTCAGCCGACGCTCCTCGATGATGCGCAGCTCACGCGCGTTGAGTGCGGCAAGCGCCGCCTTCAGCCATATCGAGCGGCGTTCGATATCGATGGTGTCGCTGACGACCTCGTCGGGCAAGGGATCGTCCGACACGAGGAAGTCCATCCGCTCGGTCGCGCCCCCATCGTCGGCAAGCGGGACATTGAGGGAGGAGTCGGGCGCCGAGAGCCGCGAATCCATCAGCGCGACATCGGCTTCGGAGACGCCGAGGGCCGCTGAAACCTCACGGTACAGCGTCCTGTTCGACAGCGGCTCCGCGGCGCCGTTCGCCAGCCGGGCGCGCAGGCGCCGCAGGTTGAAGAACAGAGCCTTTTGCGCCGAGCTGGTGCCGCCGCGCACGATCGACCAGTTGCGCAGGATGTAGTCCTGCATCGAGGCCCGGATCCACCAGGTCGCATAGGTCGAAAACCGCACTTCGCGCTCCGGCTCGAAACGGGCCGCGGCCTCGAGCAGGCCGACATGGCCCTCCTGGACCAGATCGCCAAGCGGCAGGCCGTAATGACGGAATTTGGAGGCCATGGAAATGACCAGGCGCATATGCGCCACGGTGATGCTGTGCAGCGCGTTCTGGTCGTTGTCCTTTTTCCAGCGCAGCGCCAGCCGCAACTCCTCGTCACGTTCGAGATAGGGAGCCCTCATTGCCGCGCGGACCATGATCCGTCCTGCCGTGTCTTCCATCATGAGGCACTCCCTGGCTCTGGCGATACGGATGTCATTTCGAAACCCGGCAGCCGCTCGACTTGAAATGACGGCGTCCTGCCCTACAACGAACGCAAAACGTGCCATGCGCGGGAAAGGTTCCGCCGCCGGCGGCGCGGCGTGGAGGCTGCGCGAAAAAACTCAGGGCGGGTTCGAGGCACCGCCAGAAACGTCAGTGGTAGAATCCGATTCCGAATAATGGATGTTTTTGAAATCTCATTCCTTATTTTTTCAACTCACATCTGTCAATTTCCAGCGCTCACACACCATGCCGGATATCAGGCCAGGACGGGATCACAGAAAAATGAAATGGCTCAAGTCGCTCATCGTCGCCGGAACTTTGCAGGTTCTGGCTGTTACCGCAGGCTATGCCGGCGCCAATCTCGACCAGATCAAGCAGGCCGGCGTCATCAAGGTCGGCACGGAGGGCACCTACGCACCCTTTACCTATCATGATGCCGGCGGAGCGCTGGTCGGCTTCGATGTCGAAATCGCCAAGGCGATCGGCGAAAAGCTCGGCGTGAAGGTAGAGTTCCTCGAGGGCAAATGGGACGGGCTGATCGCGGGCCTCGATGCCAACCGCTATGACGCGGTCATCAACGAAGTCGGCATCACCGACGCCCGCAAGGCGAAATACGATTTTTCCGACCCCTACATCGCCTCCAAGGCAGTGCTGATCGTGCGCGGCGACAACACCGATATCAAGAGCTTCGCCGATCTCAAAGGCAAGAAGTCGGCGCAGTCGCTGACTTCGAATTTCGGCAAGCTTGCCGAGGCCAACGGCGCCGAACTGGTCGGCACCGACGGGTTCGACCAGTCGATCCAGCTGCTTCTGACTGGCCGCGCCGACGCAACCATCAATGACAGCCTGTCCTTCCTCGATTTCAAGAAGCACAAGCCGGATGCCAATGTGAAGATCGCGGCCCAGGAAGAGAACGCCGACTATTCCGGCGTCATCGTTCGCAAGGGCGATCCGGAACTGGTTGCCGCAATCAACAAGGCGCTGGCCGACATCAAGGCGGACGGCACCTATCAGAAGATCGCAGACAAGTATTTCGGACAGGACGTTTCGAAGTAATTTACGGCCGGGCCGTTGGCCCGCGCGACATCGCCCGGCGGCGGACCGTTTTGACGGCCCGCCGCCTTTCGCGTGATATACGGCAGTCGCAAGAAGGAGCCTTTCGTGCCGCACTGGCTGCAACTCATGCTGGAATCGCTGCCTTCGCTGCTATGGGCGGCGTTGGTCTTCACCGTACCGTTGACGCTTCTGTCCTTTGTACTCGGCTTGAGCGTCGGTCTCGGAACCGCGCTGATCCGGCTCTTCGGGCCAATGCCCCTGGTCGCGGTGGCGCGCTTCTACGTGTGGATATTCCGCGGCACGCCGCTCCTGGTGCAGCTGTTCCTGATCTTCTACGGCCTGCCCTCGGTCGGCATCCTGCTTGACGCGTTTCCCGCGGCGTTGATCGGCTTCACGCTCAATATCGGCGCCTACTCGTCGGAAATCGTTCGCGCGGCGATAGGCGCGGTGCCAAAGGGGCAATGGGAGGCGGCCTATTCGATCGGCATGACCTGGAGCCAGGCGATGCGCCGCACCATCTTGCCGCAGGCCGGGCGCGTGGCGGTGCCGCCGCTCTCCAACACCTTCATCTCGCTGGTCAAGGACACGTCGCTGGCCGCCGCCATCACCGTGCCGGAAATGTTCCAGGCCGCGCAGCGCATCGTCGCCACCACCTATGAGCCGCTGATCCTCTATGTCGAGGCGGCGATCCTCTATCTGGCGATGAGTTCGGTGCTGTCGGCGTTGCAGACGCGGCTGGAGGCGCGGCTCAACCGCTATGGCGGCTTCCTGGAGGCGCGCTCGTGATCGACCTTGCCAACATCGAAAAGCGCTTTGGCGACAATCTCGTGCTGAAAGGCGTGACGGTTGCCATTGCCGAAGGCAGCGTCACCGCGCTGGTCGGTCCTTCGGGTGGTGGCAAAAGTACGCTGCTGCGCTGCATCAACCTGCTTGAGATCCCAACCTCGGGCACAGTGCGTATCGGCGATCAGGCGCTGGAGTTCCATCCGGGAGCGAAGGTGGCGGCCCGGGACATTCAGCGGCTGCGGCTGCAGACCGGCATGGTGTTCCAGAACTTCCAGCTGTTCCCGCATCGCACCGCGATCGAGAACGTCATGGAAGGGCTGGTGACGGTGCTTAAGTGGCCACAGGCGCGGGCGCGCGAACGGGCGCTCGCGCTGCTGGAAAAGGTCGGCATGGCGCACAAGGTCGATGCCTGGCCGGCAACGCTGTCGGGCGGCCAGCAGCAGCGGGTAGCGATCGCCCGGGCGCTGGCGCCGTCGCCAAAGGTGCTTTTATGCGACGAGCCGACCTCCGCGCTCGACCCGGAACTGGCGCAGGAAGTCGTCGACGTGCTCGGCCGGCTCGCCAGCGAGGGGACGACGATGGTGATGGCCACGCACGATCTGCGGCTTGCTTCAAAGATCGCTCGCGAGGTGGTGTTCCTCGACGCCGGCATTGTCGTCGAAAAGGGCCCTGCGGCGGTGCTGTTCGGCAATCCGGAGCGCGAACGGACAAGACGGTTCATCGCGACGCTAAAGCAGGAAATGGCGGAGAAGGAGGGTGGGGGAGAAGGCGGCAATTTCTCGTCCTAGGTCTGCGCTGCGCTTGCTCCCTGCCGGGCATTTATCCTCGTGAGCCGGCCGTCAGGCACGGTGTTTCTATTTCGATGGACGGGCGTGTCCATGCGCTGCAATAGTGGGGCCGATGGTTCGCAACGTTGCTCTTGTTCTCGGTGGTGGCGGGGCCGCCGGAAATGCCTGGCTGATCGGCATCATCGCGGGCCTCGCCGACACTGGTGTCGATCTGACCGAGGCCGCCGATCTGGTGATCGGAACCTCGGCAGGCGCCAATGCGGCAGTGCAGGTGCGCAGCGGCATACCGCCGGGCGAGCTGCTGGCGGCGGTGCTGTCCCCGCTGCCGGTTCAACCGGCCGGACCGAGCCGTCAACCGCCGTTGCCGCCGATGGATAGTGTATTCGAGCGGATGCGTTCCATTTCCGCCGCCGCTACCTCGGCAGCCGATCTGCAACGGGCGATGGGCGCATTCGGATTGGAGAGCGATGTCAAATTCGGACCTGAAGTGGCCAAACAGCGGCGCGCGCTGGTCGCCGCCAGATTGCCTCGCCATGAATGGCCGGAAAGGCCGATGATCGTGGTGGCCGTCGACGCGCTTACCGGTGAACTGGCTGCGTTCGACCGCGATTCCGGCGTCGATCTGGTTGACGCGGCCACCGCGAGCACCGCGCTGCCCGGTGCGGGGCCTACGCACAGCATCAATGGCGTCCGCTACATCTCCGGTGGCGTGCGCTCCGCCGATAATGCCGACCTTGCCTCGGGCTATGCGAACGTGATCGTGCTCTCGCCGTTCAGCGGACGGAGCGGGCCGCTACCGGAAGGCCAGTTCGAGGGCCTGCGCAGACCGCCGGGCGCGGACCTTGCAAGCGAGGTCGAAGCCCTGCTCCAGCAGGGCAGCCGGGTGGTGGTGATCACGCCTGACGTCGATTCCCGCGCCGCAATGGGCACCAACCAGATGGATCTGGCGACCCGCATCCCCGCGGCCCGTGCCGGTTTCGCCCAAGGCAAGAAGGAAGCGACCCGCCTAACGTTCCTGTGACGATTGCACGCCGAGGGCGTGCACCAACTTTCCAAATATTGCCTGCAAGGCGCAAGGCCTCAGGCAGCTTCTTCCTGCTCGGCTTCCTCATTGTCGGCCTTGGCGCCGCGCTTAGGGCCCTTGTTGAGATTGACCTCGATCAAACGCACGGCTTCGGTTTCCGACATGCGGTTGACAGCGGCGATCTCGCGGGCCATGCGGTCGAGCGCGGCTTCGTAGAGCTGGCGTTCGGAATAGGACTGCTCCGGCTGGTTGTCGGCGCGGTAGAGGTCGCGAACAACTTCCGAGATCGAGATCAGGTCGCCGGAATTGATCTTGGCATCATATTCCTGCGCGCGACGCGACCACATGGTGCGCTTGACGCGGGCGCGGCCTTGCACGACCTTCAGGGCGCGTTCGACATAATCCTCTTCCGACAGCTTGCGCATGCCGATCGAGGTTGCCTTGGCGACCGGCACCTTGAGGCGCATCTTGTCCTTCTGGAAATCGATGACGAACAGTTCCAGCTTGTGCCCGGCCACTTCCTGCTCGTCGATCGAGACGATCTGGCCGACACCATGCGCCGGATAGACAATGTACTCGCCGGTCTTGAAACCGTGACGTGCAGCGGTGGACTTCTTCTGCGGGGTGATCGTTGCCATTACGCCCTGAACTCCTTGTTGTGGGCCGGCGGCGGTGCCGGCTGAACTCGCGCGATCGGGTTACCGATCATTAGCCGCACAACAGATGAACCCACCGGAAAAGCCGGGACCGGCAAACCGCACGATTGCGATCGCCTGGCCCAGATCGCTCTGGTCCGATATGGGATTTTCACCTTTCAGTGATTTGGGGCGTTAGCGCCATAAATCGACGTTGTGTCACCGGCATGTTTCGCTCATGTAACACAAAAAGTCGGAAGAATCAAGGTTTTGCTGCATAAGCGAAGGCCACAGGTTCACGCCGCCTGTCAAGGCGGTTAATAGGCCGTACCTCTTACGCCGCGTCATGCCGGTTGAAACGGCAGCGCTGTCAGTCGCCTTCTCCGGGTTCAGCCGAGAAATATTTCTCGAACTTGCCGGCCTCGCCATCGAAGGCCTTGGCGTCGGCCGGCGGCTCCTTCTTGGCGGTGATATTAGGCCATTTCTCAGCGTATTCGGTGTTTATCTGCAGCCATTTGTCGAGGCCCGACTCAGTATCGGGCTTGATCGCGTCGGCGGGGCATTCCGGTTCGCAGACACCGCAGTCAATGCACTCGTCGGGATGGATGACGAGCATGTTCTCGCCCTCGTAGAAACAGTCGACCGGACAGACCTCGATGCAGTCCATATATTTGCATTTGATGCAATTGTCGGTCACGACATAGGTCATCGATCTGCTCCGGGACGTCCCGTTTTTGTTGGCTTTTTCCGTGAGGTAACGCCTTTGGCGCTCGCTTGCAAGGGCGGCCATTCCGGCCATGTCCGCATTGCCGGAATGGAATTCCAACGGGTCGGCAATGGCGGGCATCGGTCATGTGCTCGGACCGTTGTGTCGGCGGTGTGGAAGAACATACATGCCTCCGTGCACCGGCGGTCAGTCGTCGCCAAGCAAGCGGTCGGTCTCGCGGCGCTCCTTCTTCGTCGGGCGGCCGCTTCCGGCCTCGCGCAGCCCTGGGATCGCGTCGGGAGGCGCCTCGCCCGTCGGTGCGGCAGGCGGCGACATGTCTTCGTAGAGCGTGCGTGCCTCCACGGCGGGGCCGCGCCGGCTTCCCGCATCGAGCACCTTCCAGATGAAGATGCGCCGCTCCAGCGTGATGGTCAGGACGTCGCCAGGCTTGACCAGGTCGGAGGCCTGCGCTGCTTTGTCGCGATTGATGCGCACCCGGCCGGCCACGACCAGTTTGGCGGCCAGCGAGCGCGATTTCACCGCGCGCGAGAAGAACAGCCATTTGTCGATACGCTGGCGGTCGGTGGCCATCGGGGCGACCATCGGATCCTGTGCGGCTATTTCTTCAGCTGGTCGCGCAAAGCGGCGAGCTTGGCGAAGGGAGAGTCGGGATCGAAGCGCACCGGGCGCTCCTCGCGCGGTTTTGCCTGAAACGAGGGTTTGCCGCCTTGCGGGCCGCCCTTGCCTTCCGGCCTGCCGCCCGGCCGGCCCTCACGGCGGTCAGAACGCTCGCCCTGCGGCTTTCCCTCCCGCCGTTCCCCGCCTTCGCCTTGCGGCCTGGGCTTGAACTTCGAGCGATCGAAACGCGGCTTGCCGGCGCCATCGCGGCGCCCTTCATGGGCGGGCCGAGTGCCGGGCTGGCCGACAGCGGCATCCGCCGGGGCATCGGAGCGCGCCGCCTGGCCGTTGCGCGGCCGGGCGCGGTTCTCGTGGTGACGGTGACGAGGCCGCTGGTCGAAGCGGCCCTGCCGCCACAACAGGATCGGCTTAGGCTCTTCGGCTTCCGCAGCGGATCCCTGTTGGGGAGCGTCGGCGCTGTCCCCCTCCTCGCCTCGCTCCGCGATCTCCCCCGTCGAGGGGGAGGTGAGAGCGTCGGCGCTTTCGGCGGCAGGAGTCTCAGGCACGGCTTCTGCTACAGGCGCAACCTCTTCCGTAGCTTCGGCTGGAGCTTCGGGTTGTTCTTCCGCAACAGTTTCGGCCGGTTCCGCAATGGGTTCAGCAGGAATTTCGACGGCGGTCTGGGCAGTCGCAGTTTGCGGATCTTCCGCCGATGTCTCCTCAGGCGTGTCCGTCGCAGCCGCCTCCGCCGCCTTGGCCTGCTCGGTGCGCGCGGCCTCTTCCGCTGCCAGCTTGGCCGCCACGGCTTCCCGGGCGGCATTGTCCTGCGCTTCCAGCCGTGCCTTGATTTCGGCCGCCGGCTTCGGCTCGGCACGATAGCCAAGACCTTTCAGGATTTCTTCCATGTCATCGGCCGTGGCGCCGAGAATCGACATCATCGGCGGCGTCACCATGAAAGACTGGCCATCATAGGCGCCATCCGGACGCTGGCCGAGGCCGGGCTTCCAGTTGGTCGCCGGGCGGATCAGGTCGGCCAGCCGTTCCAGAATGTCGATGCGCACGGCGCGGCGGCCGAGATTTCGGTAGCCGGCAAGCTTGTAGAAGGCCTTGTCGAAAGCCGGATCGATGACCACCGAGGTGCGGCCCGATGCCAGCGCATGGACGACGTCGCCGAAGCCGAGCTTGTCCTTGCCGTCGTTTTTCAGCGCCCACAGCAACGTCACCAATCCCGCGGGCGCCGGCTTGATCAGCGCCGGCACGAAGACATGATAGGCGCCGAAGCGCACGCCCAGCCGGCGCAATGCCGCGCGGCCTTCCTGGTCGAGCGACTTCATCTCCTCGGCGATGTCGCGACGATTGATAAGGCCGAAATTCTCGACCAGCTGGAAGGCAATGCCGCGGCCGATACCCGATATCTGCTCGGCATTCTTCAAATCGACCAGCGGCTTCAGCAGGGATTCGATCTGGAAATTGACGAAGCGCTCGGCGCGCGCGGCGACCTTGTCACGCGCCGGGCCGGTCAGCTGTTCGTCGGCCAAAAGCACCAGGCGCGGCTTCAGCGCGTCCTCGCCGGCAACCAGAGTGCCGATCGGCGCGCCGATCCAGCGCAGCGTGCCGTCGGAACCGAGCGCGATGTCGCCATTGGCGCAGGCGCCGAAGCGTTCGGCGCGTGCCTCGAACTCCGCCGCCAGCGCCTTCTGGGCGGCCGCGCGCACGGCCTTGGCGTCTTCGCCGCCAGCGCTCTGATCGGCGGTGAAACGGAACCCCTGCAACTCGCCGACATGGTGGCCTTCGACGAGGACGGTTCCGGTTGGGCTTATTTCGGCTTCAGGCATGGTATTTTCTCTAAGGCGCCGCATGAGGACGGAAGTCCTGCGGTCTACGAAGCGTTTCGTCAACCGCTCATGCAGCGCATCCGACAATCTGTCTTCGATTTCGCGCGTCTTTTCCTGCCAGTGTGCCTGATCGGCCAGCCAGCCGGGCCGGTTCGACACGAATGTCCAGGTGCGGATCTGGGCGATGCGATGCGACAGCGTATCGATGTCGCCCTCGGTGGTGTCGGCGCGGCGCACCTGCTCGGCCATGTAATTCTCGTCGACATGGCCATGCCTGGCGAGGTCCATGTAGATCGACGCAATGAGGTCGGCGTGCTGGGCCGGCGCTATCTTGCGGTAGTCGGGGAGCGCGCAGGCCTCCCACAGCAGCGCGACGCGCCTTGCGTCGGTGGCGAGCGCCCTGATGTCCTCGTCACGCGACAGGTGCTCAAGCGCCTGCGCATCGACTGCCGGCAGCGCACGGGTCAGGCCCTCCACCGGGGCATTGGTCTCGATCGAGCGCCTCAGCGCGTCGAGGCTGGCGAAATTGAAACGCGCTGTGCGCCACTGCAGAACCTTCACGGGGTCGAAGTCGTGGCTTTCGATCTTCTTGACCAATTCCTCGTCCAGCGGGTCGACCTGGCCGGTGACGCCAAAGGTGCCGTCGCGCAGGTGCCGGCCGGCGCGCCCGGCGATCTGGCCAAGTTCGGCCGCCGTCAGGTTGCGATACTGATAGCCGTCGAACTTGCGGTTCTGGGCGAAGGCGACATGGTCGAGATCGAGGTTAAGGCCCATGCCGATGGCATCGGTGGCGACGAGATAGTCGACGTCGCCCGACTGAAACAGCGCCACCTGGGCGTTGCGGGTGCGGGGCGAGAGCGCGCCAAGCACGACGGCCGCACCGCCCTGCTGGCGGCGGATCAGTTCGGCGATGGCATAAACCTCGTCGGCGGAGAAGGCGACGATCGCTGTGCGCCGGGGCAAGCGGGTCAGCTTCTTCGAACCGGCATAGGCCAGATGTGACAGCCGCGGTCGTGTCACCACCGAGACGCCTTTCAACAGGCGCTGCAAGATGCCGTGCATGGTGGCGGCGCCGAGCAGCAGCGTCTCCTGGCGGCCGCGGAGATGCAGGATGCGGTCGGTGAAGATATGGCCGCGCTCGAGATCACCGGCAAGCTGCACCTCGTCGATGGCGACGAAGGCGGCATCGGTCTCGCGCGGCATGGCTTCGACGGTACAGACCGAATATCTCGCGCCTGGCGGCTGGATCTTCTCCTCGCCGGTGATGAGCGCCACCTTGTGGGCACCGACCTTTTCGCAGACGCGGGTGTAGACCTCTCGCGCCAAGAGCCTGAGCGGCAGGCCGATGATGCCGCTTTCATGCGCCACCATGCGCTCGATGGCGAGATGGGTCTTGCCTGTGTTGGTCGGCCCAAGCACGGCAGTCACGTCGCGACCCGACAGGATCAGCGGCTCGGTGGGTTTCGGATGGATGTTCATCGCTCGGAAATAAGGCTTTCTGGCCTCTCATTGTCGGGAGCACGCCTCGGGTGGCGCGTATGACAGGCGACACATAGGGATTTCAGGCGCGAAGCGAAAGCGGAATGTTCCGCTGGCGGTTCGAAGTCACCTCCGTCGAGCTTCGGTTCGGCTGCTGATTAAGGGTTGGAACGAGTCTGGAACGAATCGGCGACGAATCGCTGACTCGCCCGGATTCAGGTTTTGTTCACGGCTAGATGTGGAGTTTTGGCTGATGATCCTTACCACATGCTGAATCACGGAATTGGCCCGTTTCATGCTAGGCGAGAGCCGCCGTTAACTTTCGCTGGCAAAGCCGTGTGGCAGCCCGCCTTGCTTCATCCAAGCTTATGAAATTGTTGAACTTTCTTAATAGAAATTAACAGTTTGATAGGCGATTGCAACTGCTCTCGTTAACATTGCGGCCAAACATGGAACGAAAGGGCGACGAATCGGCGATGTCGGGATTTTCCCTGTTTGTTCACGACAAGATGTAGTGTTACGCACAGGTTTTCCACCGACAATGCACAGCTTATCCAGGCAGTTTTGCACAATACCCGCTGCCGCGATTAACCTTTGCGTGCCGGATTGGAACAGCAGGCCGACAGCCGTCATCGGACGGCGTCACGGACATCCGAAGCGGATGGCGAACGAGCCCTCCTTCAATCGGCACCGGGAAGCCGGCAGCCCGGCGAGACCTCAGGCGAAGTACTGGCCGCCATTGGCGGTGATGGTCGATCCCGTGATGAAGCCGGCGTCCTCGGAGGCGAGGAAGACGACGCAGCGCGCGATCTCCTCCGGCTCGCCGAGGCGCCCGACCGGGATTAGCGGGATGATGCGTTCGTTGAGCACCTTCTCATCGATCGCCCGGACCATTTCGGTGGCGATATAGCCTGGGCAGATGATGTTGACGGTGATGCCCGCGCGGGCTCCTTCCTGGGCCAGAGCCTTCGAGAAACCGATGTCGCCGGCCTTGGCCGCGGAGTAGTTGACCTGGCCGGCCTGGCCCTTCTGGCCATTGATGGAGGAGATGGTGATGACGCGGCCGAACTTGCGGTCGCGCATGCCGCTCCACAGCGGATGCGTCATGTTGAAAACGCCGGAGAGATTGGTGTCGATGACCTCCTTCCACTGCTCACGGGTCAGCTTGTGGAACATGGCGTCGCGCGTGATGCCGGCATTGTTGACCAGCACCGCGACCGGGCCCAGATCGGCCTCGACCTGCTTGATGCCGGCGGCGCAGGCGTCGTAGTCGGCGACCGACCATTTGTAGGTCTTGATGCCGGTTGTGGCCGTGAACTTGCTCGCCGCCTCATCATTGCCGGCGTAGTTGGCGGCAACCGAATAGCCGGCTTCCTTCAGCGCCATCGATATTGCCGCGCCGATGCCGCGCGATCCGCCCGTGACGATTGCAACCTTGGTCATGCGCTCCCTCCCTTTGGTTGGGAGAGTGAACAGGGAGTAGCGAATGACGAGTAGGGATCAGATATCCCATTGCGCCGACGCCGTTCTTCCCTATTCGCTACTCCCCATTCACTTCTCTTTTAGAGCGCTTCGACGCACATGGCGACGCCCATGCCGCCGCCGATGCACAGGGTGGAGAGACCCTTCTTGGCACCTCTTCGGCGCATCTCGTGGACCAGCGTGTTGAAAATGCGCGCGCCAGAGGCGCCGATCGGATGACCGATGGCGATGGCGCCACCATTGACGTTGACGATCGAGGGATCCCAGCCCATGTCCTTGTTGACCGCGCAGGCCTGCGCGGCGAAAGCCTCGTTGGCCTCGATCAGGTCGAGATCGCCGACCGACCAGCCGGCCTTTTCCAGCGCTTTTCGCGAGGCGGGAATCGGACCGGTGCCCATGATCGCCGGGTCAACGCCCGCGGTCGCCCAGGAGACGATGCGCGCCAGCGGGGTGATGCCCCGCCTGGCAGCTTCCGCTTCGCTCATCAAAAGCGCGCCGGCGGCGCCGTCGTTGATGCCGGAGGCATTGGCGGCGGTCACAGTGCCGTCCTTGTCGAAGGCCGGCTTCAGTTTGGTCATGGCATCCAGCGTCGCGCCATGGCGGATGTATTCGTCCTGGTCGACAATTGTATCGCCCTTCTTGCCCTTGATGGTGAAGGCGACGATCTCGTTCTTGAACCGGCCGGCCTTCTGCGCGGCCTCGGCCTTGTTCTGCGAGGCCAGCGCGAACTGGTCCTGGTCCTCGCGGGTGATCTGGAACTGGCGGGCGACGTTCTCGGCCGTGTTGCCCATGTGATAGCCATTAAAGGCATCCCACAGTCCATCCTTGATCATGGTGTCGATCATCTTGTAGTCGCCCATCTTGACGCCAGCGCGCAGATGCTGGGCGTGCGGCGACATCGACATCGATTCCTGGCCGCCGGCGACAACCACCTTGGCATCGCCGGTGGCGATCTGCTGCATGCCGAGCGCGATGGCGCGCAGGCCCGAGCCGCACACCTGGTTGAGGCCCCAGGCGGTGGTCTCCCTGGGCAGCCCGGCGAGGATCGAAGCCTGGCGGGCAGGGTTCTGCCCTTGGGCCGCGGTCAGCACCTGGCCAAGAATGACCTCGTCGACTTCGGCCGCCTCGACGCCGGCGCGCGACAACAATTCCCTTACGACGACGGCGCCAAGCTCGTGAGCCGGGGTGGCGGCGAAAGCGCCGTTGAAGGAACCGACCGGTGTGCGCGCCGCGCTGGCGACGACGATGGCATTGGAAGCGGGCATTCTGTTCTCCAAACTTCAAGCTGATGTTCTGTCATTGAAGACTTTTCTTGCCCTTTCCCAACCCCGAGTCAAACCGGAAATCGGCAGGGCACCCATGCGTCGCAAGCAAGCTGCGCATGGCCGCGACATCAAGCTGTCCGCTGCTGCGCAGCATATTTCACCGGCCATGCAGCGATAATTAATCCCGCACTGCACAAACTGCTTGGAATTGTGACGCTTTTGCGCATATCCTTTGAACGGGCGCAATCGTTACCGGCGGCTTACTCAGGCGCGCCGGTGTCCGGGGAGGATGCAGATGGCTGCGAAAGACGATCCGATCGTCATCAAGAAATATGCCAATCGCCGGCTCTACAACACTGGCACCAGCACCTATGTGACGCTCGAGGACCTGGCCGAAATGGTCAAGAAGGGCGAAGAGTTCACGGTGCAGGACGCCAAGACCGGCGACGACATCACGCATCCGGTTCTGACCCAGATCATCTTCGAATTGGAGAACAAGGACGGGCAGAACATGCTGCCGATCCCGTTCCTGCGCCAGTTGATCGCCTTCTACGGCGACCAGATGCAGATGATCGTGCCGAGCTTCCTCGAACAGTCGATGATCGCCTTCTCCAAGGAACAGGAGCGCTTCCGCGAGCAGATGAAGGGCGCCATCGGCAAGTCACCACTCGACATGATGAAGATGGCCACGCCGATCAAGGCGCTGGAGGAGCAGACGCGCCGCAACATGGAAATGTTCCAGAATGCCATGCGGCTGTTCACGCCCTTCCCGCCGGCAGGCTCGGCACCTGCGGCGGCCCCCGCCGAACCGGCCAGGAAGGAAACGCCGGAAAAACCCGACGATCTGCAGCAGTTGAAGGACCAGATCGCGGCCATGCAGCGCAAGCTCGACACCATGTCGTGAGCGCGCAGCGCTTTTCTTCCGATCCTACGGCAATAATCCCTCATAGCGACCGCGCGGCCTGATGCTGCCGCCGCTCATTGCCTGTTCGACCATGTGGGCGGCCCAGCCAACGCTGCGCCCAAGCGCGAACAGCTGGAACGGCGCATCGCGCGGCAGGTCGAGGCTGCGCGTCAGAACGGCCAGGGCAAAGTCGACGTTCGGGCGGGCGCCGGTCGCGGCAATGGCGGCGATTTCCAGCGATCGCAATGTTCTGTCGGTGTTGTCGATGGCCGCCAAAAGCGCCGTGGCGCGGGGATCGCCTTCGGGATAGAGCGGATGGCCGAACGCTGGCAAAGGCCTGTCATGGCCGAGCCAGCGCCGGATCGCCGCATCGGCGCCGTGCCGCGCCGCATCGTCCGCGAGTTGCATCACCGCCTCGCCGGCGCCACCGTGCCGCGGACCGGAAAGTGTCGCCAGACCCGCGAGCAGGCAGGCGGCGGGCGAGGCTCCGGTCGAGGCCGCGACGCGCGCCGCGAAGGTCGATGCGTTGAGTTCGTGATCGGCAAGCAGCACAAGGGCGCGCCGGATAGCCTGCGCCCCGCCTTCATCCACCGACCAGCCTCGCGCCAACCGCATGTGCACCGGATCTGATCCCGCCGAGGCGCCAAGAGCGCCGGCCAGCACGCCGATCGCGCGCGCGGCGTCGGCGCACAGCGAGGCGGCGCCGCGCCCTAGTGAAGGCCGCCCCTGGCCGGCGAGCATGGCAAGTTGCATGAAGGCCGGGGCTCGGCCGAGTTGTTGGGATTGATCCGAGGCCGGAGCCTCGAAACTCACCGGCTCAGGCAGGGCCCACAGCACGGCGGCGGTCTCTTCGAGCGTGGCATGTTCGGACAGCGCAACGGCGTCGCGGCCCCGATAGACAAGGTGGCCGTGCGAAACGGTCGAGATCGAGGTGACGAGCGAGGGTTCGCCCCAGGCGATGGCGCTTTCGGCGATGGCCGATGGGCTGCGTCCGCGCTCTCTTCGCATCATCAGGGCCGCGATATCGTCGGCGCGATATTGGCTGCGGCGTGGATCGGCAATGTCCCGGCGCATGCCGATGCGCCCGCGACTGACATAGGCGTAGAGCGTCTGCGGCCGCACCTTGAGCCGTTCCAGTGCCTCGTCCCGCGACAGCCATTCGGACATGTCGGTCCCATATTGATTATGTTGATCAAGATTGATGCGCGTGTTGCCCATCCTTATCCTTAGTGTCGGAAAAGCTCAAGGAGACAAAGCCATGGCGAACGGGCTCGATGATGTGGTGGCGGCGGAAACGGTGCTGTCCGACGTGGATGGGCTGGGCGGCCGCTTGACGATCCGGGGGTACTCCCTGCCGGAACTGGCCGGGCGATGGAACTATCCGCAGGTCGTTCGCCTGCTTCTCGACGGCTTCTTCTACGACCTTCCCGGAGACGCGGAACTGGCCGCGAGACTGGGCCAGGCGCGCGTCGAGGTGTTCGACCGGCTCTTGTCTTGCCTGCCCCTGCTGGCGCCGCTCGACGTCTATAGCGCCATGCGCGCCGGCATGGCGCTGCTGCCGGACGGCGAGACGCTGACGGACGCGCTTCGGCTGATCGCGGCGCCCGCCGTGCTGACGCCGGCGCTCTTGCGCCTGCGGCGCGGCGAGCAGCCGGTCGCGCCGGATGGGAAGGCCGATCATGCCGCCGATATGCTGAGGATGCTCGACGGTTCCGTGCCGACGCCGGTTCTGGCAAAGGCACTCGACACTTACCTCGTGACCGTCTGCGACCACGGCCTCAATGCCTCGACCTTCGCCACGCGCATCGTCGCTTCGACGCAGGCCGGGCTGACATCGTCGGTGGTGGCTGGCCTCGGGGCGCTCAAGGGGCCGCTGCATGGCGGCGCGCCCGGCCCTGTCATCGAGATGCTCGACGCCATCCAGGCGCATGGCGACGCCGCCGGCTGGCTGCGCGGCGAGATCGCGCGTGGTGAACGCATCATGGGCTTCGGCCACCGCATCTACCGCGTGCGCGATCCGCGCGCCGATGTGCTGAAGGCGGTGGTGCGGCAGCTCGGCGGCGAGGGCGAGACCGGTCGCCGGCTGGCCTTCGCCGAGACAGTCGAACAGACGGCGCTCGATGTGCTTCGGATTGCCAAGCCGCAGCGCTCGCTGCAGACCAATGTCGAGTTCTACACCGCGCTGGTGCTGGAAGCGGCGGGTTTTCCCAGCCAAGCCTTCAGCAATGTCTTCGCGGCCGGGCGCGTCGCCGGTTGGGTCGCGCATGCGCGCGAGCAGCAGACGACGGGACGGCTGATCCGGCCGCTGTCGCGCTATGTCGGACCGATGCCGGACCTCGTCGCCTGAGCATCAAATCTGTTTCGAAGATGCGCCACCCTTCTGTCGCGAGGCGGAGGGGTGTTTCTGCATGATCGAAATTTCATGCGATCACGCGACCGTGCTCGTGTTCTTGCCTTGGTGTGTCCTTATATGCTGCACTGCAACATAGGTCTGCCGTGACGGTGACGCCCCGATTCCCGGGCGCGCGCAATAAGTCAGGCACCGGATCGACAGGAACGCCATGACGAAGAACGGCGAGGCGGAGGAAAAGAAGAAGATCAACATCGCGCTTCAGGGCGGCGGTTCCCACGGGGCTTTTTCCTGGGGCGTGCTCGACCGGCTTCTGGAGGATGGCCGGCTGGAGATCGCAGCGGTGTCCGGCACAAGCGCGGGCGCGATGAACGCGGTGGCGCTGGCCGACGGCTTCGTTCGCGGCGGCGTCGAAGGCGCGCGCAAGAAGCTCGACGACTTCTGGCATGCGGTGGCGGCGAAGGGCCGGTTCAGCCCGGTGCAGCGCATGCCGTGGGACGTCGCCTGGGGCAATTGGTCGATCGAGAACACGCCGGGTTATGTCTTCTTCGACACCATGTCGCGCGTGTTCTCGCCCTATGTCGCCAACCCGCTCGGCCTCAATCCGCTGCGCGACGTCGTTGCGCAGGAGATTGATTTCAAGAATGTGCATGCCTGCAAGTCGATGGAACTGTTCATTTCCGCCACCAATGTCGAGACCGGACAGCTACGGGTGTTTTCCGATGGCGAGATCGACCTCGACACAGTGATGGCCTCGGCCTGCCTGCCGCAACTGTTCCGCGCCGTCGAGATCAAGGGCGTGCCCTATTGGGATGGCGGTTATGGCGGCAATCCGGCGCTCTATCCGTTCTTCAAGACGGCTGCCACCGAGGACGTGCTTTTGGTGCAGATCAATCCGGTCGTGCGCGAGGGAACGCCCAAAAGCGCCAACGAGATCCAGAACCGCATCGACGAGATCACCTTCAACGCCGGGCTGCTGCGCGAATTCCGTTCGATCGCCTTCGTCAAGGAACTGATCGCCGCCGGCCGCCTGCCGCGGGGCGAGTACCGGGACATCCGCATGCACCGCATCGACGCCGATGAGGCCTTCAAGGACCTGTCGGCATCATCGAAGGTCAATGCCGAATGGGCATTCCTGGCCTATCTGCGCGATCTTGGCCGCACCGCTGCCAGCGATTGGCTGGAGGAGAACTACGATGCCGTCGGCAAGCGGCCGACGCTCGACCTCTCCGGCGAGCTCGACGACGGCTTCAAGCCGGTGCGGGGTCCGGCACCTGGCCGACGGGTGAAGGAATTCCTGGCCGCGCGCAAGAACCCCGAAGCGGAGCGTCGCCGGGCCTGAACCCGCATCCGTCACACGGGCGTGATCTGCCGCGCGGTGCCAGCAAGTTCCTTCCGGCGCCAGCAACAACCATCGCGTGTGAGGCGCGCATCATCATGCTGACGCCTGCTGCCAGTGTCGTGCGGGCGCCGCTGTTGGGCGCCATCCCTCGACCGTATCCGGAACGGTGACTGGCGGGCGAGGAATACTGCCACGAACAGCACCAGCAGGCGTTTTGTTCGAGGCTATATCATGTCTCAAGCCTAGACGGCGGAACGCGATGGAGCAGACGCATCGAGGCGACCCGTCCTCGCTCCTGGAGCATCCGGCTTGACCAGGGAACGACGATCTGGATCAGAGTTGAACGGTCCGTTCTTCAAGCAATTCCAGTGTGTTGCGTGAAATGTCGCACGCCGGGATGGTCCGTCAGGCCGAGGTTATCATCGTGCTCGAAACCCGCGTGGGGTTGAAAATCGCCTCGCGCCGGCGTCGTGCCTCCGAGAGCAGACGCAGGCCCGGCGGCACCGGGCCTTCAACGGCCGATCATCGGTCGCCAACGAGCCCCGCTAAAGCCGCACCCTAGTTGGGCAAAAAAATGCTTCGCGACGGCTATACTCTGTCCAGCTTCGCAATGCTGCTGCAACTTTCCGACTATATTGCGTTGCAAACTTGATGTAGAAGCGCGCTTCGCCGATCACGGCAATTTGAACACGGCCTGGCGCGCACCCATATCGGCGACGCGCTCCTCGAGGAGGACGCAGTCCCGGCCAAACCCCGCAGTGGAAAAAACGACGATGCCGAAAATCAGGTTTCACAAGCTTGCTGCCATTGTTGTGCTCATCGGTTTCGCCGCCTGGATGGCGACGGGCGAGTTTTCATCCGTTGGCAGTGCCGCCGCCGACGCCCAGAGGGCGGCAGAGGCCGAAAAGGCCAAGACGCCGGAGGCCGGCAAGCCGAACACGGCGCAAGCCGAGCCGAAAGCCGCGCCGCGCACCGTCGCGGTGGTGACGCCGCCGCGCAAGACCTATGCGCGCGCTATCCGCATTTCGGGGCTGACCGAGGCCGACAAGCGGGCGGTGCTAGCAACGCGCGTCGCCGGTGTCATCGACAAACTGCCGGTCAGCCAAGGCCAGCACGTCAAGACGGGCGATCTGGTTCTGATGCTGGCGGCCGAAGAGAAAATCTCGAATGTCGACAACGCCAAGCAGTTGCTGGCGCAACGCAAGGCCGAGCTCGACGCCGCCGAACGGCTGGCCAAGACCGGCAATCTGCCGAAGCTGCAGCTCGACACGGCGCGCTCGAATTTGACCTCGGCGCAATCGATGCTGGAGACCGCGCAGGCTGAGCTCGACCGCAACGAGGTCAAGGCGCCGTTCGACGGCGTCATCGACAGGGTGCCGGTGGAACTCGGCAGCTCGGTCATGCAAGGCGGCGAGGTGGCGACCATCCTCAAGCTCGATCCGGTGATCGCCCGCGGCGAAATCAGCGAACGCGACCTGCGCTATATCAAGATCGGCGAAGAGGCCAATGTGCGCCTGGTCAACGACCAGAAGGTCACCGGCACCGTGCGGTATATCAGCCGCGACGCCTCCTCCCAGACCCGCACCTTCCGTGTCGAAGTGGCGATCCCAAATGCGGATGGCAGCATCCCCGCCGGTATGACGGCCGAGATCACGCTCAGCGCCGAGCCGACCGACGCGGTTCTGCTGCCGCGTTCGGTGGTGACGCTGGGTGACAAGGGCGATCTCGGCATCCGCGCCGTCGGCAGCGACGACAAGGTGGCCTTCTACCCGATCGACCTGGTGGACGACACGCCGAACGGTCTCGTGCTCGGCGGAATTCCGAAAGATGCGCGCATCATTGTCGCCGGCCAGGAACTGGTGAAGGAAGGCGATATCGTCAAGCCCATCGAGGCCGACCAGGCGACCATCAACAAGCTGGTCGGCGAAGCCACCGCCGGTACGCAGTAGCGCAAAGCCCGGCGTCGGGATCTCCGGCGCCTCCCGCCAGTTCGCCGCTTCCGAAGAAACAGCAGGCATCAAGTCATGGATATCGTCAGACTCGCAATCCACAACGCCCGCCTCACAATATCCGCCCTGCTGTTCCTGCTGGCGGCGGGCTGGGTCGCCTATCAGTCGACGCCCAAGGAAGCGGAACCCGACGTTCCGATCCCGATGATGTATATCAGCCTGATCTACCAGGGCATTTCGCCGGAGGATTCGGAACGCCTTCTCCTGCGGCCGATGGAAAGCAAGCTGAAGAGCCTGAAGGGCCTCAAGGAGATGCGCTCGGCCGCCTTCCAGGGCGGCGGCTACGTGCTGGTCGAGTTCCAGCCGCAGACCAATCTGGCCACGGCGCTCCAGGACACGCGCAGCAAGGTGCAGGATGCCAAGGCCGACCTGCCGCAGGCGGCCGAGGAGCCGACGGTCAACGAGGTCAACGTTTCCGAGTTTCCGGTCCTCGTCGTCACTCTGTCGGGCGACGTGCCGGAGCGCGTGCTGACGGCGGCTGCGCGCGAACTGCGCGACCGTATCGAAGAGGTACCGGGCGTGCTGGAAGGCTCGCTGCAGGGCGCGCGCGACGATCTGGTCGAAGTGGTCATCGATCCGGTGAAGCTGTCCTCCTACGGGCTGCAGCTCGACCAGCTGATGCAAGGCGTCGGCGCCTCCAACAGCCTGGTCGCCGCCGGCAATCTCGAAGGCTCGGAAGGCAAATACGCGGTCAAGGTGCCGTCGCTGATCGAGACGCCCGAGGACGTGGCCAACCTGCCGGTCGTCGCCACACCCAACGCCGTGGTGCAGGCCAAGGACATCGCCACCATACGCTCGACCTTCAAGGACGCCGAGACGGTCACTCGCCTCGACGGCAAGCCGGCCATCGCCATCGAGGTGAAGAAGCGCATCGGCGCCAACCTGATCGACACGCTGAACCATGTCAGGGAGGTGTCCGACACCTTCATCAAGACGATGCCCGAAGGCATGCATGTCACCTACACGCAGGACAAGTCGGTCTTCGTCAACCAGCTCTTGGGTGACCTCCAGAACCACGTCATGATCGCCGTGATCCTGGTGTTCATCGTCATTCTCTACGCGCTGTCGGGCCGCGCCTCGCTGCTCATCGGGCTGGCCATACCATCGTCCTTCCTGATCGGCATATTGCTGCTTGCCATGATGGGCTACACGATCAACATGATCGTGCTGTTCAGCCTCATCCTGGCTGTCGGCATGCTGGTCGACGACGCCATCATCGTCACCGAGTTCGCCGAGCGGCGCATGAGCGAAGGCATGCCGAAGGCGGATGCCTTCGCGCTCGCCGCCAAGCGCATGGCCGGCCCGGTCATCGCGGCGACGATGACGCGCATCGCCGCGTTCTCGCCGCTGCTGTTCTGGCCCGGCATCATCGGCGACTTCATGAAATACATGCCGATCACGCTGATCGTCACGCTGTCGGCCTCGATGCTCTATGCGCTGGTGTTCGCGCCGACGCTGGGCGCGATCTTCGCCAAGGCGCCGAAGCATCACGAGGACGACAACCGCGACGGCTGGTACATGGCCATCGTCAAGCAGGCGGTGCGCTTCCCGATCACCGTCCTGGTGCTCACCGTGGCGCTGCTGTTCGGCGTCGGCTACGCCTATTCGAAATACGGCGCCGGCGTCGAGTTCTTCCCCAGCGTCGAGCCGGACTACGGCCTGCTCTACGTGCATGCGCGCGGCAATCTTTCGCTGGCCGAGATGGATGCCGCCACCAGGACGGCGGAGAACAGGCTGCTCGGCTGGCCGGGCGTAAAATCGGTCTATACACGCGCCGGCAAGACTCAGGGCGGCGGCCAGGACATTCCCGAGGACGTCGTCGGCGTGATCCAGTACGAGTTCGTCGACTGGCGCGAGCGCAAATCCGCCAACCAGATCCTCAGCGATCTGCGCGGCGTCATGGCCGGCATTCCCGGCGTCGACGTCGAGGTGCGCGTGCCGGAGGCCGGCCCGCCGACCGGCAAGCCGATCCAGATCAGGCTTTCGGCCGCCGATCCCAAGGGGCTCGACGACAAGGCGCGCGAAGTGGCGGCGCGGATCGCCAAGGTGCCCAACGTCATCGACATTTCGGACGGCCTGCCGCCGCCCGGCGTCGACTGGGCGCTCGAGGTCGACCGCGCCAAGGCCGCCCAATACGGCATCAGCCCGACCTCGGTCGGCACCGTGGTGCAGCTGGTGACCAACGGCTTGAAGCTGTCGGAATACCGGCCGGCGGGCGCGGACGATGCCGTCGACATCCGCCTGCGCCTTCCGGAAGACCGGCGCACGCTGTCGACGCTCGACGAACTCAGGGTGCAGACGTCGCAAGGGTCGGTGCCGATCTCGAACTTCGTCGTGCGCAAGCCCGAGCCGACGGTCGGCATTCTCAACCGCATCGACGGCGCGCGCACCGTCGTGGTGCAGGCCAATGTCGCCGCCGGAGCGCAGGTCGCCGCCGTACAGGAGCAGGTGACCAAGGCGGTCTCGGACATGGATCTCGGCAGCGGCATACGCTGGAAGCTCGCCGGCTCCAACGAGGACAGCGCGGAAGCGAGCGCCTTCCTCAGCAAGGCCTTCGGCGCGGCGATCTTCCTGATCTTCCTGGTGCTGCTGGCGCAGTTCAACAAGTTCACCAGCGTCTGGCTGGTGCTGTCCTGCGTGGTCATGGCGACGATCGGCGTGTTCCTGGGCCTGCTTCTGACAGGCGAAGCGTTCGGCATCGTCATGTCGGGCATCGGCGTCATCGCGCTGGCCGGCGTGGTGGTCAACAACAATATCGTGCTGATCGACACCTATGACCGGCTGCGCGAGGAGGGCTGGGACAAGATGGAAGCGGTGCTGCAGACCTGCCGCGAGCGTGCCCGCCCGGTGGTGCTGACGGCGGTTTCGGCTATCCTCGGCGTGCTGCCGATCGCCTTCGGCCTCGGCCTCGAGATCTTCCATCATGAGACGACGATCAACGCGCCGTCGACGCAGTGGTGGATTTCGCTGTCGTCGGCGATCGTGTTCGGCCTGTCCTTCGCCACCGTGCTGACGCTGGTGGTGACGCCGTCGATGCTGATGGTGTTCACCCGCGCCAAGGTCAAGCCCGGCGCGCGGCGAGGGTGGTTCAGCCGGCTGTTGCGACGCGGCAAGGGAGAGATCTCGCAGGAGCCAGCGGCCGATGGCGACGCCGAGCCGGCAGTCGCCTTCCCGAAGGCCGCCGAATAGAGCGGTTTCGCAAGGCAGGTCAAAAGGCCGCCCGGGAACTACCGGGCGGCCTTTTGCATTGTTCCCTCGGATTCAACCAGACGGCGAGGGCTCTAAAATGACGATCAGCACGATTCTCATCATCATCCTGATCCTGATCCTGATCGGCGCAGTGCCGGCATGGCCGCATTCGCGCTCCTGGGGCTACGGGCCGTCGGGCATCGTCGGCGTCGTCCTCGTCGTGGTGCTTATCCTGCTTCTGATGGGCCGGATCTGACCGGCAACGATTTGCGGCCGGGCCCGCCGTTCCCGTCTTTTCGGCACGCTCGGCAATCACGCTGCTTGGTGCCAGGCCGGCGCGACGGCGACGCCGATATCCTGCAAGGCTTCGTGCATCGCCTGGTCCAGAGGGGTGTGCGGGATTTCACCGATGATCTCGTTCAGTCGCGCCGAGGCCAGCCGGTGCGCCTCGAAACGCAGATAGGACATCGAGACGATCTCGCGCCACATCGCCACGAACGGGCTTCCGGCGCGCAGCACCCACCACGGCATGAAGCTTAGTTTAAGCTTGCGTCCGAGCGCCTTTTCGGCGGCCGCCTTGATCTCGATGTCGGTGACGGCATGGCCCGGAAAATTCAGCGCCTCGTAAGAGCCGAGTTTGTCGAGATTGCGCGCCAGCGCAACGAAACCGACTGCGAAATCCGGCAGATAGGCCCATTCATGCACCAGATCGGCCGGGCCGGGCGCGGTGTAGATGCCCTTGCTCATCTTGGCGGCGACGACGAGGTCGAACCAGGAGCCGCTGCCGGTGCCGCCGAAGAAATCGCCGGCGCGCAGAATGATCGTGCGCACCCGACCCGCCTCAGCTTCACGGCGGAACAGCTCCTCCATGGCGCAGCGGATCCGCCCTTTCTCGGTCGTCGGATGGAACGGCGTGTCTTCCGTGATCACCGCCGGCATCGGCGAGCCATAATTGTAGACGGTGCCGGGGAAGAGATGCAGCGTGCCGTTGGCTCGGCAGGCGGTCATGACATTCTCGGCCATCGGCAGGCACTTGCCCCAGTCGGTGTAGATCGGGTTCAGGCCGTTGAAAATGATGTCGACGCCCTGCGTCGCGCGGATCAGAGACTCGCGGTCCAGCGCATCGCCGGCGACGGCCGTCGCGCCTGCAAGCTCAGCCGGCACCTTGCCGGTGCGGGTGATGGCGCGGACATCATAGCCCGCGTCGATGAAGGCCTTGGCGACCACGCGGCCGAGCCGGCCATTGGCGCCGAGGATTGCAATCTTGGTCATTCTTCGTCTCCTGTTTGCTGTGAAGCGACGGGACAAGCCCACCGCCTTGGGGATATCTCGGCGTCTGTTCAGCGGTTGCCGAAGAGGTCGCGGTTGCTGCCCGGGACGACCGGCTTCCGGATGATTGCATTCGACTTCTCGATCGATGTGGTGATCGTCTTGTCTTTGCTGGCGACAGGCGTCTGGCTGGCATTGTTCGAGCCGAACTTGTCGCTGCTTGCGAAAGCGGCGTTGGCGGCGATGAGGAGGGCAGCGGCGGTCTTGGTCATTTGGGTTACTCCTGATTGGCTTGTTGCAGGGCGTATCGATGTTTGCAGGCCGAATATGATTGCCTCACCAATGAATTGAAATTGACCATATGTGCAGTTCTGATATTCAGTTTTGAATGACTGACATCGACTGGAACCTGATCAAGAGCTTCGTCACGGTCGCTGAGACCGGCAGCCTGTCGGCCGCGGCGAGAAAGCTGTCGGCAAGTCAGCCGACGCTTGGCCGCCACATCTCGGAACTAGAACAGGCGCTCGGCGTCATCCTGTTCCGGCGCGGGCGAAGCGGCTACGCGCTGACGGAAGCCGGGGCCATTCTGTTCGAGCGCGGCAAGGCGGTGAGCGCGCAAGCGAGTGCCTTTTCACGGTTGGCGCTGGGTTCGGTCGAAGCGATCGAAGGCACGGTGCGCATCGCCGCCAGCGAGGTGGTGGCGGCCTATGTGCTGCCCGACATGATGGCGCGGCTCGGTGTCGAGGAGCCCGGCATCGAGGTCGAGATCGTCGCTTCCAACCAGGTCGAGAACCTGCTGCGCCGGGATGCCGACATCGCCATCCGCATGGTCAAGCCGACACAGAACGAGCTGGTGGCGCGCAAGGTCTGCGATATCGCGCTCTGCGCCTGTGCTTCCCTAGCCTATCTCGACCGGTGCGGCCGCCCGCGCGAGCCGGCCGACCTGCTCGACCACGCGCTGATCGGCTTCGACCGGAGCGAGGAGATGATCCGAGGCTTTACGCATTCCGGCATACCGGTCACCCGGAACAGTTTTCGCTTCCGGACCGACAACCAGATCGTGCTTTGGGAGGCGGTGCGGGCGGGAAACGGCATCGGCCTCGGCCAGGAGCCGCTGGCCAAGCGGGACCCCCTGGTGGAGGAGGTGCTGCCGGGCCTGCCGCTGCCCAAGCTGCCGGTGTGGCTGGCCATGCATCGCGACGTGCGCACCAGCGTGCGCATCCGACGCGTGGCGGATTTCCTTCACGAGGAACTGAAACGCTATTCGGCCGGCGCCGCTTCGGGAGCGAATTCGGCGCGATGAGCCAATCCGGCCATCAGCAGTACAACGATCAGCAGGCCCGACATGGCGATGAAGATCGGGCCGAAGCTGGAATGCTCGGCAACGAAGCCGATCGCCGAGGGGGCCACGAGGATGCCGGAATAGCCCATCGTGGTGACGACGCTCATCCCGGTGCCCGATGACATGCCTTCCTGGTTGCCGCCGGCCGAAAAGATGATCGGCACCATATTGGCGATGCCGAAGCCGCATAGAGCGAAGGCGGAGATGGCAAGCCAGGATGAGGGCGACAGGCCTGCGATCAGCATGCCGGCGGCAGCGATGATCGCCGAACCGCGCAACGTCGTCACGGCCCCGAAACGATTGCGCACGCCATCGCCGAAGAAACGCATGATCGCCATGACGCCGGAAAAGGCGGCATAGGCGAGGCCGGCAATGGCGAGATCGGCGCCAAGTTCCTGCCTGAGATAAAGCGCTGCCCAGTCGAGTACGGCGCCTTCAGAGACCATCGTCAGCAGCGCCATCAGGCCCACGAGGTAGACCAGCGGGTTTCCCGGCAAGGTGAATTTATGATGCTCCGCAGCCTGCGGCCTGCCCTCGGCGACGATATAGGGCACCGCCGCCGCGATCGCCGCTAAGGCAAGCGCCGTCACGACCGCGGCGTGGGCGAGGTGGCCGTAATTCTGGATGGCAAAGCCGCCAAGGGCACCGCCGGCGAAACCGCCGAGGCTCCAGAAGCCATGCGAGGAGGACATGATCGCGCGCGACAGCCGCCGCTCGACCACCACCGCATTGGCGTTCATGGCGACATCCATGCCGCCGATGGAGCCGCCAAAGATGAACATGGCGACGGCAGCCAGCGGCACGTTGGGCGCCAGCGCCACGACCAGCAGGCCCAGGCTGCCGCAGAGGCCAAACCAGCGCAGCACGGTGCGCGAGCCGTGTTTCGAAATCAGGTGACCGCACCAGGTCATGGCGGTGACGGCGCCGGCGCCGAACAGCAGGATCAAAAGCCCCAGAGTGAACTTGGAAATGTCGAGGCGGGTCAGGAACACCGGAATCTGCGGCGCCCAGCTGCCGGTCAGGAAGCCGTTGGCGAGGAAGATGGCCGCCACGGCCCAGCGGCCGCGAATGGCGGTCTGCATTGCATTCGACGCGTTCATAGGCGAATCCGGTCAGAAAGTGGCTTTGCGCGGCAAATTAGATCGATTCAATTTTCAGTCAAGCGCTGCGCTCGGGAAGCATTTGGGCCAAACCGAACGCTCAAGAAAATCGAGGACGTAAGAGACCACCTAGTGGTCTCTGGGTCGCCTGGCCTCGAATTCGGCCTTCTTGGCGTCGGAGGTTTCGGTCTGGTGCAGCGCCTGCCATTGCGCGTAAGGCATGCCGTAGACGATCTCGCGCGACTGGTCCTTGCTGAGATCGACGCCTTCGGCTTCCGCGGCCTCGCGATACCAGTTCGACAGGCAGTTGCGGCAGAAGCCGGCGAGATTCATCAAATCGATGTTCTGCACGTCGCCACGCTCACGCAGATGCGCCACCAGCCGGCGAAAGGCGGCGGCCTCGAAGTCGCGTTTCTGTTCGTCGCTGAGTTCGGTCATCGAAACCTCCTCATAACGGCCCGGTGCGCGAGCCGAACATCTTCACTTGGTGTATATCGGGACGGCGATCGATCGCGTCAACGATCGGCGCCAGACGCTCAGCCCACGAAAGCGCATCCCCGCCGGTCGCGATCAGGTCCTGGCGGATTTCGATCAGCGCGTGGGCATAGCCGTTGACGATGGCGTGCCTGAACATGGTGTCGCCCCGCAGCGCGCCGTCATAGGGCTCGTTGTCGCCGACAACGAGGTTTTTGTCAGCGGCCAGCATGTCGATCAGCGGCCGCGCCACGCGGTCGTCGCGGTCCCACAGTACGCCGACATGCCACGGCCGCTGCCTGCCCTGCATGACCGGCGTGAAGGAATGCACGGAGAAGATGAAGGGTGCCTTGCCGGAAGCCTGCGCGACCGAGGCGATCGTGGCGCCGACGGCGTCGTGATAGGGCCGGTAGAAGCGGTCAAGCCGCCTTTCGCGCTCCTCCGGGGCGAGTGGATAGTTTCCTGTCACGACGGTGCCGTCATAGAGCTGACGGATCAGCGTTGGATCATCCTCACCACGATTGGGATCGATCAGCAGCCGCGAAAAATTGGCGAGCACCGCTGGCACATCGAGCAAGGCAGCGAGTTCGCGCGTCACCGCCTCGACGCCGATGTCATAGGCGATGTGGCGGTCGAACGCCGCCGCCGGCAGGCCAAGGCTGCCATAGTCTTCAGGCAGGTCGCGGCGGGCATGGTCGGCCAACAGCACCATGCCCCGCTTGCGGTCGCCCTCGACGACATCGAAAGGCGCGAAAACTGTGGATCGGGTCATTGGCGGGAAATGGTCTGTTCGCTGGCTTCCGGGGAGGATGCTATCGTCTTTCCACGAAGACGACGCGGGCGCAATGCCGTTGTTTGGCCAAGGTTTCCGCTGAAATCTGGCAAGGGGCGACGGATCGCGCGCCGGGAGCCTTCTTAAATCGATTGGAATTGGACAAAACGGCGCGTTGACATGCGCCCGGACTTTTCCGAAAAGGGGCGCAGAGAGATGCTGATGTGGTTCTTGAGGGGTTTCAGGATGAGTTCCGCGGGCGGGCGGCGCGTGCGCTTCGCCTTCGCCATGCCGCTCCTGACGCTCGCCGTGGGTTTGTCCGCGATGGTTGCGGCCTCGCCCGCCCGCGCTGATTTCCGCGTCTGCAACGCGACGCAAAACCTGGTCGGCGTCGGCATCGGCTATCGTGCCAAGGCCGGCTGGATCACCGAGGGCTGGTGGCACATCGAAGGATCGAGCTGCAAGACGCTGATCGAAGGGCCGCTGTCATCAAGGTTTTACTATCTTTATGCAGAAGACGCCGAACGCGGCGGACGCTGGGACGGCCCGATCAACATGTGCGTGGCTGAAAAAGAGTTCAAGATCGCCGGCGTCACCGATTGCGTCGCCCGGGGCTTCCAGCGCGCCGGATTCCAGGAATACGACACGGGCGAGCAGGCAAGCTGGATGGTCCAGCTAACCGACGACCCCGCAACGGGAGGCGCGCCAGCCGCCCCGGGAACAAACAGTCAATGAGACGCAGCCGCAAGGTCAAGATCCTAGCCACCATCGGTCCGGCCTCCTCTTCCGAGGAAATGCTGAAGAAGCTGTTCGAAGCGGGCGCCGATGTGTTCCGCATCAACATGAGCCATACCGATCACGAGTTGATGCGCACGCTGGTCGGACGCATCCGCGCTGTCGAGGAGACGGTCGGAAGGCCGATCGGCATCCTTGCCGACCTGCAAGGACCCAAGCTGCGCGTCGGCAAGTTCGCCAACGGCAAGGAGGTGTTGACCGTCGGCCAGACCTTCACGCTCGACGACAATCCCGAGCCCGGCACCGCGGCCAGGGTCTATCTGCCGCATCCCGAAATCCTGAGTTCGGTCGAGGCCGGTCACCGGCTGTTGATCGATGACGGGAAGCTGGAGCTGAAAGCGGTGAAGGCCAACGGCAAGGCGATCGTCTGCACCGTCGTTGCCGGCACCACGATTTCCGACAGAAAGGGCGTCAGCCTGCCCGATACCGACCTGCCGGTCGGCGCGCTGACCGAGAAGGACCGCAGGGATCTCGACGCGGTGCTCGCCACCGGCGTCGACTGGATAGCGCTGTCCTTCGTGCAGCGGCCGGAGGACCTTGCCGAAGCGCGCAAGATCGCACGCGGCCGGGCGCTGATCATGGCCAAGATCGAGAAGCCGCAGGCGGTTGCCCGTCTGGCCGAAATCATTGAACTCTCAGACGCGCTGATGGTCGCGCGCGGCGATCTCGGCGTCGAGATGCCGCTGGAAGCCGTGCCCGGGATCCAGAAGCAGATCACGCGCGCAGCGCGCCGCGCCGGCAAGCCGGTGGTGGTCGCCACGCAGATGCTGGAATCGATGATCACCGCGCCCGTGCCGACCCGCGCGGAAGTCTCCGACGTTTCGATCGCCGTCTTCGAAGGCGCCGACGCCATCATGCTTTCGGCCGAATCGGCCGCGGGCGCCTATCCGGTGGAAGCGGTGGCGATGATGAACCGCATCGCCACCAAGGTGGAAACCGATCCGACCTATGCAGGCATCATCAACGCCCAGCGTTCCGAGCCTGAAGCAACCGGCGCCGATGCGATCTCGCTGGCGGCCCGCGAAATCGCCGAGACGCTGAAACTGTCGGCGATCATCACCTACACGGCTTCCGGCACCACGGGCCTGCGCGCCGCGCGCGAGCGCCCGCAGGTGCCGATCGTGGCCCTGTCGCCGATCGTCAACACGGCGCGGCGGCTGTCGCTGCTGTGGGGCACGCACTGCGTCGTCTCCCCCGATGCCACCGATCTCGACGACATGGTCGATCGCGCCTGCCGCATCGCGCTTGAAGAGGAATTCGGCAAGCCCGGCGACCGCGTCATCATCACCGCCGGCGTGCCGCTAAGGACGCCCGGTTCGACCAATATGCTGCGCATCGCCTATGTCGGTTCGGACTTGGGCACCCGATAAGCCCGCCCCAGGGCTTCACCGCGTTGCGATCTTGAGAGCTCTTGTTGCCGCTGCGGCGTGGTCAATGCGCTGAAGGAAGCGACGCGCGCGGGTATGGGATCTTGCAGGTATTGATCCGGTCCCCGCATCTTTCGCCGATTAAGTTCGGCAGTGTCGAGCAGATCGAAATCGACCTTTTCCAGCGTGCAGTGCCAGTCGGCGCTGTGCGAAGCCCATCCTCGTTTGTGGTGTTCCAGAAGCCGTTCGCGGCTGGAATAGCCATGGTAGTCGAAGGCGATCACGCCGTTGGTCACATAGATATGGTTTCCGTAATGGTTCCCGCTTGGAATGATCCGCTCGCCGTAAAATCCGTCCAGGGGAGGATAGCTGAGAAAGACGCCCGCAAGGATGGGGCAGGCGCCGTAACCGAAGAAGATGCGATCCGGCAGCGCCCAGAATTTTTCGGGATTTTTCTTTATGCCGTGTTTCAGGACGTACATGCCGCTCTGGCCCCGATACCGTTTTTCGAAGACCGTTGTCGGAAGACGCACATCAGGTCGGCGCCAACTCCGCTTCGGGTTCCTTGAGGTCGGCGCATTTTCCGGCGCCATAGGCATCGCCGGCGATCCGCGCTTCCACCGCCCTTGCCATCGCCTCCAGATCCACGCTCCTGCCGGCGGCCTTCTCGATGGCGCCAACGACCAGATCAGACGCGATCCAGTCCGGCTTGTGGCCGAGATTGCGCACCCAGACCAGTTCGGCGCCGGCAATGTTGCGCTCGAGGCCGACCGAATGGATATGGGCGTAGACGACCTTGTCTCGATCGCCCGAGATGACCACGGTCGGCGCCTTGATCTCGGCGTAGCGCGGCGCGGCCCCAAGCGCATAGCGGTAGAGGCCGGCGACATCGCTGGCATTTGCGCGGAAGGCCGAGGGTCTCAGCACCAGCGGGATCGAGGCCTCGGCGACATAATTGTCCGGCACTTTGTTGGGCGAGAAGACGCAGGTCGTAGCGTCGGCGATCCGCAGCATTCCTGCCGGATAGCTCAGCGTTTCGGAGAACAGCCGGCCGATCACCGGAATGGTGGTCAGGTCGTAGTACCAGGCGGTTGCGCCGCCGGGCCACGGATGGGTTGCCGGTGCCAGGAATACCAGCCCGAGCGTCTTGTCGGCATGCTCGCGGCCGAAGGCGGTCGTCACCGCGCCACCGAAGGAATGGCCGACGATGATAGCCTGCTTCATACCGAGATGGTCCATCAGCGCGGCGACGGTGTCGGCCTGCGACCACGGATCCTCGTTGTTGCCGGGCCCGCGTCCCGACCAACCGAATCCCGGCCGGTCGAAGAACAGCAATTCGGCGCGCCCTTCGAGCAACGGCCTGAGCGGCAGCATCTGATCCCTGAGATTGGCGCTGGCGCCGTGGATGAAGACAACAGGCGGCAGGTCGGCCTTGGCGGGGCCAGGAACGTGGACATAGTGGATGCGCGCGCCATCGATGTCGACGAATTCGCCGACGGCCGGGTTGCGGCGCTCGATCAGCCAGGAGCCGACGCGCGTGATGCCGACAAAGCCAAAGACGAGCGCCAGAAGGAAGGCGAAGACGGCATAGAGCAGGTTCATGTGGGATATACGAGAGGGAGTAGGGGAGTAGGGGAGTAGGGG